>CAXXWL010000005.1:210000-911182 GCA_963662855.2 uncultured Caenibius sp.
GCGCGACATGGTTTCAGGACCTGATCGAGGTTGCCCTTACCCCTTCGGACCAGGACCGCGAGCAACGCTGGCTGGCCTTGCTCAAGGCGGTGTTCCAGCCCTTGCGCATATCGCCGGGCCCGTCGGCAACCGCGCCAGAGCTGCTGGCCGAAGGTGCTGCGCTGGCCATTCCTGCCATCGGATCGTTACACGCCCAGCGGCTTGAATATGCCATGCATGGCCGCCGGCTCTTTTCCCCGCGCGATGTGGCGCGCGCGGGCGAATTATGCGCGATGCTGGCCCATGCGATGGACAGCCGCATCGCCTATGAGCAGGGTGTGGCGGAAGAACGAGGCCGGATCACGCGTGACATGCATGATAATATCGGCGTCCAGTTGCTCGGAGCGCTCCACAGTCGCGATGCCGCGCGCAAGGATGCACTGATCCGCGATACGCTGGTCGACCTGCGCGAGATCATCAACAATAGTGCGGGCCTGGGGCTGACTGCGGGCGAGCTGATGGCGGACCTTCGTGCGGAGATCGCGGATATCCTTTCGAACGCTGGCCTGACGCTGGCGTGGAACATGGACATGGTTCCGGATTTTCCGCACCAGGCTGTTCCGGCATTGCGTTCCATCCTGCGCGAAGCGGTGGGTAATGCCCTGCGCCACGCCCATGCATCGACCATCTCCATTGCGTTATTCCGGCAGGGCGACGAGATGGTCCTGACCATCGAGGACGACGGGCGCGGCTTTGCCGCTGACGCCATCGTGCCCGGCCACGGTCTGGAAAATATGCGCGCCCGTGTGGCGGGTCTGAAAGGCCGGATCGCGATCGATCCGGCGTCACCCGGCACGCGCATCACTGCCCATATCCCGATGGAGGCCTGAGAATGCGGCGCGTTCTGATCGTCGAGGACATTTCCGAAACGCGCCAATGGCTGGCCGATGTCGCGAAGGAGGCGTTTGAGGATTGCGCCGTCACTCTCGCGGCCAATATGCGCGAAGGCATAGCGGCGGGGGCGTATAGGGATTTCGACCTCGCGCTGATCGATCTGGGCCTGCCGGACGGATCGGGGCTGGAAGTGATGCGCAATATCCGGCTGCTGCGGCCTGAGACGATCTGCGTGGTCACCACGGCAATGGCAGACGATGCCAACATCGTGTCCGCACTTTCGGCAGGTGCCGATGGCTATCTGCTGAAGGAGCAGATGTCCGCCAGCATCGTGCGCCAGCTGCGCCAGATTTCGGAAGGCATACCCGCGCTTTCTCCTGCCGTCGCGCGCAGGATCATGGCGCATTTTCGTCTGACCGGGCCAAGTGCCGAGCCCGATGAGAGCCTGACACCGCGCGAAAGGGAAGTACTCGCCCTGATCGGCCGGGGAATGCGCAATCTGGAAGTGGCCAAGGCGCTGGGCCTGGCCGAAAGTACGGTCGCCAGCTACATCAAGGCGATCTACCGCAAGCTCGGCATATCCAGCCGGGCTGAGGCATCCTGGCACGCCACCAAGCTGGGCCTCTCGCTGCCGGATCGGAAATAATACCCCGGTTCAGGGGAGAGATTAGCCGGCGCGAATGACCTATGCCATCCGGGTTCCAGCGTTGCATACGCGACCCATGCGGCGCTGGAACATCCCTCCTGAGCCTGGGTGACCCGTCACCCGTCGAGCCGCCAGCCTATGCGCGGCAAGGGAGATGTTGAAGGGGCTAATGGTTTTGCGTGTTTTCATGGGCATGGCCGCAGCGGCAATGATGGCCGCGCCGGCCGCCGCAGCCGAACCGGCAGTGATCGAAGGCGATACATTCGAAATTCTCGCCGTTGCGCTTGAGCTCGGCTCCGCCTGCAAGGTCTTCAGGGGCTTCGAATATCATTATCTGGGCGAAGCCTGGAACATAAGCCTCGAAAAATCCGCCGCGCAGGATGCCTCCGAGGCTGGGCGAAAGACGGCGCTGGATAATGGTGCCAGCGCGCTGGACGCCGGGATCGCGGGACGGGACGCACTGAAACGATCTGCGGCTGCCTATCGTGCGAAAGCGGCGAAGCTTGGCTGTGTCGGTGGCCAGAACTATCTCGATCGCGGTCGGCTCGAAGCATACAAACAAGCCGGTGGGCTCGTCGCGATGATTATTGCCAATCGCGGCGAGGCAGATGGCGCTTCCCCGTTTCCTCCGTTGTCGGACGATGAAGCGGACATCCTTCAGGCTTTCCGTGAGACCGCGGCCGAGACCTTTGGCACCAATATGCCTCAGTTCGAAGCGATGATCCCAGAATTGGCGCAGCAGCGCATGGCGCGATACCCTGCCAATCCCGAACTCGGGCTCGCGCGCTTTATCGACGAACAGTCGAACGCCTTTGCGCAGTTGTACCATGAAGCGCTGGCGTCGGAGGCAGGCTGGACGGTGCGGGGCACTGCACTGCCCGATGGGTCTGCCTTCGGCTATCACACTGCCTTGCTTTCGAAGGAAGGCGCGCCGGATCTGGCGCTGATCGCTGCGCCCAAGGCCGTGACGGTCCAAAGTGACGCCTGGGGCAAACCGGTGACCGGCTATATTGCACTCGGCCGCAGGGTGGATGGTTCGGTGATTGCCGGGCTTGTGGGGGATGCGATTGCCGGTGCCTCGCCCAAAATGGTCGTGAAGGCGCAGTCAAAGGGAAGCGTCATGCGCTCCGTCACCGGCGTGCGCGTGATGGACGGCTGCCCCTATATGCGCTGCTTTGCCTTCACCGGGGCGCAAATGGCCAGTCTCGTTCCCGGCGCCGATACGGGACCCGTCTATGTCTTCGCGGCGGCCGAGGCCAGCGCAGTGGCAAGCGGTACGCGCACCGATGGGCAAAGCGTACCAGCTGATCGTCTGCGGGCGCTGCTTACGCCTCGCTGAGCGCGGCCCGGCCCTTGCCGCCCATGGTGTGCGACAAGGGCCGGGTGCTCTGCCCGGTATGGCGGTCAGAACTTCACGCTGAGACCGAAATCTGCGGTGAAGGAATAGACTTCGTCCGTAACCAGCTGGCTGGGGGTTGCCTGGTAGATAACGGCAGAAGCATTGGTGAGATTGCTGCCCGATGCGAAGATTTCGATGCTGTCCGACAGGCGATAGGCCACACGGGCATCCAGCACCGTGCGGGCCTTCACATAGGTGTCGCCGGCGGCAGTCGTGCTGATCCCTTCGAGATAATCGTCACGATAGGTGACGGCCACGCGGGCTTCAAACGGCCCTTTTTCGTAGAAGAGAGCGGCGTTGAACAGCCATTTGGACTGGCGGAAGAAAGGCAGATTGTCGCTCTCGCGCCCCGGTACTTCCACGCTTGAATCCACATAGGTGGCGTTCGCGGAAATGCCGAACCCGTCCAGCGGCTGCGGCAGGAAGGTGAAGCGTTTCTGCACGGCCGCTTCCAGGCCGAAGAGTTCGCCCGAAGTCGCATTCTGCGGCTGAGAGAGCGAGATCAGCGGAATACCGGCAAAGCTGGTGTCGTGGATCGTGCGGGTGAAGATCGGGTTCTCGATCTTCTTGTAGAACGCCGCGAATGAGAACAGCGTGTCCGCATCGGGGTAATATTCGAGCGAGAGGTCCAGGCCCATCGCACGATAGGGCTGAAGGTCGGGATTGCCAGCGGAGCCGGAGCCGTCTTCTTCCTCGAAGGTTGGGACCTGGGCATCGTAATTCGGGCGACCGATGGTGTTGGTCCAGGCAGCGCGGGCGATCAGGTCTGGGCGGATACGGTATTTGAGATGCACGCTGGGCAGCACGTCCGTGTAATCGGTGCCCAGTTCGATCGGCAGGATGTCCGAAGGTTCCAGCGTACCGTCATTGTCGCTGTCGCGGATGGCGAAGGCGCTGTAGGTGCCGTCGGTCTTCTCCACGCGCATGCCGCCGATCACCGTCAGATCGCCGAACTGCAGGTTAGCCATGCCATAGCCGGCATAGATCTTCTCGTGGATGTCGTAATCCACGCTGTGGTCGTTGATATAGGTCGTGGTCGCATCAAGCGTGAGCGAACCTGGGCGCGACGCGAAATAGTCAAGGACGCCCTGATAATCCATGCCCGGGCCGAACTCATAGACGCCGTCGAAGAAGGGGATGTCATCGGTGAAGGTGCCGGTATCGGCGAAGGTCACCGGGGTGGTCGGCGTCTGGAGCGACTGGCGGTTGTCGCGGTGCTTCTTGCGGTCGGTATATTTGCCGCCGAATTTGAGGAAGCTGCCTTCCATGCCCGGAATGTCGAAACGCAGATCGGCACGGAAGGCGTGCAGATCTTCGTCGATTTCCTCGCTGCGCATGCGGATGCGGCGCAGCGGATAGGTTGCCGGATCGAGCGCGGCCGGGTTGTAGCTGACGAAGGTCGGGCTCGGCGTGGTCAAATCCAGCGTGCTGGAAAGCGTGTCGGTCGAGCGGAACTCGATATCGTCACGTACCGGCGTGTGCTCCTGCGCGCGGGCATAGGTGTAGTTGAGGTCCAGCTGGACATTGCCGAAGGTCAGCTCGGTGCCCGGTGAGATGTTGTAGAGCTTCTGCGTCTGGTTGTTCTGGCGGAACTCGCGCGTCGCGCGGCCCTTGCTCCAGCTGACCTGATCTTCCGCCGGGAAGGTGCGGGTGCCGCGGGCCAGGTCCCAGTTGAACTGATCGCGTTCTTCCTCGTCGGTATATTCGTTGTAGATCGTGCGCAGGTAGAAGCGGGTGTCGTCATTCGGGCGCCAGTCCAGATTGGCGATCGCGCCGATCCGTTCGCGCATGATGCGATAGTCATACATCACGAAGGAGGTCGGGGCGGTTTCGGTGCCGAAATCGGTCCAGCCGCGCGGGCCGGCCAACTGGCTGTGAATGAAGCGCTTGAAATAGCTGCCGCCCAGCACGATGCCGAACTGGTCGTCGGCGCCGAATTTCGCGCCATAAGTCGCGCTGCCGCCATAGCCGAACTTGTCGGCCTGCTCGGCATAGGAGGTCTTGGCCGAAACGAACAGGAAGTCCTCGGTCCGGTCGAAGGCGGTCGGCGTCACGATGTTGATGCTGCCGCCCACGGCGTTGCCGTCGTAATCCGGGGTGACGGCCTTCACCACTTCGATCGCGGCGACGAGGTCGGACGGGATGGTGTCGAGCGCAACGCGGCGTCCCTCGGCTTCCGGAATACCCACCAGATTGCCGTCGATCGTGACCTGGTTGAGATTGGGATCGATCCCGCGCACGACCACATAGCGTGGCTCGCCCTGGTCGGTCTGGACGGATACGCCGGGCAGGCGCTGCAGTGCCTGCGCCGTATTGTAGTCGGGC
This sequence comes from uncultured Caenibius sp., assembly GCA_963662855.2. Taxonomy (GTDB): domain Bacteria; phylum Pseudomonadota; class Alphaproteobacteria; order Sphingomonadales; family Sphingomonadaceae; genus Andeanibacterium. Next base: position 215,244 of record CAXXWL010000005.1, read on the forward strand.
AGCTGGCCGATCGTATCGGCGGAGACGACATCCGCAATGGTCGCCATGGCGCGCTTGCGCTCGGTCGCAAGCAGGCGCGAGGCGCGCGAGCCGACCACGACGATGTCCTTCCCGCTCTCATCCGCAAGGCCGATCTCGACATCGCGCGTCGCATTGCCGGTTTCGGGTATCGAGACATTGGCGGTGAAGGGGGCGTAGCCGGGCAGTTCGACATGCAGCACATGCTCGCCTGCCGGAATGCCGGCGATGCTGTAGCGGCCGTCCTCGCCGGTCCACACCGGCTGGGCGATGCCGTCCACGGTCACGCGCGCGCCACTTACCGGGCGGGAGAGGCCAGGATTGGTAACCGTACCCTGCAGGTCCCCGGCAAGGGCAATGCCGGGGATGGAGGCGGCGGTCGCCAGAATGGCAGCTTTGGCGAGCAGCAGGCGATATGAAATCGGCTGGGTCTTGAGAGAGGACATGGACGTATCTCCAGGAGGGTCTTGCAGTTCGGGTGACAGGAAAGAAGGGTCAGGCTGCGGAGAGGCGGTGGCTGCGCAGTTCCGAGGCGAGCCGGTGCGTGCCCAGCAGCCGGGTGGAATTTTCGGTGCGGGACGGAAGAAACAGCCAGTCGCAGGTGACGCTGCCCGGCGTAAAATCGGTCACCATGTAGCCACGCCGGCTGGTGTCGCACCATTTCAGGCCGGGATTGGCGGCAAGGTAATCGCGGGCGATCCCAGCCGCGTCGCCACCGAAGCGCCGCTCGATGCCGTTCGAAGACACGGACTGGACACACAGCTCGATACCGGCAGGCTGGCCGTCCAGTTGCAGGTCGCTGGCCCAGGCATTGTGGCTGTCGCCGCTCAAGGTGACGAGGCTGGCGCCCGCCGCTGTCGCGGCCCTGAGCACGCGATCGCGTTCCGCCGGATAGCCATTCCAGCGATCCATGCCGAGCGGCATGCCCGCGCGGCTGGCGCGGTTGGACAGGTCCATGTCCTCCATGGCCTTGGAATCGGGAACCACGCCGGGTGCAAGCCAGCTGGTCGCGATCTGGGGCATTATCAGCGGCGCCATGATCACCTGCTGGGCCAGCACCTGCCACCGGGTTCCGGCTGACGTTGAGGCCTTCATCCCGTCAGCCAGCCACTGCATCTGCGTTGGGCCAAGCAATTGCCGGGCGGGATCGGCCAGCGGGCCGCGCACGAAATCCGTGATGGCCTGCTCCAGATTGGCCGAGCTGCGCAGAAGGGGTTCGGGGTCGAGCTGCTGCGTCCGGGCCAGAAGGCGCGTCTCCAGCCGATAGAGGGTCACCAGATCGCCCAATTGATAGGCTGCATAATCGGCGCTTGCGGGGAGCCATTCGCGGAAGGCCCGCACGCCAGCGGCCGCGCGCAGGGCCCAGATTCCCTCTTCATCGCTGTGATTGTCCGCGCCGCCGGTCCAGCTGTTATTTGCGGTTTCGTGATCGTCCCACATCACCACCATCGGGTGGCGGCGGTGAAGCTCCTGCAGGGCCGGATCGCTGCGATAGCTGGCATAGCGCAGGCGATAATCGGCAAGCGTCTCAAGCTCTCCCAGCGGGCGGACGTCCCGTTTGAGGGCGAGTTCGGCGATTGCGTCCGAACGGGTAGTCGGCGATTCATAGATGTAGTCGCCCAGATGGACGACAAGGTCGATGTCGTCGCGCGCGGCTGCGTGGGCATAGGCCGTGAACCAGCCCGAAGTGATATTGGAGCAGGTCATCACCGCGATGCGGCATCGCTCGAGCGGGCCGGCGGGGAGGGTCCTGGTACGGCCTACAGGCGATGCCTGGCCGCCGGGGGCCGTGAAGCGGTAATAATAATAACGTCCCGGGCGCAGGCCCGAAGGGCGGACATGGGCGCAATAGTCGGTCTCTGGGCTGGCCATTGCTTCGCTGGTCGCCACGATCGAGCGGAACGCCTCATCCTCCGCCAGTTCGAGCCTCAGGCGGGTCATCCCCGCATCCGGGCCGATATAGCGGGCCCAGAGTGTCACGCTGTCGGCAGAAGGCTCGCCGCTCGCCACGCTGTGAGTGAAGCCTGCCATGGGCCATGCCCGAGCGAAGCCGGGCAGGGCGGCAATGCCGGCCCCGAGCACGGCGGCTTCGATGAATGTGCGGCGGTTGAGCTTCAGAGACATGATCTCACCTCGGTGGCAGTGGGGCAGGCGGGGCGCCGGTGACCCGGAACGGCCAGGCAGGCGGCAGATGCGGGAAGCGGTTGGATTGGTTGTGCACTCGCGCATTTGGCGCGCCGCTCGGCGACTCGCGCCGGCGCTGCATGGCCGAAGTCGATCGGCATATTGGCCGGATCGAACTGCATGCGTGCAGCAGACACGCGGATGGGGAGGCGGGAGCGGACAAGCGGGGCCCTTAAGCGAGGGATACGGATTTGGGCTCGCTAGTCTGCCAATGTGACGCTCTTGCTATCAAAAACATCTAGTTTATGAACGTAAAAACACGAAAATATCTATAGTCTGGCCGGGCAATGAACCTCTCGCAGCTTCGCAGTTTCATCGCGGTCGCGCGGCATGGCGGCTTCACGGCCGCAGCCCGGGCGCTCTCCCTGAGCCAGGCGACGGTGACTTCGCAGGTCCAGGCGCTGGAGCGCGAATTCGGGGTCGAGCTTTTTCATCGACGGGGCCATCGCATCGTGGTTTCCTCCACCGGCGAAGCGCTGCTGCCGCTCGCGCGGCAGATCAAGGCGCTGAAGACCGAGGCGGAATTGCTGTTGCAGGACAATGGCGCCCTGCGCAGCGGCGCGTTGCGGGTTGGCGCTGTCGGGCCGTTCCACGTCACGGAGATGGTTGCCGCCTATAATAAGGCATTTCCCGGGATCACCATCCTGCTGACGGTCGGCAATTCCGAAACGGTGCTGAAGAGCCTGGGCGATTATCAGTGCGATGTGGGAATTCTCGCCAGCTTCACCGAGGATGAGCGCTATGCGAGCCTGCCATTCAAGGAGCATCCCGTGATCCTGTTCGTTTCGGCCGATCATCCTTTTGCGGATCGTGCGGAAGTGGACCTTAGCGAGCTTAACGGCCGCCCGTTGATCATGCGCGAGGCAGGTTCCACTACACGCAAGGCATTGGAGACAGCGATCGCGGCGGCAAATATCCGGCCGCGCATCGTCATGGAAATCGGAAGCCGGGAGGCGATCCGCGAAGTGGTGGGGCATGGCCTCGGCATCGGGGCCGTTTCGGAGGCGGAGTTCGTGCCTGGCCCGAATCTCAGGCCGATCCGCATCAAGGGCGATCCCGTGATGACCAGCACTCACCTCTATTGGCTCAAGGAGCGGGAAGAGAGCCGGCTGGTGCAGTCATTTCTCGGGGTGGTGGGCGAACTTTCCGGCAAAGGCGCCCTGAGGCGATAGGCTGATCGGGCTGGTCAGGCTGAATTGTGAGCGAAACGAAAAAGGGGCGACCGTAGCCGCCCCTTCTTTTTCCTGCCCGGCGGACCGGACAGGCGCTTTGTCTGGCGTCAGAAGCTTACGCTGATGCCGCCCAACGCGCTGTTGTCGGTCGCTTCATTGCCGAACTGGCCCTTATAGCCGACATTGAAACGCACATTCTCGCCCATCGGGAAGTCGAGCGAGATTTCGGCCAGCAGGCTGTCCTCGCCGATCGGCACGCCCGTGATCGTGAATGCCGTGGCCGATGGGCCGAAGGCGTGGCGGGCAAGCGGTACGGTGTCACCGAAGGCGTGACGCCAGCCGAGCATGCCCTTGAGGATCGCCCCCTGATCGGCCACGTCGAGCTTGGCCGCACCGCGCAGGCCGAGTGTGCCGAAAGTGGCGTCGGTGGTCATCTCTCCGCCCGTAAGCGCGGCGTTTCCACCCGTTTCGGCATAGGCATCGGTCTTCAGGCTGACATAGGCGAGCCCGGCGAAGGGCTCCACATCGACCGCACCTGCCTTGAGGGCATAGCCGATCTCCCCGAAGACCTGCGTCGTGCCCGCGTCGTAATCCGCCTCAAGCGTCTGTGCGGTCGGGAAAGCAAGGGCACGGGTGGTGTCGAGATTATGCCAGCTGTGGCTGAAGGCGCCGCGCAGCCGGAATTGGCCGAGAGTGCCGCCAGCGTAGATGCCGAGGTGGTAGTTCTCGCTCTCGCCAGAAGAGGCGCGCGCGTCCACGTCGAGATCGGTGCTGCTGTAGCCGCCCAGCAGGCCGATCCGCCAATCGCCAAGCTGCGCGTCGAGGCCCATGAAGACGCCGGTAGAATTATGCTCCACCTTCGCGACATTGGCGTTGCCATTGCTGTGGCTCCAATTGCCGAAGCCGGTGGCCCAAAGGCCGGTGCCTTCGCCGCGTTCCGCCGCGCGATCCATGGTGACGCTACGCAGAAGCTGGCTCTGGTTGATCAGGGCCGACTTGGCGGAGGCATGGATCTCGCCCGAGAGAGCATCGAAGGTTTCGTCCAGTTCCTCCTGCTCGAGGAACATCGCCGCGTAATAGAGCGGATTGGTGCCCCCCAGCGCCTGCACGGCATTGGCGGTCGCGCCCTGATTGGGCGTGCCGACCAGCGCCGACCACGGGCTATCGATGCCCTGATAGGTGACGGTGATGCCATCGGACAGGTAGGAGATCACCCCTTCCAGCAACGGATTGTCTTCCGTCGGCAGGACGAAGCCATCGCCTTCCACGATGATCTCGCCGCTGGAGCCTTCGCCCAGCACGATCACCTGATAGGGATTGTCCAGCAGGACGCCCGGTGCGAAGGCCGCATTGAGGAAGGCGCCCTCCTCGATGGTCACGTCGCCGGTCTGAACCAGGATGCTGTCATGCAGCGCGCCTGCGATCTCGACGTCGAAGGTCGATCCGCCTTCGAACAGGACATCGCCCACAATCGTCAGCTGACCGGGGGAATTGCCCGGAGCAAGCGTGCCGCCATCGCCCACGACCAGCGAGCCGATCGCTCCCGCGCCGCCCAGCGTGCCGCCATCGCCCACCATCACAGCGGCGCCCGAAAGATCGCCATTGGCCTTGAGCAAGCCGCCCAGCACGTCGATCGAGCCCAGATAATTCTGGGAATCGGCGGTCAAGTCGGTCACGCCGGCCAGATGGCGGATCTCGCCGCCTTCGCCGAACATCACAGTGTCGAAATCGATATTGCCAGTGTGGTTGAACACCAGTGTTGCATCGCCTTCACCGAAATAGATGCCGTTGGTGGCCTCGATCCGCCCGGCGGCGACTGCGGCATCGCCTTCTTCCGCACCGATCACCAGTGTCCCGGTGGCGGTATCGTAGGTCGCGATGTCGATCTTGTTGGCCACTTTCAGCACACCGCCATTTTGCACAACGGCGGTGGCATTGCCGGTGAAGCCCACCCGCATATTGCCCGAATAGCCCTCACGCGAGAGCACCTCCAGAGAGGAGCCTTCGCCCGTGATGAGGATGGTGCCGTAGGAACCCTCGTCAACGCCGGCCGCCGCCGTATAGGCCGATGCCGTCGCGCCATCGGCAATGGTCAGCTTGCCATGGCCGACCGTGCCATTGCCCGAGCCGCCGACATAGAGGCTGAGCTGGCTGACAAGCGATGTGTCTTCTCCGGTCACGGTCATCTCAGCCAGGCTGTCGCCAGCGCCGCCGATATAAACGCCATCGGCCTGCAGCAGCGCGCCATCGGAAACCAGCGCCGTGCCTTCGTCCATGCTGAACCAGCCGTCTGCCGCATCCCAGTTTGCGGGCAATTCGGGGTGAAGCGTGCCGATCAGCATTTTGGTACCGTCGCCGGTCACCGTGATATCCGCGCCTTCGCCTGCATACAGGCCCCCGCCGGACGTCTCGAACACTGCCCCGTCGCGCACGATGAGTGTGCCGCTGGAATCCTCGACGCGGCCGATCTCGACATGCAATTCGTTGAACCAGGAAGAACCTTCGCCTTCCACGATCAGCGTTCCGTCAACCGGGCCGATATTGGTCGAGAACGTCTCCACCCGCGCCCCGTCCGAAACGGTCACATTCCCTTCGCCAGTCTGGCCGATGGTGAAGATATTGGTGTTGATCCATTCTGCATCCGCGCCGGAAATCACTGCCGAAGCGCCTTCTGCTCCGCCAACCTGGGCGTCGACGGAACCGAGCTGTCCGGTCAGTTCCAGAACGCCTTCCTCGACGTTCACATTGCCTGCATAGGCTGAGCTGTTGCCCGTCAGGGTGAGTTTGGCATCGCCCTGTTTGATCAGCGTGCCGGTTCCCGTAACAACATTGGACAGGCTCGTATCGAGCGAGGGATCGATCGCCAGCGAGCCAGTGCCGATCGTGAGTTTGCCGGTGAGGACCGAACCCTGTTCCAGGATCAGTGTCGTATCGCCGCTGCCCACGATCACGGCGGAACCGCCATCGGTGGTGGCGATGGTGCCGGAATTGGTAATGGTAGTGTCGGCTGCGCCCGTGCGGATGCCGTTGACGCCTCTCACTGTGGCGGTGTTCTTGATGGTTACCGTGCCATCCAGGCTGTCCGCGCTGATCCCGTCGGTCGCACCAGTGACGGCACCGGAATTGTCGATCTCGATGTCGCCATCCCGGGCGAAGGCGTAGATGCCTTCCGAGCCGGTGGCCGTGATGCGGGACGTGTTGGTGACGGAGATGTCGCCAAAGCCGTCTTCTTCATCATAGAAGCCGCTGTCGGCATTGATGCCCTGATATGCGTCGATATTGCCATTGTTGACGATCGTCGTATCGCCCTGATTGGCCGAACCACGAATGCCCGCATCCAGCGTTGCCGTCAGGTGGCCTGAATTGGTGATCTCCACATCGCCGGTTTGTGCCCAGCCGACCAGCGCCTGCTTGGCTTCGGAGGTGACGGTGGCGGTGTTGTCGATCGAAACGTCGGCGTAATAGCCAATTGCACGAATGCCTGCCTGATTGGCGTAGACCGTCCCGCTGTTGATCACGGAAACGGTAGCGAAATCGTCGGTCTTGCCCGTGCCATCCGCATAGATGCCGCGAATATTGGTGCCAGTGACGTTCCCGGTATTGGTGATCGAGACTGAACCGCCATTGCTGGTGGCGCTCACTGCGCCCTGCAGCGGATCATTACCACTGGCAACAACCGTCGCCCCGCTGACGATGGTGATGTCGCCGCTGTCGTTGTTGCGCGCCCACACGCCGCCGAAGCCGGCCGTGCTGGTAATGTCCACATCGCTACCCAAGGTAACGTTGATCGTCGTATCTTCGACGAAGGAATTGATATTGATGCCGCCGTAATCGGTGGAATTCACGCTGGTATCATTGACGATCAGTGTGATGCCCAGCGGCCCTTCCGCCTCGGGACTAGGATTGTAGTTAATATTGCCGTCTTCCAGCGTGAGACCATCGACCGTCACACTGCCATCACCGGAAACGGCGGATATATTCACGCGTTCCTCGTCACATTTGTCAATTGTGACCGTGCCGGTGCCCCCGGTCGTGCAATTATCGGCCGCGAGGGCTTGCTGTGGAATTGCAGCGACGCAGGCGCAGGCTGCGCCAGCAAGAAATAGCGGCTTCATGCCGCGCACGGGTTTGAGCTTGTTAGAATGCAAGATATTTCCCCCTTCATCAATCTTGCGAGAAATTCGTGACCCGGAACAGCAGGCAAGTCGGGCCGCTCGCAATCGGCACGGCAATGTTCTGTCTGGCAGTATCGGTCGGTATTTCATTAGGTTATGGGGGTGTCAACCGTTGGTCGAGCAAGGTTCTGGTAACAATGGACGCGCGTCGGGCTCATCCGGAGAATGCCTGTCGCGCGGCTTGGCGTGGAGATGCTTTGGCAGGATGGAGGCGGCCCTGCGGGAGCCGGCCGGCCTCCGACGCCTCTTGTCTTCGACGCAGGAATGTCCGGTCATTATCCGCTGGCATCGAGGGGAGGAAGCTCTTCACTTTGATAGTGTGTGGATGGTGCAATTGGTTCAGATCTCTGGCGTGCCGCAGACGCATTCGTCCAAACACCGACAATTTCGTTCCAATAATCGGATAAGCACGGTCAATTCGATAATATTGGCGTCACGCAAGGGTCTTATCGCCGGCTTCGGAAGATGCAGAAGTCAAAGCAAAGGCGCGCATGTCGGATCACATTGAGAGTTCACCCGCTCCGGCGTTGCCGGAGGGCATTTCCGCTGTCATTTTCGATTGGGCTGGTACCATCCTCGATTTCGGCTGCATCGCACCCGTTGCAGCCTTTCGTGAGGCATTCGGCGAATTCGGGCTGGAGATCACCGAGGCTGAAACGCGGTTGGCCCGGGCGCAGGGCTACAGCCCGGATAGCTGCGTGACTGTGAGCGACGTGAAGCACGGCCGGCCCTGGCCGGACATGCTGGTCGCCAATGTCCTGGCGCTCAACCTGCCCGATGTGCGCGCATGCGTGGCGGATCTCGTTCCGGTGATCGAGCAACTGAACGCACGGTTCTTGGCGGGGGACCGGCCTTGAGCGGCTGGACGTTCCACAATCCGGTCCGCATCTATTTCGGGGAAGGGGTGCTAAGCGAGACGGGCGGCATTCTCGACGGCCGCTCGTATCTGCTGGTCACTCATCCCGATCAGGCCATGGGCCAGTGGTGCGAGCAGATCGCCGAAGGGTGCGGCGTGCCGCTGCTGACCCTGTCGGAGATAGATCCGAACCCGTCGCTGGATATGCTGCGGAACCTTTCGGCCAGAATGAGCCAGGCCTCTGCCGAGCCTGAAGCCATCGTGGCGCTGGGCGGCGGGTCGGTGATGGATTCGGCTAAATTCCTTGCGGCGGGCCGGGGGGAATATTTGCCGGTCCTGCAGCATATTGAAGCGGGGGAACCGCTTTCCTGCGATCCCTTGCCGATCATTGCTATACCCACCACCGCAGGCACTGGCAGCGATCTCACCAAATGGGCGACGGTTTGGGATACCGAGCGCGGCCGCAAGCTCTCGCTCGAACGGGACGATCTCTATCCCGAGGCCACGATCGTCGACCCGCTGCTGATGGCGAGCCTGCCCTGGTCGGTCACGCTTTCCAGCGGCCTCGATGCCCTGTCGCATGCGCTGGAGAGCATCTGGAACAAGAACGCCAATCCGGTAACCCGCGATTTCGCGATCCGCGCCGCCCGGGATCTCGTTGCGGCTCTGCAATGTCTTCACGGCAATCTGGATGACCGGGACGGCCGTGCGCAAATGGCGCTGGGGGCGCTGCGCGCAGGGCTTGCTTTTTCCAACACGCGAACCGCGGTCGCGCATAATATTTCCTATCCGATCACGCTGGACCACAAGGTGCCGCACGGCATCGCCTGTTCTTTCTGCCTTCCGGAAGTGATGGAGGCTGCAATCGGTATGGAGGAGGCCTGCGACGAGGCTCTGGCCGAGATATTCGGAAGCCTTTCCACTGCGCCAGCCAGATTGCGCGCCCTGCTGGATGATCTGGGTGTGCCGGACGGCCCCCAGTCCTTTGGGATCGATGCCGGCGAATGGGGCTTGATCGTGGAGCGTGCCTTTGCCGGTCCGCGCGGGCGCAATTTCATAGGATCGGCTGAGCGTTTCTTGTCTGCGACGCCGCGCGCCCTTCCGTCATGAGCGACGGGGCAGGGTGGGGTACAGCCCTCGCCTTTCGTCGGGCGCAGCACGGTATGCTGCTGGCGGCGATGTTCTGCTATTTGTTTTTCTACACCGGCCGCCAGACTTTCGGTTTCGCAATTCCCGGGATTCAGACCGAATTCGGGGTATCGAAAAAGGCGCTGGACTGGGTGAGTGCCACGCTCCTGTAGTGCTACGCCATCGGTCAGGCGATCAACGGCAATATTGGCGACAGGTTCGGTGGCCGCCGCTTTTCCATCGTTCGCATCCCTCTGCCCTTTCCGAAGGTCACACTTCACGAGAGAAGCGCAACTTGCGATTTGCATAGTGTCAACCTTGTCAACTTCGACGGAATAACGCGGTTCTCAGGGGGGCATTCGCCGAATGCACGAACTGCGCATTGAGCGGTTGCACCCGACGTTCCGAACCGCTTGATTCCCAGGTGACCTCCGCGAAAAGCTGGTAGAAGGTCCCTGCCTGCGGAGAGGAATGATGAGCACACCGCCCTATATTCTGGCGATCGACCAGGGCACCACGTCCACGCGCTGCATCCTGTTCGATGCGGCGGGTAAACAGGTCGCGGTGGCCCAGCGGGAGCTTGCGCAGCATTATCCCCAGGGCGGCTGGGTGGAGCACGATCCGGAGGATATCTGGCGCGACACTACGATTGTGATGCGCGAGGCAGTCCGGTCCGCGGGCGTCGATAGTGCGGACATCGCCGGGATCGGCATCGCCAACCAACGCGAGACGGTGGTGGTCTGGGAGCGGGCGACGGGCCGGCCGATCCATCGCGCGATCGTGTGGCAGGACAGGCGAACGGCCGATTTGTGCGCCCGGCTGAAGGCCGAGGGCGCGGAAGAGATGGTCACGGCGAAGACCGGGCTGCTGATCGATCCCTATTTCTCGGCCACCAAGATCGCCTGGATATTGGACCATGTGCCCGGCGCGCGCGACGCGGCGGAGCGGGGGGAGCTTGCCTGCGGGACGATCGACAGTTTCCTGCTCTCGCGGCTGACGCGGGGTAAGGTCCATGCCACCGATCCCACCAATGCGGGCCGCACCCTGCTGTTCGATATCGCCGCACAGGATTGGGACGAGGAATTGCTCCGGCTGTTCCGCGTGCCCGCTTCGCTGCTGCCCGAAGTGCACGATAATGCTCGCGTCTTCGGCCAATGCGATCCCGATATTCTGGGCCGGGCCATTCCCATTGCGGGCATGGCCGGCGATCAGCAGGCGGCTCTGTTCGGGCAGGGATGCTTCAGCCCGGGCATGATTAAATCGACCTATGGGACGGGGTGCTTTGCCCTGATGAACATTGGCGGCAAGCCGGTGCGGTCCGGCAACCGCCTGCTCACTACACCGGCTTACCGGCTGGAAGGGCAGATGACCTATGCGCTGGAGGGATCGATCTTCGCGGCTGGCGCGGCGGTGAAATGGCTGCGCGACGGGCTGAAGATCATCACTCGCGCTTCCGAGACCCACGACATGGCGACCCGCGTGCCCGACAGCCACGGCGTCTATATGGTGCCCGCCTTCGTCGGCCTTGGCGCGCCCTATTGGGAACCGGATGCGCGCGCGCTGATCTGCGGCCTGACCTTCGACGCGACCGATGCCCATCTCGCCCGAGCGGCGCTGGAATCGGTCGCCTATCAGACGAAGGATCTGATCGATGCCATGGCGGCCGATGCCGGCCCGGCCACGGCGGCACTGAGGATAGATGGCGGGATGGCGGCGAACGACTGGCTGTGCCAGTTCCTGTCCGATATCCTCGTGGCCCCGGTCGAACGGCCGAGGATCGTCGAAACGACCGCGCTGGGCGCGGCCTATCTTGCCGGGCTGGCAACCGGTGTGTGGGATGGGCTCGACGCGATCGAGCGGAGTTGGAGCCGCGAACGTCGCTTCGATCCCAAGATGACGCCGCAGGAGCGTGAGCGCATGATTGCGGGCTGGCGACTGGCGGTCGCCCGCACTCTGATGCGCTGACGGACGGTTTGCTGCGATGTCTTCACCCTTCCGGCGCGAGGAACGGCTTGATCCGGACGGCCAAGCCTGCGCATTGGGGTGGCGGGGCATGACATGATTCAAGCAGTGGCGCCGGAAACCGTGGCCGTTGGCGCTGGCCTGTTCTGGAATCCGGGCGCGATCAGCTATCTGTCGCAGCTCCTGCTGGCGTTCATGCTCTCTGCCTATCTCGCTTGGCGGGTTATGGCCGAACGGCGGCAAGGGCGGGCTATCGCCCCGACCCTGCTGTTCTGCCTGACCATCGGCTTCCTAGTTCCGGCCCTGCTGACCGCGCTGTTCCATGCGATGGCGGGTGGCGGATGGCTGGCCTATGCGATGCCCTGGCTGTCGCAGCGCTCCTTCCCGCTGCTTGCCATGCCGTGGGTTTCCTTCTTCTGCGGCTGCGCGGCGGCGGCATTCATCCAGTTCGCCTATCGCTTTCCACGCCGTCTGGCAGGGACGAAGCGAGAGAGCATCGTCGTTGGCGTTATCATGGCGGTTCTGCTTCTGGTTGAGGCAGGGGTGGCTCTGCGCACCGACACCGGATTGCTCGCGGGTGATCCGTGGATGAGGCCGGACTGGTTCGCGGGATGGCTGAATGTCAGCACCTTGTGGCTCGGCCTGCTGTTCGTGCGGCAATATGTGCAGGCGCAGCGTGCGGCGATGGCGCAAACGCCGCCGGGCATATTTGCCAGCGTGCGCACGGTCTTGCGCGCATTGGCGAACCGGCCCGCCAATCGCGAAGCGAGAGCTGCGCGCGGGTTCCTGATCTTCGCATTTCTGCCCATCGTCCACACCACCGCGCTGGTGCTGCAGAATGAGGGGCTGCTTGGCCCCTATTCGATGGATATCCTTATCTGCTGGTCGGTGCTGGCGCAGCTGGCCGGTTTCACGCTTGTCTATCTCGGTTATCTGCCGGAGCGTTCGTCATTCCAGTTCAAGCTGACCACGATCAGCGTGGTTCTGCTGCTGGCGACGGTCAATGGTGCGTGCTGGATAGTCGGGCCCGGCTATTTCGCCCAGTTTCGCGCGCCGGGGATGGTCATTGCCGGGCAGGAAGTGCGCTTCTCGCCCGAGGTGGATGGCGGATATGCGGTGGGGGATGTCCCGCTTGCGCCTGAACCTGTGGCGGGGAAGGCCATCGGGCAGGCCGGGGCGAAGGTGCCCATTCCGTTCGACTTTCCATTCTACGGCCATACCTACCGCGCGATCCATGTTGCAGGTGATGGCACGATCGGTTTTGCTCACCCGCCGCAGCCCACCGATGTCATATTCAATTATGGCGCCCAGCCCGCAATCTATCCGTTGCTCGTCGCCGTGCCGAAAAGCGGCACCAGCGTACGGGTCCGGGTTGGGCCCCGACGTGCCGTCATCACCCGACGGGACCGATGCGCGCCACTGGAGGACCGCTGCTATGGCTTCCAGACGGTGCTGCATGCGAATGGCCGGATAGACTTTGCCTATCTCACCATGCCGGGGCAGCCGCGCTTTCTGCCATTCGAGCCGCTGGCCGCGCCCTGGCTGATGGGAATATCTCCCGGTTTGAATGCGCCTGCAGCTTCATCCGCCGCGCCTGCGCCGATCATCCGGGACTATCATCGAGACTTTCTGACTCATATCGACCGGCTATATGCTCCGATGGTTCCGTTCCTTCTGGGCGCCGTGTTTGCCGTGCTGCTGGGAATGCCGTTGCTGTTCCGCGGGTTCCTTGTGCGCCCGCTGGATCGGCTCCTGCGGGGGATGCGCCAGTTCAGGGATGGAGAACTGGGTACGCAGGTGAAGGTCAGCTTCAATGACGAAATCGGCTATCTGACAGAATCCTTCAACGCCATGGCACGATCGCAGCACGACATGGTCAATGGTCTCGAAGCGATGGTTGCCGAGCGCGTCGAGGAAGTGACTGACATTGCCGCTCGCAATGCCCAGCTGGAGGAACGCGCCCGCCTGTCCGCCGATCTGCATGATTCGGTAAGCCAGACCCTGTTTTCGGCCGCGCTGCTGGCGGATGCGGCTCCGGAACAGTGGCGTCGCGATCCGCAGCTCGGCGCGCAGGCGATCGCGCGGCTTGGCCAGCTGAATCGCAACGCCTTGTCGGAGATGCGGATGCTGCTGGCCGAATTACGCAGTGAGACAGTGGATCAGCCCCCGCCGGGAGAACTGATAGCAAAGCTGGCCCGCAAATTCGAAGCCGCACAGGGCGTTGCCGTGCAGCTGGAGACCAACGACGGCGGCGTGTTGCCGCTGGACGTCAGCACGACGTTCCACCGCATCGCACAGGAGAGCTTGAATAACATCGCCCGCCATGCCGGCGCAGGCGAGGTGAGGGTGACCTTCGAGGGCTTGCAGGGGCAGGCCCTGCTCGTCATTGGTGATGACGGGCAGGGTTTCGATCCCACGTCTGTCGAGGGGGACCATTTGGGGCTGCAGATCATGCAGGAACGCGCGCAGCGCATCGGGGCGACGCTGGAGATCGACAGCGCGCCGGGCCGGGGGACGACCGTCACGCTGATATGGATGCAAAGCGATGGCAGCTAATCAGATCCACGTCCTGCTGGTCGACGATCACATGGTGGTGCGCGCTGGCCTGGCGCAGGTGATCGGGGCGATCGAGGGCTTCACGGTGGTGGGGCAAGCCGAAAGCGGCGAGGAGGCTCTTTTCCTGTGTCAGCGGCATCGTCCGCATGTGGTGCTCATGGATGTGCGGATGCAGGGAATGGGCGGAATCAGCGCGACGGAGGCGATCTGCAAGCACCACCCGGAGGTGCGCGTGATCGCCCTCAGCACCTTCGCCGATGGCGAAACGGTGGCGCAGATGCTTGCGGCAGGGGCGAGCGGCTTCCTGCCCAAGACAATATCTGCCGAAGAACTCGCAGATGCGATCTGCCGGGTCCACGCGGGGGAAAAAGTCGTCGGCGAGACAATGGCCGCGCCGCAGCCCGCGCCTGATGTCGCACAAGTGACCGAAGTAACGCTGAGCGGCCAGCAAAGGCGGGTTCTGGCCCTGATGACCAAGGGCTACACCAACGGCGAGATCGCCTCCTATCTCGGCATTTCGCTGCCCACCGCCAGGTTTCATGTCAGCGCGATCCTGCTGAAGCTCGGCGTTTCCAATCGTGCCGAGGCAGCGGCGCTGGCTGTGCGCAACCGGCTGGTCGGGGAAGCAGACTTCTGACCGGCAGGATCTGTACATTCGTATAGGTTCGACTGGCCGGGTGGCCAGTATCGCCTGTCGGCGCAAAGCCTATTCTCCTCGCCGAAGCGGACATCATCCGGTATCGCTGGCGCAGGTGGCTGTGCCTGCAACAGGCCCGGTCTACCTGGCCTCGGAATCTGGTTTTCCGCGAAGATCGTCACGATCGGCTCTTGCTTGGAGGCAAGCCGGTCCGGTGAGTGAATATTGCAATCCGATTGGCGCGAGGGGCACGCGCCGGTTGGTAGCGCCACCTTTGACGGTGAAGGGGCAGCCGTCAAAGGTGGCGTTCGAATTCCTGCCCTGAGCCTGTGCGCGAGCTGGACCCAGGTCGCGCTGGTGCAAGTTCAGGCGCTTGCGATGGTTTTCCCGCCGCTGTGGCACAGGCGCACAATCGATCCCGGTTCCAAAACTGCCGAGAGAAGGGGGCGTATGAGGATTGCGTGTTGCTCCGCGACTGCCTTCGCTGCGGCCCTGCTTCTGTCCGGCTGCGGAAAGGAGGGTTCGGACAGTACGAAGTCGTCCGCTGGCACCCCCGATGAGCCTCAGTCAGCACCCGCACCGACAATATCCGCATATGAAAGCGGGGAGACGGTTCAGAAGATCGAACATTGCGTGCTGGAAACCGCGAAAGGTCGCTTCGAAGGCCCGTGTGAGCGGATCGAATGGGGTGGGCCGAGTTTCGCGATCAGGCGTGCGGACGGCAAGGCGTTTGTGGACCGGATCACCGAAGTGGTGGTCGAAGTGGATCGGCCGGGTGAAAAGGCAGGCGGATCGTACCGGCGCGGAGCGGAAGGGGACCTCGTACCAAGCGGCCCGCTGACTTTTCGGGACGATTGCGCCTGTTGGGTCGGCGCCAATTTCCGGATCAGGGCCTTCGCCGACCCGAAATAGCGCATGGCCAATGCACGGCCCCGGCGATTTCCGGCAGCCCCATTTGCGCTCTATTGTCCGGCCCGGCTGGCTGGAGGGCCCCTTTCTCGCACACTTCGGCATCTAGTTGACGCGGCCTTCGCCAGCCGATCGTCAGTATCCATCATTTCGTTTGACCTGCGTGTGTCCAACCTTATGTTGAGGCGCAAGGGGTATACAATATGCACGATATAGTCATCATCGGGGGCGGCATAGGCGGACTGACGCTTGCCCTGATGCTGGCTGAAAGGGGGATCGATGCGAAGGTTTACGAAGCCGCGCCTGAGCTTCGGCCGCTGGGTGTCGGGATCAGCGTCCTTCCACATGCCTGCAGGGAACTGCATTATCTCGGCCTCGGCCCGGCGCTGGAACGCACTGGTATCAGCGCGACCTATTCCTGGTTCTTCAACCGCTTCGGCAATGTGGCCTATCGCGAGGCAGTAGGGCTGGGAGCAGGCTATAATGCCCCGCAGATACAGATCCATCGCGGCGATCTTCAGGCGATCCTGCTCGGCGCGCTGGTCGCACGCACGGGTACGCGCTCCGTAGTTACCGGCCATCGCTGTGTCGGGGTGGAGCAGCGGGGGGATGTGGCGCTAGTGCACTTCACCGATCCCGAAGGCCATGCCCTGCCGCCGGTCACGGCCCGCGCCGTGATCGGGGCGGACGGCATTCACTCGGCCGTCCGCGCGCAGCTCTATCCGGATGAAGGAAGCCCGATCTATTCGGGCGTGAACATGTGGCGCGGCGTTGCCCGCTGGAAGCCGTTTCTTGATGGCACTTCCTATGTCCGCGCCGGGTGGCTCAGCCATGGCAAGATGGTGATCTATCCCATACGCGATGCGATCGACGATGAGGGCAACCAGCTGATCAACTGGGTGGCCGAGATCGAGAAACCGGATCATGCCCGGCAGGACTGGAATCGGCCCGGCCGGTTGGAAGATTTCATCGGCGCCTTCGAAGACTGGCGCTTCGATTTTCTCGACGTGCCGGGGCTGATCCGTGCGAGCGACCGCATTCTTGAATATCCCATGGTGGACAAGGACCCGCTCCCCCGCTGGAGCTTTGGCCCGGTTACACTGCTGGGCGATGCAGCCCATCCGATGTATCCGCGCGGATCGAACGGGGCGGGGCAGGCGATCCTCGATGCCCGCGCCCTGGCGGATGCATTGGCGGCCCATGCGAGGGTGGAAGAGGCGTTCGGCGCCTATGAAGACGCACGAAGGGAAGCCACCGCCAATGTGGTGCGCACAAACCGCACAAGGCCCCCCGATGCCATTCTGAAGCTGGTCTACGAACGCAGCGGAGACCGCCCCTTCGACCGGATCGAGGACATCATCGCGCCCGAAGAGCTGGTCGCTATCAGCAACAGCTACAAGGTGGTTGCCGGATATGGCCGCGGGCAGGGCTCCTGACGATGGCGGGAGGCAGCAATGCGGCAGGGAGCAAGTCCGCCACGGGCGAACAGGGCGAGAGCAAGGAAAGCCGGAATTTGCGAGATCTGATGCAACAACTGCCGCTGTGGCAACGGCCCGGCTATCTTATCCGCCGCCTGCACCAGCTGCATTATGCCCTGTTCTTCGAGGAATGCGCGGATTCCGACATCACCCCCGTTCAATACGGTCTGAT
The DNA here is from genome assembly GCA_963662855.2 of uncultured Caenibius sp. Classification (GTDB taxonomy): domain Bacteria; phylum Pseudomonadota; class Alphaproteobacteria; order Sphingomonadales; family Sphingomonadaceae; genus Andeanibacterium. The sequence continues at coordinate 232,491 of CAXXWL010000005.1, forward strand.
GACGATCCTTTCGACCACGCCGGATGCAGACCAGATCGCCATTGCCAACAATCTGGGGATCGACCGCACCAATGTCGCGGATGTTCTGCGCCGGTTGAGCGATGCGGGGCTGGTCGAACGGCGGCGCAGCGAAACCGATCGCCGGGCGGTGATTTCGCGCCTGACGCCACGGGGCGAGGACGTCCTGCGTCAATTTTACCCGGCGATGCTCCGCGCGCAGGAGCGGTTGCTGGATTGTCTTGAACCCGAGGAGCGCGCCACTTTCGTGGCGACGCTCGTCAAACTGCTGGAAGCAAACAATAAGTTCGGGCGCGCAAGCCTGAAGATATCCCGCAGGCCCTGAACCGAACGAAACGAGCGTGTGTCCGCAAGAGGCACCGCCGGGTGGACGTTATGTCGAGAACTAACATGGCCGGCTGTTTGCCGGAGTTGGAGATTTCGCGTGCTGTTTACCCCGTCGCACTGGACCTTTCTTGCAATTCTGGTCGCCATTTTGCTCACCATCGTCTTTCGTCGCAGCGTCGTGATCGCGGCGATGCTGGGTATATTGGTACTGGCGGCGATGTCACCCAATGCGGGTAGCGGGGCGATCTCACACGGCGTTTTCGCGCTGCAGAGCCTGTTTCGGGCAATGTTGCTGGCAGGCAGCGACCTGTTCGACATCATGCTGCTGGTTGCGATCATGCTGGCCATGCTCAAGTCCATGGCGGCGGAGGGTGCTGACGAATTGATGATCGCGCCCATGCGTAAATTGATCGTCGGCCCGTGGTCGGCCTTCTTCGTGCTGGCGATGACAGCCTATGTCTGCTCGATTTTCTTCTGGCCATCTCCGGCCACGGCGCTGGTCGGAACGGTGCTTATTCCGGTTGCGCTGCGGGCAGGTCTGCCCGCCCTTGGTGCCGCTGCGGCAATCAACATAGCGGCACATGGCATTGCCTTGTCATCCGATCCCGTGATCCAGGCGGCCACGCGTATATCGGCCCGTTCCGCTGGGATCGATGCCGCGCCTATCCTTTATTACACGGTGATCTTCTCGGCCCTGACCGGTTTTGTCGCGATGGTGCTCACGGTGATTTTCCTGCGCCGCGATATGCGCCTGCGGCCGCAAGTGCTGGCTGGCGGGGGCGTGATGGCTGCTGGCGGAACGGGTATCCCGGGCGAAGGGCAGGGCGATGCACCGGCTCTCGCTCCCCGTGGGCGTTTCGGCCTGCCGCTGGCGGTGCTCACCCCCGTATTGCTGTTCGGGGTTGGTATCCTGATCATCTACCGTGCGATCGCCATGCCGGAGAAGGCAATTTACGGGGGCGAGGCGACCGCGTTGCTGGGCGGCGCGGCGATCACCGTGCTGATCATCGCCTGCATCGCCCATGACGGGCACCGCGCGATGGAAAGCGTAATCCACCACATCACCGAAGGCTTCACCTTCGCCATCAAGGTGTTCGGGCCGGTTCTGCCGATCGTGGCCTTCTTCCTGCTGGGCGATCCTACTCATGCCGAGCGCGTTCTGGGCCCGGGCACGCCGGGCTATCTGCTCGATTTCGGCCAGTCGGTGGGCCATTATCTGGGCCCGGACAATCCGCTGCTGCCGGTCGGCGTGATGCTGGTGGGTATTCTTTCGGGCATCGACGGGTTCGGCTTTTCCGGCCTGCCGCTGACCGGCAGCGTGGCGGCGGCGCTCACCGGTTCTGCGTCGGACAGCACGGCCTTGCTTGCCAGCCTTGGTCAGATCGGCAGCATCTGGGTGGGCGGCGGCACGCTGGCGCCATGGTCCGGCGTCTGCATCGTGGCCGCCCTTGCCAATGTTCGCCCGGATGAACTGGCGCGGCGCAATTTCGTGCCGGTGATGGCCGGGCTGATTGCCTCCGCATTGGCGGGCGTGGCGTGGGTGGTGGCTTTCTAGGGACGGCCGGGCGCAGGCAGGTCAGGGGCACGCCGCCCGATGTGGCTTCCGCAATTCGGCGAAGCCGAAGCGACCGCTTCAGGCCGCCTTTTCTTCCTCGCGATAGGTGCCTTCGGGCAGGTTCGCCATCAGTGCCGCGCCCACTTCGCGCACATGGCCCATGGCCAGGCGCGAAGCCTTGTTCTGGTCACCCTCGATCACGGCGGAGAGGATGCTGGCGTGTTCCTGCCAGGAATGCTCCGCGCGGACGGCGGCCTGAGTGGAAAAGAGCCAATAGGTCCGGTCCCGCAGCGAACGCATGAATTCGGCGAGGTAGCGATTGCCGGCTGCCTGCCCGAGTTCGGCATGGAAGCGGTCATTCACGATCTGCAGTTCGGCCAAGTCGCCACGCGTGGCGGCACTGTTGCCATCCTCAAGGAGCTTGGTGAGCGTCTGCCTGGTCTGGTTGTGGCAATGGCGCGCTGCATAGCGGGCGCTGATGCCTTCCAGTTCGGCGCGCAATTCGATGGTTTCGGCCAGCTCGTCAAACGACATGAGCGGCACGCGCGCACCCTTGCGCGGGCTGATTTCCACCAGTCCTTCATTGGAAAGAACCTGCAGCGCCTCGCGAATGGGATTGCGCGAAACGCCGAACATCTCAGCAAGCTGCGGTTCGGGAAGCCGGTCTCCCGGCTTGAACTGCCCGGTCAGAATGGCCTCGCGAAGCGCATCCGCCACAACATTGTTGAGCGACTGCCGACCGCGGCCGATCTGGCCCCATTCGTTGTGCTGTTCCTGTCCCACCGGTTGTTCGTCCATCTGCCGTTCTTCGATCTCTTGCTGGGTGAAGGCCCTGCAAGATGGTTTCATTGCGTTAGATCAAGATCGCCCGGAACTCCACTGTCTTCTGCGAACAATCGACAAGACAGTACCGCGCACTCACCGATTCTCGGCCTGGCCCCGGCAGGGGCGCAATGCCGCCTTGCGGCCGGACTCGCTGCATCCATGAATTGCGTCAAACTATTGTTTCTAAAGAAAGATTTCGCTCTCCCGCGATCCCCGGAACATTGTGATTTTGCGAGTGCGAAATCACTATTGACAGTAAGATTACACGGTATACTGTGTTTTGCACACTGTATACGACATACAAAATTCAAGGTGCAGTGCAGGGAGGAACGGCGATCCAAATTGCCGTTCAAGGCAGTTCGTCGAAGCAAAGTGTGTCAATGCTGACGCGCCGCACAGGCGCGTGCTCTCGCGATAAAAAGGGGGGAATAATGAGATCCTTCGATAAGTGCGGTTTCCAGTCGAGCCGTCGTGTGAAGTTCAATGCCGTTTCCACCCGTGCCCTGATGCTCAGCATGCTGCTCGTTGGCATCCAGGCCGAAACCGCCCATGCAGAAGAGGCCGCCGAAGAAGGCGGCACCATCGTTGTCACCGGTTCCCGCCGCGAAGCGCGTTCCGCGCTGGACGTGCCGGCTCCGGTCGATATCGTCTCAAGTGAAGACCTGCAGCGCGAAAGCAGCCCCGATATGGGCAATATGCTGCGCGTCGCTGTCCCCTCGCTCAATGTGAATGACAATGCGATCAGCGGCACCTCCGCTGGTATTCGTCCGATCTCGCTGCGCGGCCTTGCGCCTGACCACACGCTGGTGCTGGTCAATGGCAAGCGCCAGCACCGTGCTTCCGATATCCCGACCTTCTCCGGCGGCATTTCCGACGGTTCGCAGGGGCCGGACATGTCCTCCATCCCCTCCATCGCGCTGAAGCAGGTGCAGGTGCTCCGCGATGGCGCGGCCGCTCAGTATGGCGCCGATGCCATCGCCGGCGTGATCAACTTCATCATGGATGATTCCGATGAAGGCGGCCATGTCGATCTGCGCTTCTCGAGCACTTATGAAGGCGATGGTGATACTTATGTCGCCGCCGCGACATATGGCACCAGGCTGGGCGAAAACGGGTTCGTGCGCTTCAGCGGCGAATATAGCGACGCCGCGATGACCACCCGCGCCGTTCAGCGCAGCGATGCTGCTGCCCTGCAGGCTGCGGGCTTCCTCGATGTTCCCGATCCCGCGACACGCTTCGGCACGCCCAAGGTTCAGGACAACATCAAGACCTTCGTCAACTTCGGGGTCGAGAACGGCCTTGGCGGTGAATTCTACGGCTTCGGCGGCTATGCGGAAAAGACGGTTTTCGTCGATTTCTTCTATCGCAACCCCACCGATCGCGATGCGGTGTTCACCAGTGGCGGCAATTACCTGATCGGCGATATGAAGCCCGATGACGGGATCACCTGCCCCGGCGGCATCGATTTCGACACCGGGCTGATCCCCGACCCCATCGGGGTGGGCGATGCTGATGCGGAAGATCGCCTTGCGGATGTGTTTGCCGATCCCAACTGCTTCTCGGCGCTGGAATATTATCCGGGCGGCTATTCGCCCTATTTCGGCAACAAGGTGAAGGACATGTACGGCACGCTGGGCATGCGCGGCGAAATCGCCGATGCCTTGACCTATGATCTCAGCGTGGGTGCCGGCCGCCACCAGATGCACATTTTCGTGCAGAACTCCATCAACCCGAGCCTCGGGTCGCTCTCGCCGACCTCGTTCGACAACAATGGCAAGCGCATCCAGGAAGAGTTCATCGTCAATGCGGACTTCTCCTATCCTTGGGAGATCGGTCTCGCTTCGCCGCTGAACATCGCCTTTGGCGGCCAGTTCCACCGTGAGACCTTCACCGTGGTTGCTGGCGATCCGGAAAGCTATGAAGCGGGCGTACTTGCCACGCAGGGCTTCCTGATCGGGGAAGACGCCTATCCGGGCTACACGCCGGATATCGCAGGCAGCTCCAGCCGCAGCAACCTGTCAGCCTATCTCGACCTCGAAGCCAATGTCACCGACGAACTCGTGCTGGGCGGCGCGGCGCGCTTCGAGCACTTCTCCGACTTCGGCGACAAGGTCACCTACAAGCTCTCGGGCCTCTATCACGTCACCCCGTGGCTGGGCGTCCGCTCGACCTATGCGACGGGCTTCCACGCCCCGAGCCCGGGCCAGCAGGCCTATAGCGGCCTGACCACCGAGCTTACCACCGATGGCGACCTGCTGCTTACCGGCATTATCCCGGCCGGCAGCCCGGTGGCTGCGGCGGTGGGCGGTGTGGCCCTGAAGCCGGAAACCTCCAAGAGCTTCAGCGCGGGCATCGTGTTCGAACAGCCGTGGTTGAATCTCACGATCGACTACTTCAACATCAAGATGAAGAACCGCCTGACCACCTCGACCAGCTACAGCCTGACCGACGAGCAGCGCGAGATTCTGGCCGCGGAAGGTTATGCCTTCGCAACCAATCTGGGCACGTTCCGCTTCTTCACCAACGATTTCTCGTCCACCACCCAGGGCGTGGACGTGGTGGCGACGGTGCCGATCGACCTCTATGACGGGGCTTCGACCAGCTTCAGCCTGGCGGCGAACTATACCCAGACGGATGTGACATCCTACGATCCGACCGACCCCGACGAGCTGCTGAGCGCCACTCGCGTGATTCAGCTCGAAAAGAACCTGCCCCGCTGGCGTGGCAATGCCACTTTCAGCCACGACGCGGGTGACTGGCGGGCATTCGTTCGGGCGAACTATTACGGCGAATATACCGAGATGCACGTCAACTCGGGCGGCCTGCGGATCGATGCCGGGGCGGAAATCACTTTCGACGCGGAGTTCGCCTACAAGATCTTCGAGAATACCGAGTTGGCAATCGGCGCCACGGACATTCTGGACAATCGTCCGGACCTCAATCCCTGGCGCTATATCCTGGGTTCCAAATATCCCACCACCTCCCCGATGGGTGTGAATGGCGGAACCTACTACGTTCAGCTCAAGCAGAGCTTCTGATCCACCCAACTGTGGCTGGCCCCCGCGAATGCTGGGGCCAGCCTCTTTTTCGCGCCGGGATAGGGCCTTCTGGCCATGCTTCCCGGCGGCGAGCGGAACCGGCAGCATGCTCCAGAAGATCCGCCCCGATAGTTTCACCCTGCTTCTGCTCGGCTGCGTGGCGCTGGCCTCGTTCCTGCCCTGCAAGGGGGCGGTGGCGACCGGTTTTTCCTGGGCGACCAAGGCGGCGATCACGCTGCTGTTCTTCATGCACGGGGCCAAGCTGACGCGCGAGGCGGTGCTTGGCGGCCTCGGCGCCTGGCGGCTCCACCTTGCGGTAGGCGCCAGCACATTCATTCTTTTCCCGCTGCTCGGCCTTGCGATCGCGGCCTTGCCCGACCGTTTGCTGGATGACGATCTGAAGGCGGGCTTCCTGTTCCTGTCCGTATTGCCCTCCACGGTGCAGTCCTCGATCGCCTTCACCAGCATCGCCGGCGGCAATATCGCGGCGGCTGTGTGCAGCGCTTCGCTTTCGAACATCGCGGGGGTCTTCCTCACGCCGCTTATGGCTGGCCTGCTGATCCCCGGCGCGGGGGAGGCGCATGGCGGCACGCTGGAGGCCATCGGTTCGGTGGCGATGACGCTGCTGCTGCCCTTCGCGGTCGGCCATTTCTCGCGGCCCCTGACGGGCAAATTCGTGGACCGGCATCGCAGCCTGCTCGGCCGGCTTGACCGGGGCTCAATCCTGCTTGTGGTCTATACAGCCTTCAGCGCGGCGGTGGTGGAGGGGCTGTGGTCCCGCATCTCCATCGCCGATCTTGTCGCCATTGTCCTTACCGGCTCCCTGTTGCTGCTGGTGGTGCTGGGTGTCACGCGCTGGGCAGGGCGGATGTGGTTCGCGCGGGAGGACGAGATCGTGCTCGTCTTCTGCGGATCGAAGAAGAGCCTGGCGAGCGGGGTGCCCATGGCGGCGGCTCTGTTCCCGGCGGCGCAGGTCGGCTTCCTGATATTGCCGCTGATGGTGTTCCACCAGATCCAGCTGATCCTGTGCGCCTTCATTGCCCGCTCCTATGCCCAGCAGGCGGCGAAGGCCGCACTGGCGGAAGGGGAGGCGTGAAAGATGCGCTCCTACCCTGCAAGCACCGCGCGAATGACGGCGGCGATGTCGGCGGGGTGAGAGATATGCGCGCCATGTCCTCCGCCGACCGGACAGATGCTCATCGCGGGCAGTCGGGCGGCAATGTGGCGGATGGTCGCGGGATAGAAGGGCAGGCTCTCGCGGCCGGTGGTCATCACGATTTCGCCCGGAAATTCCGCCAGCGCCCTGACGTCCACCGCGAGCCGCTCCGGATCGCGCGACTGGTCCAGCCAGGTATGGGCGTTGGCCAATATGGCGGACCGGGTCTCTTCGTCGAACAGCGTGCTCCACGAGCCGGGGCCGAAGGCTACTTCCTCGATGAACAGGCGCGTCCCCGCCAGTGTTTCGCCGGCTTCGAGCAGGTCAGCGGCGCGCTTCATCGTCGCCATCGCCTGCGTGCGCAGGGCCTGATCGGCCGCATCGCCATCCGCGAGCAGGCCAAAGACCGGCGGTTCGAGCAGGAACAGCGTTCCGACTCGTTCGGGCGCGCGTGCGGCAAGCACCACGGCGACATTCGCGCCGTAGGAATGGCCGATCACATGGGCCTTGGGAATGCCCAGCGTGTCGAGCAGGGCAAGCGCGTCCTCCACATCTTCGCTCAGGCGCCCCTGGCCCGGTGGAGCGGAACTGAGGCTGTGGCCGCGCCGGTCGTAGCGGATCATACGCAGGCCGGGGAGGCGTTCTGCAACGCCATCCCAGCTATGGTGATCGTCCCACGAGCCATGGATGCAAAGCAGTGGATCGGCTCCAGCCGGGCCGTCCACCCTGTAGGCGAGACGGGCCGTTCCGGTGTCGAGATAATCCATGCCGTTCTCTCCATTCGAACCCGCTCCAGGACGGATGGGTTTCCCGCGTTTCGCCCATTTGCATTCCGCGCAAATCGCATTATGCGGACCAGTCTAATGTCGATTGTATACAAGGTGAAGTTGTAATGAAGGCAGCCGCCCTCAAAGTGGGGATCGTGGGCTTCGGCGTGATCGGCCAGATGGTCGCGCGCGCGCTGGACGGACCTGCGGGGCTGGAAGGGCTGGAACTGGCCGCGCTCACCATTCGCGATCCGGCAAAGGCCGGGCCTGCGCTGGCGAAGCTTTCGCGGCAGGTTCCGATCGTGACCGTCGGCGAGCTGGTGGCAGCTTGCGATATCGTGTTCGATGCCGCCGTTGCGGGCGCGATGGACCAGATCGCACCCCCTGCGATCGAGGCCGGCAAGATCTTCGTCACGATGAATTCCGGCGCCCTGCTTGCCCGGCCCGAACTGTTCAGCCGGGCCGAAGAGACGGGGGCGAGGATCATGGTCCCATCGGGCGGGATCGTGGGTTTCGACGGTCTGCGCGCGCTGACGCGGGCCGGTTTCGATTCGGTGACGCTGATTTCGCGCAAGCCGCCGGAAAGCCTGGCAGACGCACCCCATGTGGTCGCAAAGGGCTATGATCTTTCGCAGCTCTCGGAGCCCATGTTGATCTTCGAAGGCAATGCCGCCGAAGCCGCCCGGGCCTTCCCCGCCAATGCCAATGTTGCGGCCACGCTCAGCATGGCGACGCTCGGGCCGGAAGGGACGCAGGTTCAGATGTGGGCCGATCCCACGGTGACCAGCCTCTACCAGGAAATCCACGTTCATTCCCCGGCGGCGAAGCTCCAGATCAAGGTCGAAAGCCAGAAGATGCCGGACAACCCGCGCACCGGCTCGCTCACCCCGCTCAGCGCCATTTCCATGCTTGCCGGACTGGCCAGCAGAAACCGCATCGGCAGCTAGGCGGCATTGACTCACATATGCATACTGTATACAATATCACTCATTCGAAATTGGAGGATTGAGAAATGGCCGAATTGATGTCCCCGGAAGAGTTCAAGGTTGCGATCAAGAAGGCGATGGAAGGCCGCGCGGCGAAAGACGCGTCGTTCAGCCTTGCCTGGACGAGCGGCGAACTGAAGCGCGAGCATTTCTGCCGCTGGGCTGAAAATCACTACCAGTACGTGGGGCCGTTCGCGGACTATCTGGGTTACATCTACGCCAATGCGCCGGAGACGGCGATGGATGCCAAGGACTTCCTGCTGCAGAACATGTATGAGGAAGAACTGGCGGATATCCGCCATACCGACCTGCTGCTACGCTTTGCACTGGCCTGCGGCACCACTGAAGAACGCATGACCGATCCGGCCAATATGAACCCGGTGACGCGCGGCTTCCAGGGCTGGTGCTATGCCGTTGCCATGCGCAAGAACTGGGTGGTCGCTTCGGCTGCGCTGATCGTGGGCCTGGAATCGCAGGTGCCGGAAATCTACCGCCGCCAATATCCGGTGCTGATCGAGAAATACGGCTTCACCGAAGACGAGGCCGAGTTCTTCGAACTGCACATCTCCTCTGACGAAGTGCACGGCGCGCGCGGTTACGAGATCGTGCTGAAATATGCCAACACGCCCGAACTGCAGCAGGAATGCCTTGAGGCCATCCGCGACGCTGCCGACATGCGCGTGTCCTATACCAAGTCGCTCTACGACTATTACGTGAAGCCGGACCTTGAGGCCGCCAATGCGGCACCTGAGGCTATCGCCGCCTGATCGTAGCCAGAGGTAGCGATGGAAGGGATTGCCCTTCCATCGCCCCTCCTGACGAAAGACGGAACTTTCATGTCTGACTGGGTGACGGCGGCGCCGCTGGATCTGTTGCTCCGCAAGAAGAAGCTCGTCGTGCCGGTCAATGGCGAGGACGTGCTGGTCTATGTGTTCGAAGGCGAAGTCTTCGCCATGGCCGATCTGTGCGTCCACAAGCAGAAGCGGCTGTCCAAGGGCCTGATCTTCCAGGGCAAGATGATCTGCCCGGGGCATCAATGGGCCTTTGATCTCAAGACGGGCTGGGAACAGCAGTGGAGCCTTTGCCAGCCGGTTTACGACACGCGCGTTGTGGACGGCACGGTCGAGATATTCCCGGTTCCTCGCATTATCGACAGCAAGCCCGGATGCGGCTCTGCTCAAGTTGGCTAGTGGCGCCTTGCGCGCCGGTTAAGGGGTAGTACGGCCCAATGCGGCAATTTGTGCTTATCGGTGGTGGACATGCTTCGGCCTCTGTCGCGCGTGCGCTGCGGCGCCAGGGGTTTGACGGCAGGATCGTGATCGTGGGGGAAGAGGATATTCCTCCCTATCAGCGACCGCCGCTATCCAAGGATTTCCTCGCAGGCGATGCCGAGATCGATGAAATCTGGTCGGTGGAGCCCGATTGGTATGGCGAGAACGATGTCGAGCTGAAGCTGGGCGTGGCCGCGACGCATATCGATGTGGAAACCACGCGGGTGACGCTGGCAGACGGTTCGAAGCTGGATGCCGATGCCGTGCTGATCGCCACCGGCGTTTCGCCCCGCCGCCTTGAAGGCGTTGCCTCTGATCGGGTCTTCTATCTCAAGACCGTCGCCGATGCGCAGGCCATCAAGGCCGCCCTTGAGCCGGGCGCCCATCTGATCGTGGTGGGTGGCGGCTTCATCGGGCTGGAAATCGCCGCGACCGCGCGCAAGGCTGGTGCCGAAGTGACCGTGCTGGAAGCCGGCGCGGTCCCGCTCGGCCGGGTGCTGGGCGATCAGGTTGGCGGGCTTGTGGCCGCGCTGCATGAACGCGAAGGCGTGAATATCCGCTGCGGCGTTGCAGTGGAAGCCATCGAGGATCGCGCCGACGGTGTGGTGGTGCGCACGCAGGATGGCGAGGAAATCGCCGGCTCGCTGGTGGTGGTGGGCATCGGCACGACGCCGAACGACCAGATCGCCCGCGCATCGGAAATCACCGTGGGCAATGGCATTCGCGTGGACGAATATGGCCGCACCTCCGCCAACAACGTCTTTGCCGCGGGCGACGTGGCCAATCACCAGCACATGCTGTTCGGCCGCCGCATGCGGATCGAGCATTTCGACAATGCCACAAGGCAGGCATTGGTGATCGCCACCAACATGCTGGGCGGCCGGGCCGAATTCAACGACGTGCCCTGGTGCTGGTCCGACCAGTATGATTTCAACCTGCAGTTCGCGGGCTCCTCCGCCGATTACGATACGATCGTTCTGCGCGGCGATGTGGAGGACAATGATTTCAGCGCCTTCTATCTGAAGGACGGCGCGGTTGTGGGCGTGTTCGGCCTCGATCGCGGCGGCGATGTGATGCATTCCAAAACGCTGATCGCCGAAATGCGCGTGGTCGATCCGGCCGTGCTGGCCGACGATGACCTCGATCTTGCCGAGATCGTGATGGGCGCGCCGGATGAGGAGGACGATGCCGACGCCGCGACTGGCGCGGAAACATCGTCCGAAGACGAATCCTTCAAGCGCATCGCCCGCAGCGGGCAGGTGACCGAAGGTGTGGCCCGCCGCTTTGCCGTGGACGGGATCGAAGTGGCCATCGCCCGTTCCGGCGGGCAGATCTACGCGATCCACAATCTGTGTACCCATCTGGCCTGCCACCTCGCTGCGGGGAAGGTCGAGGGGAAGGGCATCACCTGCCTGTGCCATGGCTCGATCTTCGACCTTGAAACCGGGGTGCCGATCAATCCGCCGGCAACGCGGCCGGTCCGCACTTTTCCGGTCAGGGAAGAGGGCGGTCAGATATATATCAAGATGGATTGAGCCTTACCCGGCAGGGCGGTGCGGGCAGTGGCGCCCCCGGCCGGGCATGAAATCGGCGTCAGTCGCGGAGGAACCGACAGGCAGGAAATAATCGGCGGGAGAAGCGGCGGCACGTGAAAGGCTCTGGAAAAGAGGCCTCGCGCGTCCCACGCAAGAGGGAAGATCGCGCATGGGCCTTTCGGCTGCACACTGGGTATTTTTCGCAGTAACGATACTGATGCTCTTCGCCATGGCAGTGCGGCGCGGGGTGATTATCCTGGCCATGCTGGGCATTATCGCGCTGGCGCTGCTGTCGCCCAATGCCGGGCAGGAACCGGTCGATCAGGCGATCTTCGCCGCACAGGCGATGTTCCGCGCGGCAATCGTGGGCGGCACGCGCCTGTTCGACACGATCCTGCTGGTCGGCTTCATGGGCGCGCTGCTGCATGTCCTGCGTGAGGAAGGGATCGACCGGGTGATGCTGGCGCCCTTCGGCAGCGCTATGAAGGGGCCGCGAACCGCCTTCGTGATGCTGGCGCTGGCGACCTATCTCTTCTCGCTGTTCTTCTGGCCCACGCCCACCGTCCTGATGATCGGCGCGCTGCTGGCGCCCATTGCCGTGCGCGCGGGGCTGTCCCCGCTGGCGACGGGCATGGCCATCAGCATGGCGGGCCACGGCATGGCGCTCTCGGCCGATCCGCTGATCCAGGCGGCGGCGCGGATCACCAGCGCACCCGGCGGCCTTGCGCCAAGCGCGATCCTGCCGCTTTCGCTGCTGTTCTCGATCGTGATCGGTGTCGTCGCACTGGGCGTCAGTCTCGTCTGGGCGAGATTGCGCCCGCGCGAGACGGAGGCCGTTCCGGCAACCAGCGCGGATGTGCCGGCACCGGAAACCACGCCGCCGCCCACGCGCCGCCAGATCGGGCTGGCAATCGCCGTCCCGGTGCTTCTGGGCGCCACGGCTGTCTTTTCGATCCTGCGCCCCTCGCAAACGGCGGACAATGGCACTGCGGTTGCCCTGATGGGTGGCATGGCGGTGGTGTTGCTGATCCTGACCTGCGTGGTCCAGCACGGCACCCATGCGCTGGACAGCATCGTGGACATGATGTCCGAAGGCTTTTTCCTCGTCATCCGCATCTTCGCCCCGGTCGTGCCGGTGCTGGGCTTCTTCATGATCGGCGAGGGAACCTCCGCCGTTGCCATTCTCGGGCCGGGCACGCCGGGCTTCGTCACTGCGCTGGGCGAGCATTTTGCGCTCTCCGGCCCGCTGTGGTGCGTGCTGCTGCCCGTGGCGATGGTGATTGTGGGGGCGATTTCCGGGCGCGACGGAATCGCCTTCCAGGGTCTGCCGCTGGCGGGAACCATCGCGGTGATGCTGTCGGATGGCAATCTCTATCAGGGCGCGGTACTGGCCAGTCTGGCGCAGGTTGCGACGATCTGGGTCGGTGCGGGCGTGCTTCTGTCATGGTCCGGCGTGCGGACAGTGGCGGCGGAAGTGGGGCTGGACCGCGAGGAACTGGCCGGCGCCAATCGCTGGCCGGTGATCGCGGGGCTGGGTGCGGGCGCAGTGGCGGCGATGGCGCTGCTGTTCTCCCATGGTGCTTGAACAGGCGGGAAAGGAAACAGGGCCGATGAGTCAGGGAGGCGACGGGTCCAGCGCGCTGTCAGGCGCGGCGCGGTGGCGGGCCATCGGGGCCGAGCCGGTGATGGCGGAGCAGATCACGGCGCGCGGGCGCTGGGGGCTTGCAGCGGCGGCCGCGCCCACGGCGGCGCTGATCGGGGCGGAGATCCTGCGCGCGGGCGGCAATGCCTATGATGCCGCCGCCGCGATGGGGCTGGCCGAGACTGTCCTGCTTCCTCCCAAATGCGGCCTTGGCGGCGATCTGATCGCGCTTGGGTGGGATCGTGCGGCCCCGGCGCCCGAGGCGCTGCTGGCGATCGGCGGCGCGCCTGCCGGGCTGGGCGCGGTCGCGGCGGCTGGCGGGATGACGGAGACCGGCCCCACGTCCATCGGCGTACCCGCCGCGCCGGTGGGCTATCTGGCGCTGGCACAGCGGGGAAGGCTGCCGCTGGCGCAACTGGCGGCGCCCGCGATTGCCCTTGCGGAGCGCGGCTTTGCATGGTCCCGCATCTGTTCCGTCCTGTGCGATGAATCTCGCGCGCTGGTCGCGGCGATGAACCCGGAGGGTACGATCTATTACCCCTATGGCTATGGCGGGGAGGTTTTGACGCCCGGCACCGCCGTCCGCCTGCCCGGCATGGCTGCCATGCTGCGGGAACTGGTCGCGCGGGGGGCGGGCTTCTTCGAAGGCCCTGTGGGCGATGCCGTGGCTGCGTGCGTAGCGCGGGCAGGCGGCGTACTCACCAAGGACGATTTGCTGACCGCGCGGGCGGAGTGGCTTCCCGCCACGGCAGCATCGCTTGCCGACATGCCGCTGCATGTCACGCCGCTGCCCACCCATGGCGGTTCGCTGGCCGATGCAGTCGCCGGGCTCGACGCGGCCAGCGCCGCCAGTCAGCCGCGCGTCTATGAAGAGGTAGTGGCGGCCATCAATCGCCGCCGCCGCGAATTGTCGGGCATTTCCGGCACCTCGATGGTCACGGCAGTGGACGATGCGGGGACCATGGTCACGCTGATCCATTCGAACAGCTATCCGCGCTTCGGGAGCGGGCTGATCGTGCCGGAATTCGACATGATCCTGGCCAATCGCGCCGGGCGCGGCTTCAGCAGCATAGTCGGCCATCCGAATTTCCCGGAACCCGGCAAGCGGCCCGTCACCACTCTCCATGCCTGGGCGGTCGAGACTGCGGCGGGGGAACGGCTGATGGGCGCGACGCCCGGCGGCGCGAACCAGATGCCGTGGAACGCCCAGACCCTCGCACGGATCGCGGCAGGGGAAACCGATCCCGGAAAGCTGATCGTCGCCCCGCGCTGGGAATGGCGACCTTCCGACGATGGCATTGTGGTGGAGGACGGTTTCGACCCGGAAACGCTGTTCGCCTTCCGTGAAACCGCGCCATCGGTCTACGAAGTCCCGCGCTGGGCCACCCGCCCGGCCATGCAGATCGCCTGCGTGGCGGCAGACGGCGCGGCGCTGCTGGCGGCGGATCCGCGGACGGTAGGGATGGCACTGGCGCTCTAGGTTCCGTATTCGATCAGGGCGCGGCCAGCTAGGCGAGCGGATCACGGGCAGGCAGAGGAAAACACTTTCCTACATGCCTGCAAATGGCATTTATCCTGCGCGATGAACCGCTTCGATTCCGCCCTGTTCTCCGCATGCGCAGTCCCCCCTTGGGGGAGCGCGCCGGGCATGCACGAAAACTCGAAATGGAAGGTAACACCCGGGGCTGCGGCCAAGCCCCAAAAACGGCTCGAAACCGGGCTGGACGAGGGGATCGCGCCGCAAACTTCGATGTGCGTTTCGCGTAACGCAAGGGTTACACATCGGGCTGCGCCGGATGGCACTGATCGCCTGGGTGCGCGCTGCCCGGCAGGTGCTCAGGTCAGGCAGAGCCCGCCGTCGACGAACAGCGTCTGCCCGGTGATCTGGCGCGCGTCCCGGCTCATCAGGAATGCGACGGCTGCGGCGATATCGTCTGGTTCGGCGATGCGCCCGGTCGGCGCGCGGGCAGCCATTTCGGCCAGCATCGCCTCGGGCATGGCACGGTGTCCGCCCGCTTCCTTGCGGGTATATCCCGGCGCGACGCAATTGACCGTAACCCCGCGCGGCCCCAGCTCGACCGCCAGCGAACGGGCCAGCGCCTCAAGCCCGGCCTTGGCGGCGGCGGTCACGGCGAACAGCCCGTCGGGCGCGAAGCGATGGGCAACAAAGGAACTGATCGCCACGATCCGCCCATGGCCCGATGCGGCAAGGGCCGGTGCGGCGGCGCGGGCCAGATCGAAGAACAGGCCGGTCATCACCGAGATGGAACTGTCCAGCCTTTCGCGCGGGACTTCCAGAAACGGCGTCCGGTCGGCAAAGCCGGCATTGCTGACGATCCCGTCCAGTGCCCCGAAGCGGTCTATCGTGGCATCGGCAAGGGCCTTCCCGGCCCCGGCCTCGCCAAGGTCGATGCAGAAGGTGGCAGTCTGCGCGCCGCCAGCGGCCAGTTCGCCTGCCAGAGCTTCAAGCGCATCCCGCTTGGCCCGATCCCGGCCGCTGGCGTGGAGCATGATGTTTGCGCCCGGTGCAGCAAGGCGGCGGGCACAGGCCGCCCCGATCCCGCTGGAAGCGCCGGTTACGAGCAGGGTGCGCATGTCGCTCATGGTTTCGGAAATTCTTTCGTCAGGCGCTTGCAAGGCCGATCACGCCACGCGCGATGAGGAGGACGGAGGAAGAACCGGCAAGGGCAAGGACGAACCAGCGCACTTTGTCGTTCGGCAGGCGCTTCACCATCACGTTGGAGAAGGCAAACCCGATATACATCACCGGCAGGAACAGGAATGTCAGGGCCCATTGCTGCGGACCCATCTTGTTCGCAACGATCAGGACGGCGAGCGAGATGATCGAACTTGCGAGGAAAAAGGCGGACAGCGTGGCGCGCACCGTGGGCCCGTCCGCTCGCTGGTAGATCAGCGCGATCGTGGGCGAGCCCGACCCGGTAAGCGTTCCCATGATGCCCGAGGTGAAACCGGCCGAAAGCAGGTGCCACGGCGTCCGCTCGACCCGCAGGCCCAGAACCGAAAGGGCCACTGCCGTGAGGATGAATATGCCGAAGAGCAATTCATAGGCCTCGACCGTGAGCCAGGCGAAGATGAAGCCCGCAACGATCGATCCCGCCACCCGGCCAACAAGGGAAATCGCCAGCCCTTCGCGGTCGATAGCGCCGAATTCGCGCTTCATCATCACGGCGGAAAGCAGGATCGCGATGGCCAGAAGCGGGCCGGGGCCGATCCGCGGATCGATGATGATGAGAACCGGAGCCGCGACCAGCCCGAGGCCAAGCCCGCTCAGCCCCTGGATGAAAGACCCGGCCAGAATGGCGAGGCCCGCCAGGACGAACATCGGCAAGGACAGGTCGACCCATTGCATGATTGTGGCGGCCATGCCGTCTCCTCTACCCCCCGGAAGGAAGCGCGACCCGCCCCGCAGGGCGGGTCGCGCGATGGTGGCTCAGCTACTCAGATAGATGGTGCGGGTCATGGTATAGAAGTCCATGACGCCGTGTCCGGCCTGTTCCTTGTAGGTCTGGTTGCTCGAATGCTTGATGCCGCCGAAGGGCGCCGTGCTGGCGACGCCGCCGGTGGCGCTGTTCACCTTCACGATGCCGGCTTCGATATCCTTGGTGAAGGACAGGATCGTGCCGGTGTCCTTCGTCACGATCGCCGCCGCCAGGCCATATTCGACGGCGTTGGCAAGCTCGATCGCTTCGGCGTAACTGCCCGCGCGGTGAAGCGCGAGGACGGGGCCGAAGATCTCTTCCTTCGCAAGGCGCGAAGTGGGCGGAACATCGCCGAAAATGGTCGGCGCCACGAAGAAACCGCCTGTTTCCTCGTCCAGTTCGGGCAGGTCGGCAGTGCCAGCCAGCAGGGTCAGCCCTTCGGCCACGCCCACGCCGATCATCTCGCGCACCCGGTCATACTGCGCCTTGCAGCCCGAAGGCCCCATGGTGGTGGCAGGGTCCATGCCATTGCCCGGAACGGCCTTGGCGACCAGTCCCAGCAGCTTTTCGACCACCGCATCGTAGATATCGCCCACGATAATGGCCCGGCTGGTGGCTGTGCAGGCCTGTCCGGTAAGGTTGAAGGCGCCCTGCATCAGGATGGAGGCCGCCTTGGCGGGATCGGCATCGGGCATCACGATGGTGGGGTTCTTGCCCCCCATTTCGAGCTGCAGCCGCTTGCCCGGCCCGGCCATGCGATGGATCGCGCTGCCGGTGGCATAGGAGCCGGTGAAAGTGATCGCCTTCACGCTTTCCGCCTCGACCAGTGTCGAGCCGAGATCGGGCCCGCGCCCCTGAACGAGCGCGATAGCCCCGTCAGGTACGCCGGCTTCCAGCAGGACTTCGACGAAATGCTGCCCGGTCAGCGGAGTGACTTCCGAAGGCTTGAACAGCACGCCGTTGCCCACCGCCAAGGCGGGGCCGATCTTGCGCGACGGCAGGGAAATCGGGAAGTTCCAGGGCGTGATCGCCAGGACGATGCCCACCGGTTCGCGCACGGAATAGACCAGCGCGCCGTCTGCGGGGAAGGTCTGCCCGGTCTGGCGCAGGGCCTCGCCCGCATAGAGCCTCAGATTGGCCGCCGCGCGCTTCCATTCCATGACGGAGGCAGAGAGCGTCTTGCCTTCCTCTCGCGTAAGGTCTGCGCCGAGGATGTCGGCCTTGGCGGTGATGATCTCGGCAGCCTTGATCAGCACTTCCACGCGGCGTTCCATGGGCGTGCTGGCCCAGCTCTTCCAGCCGACTTCAAGCCCGCTCAGCGCATCGGCGGCATCTTCCGCTCCGGAAAGGGGGAAGGTGCCCACCAGGCTGCCATCGGCCGGATTGCGGCGCTCGAACGTCTTGCCGCTGGCGGCGTCTCGCCAGGCGCCGCCGATGAAGTTCCTGTAGGTGCTCATGCCTTCTTGGCCGCCTCGGGAATGGTCACCACGCCGCCGCCGGTTTCTTCCATATGAATCCTGAACGCCTCGATCGCGGCTTCGCACACGGCGATATCCTGCTCGCCATTGCCGCCCGAAACGCCGATCCCGCCCACGACCTTGCCGTCCACGAAGATCGGATAGCCGCCCACGAATACGGTGATCCGGCCACCATGCTGGGTGAAGATGCCCCAGGCTTCCTCGCCCGGGAAAGTGTTGGTGAAAGTATGCGTCACGCGGCGGTGCGCGGCGGCGGTGAAGGCCTTGTTCTCGGCGATCTGGACGCTCGTCACCTTGCCGCGGTCAAGCCGGCGAAGGGCAATGGGATAGCCTGCATCGTCGGCAATGCAGATGACGTGAATGCCGCCGAATTCCTCGGATTTCTTTTGCGCGGCATCGAGCAGCAACTCGGCTTCCGCCAAGCTCAACACGTTCTTTGTAATCACTGGAATATCCTGTTGAAGGGCACTGAAGGAAACATCAGCATACTGTATACATCTCTATGCCGTGTCAAGACTCCAAAGCCGTCGCAGGGGTCTTTCGGGTGGCCTGCTGGCCTTCTGCACGAAAGCGCGCGGGGGAGAGCGCGGCGGCGAGTTCCGAACCGATACTCTCGGGCAATGCCTCGCCCGAAACCGACGCCGCCAGCAATGCGGAGGCGGCTGCCGCGATCTTGATGCCCGATCCGCCCTGTGCCGCCAGCCACCAGAATCCGGGGGCGGAGGGGTCTGCGCCGATCACCGGTTCGCCGTCCGGCGCGAAGTTGCGAAGCCCCGCCCAATTGTGGCTGACGCGCTGTACGGTCTGCCCGGTCAACCGTTCGAACCTGTCGACGGCGATGGCAATGTCCAGATCCTCGGCCCAGCAATCGTGTGGCGGGACCGGCGTGGCATCGACGGGAGAGAGCATGAGCTTGCCGCCTTCGGGCTTGAAATAGAGCGTCTGGTCCATGTCGAAGACCAGTGGCCAGCCGCTCACCGGCGCGTTCCCGTCTTCCGCTGCGGGAGGGTCGATCAGCGCGGCGCTCCTGCGTCGGGGCTCTATTCCGAGGGGCGCAACGCCGCACAGGGTGGCAACCTCATCGGCCCAGGCGCCCGCGGCATTGACGATCACGGGCGCTCTCAGGCGCGCGGCGCCGGCGGTCACTTCCCACATGCCGCCGGTGTGGCTGGCGTGGGTGAGCTCCCCGCCGGTCAGTATCTGGCCGCCTCTTTCCCGCAGGAGGCGGGCGTAGCCCAGATGCATCGCATGGACGTCGATATCCCGGGCGCTGTCATCCCACAGGCAGTGGTCGATGCGCGCGGCGGTGAGGATGGGGACAAGCTCGCTCACTTCGGCGGGAGTGATGCGGCGCTGGCCGGCATTCGGTTCGCTGTCGCCTGAATATCCGGCCGGCGCCACGAACAATATTCCGCGCGCAGCGGGAGCCAGCGCTTCGAACATCCCATCGGCCGCCGCCTTATCGAGGAGTCGTTGGCTCGCTCCGGTCAGTGCCTGGATGGCGGGGCTGCCATAGTGGCGGGCGAACATGGCGGCGGACCTGCCGCTACTGTGATAGCAGGGCGTTTGTTCTCGCTCGATCAGCGCCACCCGGCCAAGGGCGCTCACTTCGGCCGCTGCGGAGAGCCCGGCAATGCCGGCGCCCACGATCAGGAAATCGAAGTCCTCTGGCGTCATCGGCAGTCCCGGTGAAAAAGAATTGTCCAATGTATGCAATATGTCGGTGACGCGGGTCCAGCGATAAATCGGCAGTGGCCCCGGCCCGCTCTTTGCCAGCATCAACGGCTGGGGCGGACGATGCCGCGGCGCATTGGCGGGCAGGTGCGATGCGCGGATCAGTAAAGCCGCTGGACCGGCCCGGTAAATCGGGACTGTCTTGCAGGCGCTAGTACCATCGCCAAACCGTATCGCGCAGAATAGAACTCTTCAGGAGGGGACAGACCTTGATCAAGATATATGCTCGGCCGCGCCCGCCCAGGCAGGTGGATCATTCCACGGTCTATCGGCGGGAGAACGAATTCTGTTCATGGCCTTTCACCAGCGGCTTCTGGGAAAATGCCGACGGCGAACTGATCGCCAATTTCGCGTCGCGAACGGTGGTTTATGATGATGCGTCCAAGATCCGCCATGACGTTCTCGGGCAGAACAGCACCAACAACAAGACGGTCACGGTCCGCTCGAAGGATCGCGGCAAGACATGGGACGGGAACAAACCCCAGATCAACATGATGGCCGGGCCCGGTGGCTCTGGCGGCCCCGGCCAGATGGCAAATATGCCGGGCGCCTTTGCGGAGCCGGTCAATTATCTCGACAGGAATCTGCTCGTTTCCAATGGCAGTGGCGGCGGTTTCGCGACGGCCAGCGCTCGCGGCACGGTGCGCATCTCCCGAGATGGCGGCAAGAGCTGGGGGCCTACCGTCCTTTTGCCTCTCGATGGCCTTGCTGCGACGACGGGCATCCAATCCTCGCTGGTCCGTCCGGACGGGCGCTGCCTGCTGTTCATGTTCTCTGTCGAGAAGGACAATTCCAACCGCCGTCCGCTGGTCTATTGCAGCACCAATGACGGGCGGGAATTCCACTTCATGTCCTACATCGTGCCCAAGGTCGATCCGTGGGGACAGGCGGCGGGCGATTATACCGATCCCAGCGTAGCCTTCATCGGTCATCGCTGGTTCTACCCACGCGGATATCTGCTGCCCAATGGCCGCATCCTGTGCGTGGTGCGGTGCCAGCGCGACCCGACCGGCGTGATGTGGAGCGAAGTCTATTATAGCGACGATGGCGGCCATAATTGGGATTTCCTCTCGCGCGTAAACGATTTCGGCGCGCCCTGCGTGCTGGTCCCCATGCCGGATGGAAGGATCGTGGCCGTCTATGGCTATCGCCTGATGCCTTCGGGAATTCGCGCCACGGTGAGCGAGGATGGCGGCAAGACCTGGGGGCCGGAAATCATCGTGCGTAACGACGGCGGAAGCTGGGATCTGGGCTATCCCAATGCCTGGTATGCCGGCGACGGAATGGTGGGCACGCTCTATTATTTCAACAGCAAGGACGACAAGATCCAGGCGGGCGGGGGCGTGCGCCACATCGCCCGCTCCATCTTCTCGATCGACTGAGGGGAGCCGCGGTGCTCCTGATTGCTCTGCAATTCCGTCGGAACGACGGTGTGGCAGAGCAATCGCCTTTGCCGCTGCTTGCGCTTGTCGCCAACTGACAGCAGCCTGCCCGGGGCAGCGTGGACAAATTCGTTCCTGGGCATGATCGGCGGGGTGATGTGTCACCCTTGCGTTACACGGAACAGCCCGCGATACTCTCGGTGCAACACCCCTGAAAGGCACGATTTCGAGCCATTTTTTGGGGGTGAAGGCGCCCTTGGGTGTGACTTTTCTTTTTGCCTTTTCGTGCAGCCCCTGCCCGCTCCCGCAGGCTGACTTGGCGCTGCTCATGGATGCGCGAAAAGGATCGGCGATCAGGCGGTTCATCGCACAGGATAAACCCCATTTGGGGGCGTGTAGGAAAGTGGTTTCTTCTGCCGCCCGGAAAACGACCTATTCCTGCCTGCTTTGCCTGGGCCCAGGCCCTTAATTGGGGACCTATATACCTAACTAGCCAAAGATCGCTTGACTAGCCGCGCAAGAATGGCTAGTTAGGTTTCATGACCGACAAACCCGAAACCGTCAGCCTGTATCAGTTCTTCCAGCGCTTCCCGAATGAGGAAGCGGCTCGGCAGTATTTCGAGCACAACCGCTGGGCTGGCGAAGTGTCGTGCCCCCATTGCGGCAGCCTCTCGGTCGCTGAAGTGAAGAACCACAAGCCCATGCCTTACCGCTGCCGGGATTGCCGCCAGCACTTCAGCGTCCGCACCGGCACGGTTCTCGCCGAAAGCCGCCTTCCGCTGCACAAGTGGCTCATGGCGATCTACATGATGACTACCGCGCGCAAGGGCATCCCTTCGACGCAGATGGCTCGCGAACTTGGCATCACCCAAAAGTCCGCTTGGTTTCTCGCCCAGCGTATCCGCGAAACGTGGCTGGCCAGTTCCAACACCGATTTAGGCGGCCACGTCCAAGTCGATGAGACGTTTATCGGCGGCAAGGAAAAGAACAAGCACGGCTCCAAGAAGCTGCACCTTGGCCGGGGAGGCGTTGGCAAGGTCGCGGTTGTCGGCATTCGCGGGGACAACGCTAACGTGGTGGCTTCGCCGGTAACCGACACCACCGGCTCGACCCTCAAGGGCTTTATCAAGGCCAACGTGGCCAAAGGCGCCTCCGTGGTTACCGATGAATTTGCGGCTTATCGCGGGCTTGGCGCGGACAGCTATATTCACCACACCGTCAATCATTCGGCAGGCGAGTATGTCCGCCACTTCTGCATCCATACGAACGGCATTGAGAGCTTTTGGGCGCTTCTCAAGCGGGGCCATTATGGCATCTACCACTACATGAGTCCGAAGCATCTGCATCGCTATGTGAATGAATTTTCGTTCCGCCAGAACACTGCGCAGGATGGCACCATGCGCTTCATCGAAATGACGATTGGCCGGATGGTCGGCAAGCGCCTCACCTACAAGGAACTGACCCATGGCTGATGACAAAAAGACGATTGAGCCGATCAATGCCGATTTTGACGATGTAGCGAAGGCTATGCTCGGCAATGCCCCTGCGATGGACATGGACAAGTTCCTGGCAAAGGCAAAGAAGTCGCGGGAAGCGGCGAACGCCATATCCGCACAGATGGAAATGGAGCTTGTTCGCTTTGATGGCGAGAACGCTCACGTCGATCTCAACTTCGATTGGTCTCACGAGACGGTGTGGGCGACGCAGAAGCAGATTGCCGAGCTGTTCGGGATCAACGTTCCAGCGGTGTCGAAGCACATCGCAAACATACTCGAAAGCGGAGAGCTTGAGGAGCAAGCAACTGTTTCCAAAATGGAAATAGTTCGGCTTGAAGGAGGCCGCAGCGTCGCCCGGGAAGTGGAGCACTACAATCTCGATATGATCCTATCGGTCGGCTACCGGGTGAGCTCGGCGAAGGCCACCGAGTTCCGCAAATGGGCGACGCAGACGTTGCGTCGCTACATCACCGATGGCTTCGCGCTTAACGAGTCACGACTACGTTCAGACCCTAACGCGCTCCGCGATCTCGCCGCCCAAGTTCGCGCGCTCCGGAGCGAGGAGAAGGTAATTTACGAAGCGGTGCGAGATTGCTTCAAGGTCGCATCGATCGATTATGACAAAGACTCGCCGAAGGTCCGCTCGTTTTATGCAAAGCTACAGGACAAGTTCCTCTTCGCGATCACTGGCAAAACGGCGTCCGAGCTAATCTTGGAGCGAGCCGATGCCGACAAGCACAATATGGGTCTGACGACTACCAAGGGCTCTATGCCCAGCAAGGCGGACGCGGTGGTCGGGAAAAACTATCTGTTCCGCGACGAAGTTTACGTCCTGCACATCCTCTGCGAGCAGTTTCTGCTCTACGCGGAATCGCGCGCCATTCGCGGCAAGTCGATGACAATGGATGATCTGACCAACAAGCTCGATGAGCTTCTCAAAACCAACGACTATGCCGTCTTCACCGGCTACCGCGATTACCTGAAAGACCGGGCAGTGGAGCACGCTGTAGCTGAATGGGAGCGATTCAAGAGAATGCTCGCTAGTGGCTCCCACTTGCCGGTGGGAGGTCCAACCTGAGGATGTGCCTCAGCGAGTTGCGAGCCTCATGCTGTATGACGACGCTAACGCGGGATTCATATCGCGGGCTGGACGAAGGACGTTAACTTCAGCCTGCCGACGTAGAATCGTTTCCATTGGGGACTGCTGAGAGGGGGACGGCGCTTGGCTCGAAGCCGTTTGAGAGGTCTTCGATGGAATCCTCTTGCTCACCTTCGTTCTCCTTAGTCTGTAACGGAACATATGCCTGATACAGGGCGGTCAGGTCTTCGATTATCACGTCCGCCCCGGTAAACCTAGCTTTAGGGCCAACATTCTGAACGAGCCATTGCTCAGCGGGTTCCGCCATTCGCACACGCTCAAACAGCGCACAAGACTCTTCCGCGTCGATAACGAACCCATGGCTAGAGTATGATTGCGACAGCCGCTCCAAGGCGGACTCTCTAAGATTGGCGTATTTTTGATTGAGACGGATTCCATAGTCTTCACCAAGGCGCATTGCCCGCGCCCGAGAACCAACCTCTTCTGGATCGATGCGACCAAAAATCGGCCCATAGAGAGAGGCAACAATCTCGGATGCGCAATGCGAAGCAGTTTGGAATGAGACTACGCCGCCACTGCTCTGAATAATCTCGCCAATGAGAGCGTGAAAGGTACGCTTAGCGCGATCCTCCACCGTGCGAAAAGCCTCGCTAATGTTAAGGCCAGATTCCTGCCCAAACAGATCATCGGTTTTCGTCAATTGAACGTCGAGTGGTCCGAGTTCACCATAGGGGGCGAACACTAACTCGTTAGCCCCAATGGCTAAGAGCGTTCCCGCGCTTTTGCACAAGCCCGGAATGAAGCAGCTGAAATTTGTGTAGCGCGATTGAATGTATTTCCCGATTTTATAGGCGGCATCGGGATTTCCACCCGGAGTCACGAGCAACAGAAGCAACTCCTCATGCTGCTTATGTTCGGCGACAAACTCGATGAAGCGCAGATCTTCTCTGCGCTCGATCCCCCCGTTGTATAAAAATACGTCCTTCATAGCAGCGATACTTATCAGCGGCTAAGCGCCCGCGCTAGGCGATTCACATGGGTGTCCCAGTTTGGCTAGTTAGGTATATAGGTCCCCTTAATTGACGCAGCCGGAGCCAAATATTGCCCGGAAAAGCTGATGTCAGGCCGCAACGGCATAAAACAAGTTGTGCAGCCTAAATAGTAAAGTCGGCCACGCTCGACACGCATACCCACCCGGCAACTTCAAAAAGGGAATGGTGGGAGTGGATCTCATGAGAAAAGGTTTGGTGCTCGCTACGAGCTCGTTCGCGGCGTTGATGCTGGCTCAGCCGGCTTTTGCCCAGGAAGAAGAAGGCGCGCCCGAAAGCCGCCGTTCTACCGAGGATATTCTGGTGACGGCGACGAAGGTCGTCACCAATGTCCAGGATGTGCCGATTGCGATCACGGCGGTCTCCGCCGAAACGCTGGAAGAAAAGCAGATCACGACCTTCTCGGATCTGGGCAACATCGTGCCGAATGCGACCTTCCGCAAATCGCAGGGCATCTATGGCGCGGGCGTATCCGTGAACATTCGCGGCCTTGGCACGACCGACACGCAATTCTCTCAGGAACCGGCCGTCGCCTATTATATCGACGACGTCTATTACCCGTTCCTGTTCGGCTCCAACTTCGACCTTCTTGATCTGCAGCATGTTGAAATCCTGCGCGGGCCACAAGGCACGCTGTTCGGTCGCAACGCCATTTCGGGCGCGGTGAACATGGTCACCAAGGTGCCCAGCTTCACCGAAACGAGCGGCTATGTCGATTTCACCTATGGCGCCTATGATCGGGTGGAACTGCGGGCGGGGCTGAACCTTCCGCTGACGGACAATCTGGCGGTCAGCATTTCCGGGGTTTCCAAGAAGCGCACCGGTTACATGGATGCGCTGGATTTCAGCTGCGAGATGCATCGTCGCGGCACGCCCGAGCTGGCGGGCACGTTCCCCTTCGCTTCGGGCGAGACGTCCTGGGGCGCTGGCCGCGAGCCCAAGGATTGCGTGATCGGCCATTACGGCGGCGAGGATGCGCGCGCAATTCGCGGTTCGCTGCGGTGGCAGCCGGTCTCCAATGTGGAGCTGAACATCAGCGCCGATTATCTGCATTCCAATGACGAGCAGGCAGCCGAGAAGGCCTTCGAGTTCGATTACCATTCGACCTACGGCAAGGTCCGCGAGAAGGTTTGGCCGGACGGCCGGAGCGGCAACTATTGGGGCGAATATACCGGCGTGATCGACGAAAGCGTCGCCAACAAGAACTTCATCACGATGTTCGACAAATATTCGATCCCGGGCACGCCGTTCCGCTGGGACGAGCGTTTCGAGACCGGTGACATGTACACCACCTATGAAACGCACTGCGATCCGCAGCCTGCCGGCACCAAGATCGCGGGCAACACCTATTACAACGGCTCGCTCTATCGCGGCGGCAATTGCTGGGGGACCACCGTTCCGCTGACCAATTGGGGCATCAACGGCAAGCTGCGCGTCGGCATTACGGACGAGATCGAGGCGACCGCGATTGGCGGCTATCGCGAGATCAGCACCACTTTCGGATCGGGCTGGGACGGTACGCCGCTGGCGGATTCAATCATCTATCACGATGACCAGATGTGGTACTGGAGCGGCGAATTTCGCGTGACAGGCCAGCATGGCTGGCTGGATTGGGTCGCGGGTGTTTTCTACTATGATGGCTTTGCCGATGAGGATGGCCGTCCGCAGAATGTGCGCCTCGGCACGCAGCAGTACCAGACGGTGTTCTATTATCCCGAGGCGAAGGCAGCGTACGTCAATGCCACGGTTCGTCCTTTCGAGGGATTGGGCATCAATGGCGGCATCCGTCGTTCGACCGACAGCAAGCTGGTCGATTACCAGGCATTGCAGGATGCGTCGGTGGCGGGATCGACCACTTTCACCCCTTCGGCCAGCAGCACGATCTTCGACATTCTGATCACCAATACCCGCTGGGACTGGAAGCTGGGCGTCGATTATGAATTCACCGATGGCGGGCTTGTCTATGCCTCGGCCTCCACCGGTTATCGTCTCCCGGCCTTTGCCACCCGCGTGTTCCAGGTCGGGCAGATCCAGCAGCAGTTCCCGACGGCGCTGATCAATTACGAGGCAGGCGTGAAGATCGACCTGTTCGACCGGCGCCTGCGCCTGAATGCGGCTGCATTCTACATGAGCTATTCGACGCGCAACGGCAGCTATTCCGGGCAGGAACCTCGCTATGATCCCAGCAATCCGGTGCTCACCGTTCTTCCGGGCACCACGCCTGCCAATACCATGACGCTGGTGCCGGATGGCCCCGACGATACCGAATGGGCCACTGCCTTCACCAGCTGCGTTCCCTATGTCGCCAGCCGTGACGGGCCGGTCAATATTGCCGCAGGTGTCGGCATCCAGTGCATCAGCCGCGACTGGAATTACGAGGTCAAGGGCGGGGATCCGATCAAGGGCTTCGAACTTGAAGCCACCGCCGAACCGATCGATGGCCTCGTTCTGTCGGGTTCGGTTGGCTATACCGATCGTGGCAGCACCACGGGCCGCCCGATCGGCTTCCCCGACTGGACCTATAGCGCCAGCATCCAGTATCTGATCGATGTGCCCGGACTGGATGGCACCATCACGCCCCGGCTCGACTGGTTCGGCAACAGCACCATCGCCTATAGCAATGACTATACGCATCTGGACGAGCCGCCCCGGTCCACCTTCAACGGGCGTGTCACGTACCAGAATGAAGACGGACTGCAGGTGGCGCTGGGCGTGACCAATCTGTTCAACGCCCAGTACTACCGCCAGAAAACGGTGTTCATTCAGGGCCTCGGCGCAGGCTCCAATATCGGCCAGCCGGCACCGCCGCGTGAATGGTACCTCAGCGTGAGCAAGAAGTTCTAGGCATCGGCCTGGCCCGGCCACCCGCGATCGCGAGTGTCCGGGCCGGTGCTCCCCTGGAGGAGCCATCGGTCGAAGAGCGACGTCTCCACGCCGAAAACCTGAGAAAAGCAAGGAATATCAAGGCATGTCGTTCCAGTTGCTCGACACGCATGCGCACCTGATCTCCGATGATTGGGACAGGTATCAGCCAAGGCCGTTCGGGCCGGGCCTGCCAACACCTGCGCGCACCGATTTTACAGTCACGGCGGAAGCCCTGATCGGCATGATGGACGCCAATGACGTTGCGGTTTCCTGTGTCGTCCAGCGGGGCCATCTCTATGGCTACGACAACAGTTATATTCTGGATTCAGCGGAAAAATATCCCGACCGGCTCTACCCTGTCGTTATCCTTGACACGCAGGACCCGGCCACGCCCGGCATCTATCGCGAGATGGTGCAAAGCGGCCGGGCACGGGGCTTCCGCATGGCCAATACGCGCCCGTGGATTCTGGATACGGCGTGGATGAGTTCGCCCGCGGCAATGAACGTCTGGGACGTTTGCGCCGAACTGGGCACGCCAATGACGCTGATCGTGTTCTACAACCAGCTATCCTATGTACTGCCGCTGCTGAGGATCATTGCACGCAAATATCCCGAGCTTCCCATCATCCTTGACCATGCGGCGACCTATTACGGCATGTCGCAATATGAGGTGGCGCTGGCGGAGGAACTGGGGGAGACGATCGTCAATCCGCCGCCGCCCGATTACGGGATCGACAGCACGATCGCGATTTTCGAGGACGTGCCCAACGTCCATTTCAAGATCACCGAAATCAACATGGAACGCTTCGTGAAGACGGGCGTGCGCGCCGCCGATTTCGTGCGCCGCATGGTGGATGGCTTTGGCGAGGATCGCCTGATCTGGGGCTCCGACGTGGGGCAGAGCATGCTGTGGAACTATCAGGAGAAGGTCTCCATGGCGTGGGCCGCGAGCGATCTTCTGAGCAAGGCGGAAACCCGCAAGTTCCTGCATGACAATGGCGCGCGGATCTATGGGCTGGGCACCGCTTCCGCCGTGCAAAGCCGCATATGCTGAGATGGCCCTGCCGGCCACATACCTCCCGCTCGGCAGGCCGGACCTGGCTGCGTCCCTGCGATCACCGCCTTTCGGCACCGCTCGCAGGGGCGCAGCCAAATTTTGCGAGGCTGGGGGCGGCCTGAACCGCGCGCAATGGGCAGTCATTCTTTACCGCCAGAGACGCGGGGCCAAATTCGATTGACCGGCCGTTCACCGGCCAAATAAGCCGCAAAATGCACGGGAAACTCGGCCTTGCGGCAGGTTTTCCGAGATGGAGACAAGAAGATGGGCGAGGTTGCTAAGATCAGGGCCGGCATCACGCGGCGAGGGGCCCTTATGGGAGGCTCCGCCGCCAGTCTTTTCATGTTCGCTTCGGCTGCGAGCGGGGCGCCGGGCGGCCCGATCAAGCTGTTCGCCCCGCCGCGCAGGCTGACCAATGTCGATCATGCCGTGGTCTATCGCCGGGAGACCGAAATGGTCGGCTGGCCGCATACGATGGGCTATTGGAACCTCGGCAATGGGGAATTGCTGCAGCAGGTGACGTCGATCAACACCCGCTATGGCAGTGCGACCGACATCAGCCATGACAATCTCGGGAAGGAAGGGCTGGGCGGCAAGTCCGTGGCGCTCCGATCGCGCGATTATGGCCGGACCTGGGAAGATCCGGTGTTCAACATGATGCAGAACGCCGATCCCGGACAGGCCAGTGTGAAGACGATTGGCGATCTGCAGCCGATCGACTTCCTCGATCCCGATGTGCTGATCTCCAATTCCGGCACGGCTTTCGGCACGCCGGAAGGCCGCACCATCGTGCGGGTGTCCAGGGATCGGGGCCGCAGCTGGGGGCCGGGCATCGACGTTCCGCTGGACGGGCTGCATTCGCTGTCGGGCATGAATTCCGTGCTCGTCCGCCCGGATGGGACGGCGTTCATCTGGCTGATGGAAGTCGACAAGGAAGGGTGGAACCGCCACCCCTGCATCTATGCCTGTCCGCCGGGAAATACCGATTTCCATTTCCTGACCTTCATCACCAAGAAGAACGATCCCTTCGGCGAGGCGGATGGGGATTATAAGACGACCTATCGCTTCGGCGGGCACCGATGGTTCTATCCGCGCGGCTATCTGCTGCCCAATGGCCGGATGCTGTGCGTGATGCGCTGCCAGCGCGATCCGACGGGCGTGATGTGGACGGAAGTCTATTCCAGCGACGATGGCGGGCGCACCTGGGGTTTCCTCTCGCGGGTCAATGATTTCGGATCGCCCGGCAGCCTGGTGCAATTGCCCGATGGGCGGCTGGTGATGGTCTATGGCTATCGCCTCGCCCCACAGGGCATCCGCGCCACGGTGAGCGAGGATGGCGGGAAGAGTTGGGGCCCCGAACTGATCGTGCGCGACGATGGCGGCAGCTGGGATCTGGGCTATCCCAATGCCTGGGCCACCGATGACGGCAAGGTGGGGGTGATCTATTATTTCAACAGCAAGGACGATCCGGTTCAGGTGAACGGCGGCGTGCGGCATATCGCCCGGTCGATCTTCTCGGTCGATTGAGCGGGGCGCGGGGAATGGCGATGCACAAGGCACGCATGGCAGGGCGGCTGCTGGCCGGGATTGGTTCCGTACTCATGGTGCTGGGCACGGCGGGCTGCGTGACGCCGGGCGAAGGGCAGGGCGAGGCAGCCCCGGCCATTAGCGAGCGGTATGTTGCCATCACTATGCCCGACGGGACGGCGGACGCGCTGCTGTTCGTCCCCGGCGCCGGGCGAGCGCCTGCCCCGGCGGTGCTGCTGTGGACCGATATCGTCGGCCTGCGCCCGGCCTTTGCAGATGTGGGGCGCAAGCTGGCGGCGGAAGGCTATGTGGTGCTGGTGCCCAACGCCTTCTATCGCAGCGCGAAGATCGACGGCAGCACCTCTCCGGGCGTGCTGGGGCAGGAGGAACTGCGCCGGCGCAATACCGAATGGCGCGCGGCCATGTCGGATGAGGCCGCAGCGCGCGATGCGAAGGCCTATGTCGGTTTTCTCGACACGCTTGCCGAGGTGAAGAAATCGTCCAAAATCGGCATGTTGGGATATGATATTGGCGCGGCCTATGCGTTCCTGGGCGCGCAGGCCGTGCCGGGGCGGATCGGCGCGGTGGCGGCCTATCACCCCACCGGCGTGGCTACCACCCGGCCCAACAGCCCGCATCTCACCGTCAATCGCTCGAAGGCCGCCTATTACGTGGCGCTCGCCGCGCCCGACGATGCGCGCGAGCCGGAGGACAAGGACGATCTGCGCAAGGCCTTTGCCGCCGCAGGCCTGACGGGCACCGTCGCGGTGTTGCCGGGCGGGCATGGGTTCATGGCCAAGGACAATCCGCTTTACGATGCCACATCGGCAGAGCCGGCCTGGGCCGCCACGCTCGATCTGCTCGGCACGGTCCTGCGATGAGGCGCGGCATGCAATCCATGCGATTCAGCGCCGCTGCGATCAAGCGGGCAGAGGATGGATGGTTAGAATATGGTCGCCGGTACGGAGCAACAGCCGATCGGCACGGATGAACGATACAGCGGGAAGAGGGAACACATGATAAGTCGTCGCACGCTTCTTGGATCAGGCCTTGCCGCAGGCGCCCTCGCGGCCCTGCCCACGCGGGCGCTCAGCCATGTGATCGTTCCGTCATTCAAGCTCTACGATACGCATGCCCATTTCTACACCAACGATGTGGACAAATATCCGATCACCGCGCGCACCGCGCGCTATGGGCCGGAAATCATGGTGGCCAAGGCCATGCGCTTCCCGCAGACGCCCAAGGAAGTCTTCGCCTTCTGGGATGAATGCGGCATCGCGAAGGGGGCGGGGGTGCAATATTCGAGCACCTATCGCTTCGACAATCGCTATCTCCTGGACATCTCGCGCGAACATCCAGACCGGATCGTTCCCATCGTGATCCTCGATCCGGAAGACGCCGCCACGCCCGCCACGCTTGAGAAATTCGCCCGCGAAAACCGGATTGCCGGCGTGCGCTGGACCGGCAGCCCGACGCCGGTTCCCGGCTCCGCGCCCGGGCCGGGGCAGGCGAGCAACAGCGATTTCGCATTCCTTTCGGCCAAGGCCGCAGCATCATGGCAGGCGGCGAACCGGCTGGGGCTGACAGTGGTGCTGATGCCGATCGGCGGCGATACGCGAGGCGCGATGAAGAAGGTGGCGGAACATGCCGTGCGTTACCCCAACGTCAACATCCTGCTGGATCACATCGGTTTCCCGCGCCCCGAAGGCGGGCCGAATTTCGGCCTCTCGCCGGAGCATCTCGCGCTCGCGAAGCATCCCAACATCTATTACAAATACACCACCCTGCTGATCGAGCAGCTTCACGCGGCGCATGTCGAGTTCAAGCCGTTCCTCGAACACATGGTCAAGACCTTCGGCGCCAACAAGATGACCTGGGGCAGCGACGTGGGCAATACGCCCGGCAGCATGTTCATGTGGGTGCAGCATGCGCTGGATTCGGCATCGGGGCTGACCCTGAAGCAGCAGGAAGATCTGTTCTACAACACGGCGGACCGCATCCACGTGCCGGGCGGGCGCGGCCCGGCCTGATGGAGGCTAGCCGGGGGAGGGCGCTTTCCCCCGGTTAGCCATGCCGCAAACGCCCTGTTCCGTTCCGCTCCGGCCTCCGCTATGCGAGAGTGCTTGGAAATCCGGGGCGAGAGGTATATATACCGGGCGTTATGAAAATTGCCACGGCATGCGTCGCCCGTGGGCGACCACGGGAATTCGATACCGACCAGGCTCTGGCGGCGGCACTCGCCGTGTTCTGGGCCAAGGGCTATGAAGGCGCGTCCATGGCGGACCTGACCGAGGCGATGGGCATTACCAAGCCCAGCCTCTATTCCGCCTTCGGTAACAAGGAAGCGCTCTTCACCAAGGCGCTGGACCTCTATCAGCGCGAAAAGCTCGCTTATGTCGCCGAAGGGCTGAAGGCGCCCACCGCGCGCGGCGTGGCGGAGCATTTCCTGCGCGGCGCGCTGGAAATCTATGGCGGCGAACAATGCCGCGGCTGCCTGACCGTGATCGGCGCAAGCGCCTGCGGTGACGAGGCGGAGAGCATTCGCGAACAGGTGGTGGCGCGCGGCGCGGCCGCAAAGCAGGCCCTGCTGGAACGGTTCGACCGCGCGAAGCAGGAAGGCGATCTGCCTGCCCATGTCGATCCCACCGGGCTTGCGTCCTATCTTACGGCGATTCTCCAGGGCATGTCCGTGCAGGCGGGCGCTGGGGCGAGCAGGGCGGAGCTTGAGCAGCTCGTTGATACCTGCCTTGCCACATGGCCCAGCACCTGAGCTGGTTTAACAGCCCTCTCGACATTCCTTACCGGACAGTATAAATATCGCTTGACGCTCAGAGCCTGCATTTATATACCAATCGGTATGAAATGACGTGATGCGATTCTCTCCTCAAGTGGAATCGCCAAGCGACGGATCATAAAGACCAATGACAGCGAGATCCCCGGCGGGCGTCCGGCCACGACGCCCCGCCGGGGTGACGCGGGTGCTTGATGTCGTGCGCGCAGGGCGCGGACGGGGTCATTTAGGGCGGGGGCCACTCAAGGCCATTTCGCAGCAATAGGGACGAGGACGTATGCGGCCGGAAAGCGGACTTTCCGGAGCAATCCCGTGTGGCCTCACAAGCCGCGTGCGGAGCCGCGCGTCCACCGAACAGGGTACGGAATATGAATGAGCTGACTTCGATCGAGATTCAGGATGGGCAGAGCGTCCCGCTCATCTCCCTGCCGAAAATCGGGCGCAGGCGCGTGCTCGGCATTGTTGCCGTGATCGCGGCGCTGGGCGCTGCCTGGTATATGCTGGCGGGAGCAGGGCCGGAAGCGCCGCCTCCACCGCCTGCGACCGTGGCCGTTTCGGAGCCGCTGCAACGCGAAATCACCGAATGGGACGAATTTGTGGGCCGGTTCGAGGCAAGCCGTTCGGTAGAGATCCGGCCGCGCGTTTCGGGTGCCGTCACTGCCGTCCATTTCCGCGACGGGCAGATCGTGCGCAAGGGCCAGCCGCTCTTCACGATCGATGCACGCCCCTTCACGGCTGCCCTGCGCGAGGCACAGGCCGATGCGGCGGCGGCTTCCAGCGAAGTGGCACTGGCCCGCAGCGAGCTTGAACGGGCCTCGCGCCTGATCGAATTCGATGGCGTTTCGAAAAGCGAGATCGACCGGCTGCGCGCCCGCGAACGGGCTGCCGCGGCTGCCCTTGCCGCCGCGCAGGCACGGGTCAATTCGCGCTCGCTCGACGTGGAATTCGCCACCGTGCGTGCGCCGATGTCGGGCCGCATTTCCGATCGCCGCGTCGATCCGGGCAATCTCGTATCGGCCGGCGATGGCGGTTCGGGCAGCCTGCTCACCACGCTGATGGCGGTCGATCCGATCTATTTCAGCTTCGAAGGCTCGGAAGCCCTGTTCCTGAAGGCGAGGCGCAATGGCTCCGCCGAAGGGCTGGCGGTTGCCGTGCGCCTGCAGGACGAGAAGGACTATGTCCATCAGGGCAGGCTGGACTTCACCGACAATGGCCTTGATCCGCGTTCGGGCACCATCCGCGCCCGCGCGATCTTCGATAATCCCGACCTGTTCCTCACCCCCGGCATGTTCGGCAATATGCGCCTGGCGACCGGCGGCACGGCGAAGGCGCTGCTGGTGCCCGATACCGCCGTGCAGACCGATCAGGCGCGCAAGATCCTGCTGGTGGTCAAGAAGGACGGCACCGTGGCCGCCAAGCCGGTGGAACTCGGGCCGCTGATCGACGGGCTGCGCGTAATCCGCTCCGGCCTGTTGCCGACCGACCGGGTGGTGATCGTGGGTACGCAATTCGCCGCACCCGGCGCCAAGGTCGAAATCCGCCAGGGCAAGATTGCCCCGGAAAAGCGGGCCGCCGCGCCTGCCGTCTCCGCGCCGCTTCCCGGCAAGGCATCTTTCGCAAATTGATCCGGATAAAGGGCTAAAGCCATGCGCCTCTCGCGCTTTTTCATCGACCGCCCGATCTTTGCCGCGGTGATCGCCGTGCTGATCACCGTGGTGGGAGCGATCTCGTATTTCTTCCTGCCCGTGTCCCAATATCCGGACATCGTGCCGCCTACGGTCACGGTAAGCGCCGTCTATCCCGGCGCCTCGGCCGAGACCGTTGCCGAGACGGTGGCGAACCCGATCGAGCAGGAAATCAACGGGGTGGAGGGGATGCTCTACCAGAGCTCCCAATCGACCGGCGACGGGCGAGTGGTCATCACTGTGACCTTCGATCAGGGCACCGATCTGGACGAGGCCCAGGTGCTGGTCCAGAACCGCGTCGCCATCGCGCTGCCGCGCCTGCCGGCCGAAGTGCAGCGGCTGGGCGTGGTCACCAAGAAGACCTCGCCGGACTTCCTGCTGGTGGTGAACCTGATTTCGCCCGATGGCTCGCTGGACCGCGAATATCTCTCGAACTACGCCCAGACCCGCATCAAGGACCGGCTGGCCCGGCTTGACGGGGTGGGCGATGTCCAGCTGTTCGGCTCGCGCGATCTTTCGATGCGCGTCTGGATCGATCCGACCCGCGCGGCGGCCTATGGCCTGACCGCGGGCGATATCGTCAATGCGCTTCGCTCCCAGAACGTGCAGGTCGCGGCCGGTACGCTGGGCCAGCCCCCTTCGGGCGGCAGCGCCTTCCAGCTCAATGTCGAAACGCAGGGCCGCTTTACCGAGCCTGCGCAATTCGCCGATGTGGTGATCCGCACCGATGCGCAGGGCCGCCAGGTGCGCGTCTCCGATGTCGCCCGCGTAGAGCTGGGGGCCGAGGATTACGGCACCTCCGCCTATCTGGGCGACAAGGATTCCGTGATCATCCCCACCTTCCAGCGCCCCGGTTCCAACGCACTGGCCGCCGCCGAAGGCATCAAGGCCGAGATGGACGAACTGGCCAAGGAATTCCCCGAGGGGATGGAATACCGGATCGTCTACAATCCCACCGAATTTATCGCCAAGTCGATCGACGCCGTGGTGGACACTCTGTTCGAGGCGATCGTGCTGGTGGTGCTGGTGATCATCGTCTTCCTCCAGAAATGGCGCGCGGCGGTGATCCCGGTGCTGGCCATTCCGGTTTCGCTGATCGGCACTTTCGCGGTGCTGGCAACGCTGGGCTATTCGCTCAACAACCTCTCGCTCTTCGGCCTCGTCCTCGCGATCGGCATCGTGGTCGATGACGCGATCGTGGTGGTCGAGAATGTGGAGCGTAATATCGAGGAAGGCCTATCCCCGCTGCAGGCGGCGCGCGTCTCGATGGACGAGGTTGCCGGTGCGCTGGTCGCCATCGTGCTGGTGCTCTGCGCGGTGTTCGTGCCTACGCTGTTCATCGGCGGACTTTCGGGTGCCTTCTACCAGCAATTCGCGGTGACCATTTCGGCCGCCACGATCATCTCGCTGATCCTCTCGCTCACCCTTTCGCCGGCCTTTGCCGCACTGTTGCTGCGCCCGTCCAGGCGTGCGCCGGAGCATGCGCGCTGGCAGCGACTGGTCGAGGCTGCCGGGGACCGCTTCAACAGCGCTTTTGAGCGTTTCAGCGCCTCTTATGCTCGTTTGACCACACGCCTGGTGGCAATGCCCAAGCGGGTCATGGCGGTCTATATCGGGCTGATCGGGCTGACGGCGGCCTCGCTCGCGGTGACGCCCACGGGCTTCATCCCGGCGCAGGACCAGGGCTATTTCTTCACGATTATCCAGCTTCCCCCGGGCTCTGCCACTTCGCGCACTGACGAGATAATGAAGAAGGTGGCCGAGCGGATGCTGCCGATCCCGGGCATCAACAATTCGGTCATGCTCTCCGGCTTCGACGGGGCATCGGAAACCCGCAACGCCAGCTCGGCTGCGGCCTACTGGGTGCTCGACGATTTCGAGGAACGCGCCGCAAATGGCCAGACTATCGACAGTTTGATGGAAGAAGCCCGCAAGGCCACGGCGGATATCACCGAGGCCCGGCTGATGATCGTGAAGCCCCCGCTCATCCGCGGGATCGGCTCGGCCGGCGGCTATCGCCTGATGATCGAGGATCGCGACGGGCAGGGCTACAAGGCGCTGGAGCAGGTCTCCAACGATCTGATCGCCAAGGCGAACCAGACCGAGGGACTCGCGGGCGTCTATACCTTCTTCGATACGGCGACGCCGCGCGTCTATGCCGATATCGACCGCAGGAAGGCCGAATTGCTGGGCGTGCCGCCGGAACGCGTGTTCGAAGCGCTACAGGTCTATCTCGGCTCTGCCTTCGTCAATGATTTCAACCTGTTGGGCCGCACTTACCGGGTGACCGCCCAGGCCGACGAGCAGTATCGCCAGTCGAAGGCCGACATCGCCAATCTGCAAACCCGCTCCGACAATGGCGCGATGGTGCCGCTGGGCGCGGTGGCGACCTTCGAGGACAAGGTGGGGCCCTATCGCGTCACCCGCTACAACCTCGCCCCGGCAGTGGCGGTGGATGGGGATACGGCGCCGGGCTATGCCTCGGGCCACTCGCTCGACACGCTGGAGCAGCTGGCGCAATCCTCCCTGCCGCGCGGGTTCACCCATGAATGGACCGGGATCGCCTATCAGCAGAAATTCGCCGGCAATACGGCGGGGCTGGTCTTCGCCATGGCGGTGCTGTTCGTCTTCCTGGTGCTGGCCGCCCAATATGAAAGCCTGGTGATGCCGCTGGCGATCATCCTGATCGTGCCGATGTGCCTGCTGGCCGCGATGCTGGGGATCAATATCCGGGGGATGGACAACAATGTTCTGACCCAGATCGGGCTGGTGGTGCTGATTGCACTGGCGGCGAAGAACGCGATCCTGATCGTGGAATTCGCGCGGCAGGGCGAGGAGCATCACGGCTATACTCCGGTCGAGGCGGCGATCCACGCCGCCGAACAGCGCCTGCGCCCGATCCTGATGACCAGCTTTGCCTTCATCCTCGGCACCCTGCCGCTGGTGATCGCGAGTGGCGCAGGGGCGGAATTGCGCCAGGCGCTGGGCACGGCGGTGTTCTTCGGCATGGCCGGGGTCACGGCATTCGGCCTGCTGTTCACGCCTACCTTCTATGTGGTCTGCCGCAATCTGGGCGACTGGCTGGCGCAATTGCGCCGCCGCCCCGCCACCGATGACGGCGCCGCCGACCACGCCCTGCAACCCGCCGAATAGGAGCCGCTCCCATGATGTTCTCTCGCGCTTCCACTCGCGGTCTACTCGCCTCCCTATCCGCGCTGGCGCTGGCCGCCTGCGCGGTCGGGCCGGACTTCGTCGCACCCGTCCGCCCCCAGGCGACGTCCGGCCCGTTCCTTTCCGCTGCCGATCCGGCCTTCAGCCAGCAAGAGGTGGCTGCAGACTGGTGGCGCCTCTATGACGACCCGGTTCTCGACGGGCTGGTGAGCGATGCGCTTGCCGCCAATACGGACATCCGCGTCGCGCTCGCCAATATCGAAAAGGCGCGGGCGGGGCTGCGCGGATCGCGCGCCGGGCGGCTGCCGCAGGGCACCATCGGTGCAGGCACCACATATGGCCGCCTGCCGGAATCGCAGCGGGCCGCCGGTGCGAACCGGGAAGACTGGACAATCGATGCCGGGCTGGAAGTGGGCTATGAACTCGACCTGTTCGGCCGCGTGGGCCGCGACATAGAGGCTTCCTCAGGTGATCTGGAAGCGGCGCGGGCCGATGCCGACGCGGTGCGCGTGATGGTGGTGGCCGATACGACCCGCGCCTATGCCGATGCCGCATCCGGCGCGGCGCGGCTGGCGGTGGCGCACAGGATTGTGGGCCTGCTCGACCGTTCGCTGGATATCACCCGCAAGCGCCACGATGCCGGTCTCGCCACCGGGCTCGACGTCGCGCAGATTGCTGCCCTGCGCGATCAGCGCGCGGCGGAAATCCCGCTGATCGAGGCTGCAAGGCAGGCGGCCCTGTTCCGCCTTGCCACCCTGACCGGGCGGCCCCCGGCGGAGCTTCCGGCTATCGCTTCCGCCCGCGCGGTGAGCCTTGAGATCGCGCATGCCATTCCGGTGGGCGATGGCGCGGCGCTGCTTGCCCGGCGGCCCGACGTACGCGCTGCCGAGAGCCGCCTTGCCGCCTCCACTGCCCGGATCGGCGTCGCCACGGCGGATCTCTATCCGCGTATCACGCTGGGTGCCTCGATCGGTTCGACCGGCCCCGACATCGCGGATATCTTCAGCGGAGGGCCGCTACGCTGGCTGCTTGGGCCGCTGCTGAGCTGGACCTTCCCCAATCAGGAACCGGCCCGCGCCCGGATCGCGGCGGCAGAAGCCGATACGCAGGGCCGGCTGGCCGCTTTCGACGGGGCCGTGCTGGGCGCGCTGGAGGAAACGGAAACTGCCCTCTCCTCTTATGCCCGGTCGCTTGAACGGCGGCAGGCGCTGCAATCCGCGCGCGATCAGGCGCGGCGGGCTGCGGAGATCACCGATGCGCAATTACGCGAAGGTTCGGTGGATTCGTTGCGGACGCTGGACGTCCAGCGGACCTATGCCGAAGCCGAAGCGGCGCTGGCCGATCAGGATGCGGAGGTTTCCCGCCGCCAGATCGACCTGTTCCGGGCGCTTGGCGGGGGCTGGGGGCAGGCGAGCTGATTACCTGCGCCTGATCCACATCGCCACGCCCGCAATCGACGACGCGGCCGTCAGCAGACCAAACAGGCTGACGAAGATGCGATAGGGCCAGCCGAAGACATCACCGGTGTGGAGCAGGCGGACCGTCTTGTCCAAGGCATCCGCGCCGGTGTTACCGAAGGGGCGGCGGAAGCCGATCTGGCGGCCCGATACTTCGTCGAACCACACGACCG
The DNA here is from genome assembly GCA_963662855.2 of uncultured Caenibius sp. GTDB lineage: Bacteria > Pseudomonadota > Alphaproteobacteria > Sphingomonadales > Sphingomonadaceae > Andeanibacterium. The sequence goes on from CAXXWL010000005.1 coordinate 272,015, forward strand.
TGGAGCCGCGTTCGGTCGGGCCATCCAGGCTGGTGCGGGCATAATAGCCGATCGCGTGGCTGAAGGAGTTGAAGCTGATCGCTTCGGGCCCGCGAATGGCAAAGCCCTGCCGCCCGGCTTCCTGCGCCATCAGCCTTGCGCCGATATCGACGGCGGCTTGCGGGCTCAGTCTCTCGCCCTGTGCCGGGCTGGGGTTTTCGGGCGGGGTGTAGAGCCCCTGCGCCCCGAAGAAACGCTGCACAGGCTGGTGGACGCTGTCGAGATTGAAGGCCACCGCCGACCATGCGAACACCAGCATCATCGGCCAGATCCAAAGCCCGGTCGCGCGATGCAGATCATAGGTGAAAATGCGCGAACCCAGCTCGCGGCGGATTTTCCAGGCCGGCACCCACGCGCGCAGCCGCTCCGGCAAATTGCCCTTCCGGCCGCGCGGGAGGCTGAGGACGAAGCCGGCAAGGCAGACCGGCACCCAGATCAGCGCGGCGAGGCCCAGCACGAACCTGCCCCACGGCCCGGCGGCCAGCGTGTAATGGAAGCGGACGAGGAACGGCATGACATTCACCGCTCCATCGCGCAGATCAGCCAGGCGGACCTTCGTGCGAATGTCGCCCGTATAGGGATCGACGAACACTTCGTCATAGGGAAGGGGCCGCTCGCCCGGCCCGGTGCGCACGAATATGGGCTGGGTCAGCCCCTGCTCGAGGTGCAGCGACATGTAGCTGACCGTGCCGCCCGTTTCCCGTTCCACTTTCTGCATCAATTCGATGCCGGACAGGGGCCGGGCGTCGGGGCGGGGCGGTTCCGCATGCCAGACGTCGGCTGCGATGAGATATCCCAATTCGCGCTGGAACGGCAGGATCGCGCCCGTCAGGCCGGTGACCACCAGCGCCAGCGCGATGGTGAGCCCGGCCCAGCGGTGGATGAGAAGGAGAGCGGCCCGCACCCTGCCGTTTCCGTCTTCAGAACCGCAGCCTTACGCCGCCGTAGGCTGCGCGCGGCATGGTGCTGTAATCGGTGATCGTCTCGTATTTCTCATCGAATGCGTTTTCCATGCGGGCATAGAGTTCGATCGTGTCGTTCACCGGATAGGAAAGCCGCAGGTCCACCAGCGTGTAGCTCTTGAGCAGCTGTGTATTGGCGGCGTTGTTGAAGCTGTCTCCCGCAACGCGCACCGATGCGGATGTGACCAGCCTGAACGGCCACGTGTAGCTAATGGTCGCGTTGAAATTGTCGCGCGGGCGGCGGGCCAGCGGCTTGCCGCGATTGGCATCGCCGACGGTGGTGTTGACGGCATCGAGATAAGTGAAATTGGCCGAAGCCGTCAGCGCGCCGAGGTTCAGGCTGGCGCCCAGCTCCATGCCTCTGGCGCGGACATTGCCGACATTGTCGTAATAGCCGGAGCGTCCGTCATCGCAAAGGGCATGGGCGGGCAGGGCCGAGCAATAGGCATATTGGACAAGGTTTTCCGTGTCGCGGTGGAAATAGACCGCAGAGAGCGACACCGGCCCGATGTGCTGTTCCGCTCCGATGTCCCAGCTTTCGGCCTTCTCTGGCGAGAGCGCCGTGTTCCCGTACTGACTGTAAAGCTGATAGAGGCTGGGGGCCTTGAATCCCTGTGCCCAGCTGGCGCGCAGCACTGTGTCGCCACCATTGAGGGACCAGGCCACCGATGCGCTGCCCACGGTGCTGCCGCCGAAAGTGCTGTGATCCTCCTGCCGGATGCCGCCCGTAAGGGTCAGCCCATCGGCCACTTCCGCCTGCAACTGGCCATAGATGCCGGTGGTGCTGTCTTGCGCCCGGATCGGCGCAGGGTTCGGCTTGGCGACGGTGGGGGAGGCGGTGCGCATTTCGTTTTCGGCATGTTCCACCCCGAACACCGCGGACCAGCCCTTCGCGATATCCAGCGTGCCCTGATACTCGAAATGATCGGTCTTGCCCGCCGCGTCGAAAGTGACCGGCTGGGGCTTGCGCGCATCGGAACGGTCGTAATTGGTGCGGGTGATGTCGGTGCGGCCATAGGCGAAGCGGTTGTGAAGCCGCCCGAACAGGTCGAAGGACAGGGCCGCGTAATTCAGCCAGGTGCCGTTCTCGCCATGGACGGGGGCATCGGCGTTGAAATTGTCATATTCGTTGCGCCCGAACGCATAGACGCTGCGCAGGTCGATCTCGATGCCGTCGGCGATGGCATATGTCAGGCGGCCGTGCAGGGTGGTGTTCTCATATCCGTCGCGTTCGGCCCCCTTGGCATAGGCAGAGACGCCGCTGGAGGAGACGAAGCTGCCGCCCACGCGCCACATCAGCCCGCCATCCTTGCCGCCCATCCCGGCGCGGACCAGATAGGTATCCAGCTCGCCGCCCTCGATCTGCGCATTGGCCTCGAAGGGCTTTGCAGGCTCCCGGCTGATGATGTTGATCACGCCGCCAATGGCCTGGCTGCCCCAGAGGGTCGATTGCGCGCCGCGCAGCACTTCGATCCGGCCGATATCGCCCACCATGACATCGGAAAGGCTGGCTCCGCCATCGGTGGTGGACGGATCGTGCATCCGCACCCCGTCGAACAGGATCACGGTCTGGCCGGTCTCGGCACCGCGGATATAGACGCTGGTCGATTTGCCCGGCCCGCCATTGCGGCTGAACTGGACGCCGGGTGTCTGTGCCAGCAGTTCGGTCACGCCCACGGCCTGGCTGGCTTCGATCGCCTTCACGTCCAGCACGCTCATGCTCTGGCCCACCTGATCCAGCCGCATCGGGGCACGATTGGCGGTGACCACGATCAGCGTATTCTCCGCTTCGCCTTCATCGCCTGCCACACCGGCGGTCTGGCCATGTGCCGCGGCGGGCAATGCCAGTGCGAATGCCGCAAAGGGCGCCAGCAGGCGTTTGCCTGCGCCTGTCTCGTCTTTCATGCTTCCCCCAAGATGTATTGGTCCGGCCCCTGTTCGGCCGGGTCGACCCGGGCGGGGCTAGGCAGTGGGGGAGGGGCAACAAGTTATTTACGGTAATGTAACCCGCGCCATTGCCGTTACATCCGAAGCCCCGGGCCGGGTGCTTCCGGAAATGCGGGACAAAAGGGCTGTGGGGGGCTTTTCATGCGCTGCCGGCCAGACCACAAAGGCGGCCATAGAAACAGTCCCGGGAAAGGATAGAGAATGGATTTGGGGATCAGGGGGCGCAAGGCCATCGTCAATGGCGGGAGCGCCGGCATGGGGCGCAGCGCCGTGCTGGCTCTGGCACGCGAAGGGGTGGAGGTATTCGTATCCGCCCGGGGCGAGGAAAGGCTCGTCGCCGCCTGCCGCGAAATCTCCGAGGAAACCGGCGCGAAGGTGATACCGATCTGCGCCGATCACAGCAGCGCGGAAGGGCGGGAGCGGATTCTGGCGGCTTGTCCCGATCCGGACATTCTGGTGGGCACCTGCGCGCCGCCGCCGATGACGCCGGATTACCGCGCCATCACCGACGAGCAATGGCGCGAGGCGATCGATATCTCGCTGCTGTCCCCCATCGCCTTCATGCGCAGCGTGCTGGACGGCATGGTGGAGCGAAAATGGGGCCGGGTGGTCAATATCGCCACGGTCGCGGCCAAATATCCGGGCGAGATTCGCGCGCTTTCGGGCAGCACGCGCGCGGCGCTGGCGAATTACACCGTGGCCGTTTCCAAGGTGGTGGCGCGGCACAATGTGGTGATCAACAATCTGCTCCCCGGCATGCATCACAGCGCCTTCGTGGAAAAGCAGTTCAACGAACGCGCGCAGGCCAATGGCACGACCTATGAGCAGGAAGTGGCCGAATTCTCCCGCGAATGGCGCATCGCCGCCGGGCGCTTCGGCGATTGCGACGATGTGGGCGCCTTCGTGGCGATGTTCTGCAGCGAATTCGCCAATTACATCACAGGGCAGAGCCTGGTGATCGACGGCGGAGCGACCACCTCCACCTTCTGACGGGACGGATCAGCCGCCGCCGGGGGGATAGCTTGCCCCGAACAGCGGCGGCGGCTTCGGGCGGGCCACGCGCTCGCCCGTCTGGCCCGCGAATTCCTTGAGGATCGGGCCGGACCAGTCGCGGATCACGCGCTCGGCAAGGCGCCATTGGCCGTCTTCCTTGCGGAAGCGGTCCTCGTAATAGCCCATCACATGCAGCAGATGGGGGCCATCGCCCTGGCGCACGGCCACGGCGGCATAGGATCTGGCTCGCGCGCCGCCTTCGCAGGGGGTGACGATGGTATTGGTCACGTGATGCTGCCGCCCGGCGGAGGTCGGCTGGTTGCGGAAGAAGGTGGCGAAATGATGCAGCGCCTCCTTGCCCTGCCAGCGATCGGGCACTTCGAATGCATCCCACACCAGTGCCCCGTCGCTGCAGAAACAGGCGACGAAATCATCGACATCGCCGGTATCCAGCGCCCAGGCATAGCGGGAGATCACATCGCGAATCTCGATCTGGTCGGCGACGGAAAGCGTGTTCGTCATCGTCAGGTCACCGCATAATAATCGAAGAAGGTGGAGGCGCCTCGCCGTTCGGCCACGCCGACGAAGATCGTGCGGTTCAGCCATTCATGCGGCCCTGCCGGAGCTTCGAACCGGGGAGTGATGCGGCAATAGGTCTCTTCGGGCGCGACGGTTTCCCCCGCCTCGATCCGCGCGATCACTTCGGGGCTGGAATAGGCGATGCCGCGATTGTGGATATAGATCGGGGTGCCGTCATCGGCCTCCAGCATGTAATGCGCTTCGAATTCCACCAGCCCGCTGGACCACATGCGCGGCCAGTCGCCGCCGGAATAGGGCACCACCCGGCCGGTCAGGCGCGGTCCGAGCAACTCGCCACCCACCAGCGCCACGAAGCCCCGCGTGCAATTCGTATATCCCGGCGTGAAGCGCAGGCGCGGCCCCTCGCCGAAATCGAGCCGGATGCGAAAAGCCAGTTCCAGCGCAGGTATTTCCAAGGCATTCCTCCCCTTCGTTCTCATTATGCCCGCACAAGCTGTTCCGAAAAGCCGGCAAGATGCGCTAGGCAGCACCCAAACAGTAAACGAGAGGCATGCCAGGTGAAAGTGTACGACTACATCATCGTGGGCGCGGGCAGCGCGGGCTGCGTGCTGGCCAACCGGCTCAGCGCCAATCCGGCAGCCCGCGTGGCTCTGATCGAGGCGGGGGGCGAGTGTCGCCATCCGCTGATCGACATGCCGCTCACCTGGATGCAGGCCGCCGCTTCGCCCCGTTTCATCTGGGGCTATGAGGCAGAGCCCGACCCCAATCTGGATGGCCGCACCCAGCCGATCCCGCGCGGGAAAGTGTTGGGCGGCTGCTCCTCCATCAATGGCACGATGTATATTCGCGGCGCGGCGGCCGATTATGACGCATGGCGCGATGCGGGCCATGAAGGCTGGGGCTATGAGGATGTGCTGCCCTATTTCAAACGGTCCGAGAGCAACTGGCGCGGGGAAAGCGCGGTGCATGGGGCCAGCGGCGAGATGCATGTCACGCCGATGAAGCCCGATCCGCAGCTGTTTCCCGCCTTCCTCGAAACCGCCCGCGCGTTGGGCCATTCCGAATGCCCGGACTTCACTATTCCCCAGCCCGAGGGCTTCGGAATGCCCGATTGCACGATCCGGCAGGGGCGGCGCGCCAGCACCGTGCGGGCCTTCATCGATCCGGTGAAGCGCCGGCCCAATCTGGACGTGATCGCCAACAGCACCGTATTGCGGGTGGTGCTGGACGGGCGCCGGGCGAGCGGGGTGGAACTGGCCACGCCCAGCGGCAAGCAGGTGCTGCAATGCCGGGGCGAGGTGATCCTGTCGGCAGGCGCGCTCAACAGCCCGCATCTGCTGATGCATTCGGGCATCGGCCCGGCCGCCGCGCTGAAGGATGCGGGGATTGCGCCCATCGTCGATTTGCCCGGCGTGGGGCAGAATCTGCAGGATCACCCGATTGCCATGGCAATATTGAAATCCGCCGTGCCGATCGGCTTCAACCGGGATATCCGGCTGGACCGGGCGGCGGCGGGTTTCCTCCAGTGGAGCCTGACCGGGCGCGGCCCGATGAGCCAGAGCCCCATGTCGATCCAGGGCTTCTTGCGCTCGGGCGAGGATCAGGCGCGGCCGGACCTGCAATTCCAGATCGTGCATAGTGGCTATGATGCGCGGGTGTGGTTCCCCATGTGGCGCAAGCCGCCCACGCCGATGTTCTCCTGCGGGGCGATCCTGCTCGATCCGGAAAGCCGGGGCGAGGTTACGCTTGCCTCACCCAACCCGCTGGACCTGCCGCGAGTGCAGTTCAATTTCATGAGTGCCGAGGGCGACCGGGCGCGGCTGCGCAAGGGCTTCCGCTTCATCCGCAGCTTCTTCCAGACCGCGCCCGCGCGCGATCTGGCTGAAGTGGAACTGGCGCCCGGCGCCGATGTTCAGACAGACGATCAGATCGACGCCTGGCTGCGCGCCTCGCTGATCAGCGCGGGCCATCCTACCAGCACCTGCGCCATGGGCAGCGTGGTGGACAGCGCATTGCGGGTGAAGGGCGTGGATGGATTGCGCGTGGCGGATGCATCGGTGATGCCCGATGTCATTCGCGGCAATACCCATGCCCCCACGGTGATGATCGCGGAAAAGGCCGCCGATCTGATCGTTCAGGTCGGCTGAGTTCACGACCTAAGCCGGGCGGCTCCTGCCAGCGCGGTCGAAGCTGATTATCAGGGGTGCGATCACCAGCAGCGAAGCCAGCACGCCGATGGCGAGCGAGAAGCTGCCGCTGCTGCCCACCAGCACGCCGGTAAGCCACGGGCCGACGATCCCGCCCGCCGTGCCGAACATGCTGATCAGCGCGATCACGCCCACGGGGACCTTGTCCCCGCCCAGCCGCACCGCGCCGGGAATGGCCCAGAACACGCCCTGAGCTCCGCCCAGCCCAAGCCCGGCCACGAACAGCAGGGCCAGCACCGGCCAGCCGGGCGCAAGCATGGCGGCAACCAGCATCGCCGCCCCGGCGGCGGCGCTGGGGATGCCGACATGGCGCAGGCGTTCTCCGGCCCGGTCGGACAATCTGCCGTTCACGGCAAGGCCGATGGCGATGCCCAGCATGGGCAGGGCGCTCAGCGTGCCGATCATCAGCTCGCTGCCGCCCAGATCCAGCTGGCGCACCAGCTGGGGCAGCCAGAAGGCCAGCGCATAGGCGCCGGTCATGATCAGCAGCCAGCCAATGGAACAGCGCCACAGCCACGGATCTCGCGCGATCTGGCCGAAGGAGGGGGCGGGCACTTGCGCATTGCCCTGCGGCGCTTCCATCTGGCGTTCCAGCCAGCTCTTTTCCTCGGACGAAAGCCAGCGCACCTTGTCTGGCCGGTCGACGAAATAGAATGCCGCCGCGATGGCCAGTACCCCGTTGGGCACGGCAATCGCCAGGAACATGTAACGCCAGGATTCGAAGCCCAGCGGATTGGCGATGCCCAGCAGCCAGCCGCACAGGGGCCCGCCCAGCACCATGGAAAGCGGCACGGCCACCAGCGCGCCGGACAGCGCCCGCGCCCGCATGGATGGCGGGGCCCATTGGGAAATCAGCCAGGTCATCCCCGGTGCGAAGCCGGCCTCTGCCATGCCCAGCAGGAAACGGGCGGCGTAGAATTCGCCCGCGCTCTGGATATGGGCCATCCACAGGCCCGATATTGCCCACAGCAGCATGGAGACGAACAGCCAAGCCTTGATGCCCATCCGCTTGAGCAATTGCACATGGGGATATTGGAACAGCAGATAGGCAATGAAGAACATGCTCACGCCCTGTCCGAACTGGTCGGGCGAAAGGCCCAGATCCGCCGACATGGCGCTGCCCGCATAGCTGACATTTACCCGGTCGATCGAATTGACGAAGGTGAGCAGCGCGATCGGCAGGATCAGCCAAAGGCCCAGCTTGCGCCCGACCCTTTGCCGCATGGGCGCATCATCGCCCGCTTCGGCCTGCATCATTCCGATTATCTCCCCCGTGCCCTCGCGGCCTTTGGCGGCGCGAGTGGCTTGCCTCTGCATTGTCAGGGGCAGAGAACCCTAAATTATCTAATCGGACAAGATACTTCGGGCCACCGCCTCGGCCACCTTGATCCCGTCGATCGCTGCCGAAAGGATGCCGCCCGCATAACCCGCGCCTTCGCCGGCCGGAAACAGGCGCTGGGTGTTGATGCTCTGGAAATCCTTGTCGCGCGTGATCCGCAGGGGGGAGGATGTGCGGGTTTCAACCCCGGTCATCACCACATCGGGATGATCGTAATTGGCGATCTGCCTGCCGAAAGCGGGCAGCGCCTCGCGCATCGCTTCCACCGCAAAGGCGGGGAGGCATTGCGGAAGGTCCGTCATGGTGACGCCCGGCTTGTAGGAGGGGGTGACTTCGCCCAGCGCGGTGGAGGGCCGCCCGGCCAGGAAATCGCCCACCTTCTGGCCCGGCGCTGCATAGCTGGATCCGCCTGCAACATAGGCCAGCGATTCCCAATGGCGCTGGAACTCGATACCCGCCAGCGGCCCGCCGGGATAATCGCGCTCCGGATCGATGCCCACCACGAGGCCCGAATTGGCGTTGAATTCGGCCCGCGAATATTGGCTCATGCCGTTGGTCACGACGCGGCCTTCCTCTGATGTGGCGGCCACCACGCGGCCACCGGGGCACATGCAGAAGCTGTAAACCGTGCGCCCGTTGTCGCAATGATGCACCAGGCTGTAAGCGGCGGCGCCCAGATCGGGATGGCCTGCGCAATTGCCGTAGCGGGCCCGGTCTATCCAGCTTTGCGGATGTTCGATCCGCACCCCGATGGAGAAGGGCTTGGCCTCCATATAGACGCCGCGCCGGTGGAGCATCTCGAAGGTCGGGCGGGCGCTGTGGCCCACAGCGAAGACCACATTGTCGGCCTCCAGGAAGCTGCCGTCCTGCAGATGCAGCCCGCGCAGGCGCTGGCGGCCATCGGGCGCGCGGTCCAACTCGATATCGTCGACCCGCGTCTGCCAGCGATATTCGCCGCCCAGTTCCTCGATAGTGCGGCGGATGCTCTCCACCATGGTAACCAGGCGGAAAGTGCCGATATGGGGGTGGGCTTCCCAAAGGATATCGTCGGGCGCGCCGGCGCGGACGAATTCCTCCAGCACCTTGCGGCCCAGGAAACGGGGGTCTTTCACCCGGCAATAGAGCTTGCCGTCGGAAAATGTGCCCGCGCCGCCTTCGCCGAACTGTACGTTGGAATCCGGGTTCAGCTCGGACCGGCGCCACAGGCCCCATGTGTCCTTGGTCCGTTCGCGCACCACCTTGCCGCGGTCGAGAATGATCGGGCGGAAACCCATCTGGGCCAGGATCAGCCCCGCGAACAGCCCGCAGGGCCCTGCCCCGATGACTACGGGGCGCAGACCCTGCCAGCCCTCTGGTGCGGTGAAGGGCGGGCGATAGGCCATGTTCGGCGTGGGGCGGAGGTCCTTGTCCCCGGCGAGGCGGGCCAGCACCTCGGCCTCGGCATCGCCCGCTAGCTCCACGTCCACCGCATAGACCAGCAGGATGGCCGAACGCCGTCTCGCATCGTTTCCACGTCTGTAGATAGTGAAGTTGATCAACTTATCCGAAGCGATCCCCAACCGCCCGCAAATCGCGGCAGGCAGTGCATCCGGCTCATGATCGAGCGGCAGCGACAATCCCGACAGGCGCAGCATCAGTGCTTCCTTGCGATGCTCAGTCCATCGGCCTTGGCGCGGTCCTTCACGGACTCCTCGCTGCGGGTCAGCGCCTTGGCGATTGCCTTCAGCGCCATGCCCTTCTTGACCAGGGTGTGCAGCTTCTGGATCTCAGCCGTGGTCCAGGGCTGCCTGTGCCGTTCAAATCGTTCTGCCATGATGGGCCCTTAGCGCATCCGTTTCAGGCGGACGAGAGCTTCGTCGAGAGTCGACAGGAAGCGCGAGCGGTCGGCCTTGCCGAAGGGCGGCAGCCCGCCGATCTGCGCGCCGCCTCCACGCAGGTCCGCCATGATCGCGCGGGTCGCGATTGCGCCGCCGATGGAATTGGCGGTGAAAGGCTTCCCATTGGGCGAGATCACGGTCGCGCCTGCTTTCAGGCAGCGGTCGGCCAGCAATATATCGGCGGTAATGCACACCGCCTCACCGTCGGCACGCTCGGCAATCCAGTCATCGGCCGCATCGAAGCCGTCGCTCACCACGACACGATCGATCAGCTCATGCGTGGGCACGCGGAACGGGCTGTTGCTGACCAGCGTCACCGGAATGGCGTGGCGCAGGGCGACTTTGTAAATCTCATCCTTGACCGGGCAGGCATCTGCATCGACCAGGATGCGCTTCATCTGGCCCGATCCGGTTTGCCGCGCCGCGCGTTGCTCTTGTCGCCATGGCGATAGGGCTTGGGCGGGCGGGGCCCGTCGTGACGACCTTCGCGGCGGTTCTGCCGCGCGGCTTCGCGCGGCTGGCCTTCGGTGGGAATGATTTCCACGCCATCGTCCTCATCGGCTGCCGTATGGCGGACAGCGGCGAGGAACCGGGCCGCAATGGCCTGCGACACTTCGAACAGCGTCTCATTGGCGGCGATGCGGATTGCGCCGATATCGCTGCGGCTGACGTGGCCGCGGCGGCAGAGCAGGGGCAACAGCCAGCGAGGATCGGCATTCTGGCGCCGCCCCACATTCAGCCGGAACCACGCGCTGCCTTCGAAGCCGGGGCGCGGAGTGCCGGGCGCGGGCCTTGCGTCCGCCGCCAGCAGTTCTTCAGGCTCCGGCATGGCGGAACGGTGCACCTGCACCAGTGCCGCGGCGATTTCCTCCGGCGTGCGATGGGCCAGCAACTGAGCGGCGAGGGCGCGGTCTTCCTCGGCGATCTCGGTGGGGGTCAGGAGCTTGGCAAGCAGCCTTTCGCTGTCGGCGGCACGAATTTCCGCCGCCGAAGGAGGATTGATCCACTCAGCCGCAATGCGCGCACCGCGCAGCATGCCTTCCACCCGGCGGCGGCGGGGATAGGGGACCAGCAGCACGGCTGTGCCCTTCTTGCCCGCACGGCCCGTGCGGCCGGAACGGTGCTGCATCACTTCCGCATCGCGTGGAATCTCGACATGGACGACCAGCGAGAGACTGGGCAGATCGAGACCGCGCGCAGCAACGTCGGTTGCCACGCATACGCGGGCACGACGGTCGCGCAATGCCTGCAGGGCGTGGTTGCGTTCGTTCTGGCTATGCTCGCCGGACAGCGCCACGACTGCAAAGCCGCGTTCGGTCAGGCTGGCATGGAGGTGGCGCACATTGTCACGCGTGGCGCAGAACAGGATGGCCGTCTCCGCCTCGTAGAAGCGCAGCAGATTGACCACTGCATTCTCGATATCGGCGGGGGCGATCGCCATGGCCTGATAGGTGATATCGCCATGGCCGCGCTGTTCCTCCACCGTGGAGATGCGCAGGGCATCGCGCTGATAGCGGCGGGCAAGCGCAACGATCGGCTTGGGCATGGTCGCGGAGAACAGCATCGTGCGCCGTTCCTGCGGGGTCGCATCGAGCAGTTCTTCCAGATCCTCTCGGAAGCCCATGTCGAGCATCTCGTCCGCTTCGTCGAGGACGACGGTAACGAGGCCGTGAAGGTCCAAGGCGCCGCGTTCCAGATGGTCGCGCAGCCGGCCCGGAGTGCCCACGACGATATGCGCGCCCTGTGCAAGCATCCGTCGTTCGGCCGACGGATTCATGCCGCCCACGCAGGTTGCTACCCGTGCGCCCGTCCCGCCATAGAGCCATTCTAGTTCGCGGCTGACCTGAAGGGCGAGTTCGCGCGTAGGGGCGATGATGAGAGAGAGCGGGGCCTTGGCCACGCGTACCCTGCCGTTTTCGTCCAGCAGCTGACCCGCCATGGCGAGCCCGAAGGCGACGGTTTTGCCGGAGCCGGTCTGGGCGGAGACGATCAGGTCCCGCCCTTCGGCTTCAGCTTCGAGCACGGCTGCCTGTACAGGCGTCGGGGCGGCGTAACCACGCGTGGCGAGCGCTTCGGACAGAAGCGCGGGGAGGTTTCCGAAGGTCATTGTCTCTTGCTTATGGGACTCGCGGCCGGTGCGGCGGCGGGGCGTAATCGCCCGATTAAAGCGGCGCGATAGGCCTGTCCGCGCTGCAGTGCAATAGTGTGTCCGTCAAACGCTGTATCCTGCAGGGATTCTCTGTGTTCTCCGGCCGCGCTCAGCGCAATTGGCGCTTCTCCAATTTCCGCGCCAGAGTGCGGCGATGCATGCCCAGCCTGCGCGCCGCTTCGGAGATGTTGAAATCGCATTCGGCCAGGGTTGAATGGATATATTCCCATTCGACGGTTTTGATCGAACTCTTGCGGGTTTCGACCGGAACCGTCGGGTCGCCGCCTTCGCGCCCGAAGGCTTCCTCGATATCGTCGGTATTGGCCGGCTTGGCGAGATAATGCGACGCGCCGAGCTTTATCGCCTCGACGGCCGTGGCAATGCTGGCAAAGCCCGTCAGCACCACGATGCGCATTTTGGGGTTTGCTTGCCGTAGCATCGGCACGCAGGCAAGGCCCGAGGCGGTGCCCAGCTTGAGGTCGACCACGGCATAGTCGAATGTTCCAGTCTGCAGCAGTTCTGTCAGCGCCTCTGGGCTGGCGGCGTGCCGCACGCGGTAGCCGCGCCGTTCGAAAGAGCGGCAGAGCGTGCGAGCGAAGGACGGATCGTCTTCCACTATGACGAGGCTTGGAGGGGTGACGGTCATCTTTCATCCTCGCAGGCGAGCGCCGAGAGCGGAATGCTGAGACGAACCATTGCCCCGCCGGTGTCCAGATTGGATACTTCCACCTTGCCGCCGAGCTTGCGCAAGACATTGACCACCAGGAACAGCCCAAGCCCGCCGCCCGCGCGACCTTTTGTTGAGGAATAAGGGCGGCCGAAGGTTTCCATCATCTCCGGCGAGAAGCCCGGCCCCCGGTCGATCACATCGAGCAGCAGCATGTCCTTCTCTATGTGGGAACGCAGCTCCACGAAGGAAGGCGATACTTCCACGGCGTTGTCGATCACATTGCCGATCACCTGCCGCAATGCCGGGTCGGAGATGATCGGGCGGTCCTCACCCTGTGCGCCGACCCAGCGGAATGCCCCATCGGTGCGGGAAGACCATTCCGATGCGATGGACGACAGGAAATCGGAGAGGGAAGTGATAGAGGGGTTCTCCCCCCGTGCCTCGCCTGCCGACAGAAGAATGCCGCTGACGATGGATTTGCAGCGTAGAAGCTCGGCATTCATTTCCGCCAGTTCCTCGCGGAGTTCCGGGTTGGAGCGGATGGCCGGGTGCTTCTGCCAGTCACCAACCAGCACGGACATGGTGGCCATCGGTGTGCCGAGTTCATGCGCCGCACCGGATGCCAGCAGGCCCATGCGCACGATGTGATGTTCTTCCGCAGCCTGCTGCCGCAGCGTGGCCAGTGCGGCGTCACTCTGGCGCCGGTTGCGGTCTATGCGGATGACGAAGAACACCAGCAGGGCAGCGATCAACAGGAAGCAGACCACGCTGCCGAACAGATAAATCTGCATGGGATGGCCAGCGTGGCGTGGGGGCAGGGCTAGCGGGCGAGCGGCGAGCGTCAGCACGCTATAGGCAAGGCTGGCGGCCGCCGCGACGATCCAGCTCCAGCTTGGAGGCAGCAGGATCGCCCCGATGACGATCTGGAGCAGAAACAGGAAGGCGAATGGATTGCCCGTTCCGCCCGTGAAATAGAGCTGCCAGGCCAGCGCCAGCACATCCAGCATCAATGCGCCAAGCAGTTCCAGATAGGTGTAGCCTTCCCGTTCCCGCCCGATCACCATGGTTGAAAGGTTGATCATCGCCAGCAGTACCGGCACCGCGATCAGTTGGGGCAGGGGCAGGACGATATCGAACAGCTGCCGGGCGACCCAGATGGTCGCCAGCTGGCCGAACACCGCCATCCAGCGCAATTGCACCAGCAGCGCCATGTTGCGGGCGCTGGCAGGAGGATAGGCGTGACCGTGGGCGTTCATGGCTGGCGCCGCCATAGCATGATTGCCCCGCCTGCCGACAACAGGGCGAGCGCGAACCAGGTCAGCGCATAGGTGAGATGGTTGTTGGGGAAGGTCACAAGCGTGAGGCCCGGAACAGGAGCGCCTGCCGTCGAAGGGCTCTCCCTCTGCGCGTCGATGAAATAGCGGGCATCCGCCTGCACTCCGCGTGTGGCGGAAATGGCGGCGATGTCGCGCGAATACCAGCGGCCTTCGCCGGGGCGATTGCCGCGCAGGAAGGTTCCGCCCGGCTCCGTGAGGCGAAGCAGGCCCGTCACTGTCACGGGGGCTAAGGGCAGGGTGCGCAGTGCCTTGTCGGGCGTTGTGCCGATGGGCAGGAAACCGCGATTGACATAGAGGGGCGTTCCTGCTGCGCCGCGCAGGGGGACAAGCATCCAGTATCCGCTGCCCAGCGTGGAAGTGCCCGTTACCAGCACCGCGCCGCGCGGATCGTAGTGCCCCTGCGCGGAAATTCGCCGATATTCGAAGCTGGCGAGATCGCTCGCCGGTAAGACAGCGGCATCCAGCGGAGCGGCGCGCATGGCCGCGTCCGTCCGGGCGATCAGCGCCTCCTTCCAGTCGAGGCGCTGCACTTGCCACACGCCCAGCGTGATGCAGGCAAGCGCTACGAAAGCCAGGGCGGCAATGAAGGCGTAGGGGCGCGCCTTCCCTGCCGGGCCTTCATTCAAGGCAGTGCATCCATCTGATGGGACTGCGGCATCATATTGGCATTGAGATGATACATGACCCACAGCGATCCGGTGAGAACGATCACCACGATCACCACCGTGAAGATCAGCGCCAGCATATTCCATCCGCCTTCCGCGCGGGCGTTCATATGCAGGAAGAAGACCATATGGACCACGATCTGTATCGCCGCAAAAGCGGTGATGATCAGCGCCGTCACAGTCTTGTCGGCGATCGGCCCGGTCATCACCAGCCAGAAGGGAATGGCCGTGAGGATTACAGACAGCGCAAAGCCCCACACATAGTCGCGCATGGTGCCATGGGCTTCCTCGCCATGGCCATGGCCGGCCTCGTGGTGTTCGTGTGCGGCGTTCATCGCAGCATCCCCAGCAGGTATACGAAGGTGAAGACGCCGATCCACACGACGTCGAGGAAGTGCCAGAACAGGCTGAGGCACATCAGCCGCCGGCGGTTGGCCGGAACCAGCCCGCGCTGCCCCACCTGCACCAGCAGTACCGCCAGCCAGATGAGGCCAAAGGTGACGTGGAGGCCGTGTGTGCCCACCAGCGTGAAGAAGGCGGAGAGGAATGCGCTGCGCTGCGGGGTGGCGCCTTCATGGATCAAATGGGCGAATTCGTAGAGTTCGATCCCCAGGAAGGCCGCCCCGAACAGGCCGGTGATCACCAGCCAGGCCTGCGTCTGCCGCGCCATTCCGCGCTGCATCGCCAGCATGGCGAAGCCATAGGTTATGGAGGAGAACAGCAGCATAGAAGTGTTGAGCGCGACGAGAGAGAGGTCGAACAGGTCCTTAGGGCCCGGGCCGGCAGCATAATTGCCGCCCAGCACGCCGAATGCAGCAAACAGCATGGCGAAGATCAGGCAGTCGCTCATCAGATAGATCCAGAAGCCCAGCATGGTGCTGCCGCCTTCGGGATGATCGTGCTCGTCAAGGTCGTAATAGCGGGCGGTGAGTTCCGCGGCAGTGGGGGCAGTGCTCATGCGGCGGCTCCCTTCAGCGCGGCGAGTTGGCGTGCGCGGAGTCCCTCGGTTTCGGCGACCGTCTCTGCCGGGATGTGGTAATCGCGCGCATAGTTGAATGTGTGGGCGATGGCCGTGATCAGCAGGGCGGCCTGGCTCACGCCCGCCAGCCACCAGATGTGCCAGATCAGCGCGAAGCCGCAGACGGTGCTGATGCCCGCCAGGATCACGCCTGCGCCGGTGTTCCTGGGCATGTGGATCTGGCGGAAGTTACCGGCCGGGCGCTGGGCTCCGGCGCGTTTCATTTCTTCCCATGCGTCGAGATCGTGGATCACCGGGGTGAAAGCGAAATTATAGGCCGGCGGGGGCGAACTGGTGGACCATTCCAGCGTGCGTCCGTCCCACGGATCGCCGCTTTCGTCGCGCAGCTGATCGCGGCGGATGATGGAGACGGTATACTGGATCAGCATCGCCGCAATTCCGCAGGCGATCAGGCCGGCGCCGATGGCTGCGATCACGAACCAGATCTGGAGCGAGGGATCGTCGAACACGCGCAACCGGCGGGTCACGCCCATCAGGCCCATCACATAGAGCGGAGTGAAGGCCAGCCAGAAGCCTACCACCCAGCACCAGAAGCTGACCTTGCCCCAGAACGGCTCCAGCCGGAAACCGAAGGCCTTCGGCCACCAGTAATTGATCGCCGCGAACACGCCAAACACCACGCCGCCGATGATCACGTTATGGAAGTGCGCGATCAGGAACAGCGAGTTGTGCAGCACGAAGTCCGCCGGGGGCACGGCCAGCAGCACGCCGGTCATCCCGCCGATCACGAAGGTGAGCATGAAGGCCAACGTCCACATCATCGGCAGGTCGAAGCGGATGCGCGCGCGGTACATGGTGAACAGCCAGTTGAACAGCTTGGCCCCGGTGGGGATCGAGATCACCATGGTGGTGATCCCGAAGAAGCTGTTCACGCTGGCGCCCGAACCCATCGTGAAGAAATGGTGCAGCCACACCACATAGGACAGGATGGTGATGACCACCGTGGCATAGACCATGGAGGAATAGCCGAAGAGCCGCTTGCCGCAGAAGGTGGCGGTCACTTCGGAGAACACGCCGAAGATCGGCAGGATCAGGATATAGACCTCCGGGTGGCCCCAGATCCAGATGAGGTTCACATACATCATCGGCGATCCGCCGAAGTCGTTGGTGAAGAAATTGGTGCCCACGTAACGGTCGAGGCTCAGCAGGGCGAGCACGGCGGTCAGCACCGGGAAGGAGGCCACGATCAGCACATTGGTGCACAGGCTGGTCCAGGTGAACACCGGCATGCGCATCATCGTCATGCCCGGCGCGCGCAGCTTCACGATGGTGGCGATCAGGTTGATGCCCGAGAGCGTCGTGCCAACGCCCGCGATCTGCAGCGCCCAGATGTAATAATCCACGCCGACGCCGGGGCTGTAGCCGATGCCCGATAGCGGCGGATAGGCCAGCCAGCCCGTCTGCGCGAATTCGCCCACGAACAGCGACGCCATCACCAGCGCGGCGCCCGAAGTGGTCATCCAGAAGCTGAAATTGTTGAGGAAGGGGAACGACACGTCGCGCGCGCCGATTTGCAGCGGTACGACATAGTTCATCAGGCCCGTCACGAAGGGCATGGCCACGAAGAAGATCATGATCACACCGTGCGCGGTGAAGATCTGATCGTAATGGTGGGAGTTGAGATAGCCCTCCGACCCGCCAAAGGCCATTGCCTGCTGGATGCGCATCATTACGGCGTCGGCAAAGCCGCGCAGGAACATCACCAGCCCCAGGATCATATACATGATCCCGATCTTCTTGTGGTCCACGCTGGTGAACCATTCGCGCCACAGATAGCCCCACAGGCGGAAATAGGTCAGGGCCCCTACCAGTGTCGCGCCGCCAAGCGCCACGGCGGCGAAGGTCGCGACGATGATCGGCTCGTGAAGAGGCAGTGCATCGAGCGACAGGCGGCCGAACAAGAGTGACCAGTGCTGGTCTTGATTGGACATGGTGCTCATTTCCATTGTCACGACAGGGGCGCTCCAGGAGCGGCCTGGCTGAGCCTGCCGTCTCCGGCCGGCTCCTTTGGCGAAGGCAGGTTCGCGCCGCGCAAGGGGGCAAGGCTGGACGGTGCCGAGATTTCCGCCGCGCGGGCCCGCAGCGGGGAATTATCCGCGCACAGGGCCTTGATGAAGAACTGGGTGGCGGCGATCTGGTCGCCCGGAAGGATCGCGGAAATCTGCTCCCGCCCGTTCTTGTCGTAAGTAAGCGCGGCAAGGTTCAATATGCCGGCATCGCCCGTTCCGCCCCTGGCATCGAGCGCCATCATCTGGCTCATGCACATCTTGCCCGGGCGGACGCAGAGATTGACGACAGCATCGAACAGGTCGGGCGCGACGCTCGCGAAACGCCGTACGGGCTCCTTCTCGCTGGGGCGTTCGAGCGCGAGATAGGCCTCCCGGCTGAGCGCCGCGCCATTGCCGGTGCGCACGCCCTTCGCCCAGCTCTCGAATTGGGCGGCTGGAAGCCCGCGCATGGCAAAGCGCATGTTGGAAAAGCCCGCGCCGCTGTAATTGGCGGAAAAGCCGCTGAAATTGCCGGGCTGGTTGAGCACGGCGTGCAGCTTGGTCTCCATGCCGGGCATGGCATAGATCTGCCCGGCCAGTGCCGGCGCATAGAAGGAGTTCATCACCGAGGATGCGGTGATGCGGAAGCGCACGGGCCGGTCGACCGGCAGCACCAGTTCGTTGACCGTCGCGATCCCCTGCTCCGGATAGATGAACAGCCATTTCCAATCGAGCGCGACGACATTGACTTCCAGCGGCGCGGAATTGGCCTGCACGGCGCGTTCCTTGTCGATGCGCGCCAGCGAGCGGTAGGGGTCGAGCAGGTGGGTACCCACCCAGGTGACTGCGCCCAGTGCGATGATGATCAGCAGCGGGGCCGACCAGATCACCAGTTCCAGCTGGGTGGAATGGTGCCACTCCGGCTCATATCGGGCGGCCTTGTTGCTGGCCCGGTAACGCCAGGCGAACCACACGGTCAGCGCCATCACCGGCACGATGATCAGCAGCATCAGCACCGTGGCGATGATCACCAGATCGGCCTGTTGGCGCGCCACGTCGCCAGCGGGGTTCATCACCACCCAGTCGCAACCACCCAGCAGGGCCGCAAGCGGCAGGAGCATGCAAAGGCGCAGGAGGCGCGTGGGAGTGGGGGGATGATCTGGCATGACGCGCGCCTAGGAGTGCCGCCCCGGCCAGACGATAGGACATTTTGTCCAATCCCTTTGATCTGGATCAATGACGATAGCGCGCAGGCCGGAATGGGCGCGTCGCCCGTTCAGGGCGGAAGCGCCAGTTCGGGCGCCAGTTGGAGACGAATCGCATCATGTCGGCAGCCGCCATCGACTATCCCGGCGAGGATCACGCGAGCCATCCGGTCTCGCCCGGAGAGATCGCGATCGGGGTGATTATCGGGCGGACGTCGGAGTTCTTCGACTTCTTCGTCTATGCGATCGCTTCCGTGCTGGTCTTCCCGCATTTCTTCTTTCCCTTCGCCGATCCGCTGACGGGCACGTTGCTGTCCTTCACTATCTTCGCGCTTGCGTTCATTGCGCGTCCAGTTGGCTCCTTCGCATTCATGGCGCTCGACCGGGCCTTCGGGCGCGGGGTGAAGCTGACGGTTGCCCTGTTCCTGCTGGGCGGATCGACTGCCGCCATTGCCTTCCTGCCGGGCTATGCCACGCTGGGCGCGGCGTCGATCTGGCTGCTGGCGCTGTTCCGCATGGGGCAGGGCTTCGCGCTGGGCGGGACGTGGGACGGGCTGGCATCGCTGCTGGCGCTCAATGCGCCGGAGGAGCGGCGCGGCTGGTACGCGATGATCCCCCAATTGGGCGCGCCGCTGGGGCTGATCGTGGCGAGCCTGCTGTTCGCCTTCTTCACCGCCACACTTCCGGCCGAAGATTTCCTCGAATGGGGCTGGCGCTTCCCCTTCTTCGTGGCCTTCGCGATCAATGTGGTGGCGCTGTTCGCCCGGTTGCGGATCGTGGTGACACCCGAATTCCGCCGCCTGTTCGAAACGCGCGACCTTCAGCCGGAAAGCCCCGCCGCGACCCTGCGGACCGAATGGAAGACGATCGTGATCGGCGCCTTCGCCCCGCTGGCCAGCTTCGCCCTGTTTCACATGGTCACGGTGTTCCCGCTCTCCTGGGTGTTCCTGTTCACCGAAGAGGCACCAACGCGGTTCCTGGTGATCGAAAGCGTCGCCGCCGCTTTCGGCGTGGTGGCCATCGTGGTCTCGGGCCTGCTGGCAGACCGGATCGGCAGGCGCCGGCTGCTGAGTTATTCGGCGCTGGCGATTGCAGTGTTCAGCGGTTTCGCACCGCAGCTTCTCGGTCTGGGGGAGGGCGGGGAGATCGCCTTCATGCTCACCGGCTTCGTCATTCTTGGGCTGGCCTTCGGGCAATCCTCAGGGGCGGTATCAGCCAGTTTTTCCAACCGTCACCGCTATACCGGCTCGGCGCTGACGAGCGACCTTGCCTGGCTGTTCGGCGCGGGTTTCGCCCCTCTGGTAGCACTGTGGCTTTCGGCCGAGTTTGGGCTTCTGGCGTCCGGCGCCTATCTTCTCTCGGGCGCATTGGCCACGCTGGTGGCGCTGTGGCTCAATAGCGAGCTGGGCCGGGCCCGCTGAGGCCTGCGGATCGCCGGCAAGGATTGGCGGGTGCGGAAGGTTCCGCACCCGCCGGATCGTTCAGGCCGCATCGACCAGCACGATCTCGCTATCCTCGATCGCCGTCACGCGCAGCACTTCAAGATCGCTGATCGCCGCGCCGTCGCGGGCGTTTACCCGCACGTCGTCGATCTGCACCGCGCCGGTTGCGGGCACCAGATAGGCCTTGCGGTCCTTGCCCAACGCATATTCCGCCGTCTCGCCCGCTCGCAGCGTGGCGCCCAGCACACGGGCATCGGTGCGGATCGGCAGCGCGTCATTATCGTTCCCGAAGCCCGAGGCGAGAGTGACGAAATGGCCGGACCGTTCCCCCTTGGGGAAGGGCTTGGCACCCCAGCTGGGCGGTTCGCCTTCGCGGGTGGGGATGATCCATATCTGGAATATCCGGGTCGTCACATCTTCAAGGTTGTATTCCGAATGGCGGATACCGGTGCCGGCGCTCATCACCTGCACATCGCCCGCTTCGGTGCGGCCCTTGTTGCCCAGGCTGTCCTGATGGGTGATCGCGCCCTCGCGGACATAGGTGATGATCTCCATGTCGCGGTGTGGATGCGGCGGGAAGCCGGTCTGCGGCGCGATAGTGTCATCGTTCCACACTCTCAGATTGCCCCAGTGGACCCGGGCGGGGTCGTGATAGCCGGCAAAGGAGAAGTGGTGGTGCGCATCCAGCCAGCCGTGATTGGCGGCGCCGAGGCTGTCGAAAGGACGAAGTTCGATCATGGTGTGTCTCCTGTAGCGGCACGGGAGCACCGCTGTTGGAGGTTATTTAGGGCTTGCGAGCTTTCTCGATCAGAGGGATAAAATCCGCTGACATGTTCGAGAAAGTTGAATAGTGAGCAATCCTGGCACGCCCACCTTCGATCAGTTGCGCATCTTCCTGGCCATCGTCGATACCGGCAGCTTCGCGGCGGCGGGGCGCAAGCTCAACCGCGCGGTTTCCGTCATCAGCTATGGCATTGCCAATCTGGAAGCGCAGCTTGGCCTGACCCTGTTCGACCGGGAGGGAACCCGCAAGCCGCAGCTTACCGTGGCGGGTCGCGCCCTGCTGGCGGAAGTGCGGGCCATTTCCAACGGGATCGACGGGTTGCGCGCCAAGGTGAAGGGGCTGCTCGACGGGCTGGAGGCGGAAGTCGATCTGGCAGTGGACGTCATGCTGCCTACAGAGCGGCTTGCCCGTGTGCTGCGCGCCTTCGCGAAGGAATTTCCCACGGTCCAGCTGCGTCTCCACGCCGAAACGCTGGGCGCGATCACCGCTATGGTACTGGATCGCAAGGCCATCGTCGGCGTGTCCGGCCCGCTTTCTGTGGGGGTGGAGGGGATCGAGAGCGTATCGGCTGGATCGATTGCGATGGTTCCGGTCGCCGCGCCAGACCACCCGCTGGGCCGCATGGACCTGATCCCGCCCGGCGCAGGGCGCGACTATACCCAGATCGTCCTGACCGACCGTTCGCGCTTTACCGAAGGGCGAGACTTTTCCGTTGTCAGCCCCAAGACCTGGCGGCTGGCCGATCTTGGTGCCAAGCACGCCTTGCTCAAGGAGGGGATTGGCTGGGGCAACATGCCGTTGCCGATGATCGAGGACGATCTGATGGCCGGTACGCTGGTGCGCCTTGCCATGCCGGATCACCCCGGTGGGACCTATCGTTTGTCCGGCATCTGGCGGCGCGATACGCCTCCCGGCCCGGCTGCCTCATGGCTGCTCGGCCAGTTCGAGGCGCTGGGCCGGCAGGATCGGGAATTGCCGGGCTTCGGAGACGTGTAGGGCGGACCGGCGTCAGGCGATCGAGCTGTTCGTTTCCGGAAGAACACGGGGCTCTTCCAAGCACACCGCGCGGTAGCATTCGCAGGCCATCGCTTCGGTGAGCTGCCTGTCCAGCACTGACAATTTGCCCCGCGAATAGTGGATCGCCCCGCAGGTGAGCAGCTTGTTGCAGGCGTCGCTCACGGTGGCGGGTCGCAGACTGAAGATGTCGGCCATCATCCGCTGGGTAATGTCGAAGCGGCGCTGCATCATCCGGTCTTCGGCATGAAGCAGCCATGTGGCGATGCGCTGCGTTGCCGAATGGGCCGCTGCGCAGGCGACATTTTGCATCAGCCGCTGCGTCAGTTGCGAAACGCTCGCCAGAATGGCTGGTTCGAGGGTTGGATCCAGCTCCATGGCGGCGGTGAGATCGGCAAGCGAAAACCACGCCGCCCTCCCGGAAATGGCGGTGAGGGCGGTGCCGACGGAGCGTGTCTGGCCCAGCAGGATCAGGCCGCCAATAAGCCCCTCCCGCCCGATCGCGACATTCTCGATCAGGCGCCCATCCTTGAGGGGGACCCGAAGCGATACGAGGCCATCGAGAGGGAAGATAAAATTCTGTGCCGGGGAACCTGTTTCGAAAAGCACTTCGCCCGAGTTTATCGGCTTGATCATGGCCCTGTCTGCGAGAAACTCACGGCAGTCCGGAGCCAGACTGCGGATAATCCAGTTGTTAACCATGATTGCAGGGTAAGAGCGCCCCTTGGCGTTGACAAGAGAACACTCAATTCATGGAAAAAAGTCAAACTTCTATCGAGCTATAAATACGATATCGTATCTATGGACGCATATTAATGATAAGAAATATGCCTCCTTTCGGAGAAATATAGGCGGAAAATGAGAGTGCAGAGATTGCCGAAGCTAGGAACAAACACTTCTGAACGCCTCCATTTCAAAGAAAATGCCTATTTTTGGAATAATGTTCACGTTCGAAATTTGGAGGCGCCGAACGCCCCACGCCGGCCCCTCAGATCGGCCAGGTTGATCCAGCCACTGGCGCCCGTCGCTGTCCCTGTTGGTGAGGCACCCTCTTGATAATGCAAATGAGTCTCATTAGTGATGGTGACCGTTAGGGCGGCAGTGGCCGCGATTCATCCAACAGGGACCTGCAAATGAAGCTCGTGAAATGCCTCCTCCTTGCCTGCACCGCATTCGCGGGCGGCGTCGCCCAAGCGCAAGACGTTCAGCAGGAGGAGGGCGGGCGCCGTGAGATCGTCGTCACCGGGGCCAAGGTGGAAAGCAGTGCCGCGACCAAGACCGATGTTCCCGCCATCGAAGTGCCGCAGCCCGTCACGGTGATTCCCGCGGAGGTCTATCTCGCGCAGGGGGCAATTTCGGTCAGCGATACGCTGAATTATGTCGCCGGCGTGCAGGCCAATCCCTATGGGCCGGACAGCCGGGTGGATGGCAGCCTCGTGCGCGGTGTCAATGCGCTGCAGTTCCGCGACGGAATGCGCGATATCTTCAGCTATTACGCCAGTATCCGCGCCGATCCTTACAATTTCTCGCAGGTCGAACTGGTCCGCGGCCCCGCATCCGTGCTGTTCGGATCGGGTTCGCTGGGCGGGATCGTCAATCTCGTGTCCAAGGTGCCGGAGTTCGATACCGGCGGCGAAGTGGCGGTCCGCTACGGCTCTTACGATCGCAAGGAAGCGATGGTCGATGTCACCGGCCCGCTGTCCGATACGCTGGCGGTGCGCGCCGTGGCGCGCGTGCGCGAGGGCGGCAGCCAGACGGATTACGTGCCCGATGACCGGGTGCTGTTCGCCCCCTCGATCACCTGGGCGCCCAGCATGGATACCGACATCACCCTGCTGGGCCTCTATCAGGAAGACGATGGCGGCTCGACCTCGCAGTTCCTGCCGCTGGTCGGCACGATCTACGACAATCCGAACGGCCAGCTTCCGAACGATCTGTTCATCGGCAAGCCCGGCTGGGATCGCTATGACGGGCGGCTGGCGCAGGGCACCGGCATCCTCAATCATCGTTTCAGCGAAAATGTGAAGCTCAGCTTGAAGGCCCGCTATATCGACAGCGACCTGACCTATCTGACGCATTATCCCAACAATTATTCCAACCCGGCAAACCCCTTCATCCTGCTCGATCCGGTGACGGGCCAGCCCGTGCTCGATCCCGACACCGGCGCGCGCCTGCCCGATCCGGAAATGCGCCACATGGGCCTTTATGCCGAGGGTAGTTATGCGCAGATGGAAGTGTTCTCGAGCGACAATAACATCCGCTTCGATTTCAACACCGGCGGGGCCATCCGCCATGTGTTGCTGGCCGGCGTGGATTACAGCTGGAGCCGGGTCCACAAGGAAGGCGGTTTCGCCGAAGAATTCTTCGACATCTACGACATCGATTACGATGCCCTGTCGGATTTCGGCGGCGGGCTGCCGGGCACCAGCTATGTCGCGGAAGATGGCCGGCAGGAACAGCTGGGCTTCTACCTGCAGGACCAGATCCGCTTCTGGGATCGCGTCTCCGTGGTGCTGGGCGTGCGGCATGACAACGTGACCGCGACATCCTTCGGTGTGAAGGCGTTCGACGATAGCGCGACGTCCTTCCGCGCCGGGATCATCGCCGATCTGCTGCCGGGCGTGTCGCCCTTCTTCAGCTATACGGAGAGCTTCGAGCCCATCACCGGCAATGCCAGCGACGGCCAGCCCTTCAAGCCGCAGCAGGGCCGCCAGTTCGAGGCCGGGATCAAGTTCCACCCCGACGATGCGACGCTCGCCACACTGACCTTCTATCACATCAAGCAGACCAATCGCCCGGTGGACGATCCCAGCACTGTCGATCCGTTCGACCAGATGCAGGCAGGCGAACTGACCTCCAAGGGCTTCGAAGTCGAAGCCAGCCGCCGCTTGCCGGGCAATTACGAGATCATCGCCAATTACAGCTATAATGAAGCCACGGTCGACGGCTCCGGCGTGCAGTTGGACGATGTGCCCAAGGTCAACGCCTCACTCTGGGCGACCAAGAGCATCGCACTGGGCGGCGAGGCGAAGCTGCGGCTGGGCGCGGGGGTGCGCTATATCGGCGAGCATGAATCCGCGAGTTGGGCCTTCCCCGATCCCGTCGTCACGCCGGATGTGACCCTGTTCGATGCGCTGGCCGAAGTGAGCTGGCAAAAGTGGAGCTTCGCGCTCAACGCCACCAATCTGTTCGACAAGCGGTATTATTCCGCCTGCCTTGGCCGCGGGGACTGCTTCATGGGCTCCGAACGGAATGTCTTTGGCACGCTGAGCTATCGCTTCTGATGCCGATGGAGGGAAATGGCCTGCTGGCCGCGGCCAGCCTCTGTTGCATAACGGGGGTGTCGCTGTTGCGCCTGGCATGGGCGCGCAGACAGCGGTCGCTGGCGCTCAATGGGGCGGCCTGGGGATTGCTGGTCCTCGCCATGGTGCTCGCCTGGCGGAGCGACGGCATGTGGGGCGTTTCCATCGCCAGCCTGTTCGGCATGGGTGCTGCCTGCATATTGCTGGCCTGGGCCGGGATCACTTCGCCTCCGGGGAAAGCGGCTGCGTCCACCCGGCGGGTGCGCATGCTGCCTGAAACGGGGGAGCCGAAGCGGATCGGCCGCCGCATCGCAACCTTCGCCATGTCGGTGCCCTTGGCGTTGATCGTCTCCATCGGCCTCGGCATCGCCCTGCGAGGACTCGCCGCGCTGGCGGGCTGGAGCGAGGCGAATGCCAATGCGCTGGGCCTGTTCATAGTACCACTCGCCTGGTCGATCATCGCGTGTCTGATGCTGATGCAGGAGAAGCGGCGAGGGCAATGGGCTATCCTGCTGGCCTGCGTGTTGCCTTCGCTGCCGGTGATCGTGACGGGAGTGTTTGCATGAGCCTGGCGCCCAACCCCTCCACCGTCCAGCGCGCGCTATCGGCCCATGCGGCGATGGGCCTGCTCGCCGGAGCACTGCTCTATATCGTCTGTCTTACGGGCAGCCTGCTGGTATTTTACGAGGAATGGCAGCGGATCGAACAGCCCGCCGTGCCGGAACTGGCGCAGCTCGATCCCGATGCGGCGCAGCGCGCGGTGGAAGCGATCCTCGCCACCGAAGCGGGCAAGGTACAGACGCACCATCTCTATCTGCATATGCCGGAGCAGGGCCTTCCGCGCGCCACGGCGATGACCGATACGCAGGCGCTCCATGTCGATTCAAAGGGCGCACTCGTGGCCCCGGAGGAGATCGAATGGTCCGATTTCCTCTATGGGCTGCATTACACGCTGGAGCTTCCCTCGATTGTCGGGATCACCATTGTCGGCGCGCTGGGGGTGATGATCCTCGCGCTTTCGATCTCGGGCGTGCTCGCCCATCCGCGTATCTTCCGCGACGCCTTCCGCCTGCGGGCTCGCGACGGGGCGAGCGGCATTGCGCTGGCGGACTGGCACAATCGGCTGGGGGTGTGGACCCTGCCTTTTGCGGTGGCCATCGCCCTGACCGGTGCGGTGATTGGCCTGGCCACGCTGACCGCTTATGGCATGGCGGCACGCTATTATGGCGGCGATATCGAAGCGGCCTACGCCCCGATCTTCGGGGAAGAAGGCACTCCTGACGAGACGCCTGCGCCGGCGCCGGATATCGCTTCTGCCCTGCGCTACATGAAGAAGCATTATCCTGAAGTGGAAGTGACCTATGTCACGATCCACGATCCACTGACGGTTGGGCAGCATGTGCAATTGGTGGGTGAGCATCACCGGCGGCTGATCTTCGGCGAATATTATGTGTTCGATTCCGAGGGGAGGTTCCAACGGACTGGCGGCCTTGCCGATGGCGAGCTGGGGCAGCAGGCGGCGGCCTCCACCTATAATCTCCATTTCGGCAATTTCGGCGGGTTGCCGGTCAAGATCGCCTATGCGCTGTTCGGCCTCGCGCTTACCGCGATCTGCGCCACCGGGGCCTATATCTGGCTCGGCAAGCGCAGGCGACGTGGGCAAGACGAGCCGCGGCTGACTGCTGCGTGGGATGCGGTCGTATGGGGTAGCCCGCTGGTGCTGGCGCTCACCTTCATTGCCCGCAAGCTCATGGGTAACGGCCTGCCCTTCGCCTGGTTGTTCTGGGGACTGCTGGCAGGCCTGATCGTTGTGAGCATCGTCGTTGCGAAGCGGCTGAGTCTTCGCCGCCCGATGGTAGGATTCCTTTGTGCGAACGTGGTTCTCGCAGTCGGCTTGGCTATATGACGTTCAGCTCGGCGCTAACGCCCAAATGTGCGCCTTGGTTGAACAGGCAGTTGGCTCCGATTTTTTGCTTTCGGGCATAAATTATTGAAAAATATTCATTAAATAGAATAATTCTGATGGATTCTTCGGCGTTGCATCATATATAAAGTGAACTTGAGGTATTGCGCGGGCGGCCAATTCGAGAGAGCGAGGTGCCAATTCCAGCGCGGCGTCCCGATGGGGTGCGCGTTCAACAGGACGAGGCCACTGTCCCAGTTTTCCTTGTCCTGAACAGGACCGCGATCGTAACCGCCAGCCAACCAGCCGTCACTACTGAGAAGGCGATCAGGGCATGAGGTGCGAGACCGATGACTATCAGCACGGCATATGCCGCGGCGAAGAAGTCCCGCATAGCGACAAAGGAAAGTGCCCGCATCAGGCGCGAGGGGCGCTTACGGAAATGGTTCTTGACTGCATCGAAGGTGAAGTGCCCGCCATTCGTCCGCGAGCGTGCACCTAACAGCGTTAGGCCTGTCGCTAGCATGGCCAATCCAGCCAGCCCAGCCAGCGCGGCATCCGACTCTCCACGCTGCCATAGGTTGAATGTCAGCCCGGCAATGAACGCCAGATTGGTTGCCGCGTCGATCAGGCTGTCCAGCATTGCACCCCGCGCCGAGGTCTGAAAACTCGCGCGCGCGATTTCGCCGTCGACCCCGTCCCACACCGATGCAGCCTGGAACAACAAGGCGCCCGCGATCAGGCCTGGTTCCGTGCCGGTGAAAAGGCACGCGGCCATGGCAACGCCCAATCCCGCCGTGCCCAATGTCGCATGCATCGGTGTGATGCCGGGAACGCGAAGCAACACGCGGCTGATCGCCTGCGAGATCGGGCGGTTGAAATAGCGCGAAACGATTCCATCGGCGGCCTTGCCAGTCCCGGCGATCAACCTTCGTTCCAGTGCGGAGAGATGGGCCGCGCTGGAAAGTTCACGTGACAGAGCCACCGCTCCGGTCAGTTCCGGGCAGATGCCGCTGACCGGCCGACTGGGGCCGGTCAGCGCGGCGGCGATCGCCTCGCCCGGAACGAGTGCTTCTCCGCACAGATAGAGAGTTGTCCCGACCGGCGATGTCTGCTCGCAGGTGAGTATCCAGTCAAGTCCAGGCGCGAGGCGGGCGATTTCCGCCCTGCAACGCGGGCTTGGCATCCAACCGCCGGGGGCGACCACATGGCATTCTGTGTGGGCCCCAGTCTCGCCAAGCCCCAGCGCGACCTCTCGCAGCACCCGTGCCGCCAGTGGAACCCCGGCAACGATGTGTTCAGCAGTTGCTGCGGAGGCGAAGGTGAGGATGACGAGGGCGTGGCAGGTCTCGGGCAAGCGGGGCACGACGAGGGCTCCTTGATCAATCGCCAAAGAAGTCGGGCAAGGAGGAAATATCGAAGCCAGTCGCTGCTAACTCATGCATTGCTTGGGCGGCGGTGCCGTCGAAGCGAGCGGCGAGCAGAAGATGATGATAGGCCGCTTCCTGGTTGCCGCTCAACTTATATAGGCGACCAAGTTGGAGATTAGCGTCGCGGTCATCGGGCCGCAGTGCCAACGCGCGTTGATAGGTGTCTTCGCTCTCTTTGAAACGCATTGCTTCTTTCAGGCAATTCCCCATCTGCACCAGATAGGGAAACGCACGCGGTTCGATCGCCAGTCCTTCGGCGTAAGCGGTCGCTGCATCATTCCACCACGCACGGTCGCGCATTTCGTCCCCCAGCAGGAAATGCTGGCGCGCGCGTGGCGAGATGAAGCTGGCCTCGTTGCGCGACGTGCGGCGTCGCTTGAGCCATTGCGGCGCGCGCTTATCAGGACCTTGTGCCTCGGGCAGAGCCGCAATGCTTTGCCGCATATTCCGGATGGTCACGCCTTTGAACAGGAAATTGCAGTTCCCGCGCCTGGTGATCTTGATACGAAACTCAAGAATCTTGCCCTCTCGATCTACCGGGAAGAGGAGGGTGGGAGTGCCGTTGCGTATGTCCGCAGCCGTTACTCTGCGGCTGGCGAGAACGCCTTCCCCTTCGGCAAGGACGTCCAGTTCCAACTCCGTTTCCCGGTCGCGACTTGCTTCCGCTTCAAGCTCGAAATCGGCCGAGAAATAGCCCCGCACGAAGCGGGCGTAAGGGCCATAGACGGTGTGAACCTTGTCGTTCGGTGCTCGCAGGCCAGAGAATGCGATTCCTTCTGTCACCTGCTTGTTGCCAGGGGAAAGGAACTCCCGATGGGAGAGCAAGACATGATCGGTGGTCAGCTTGCGGTCTGGTAGGTGATGTAGCCCACGGTCGGCCTCAAGCAGGGCTTCATAGGATTCGATATCGTACAAGGTCACATAATTGGCGCCGAAATCCCGCATGGCATCGGGTTCGAAAGCCGGCAGGTTCATTTCTGCCACGGCCGCATCCAGCTTGGCGGAGATAGATTGCGCAATCTCCGGCTGCGTGATTTCGGGCAATGGCCATGGACCGGTGCGATCACCCATGGCGGCAGTTAGTTGGCTGGCAATGACCTGCGCAGTGTAGGTGTCGAGAATGTCGGACTGAATGGCGCTCAGTTGCTCGAGCACAGTCTTGTCCTCTAGCAACTGGATGGCTGCTGCCGACCGGGCAAAATCGAGGTCGTCCAGAGTGAAGGGGTGTTGCCCCATCAGTTCGCGTAGTGCTGTGTGTCCCCAGCACAGGACCGGAACGCCAAGTCGCATCGCTTCGAAGACCGGCATTCCAAAGCCTTCATGTTCGGAAAAGCAAACGAAGACATCGGCGGCCAGATAGGCATCGCGCAACTCATCCGCGCTGACCTCTCCAGTCAGCAGCACTTCCACATCGTGTAGAAGGCCAAGGTGCTCCAAGTCGGATTTGAAGCCCGAAGCCGGGTCGTCCCGACCAATAAAGGTCACGGAGACGTCTCGATTGAGAGCCTTTTGGAGATAGCTGGCCAGTCCGATGACATGGCGATGGCCCTTATGTGCTACCACCCGGCTCACGAAGAGCAGCCGCAGGGGGCGCTCGCTTGCCGGGACGACGAGATCTAGCTTTTGCCCAGAGGATTTGTGGCGCTTGTTTCCAGCTTTGAGGAACTCGCTGCCGGGGAAGACGACTGCGCTACGCTCAATCTTACCTCCCAACGCTCTGAACTGTTCGAGCGTGAAGTTAGAATTCACCCAGAACTGCACATTTTCGCGGCGCGAGAAGTCCACGATAGTACGGAAACCCTTGATCGTCCGCTCCACGGACCGTCGGTGGTTTGCGCCATAGAACCAGGGCGGGGTGTTGTTGTGCCAGCGTACGATGAACTGCCGCTTCGACGAAAGGATGTGGTTATCCAACAGGTCCCATCCGTCACAGAAGTGGTAGATTACCGTCGCTGCGGGGTTGGCTTCCACATAGTCCCAGAAGCTCTCCATCGGTTCGATCAACACGTCGGGATATCGTGTCGCATCGAAGCGCTCCGCAAAAAGCCGCACCCGGGCTCTTCCGAAGATTTCAGTTAATATCGAATATTCGAACACGGCATCGGAGCCGATGGAATCGCTCTTCTCGAACAATCCCTGGACCACGACGGCAATATGGCGGGTGTCCATATTTCCTCACGCGCCAAGCCGGGTGAAAATCATGATCCGGTGAGAATAGCCAAACACCTTGGAATGTTCTTCCTCGGCAAACCGTCGGGTGGCTTCTTCGTCGAAGCAGGCACCGGTATGAGAAACAACGAAATCGACCCACCAGGAGTGCGGCTGGAGTACGAGATGGGTGGGTTCGTTCGGATCAAAGGTCTCGCCATTTTCATAGGTCGCCGGAACGATCAGAAGATCACGCTTGGTGGCCTGCCAGAGATTGCAGATTGCGAATGGAAGTCGCTCTGGCAGCACATGTTCTACGACATCGTAGCTATACACGAGATCGAACTGCTTCCGGATCAGCTCTTGGGAGAAATCACCCTGGCGGACACGCGGGGTATTCGCATAGCTGACGGCCCAATCCGAGATATCGAGACCATGAGCGTCGACACCCAGTGTTTCCAGTCGCTTGATTGCGTGGCCGACCGCGCACCCCACATCCAGTGCGTCCAGTGGCCGGAAGAAACGGTGAAGCGTGTCACCGAGCATGATTGAAGGTCCCAAAGAGGCCTCGGCATAGCCGCTGTAGTTGCTCTTCTCCCGGTCGCCTTCGAAGTACTCCTCCGTGTAAAGATGCCGAGTCGTCGTCTCGTTTTCAGAAATGTGAGTCACTGCTTAAGCCCCTCTTGTTCTATTAGTTCACCGCATTCCCGATGGCGATCACCGAGAATGCTGCGTTGGACACGGTGTTCAGGAATTTCTGCAGGTCGACCGCAGGCGCGTTTGAGACGTAGAGAACGTCGTCGTCCTGGATTGCGAAGTTCTGTGCTGCGAAGAAGCTCGACGCGTCGGCCATGTTCAGCCGATAGACCACCGGCACTTTTCCTTCGGCGGTTCGCTTCGCGGCCGCTGCACGTTCCGGGTCCAGCGCCATCGGATCTTCCAGTCGGAAGATGAATACGCCGCGAATATCCGCCCGCTCGTCCCGCAGTCCGCCGATGCGGCCCAATGCCTGCGCTAGCGTCAGGCCGGCGCCTTCGAAGGGCACTTCGGCATTCTGGGTGACCGCGCCAAGCGCGATGAAGCTATAGGGCTGGAACAGAACGGTGATGACGTCGTCAGGGGAGAGCCGGACATTCTGGGCCGGATCGCGGATCACCGCATCGAGCGCCATGGTTGCCGCAATCTTCCCGCGGGCAAGCTGAACCGTGGTCTTGCCTACTGGCTGTCTCGATCCTCCAGCCGCGGCAAGCGCGTCAAGCAGCCGTTCGCCCCTGGCACTCAGGGGAACACGCCGATTGCTGGACACTTCGCCCAGGATCGTGACGTTGCGGGCTTCGTTTTGCACCAGCCGCACGATTGCCTGCGGATCGTGCGCTTTGCCGGAGAGGCGCGCGACGATCTCGCGTTGGAGCAGAGGCGGGGTCCGCCCTGCGGCAGGGACGGCACCGATGAAGGGGATGGAGACTGTGCCATCCTCTCCCACAACCTGCTGGGGGATGGAGGCACTTTGTGCCATCATCGGGTTCGCGGCCAGCCTTGCATCGACTGATGTTGCTCCGAACAGAACCGCGGGTGGTGCTTCCCACAGTGCGATATCCAATACATCGCCGGTACCGATTACCGTGTCGGTCGGCGCCTTGTCTCCGAAGACTTCGGCGAAACTGCGCGAATGGGCGAGGTGTGCGGTGCGGCTGGCCGCCTCATCATTCAGTTCGACGAGCTGGATGTTCCCGTCGGCGTAGCTGCGATGCTCGCTCGAACGTACTGTCGAGGTGGAGGGGCCGGAGGCGCCAAAGGAAGTGCATGCGGAAAGCGCGCTTGCCGAAGCGATCAGCACGGCCTTGCGCCAGATGGGGGCGGGGTGGGCAGGGCGGATCATAGTAACCTCTGATAGACGGCGTTCAGGCGTTCGCGGTGGGCCTCAGGTGTGAACCGCGCCGCTTGGGCGATGCCGCGGCGGCCAAGCTCCTCGCGCAGACCTTCATCGGCATCGATTTTGCGGATGGCTGCAGTGAGCGCCGCAGCATCGTAGGGATCGACCATCAAGGCAGCGTCCCCGGCAACTTCGGGGAGGGACGAGGTGTCGGAGCAGATCACCGGCGTGCCAAGGAGCATCGCTTCGAGCACAGGCAGGCCGAACCCTTCGTAAAGCGAGGGGAAAAGCACCGCCTTGGCGCCCCGGATCAGACTGACAAGCAGGCCGAACGGTGCGTAAGGAAGGCGGATAATCCCCTTTCGGCCGATCGCGCCGGCCTGTTGACCATTGCCGAAGGCGCCGTTGGACATGGAATTTAGAAGCTGGAGTTCGGCCGTCGATTTCCAGGCCTGCGCACCTACGATAACCAGCGGGGTATCGGATTTACTGGCGAGGTAGGCCTCGATGATGCGGCCGATATTCTTCTTGGGCTCGATCGAGCCGAAGAACAGGAAGTAGCCTTTATAAGCTGTCCCGGCGAAACCCTCGACCTCGCGCGCAACCTGTTCTTCCGGCTTGCTCTGCAGGGAGGCGGGGATGCTGACGGACTGATATGTGTTCGTAACCCGGTCAGGCGAAATGCCGGCAATCTCCACCAGATCGCGTTTCGAATTCTCCGATACGGTCACGATATGATCCGCGCTTGAGCTCAGGCGGCGCATCAGCTTCAGATAGCTGCGCTTGTCGTCCAGCGTGGTGTAGGGCAACCGCAATGGCACGATATCGTGCAGGGTGTAGATGTTGGGGCAGCGCGGAATGCGCAGGGGAATGGGATAGGTCCAATGGGCCAGATCCGGGGTTTGCGGCACGCGCACATCGCCCAGGCTGCCCCAGACCCGGAACGCGTCCTGCGAGCGTTTGAACAGGTCCGGCGCGTTGAGGATGCGGTCATGATGCGGCATCCTGGCGGCGAAACTGCGGGAAATCACGCGCCCCGTCATCGGCACTTCCACCGCGCTGCGCCCCAATGGCCCGCGCAGGGCGTGGTGTGCCACGTCCAGCCATTTGAGCGGCCCTTTGCGCTTGTCTGCGTCGCTATCGAAGAAGGTGATCTCCCTCAGTAACGGATCGCGCGAGGAGGACGAACGGTTGCCGTAAAGCACCGTCACCTCGTGGCCGAGCTGGCTGATCTCGTAGCTGAGGTTACGAGCATAGGTGGCAACGCCTGTGCCCTTCTGCAGGCCCAGATTATATCCGTCGATCAGGATGGATTTCATGGCCATCATCCTGCCGTTGACGCTTTACGCACGACGATGCCGAAAGAGGTTGATGTCCAGCGGTCGATCTTCAGCTTCAGGTGGTTGTCCTGCCTGTACGGCGGGACGTCGACATGCCGGTCGAGCGGCTGCTTGCCGAGGTTGAAATTGAATTCCAGCCTGCAGCCACGTGCGGCCAGGCGATCAGCCAGGCCGAGGAAGTCCTTGCGGCGGAACAGTACCGTGGAAGCATGGTCCAGCGTATCGCGATTGCTGCTGCAGTTGAATTCGGTGGTGTGAACTGCCAGTCCGCCGGGTTTGAGGCAATCGACCGAGTTGGCGATGAATTCCAGCCCGTTCTCGATTGATCCCAGATGTTCCAGCGCGCAGGCGGACCAGCAGAAATCGAACCCGCCTGTCAGATCCCCGTCGATCGCGTTCATGTCCATGAAGCGGAAATCGACCAGTCTTTCGAATATTTCCGGCGGGCAGATTGCGCGGTTGTTCAATTCCGCCTTGCTCGCGGCATGCTGGGAAGTTTCGACCCAGCCGCTTTCCAGTGCGCGCTGCGGTTCCAGATCCGTCGCAAGCACACTTACGCCCCGCTTGGCGAAGATGGCTGCCAAAGGCTCCCCGCCTACACCGAAGCCAAGTCCGCGCAGGCCCGGTGCCAGCATACCGTATCGCGCGAGGACCTGCAGGATATAGCAGAATTCCCATTGCTTGCGGTGGCTGCGCGCTTCTTCCCCAATCTGCGCACACCAATAGGCATAGGCAGGTTCCGCCATCTGGGCCTGGGTACACGCCTGCGATACAGGGCGATAAAGCTCCGGTTCGCGCCGACTGTCGATGCTGACGTTTCCGCCGCGGGTGCTACGTTTGAACAACATTTCGATCATGCTGTCGGCACCTCAACATGAGGCCAGCCGGGTGGGGGCTTCCAGCCAATCAGTTCCTTGAAGTCGGCATAAGCGACCTCGAAATCGTCATAGAGTTCCAGCTTTGCGTCATGCAGCACGGCAAAGCGGCTGCAGTGGTCGCGGACATAGGAAGCGTCGTGAGAGATGATTATCATTGCCCGGTCAGATCGCTTGTCGAACAGCTCGTAATTGCAGCGGTCGTGAAAGCGTGCGTCGCCCACTGCGCCTATCTCGTCGATCAGGAAGCAGTCGAACTCGATGATCATGGAAATGGCGAAGGCCAGTCGCGCCCTCATGCCCGATGAATAGGTCCGTACCGGCTCCCGCAGATAGGGGCCCAGTTCGGCGAAATCCTCCACGAAGGCGAGGTTCCGCTCGAAATCCTGCTTGTAGATGCGGCTGATGAAGCGGACGTTGTCCAGTCCGGTCAGTAGATGCTGGAATGCGCCGCCGAATGCCAGCGGCCAGGAGACGGACATGTTTCGCTCGATACGGCCGGAGGTGGGACGCTCCGCCCCGCTGATCAGGCGAACCATGGTGGATTTGCCCGCGCCATTGCGGCCCAGAACGCCCAGCCGCTCTCCCATGGCAAGGTCGAACCCGATGCCGTCGAGCACGAGCTTCTCGCCATGGCGCGTATGGTAGATTTTGCGGACGTCGCGCAGCGAGATCATTCCGGCACCACCCTGCGCGCCACCCAGCGCACCAGCAGCAGCGCCACGAAGCTCAGCACCAGCGAAAAGGGGAGGACATAGCCCAGATCGTAATGGGCGTGGGCACGGGCGCCGAAATAGCCTTCGCGCACCATTTCAACCCCATGCACCATCGGGATGTATAGCACGATCTCCTGCGCAAGCTTGGGCAGGGCATCCACCATGAAGGCCGAGCCCGAGAGCGGGAAGATCAGGTAGGAGGCGGGGTGCCACAATTTATCGACCAGTTCGCTCTCATGTGAAAGTGCTCCCAGTGCGATTGCCAGGGCGGAGCCGAACCATGCGATGGTCAGCCACCCGCCTGCCACTTTCAGGATGTCTTCGGGCGGATCCAGCCACCCGATACTGATGAACACCACGCTGAGCGTGGCGAAGGAGATTGTCGCACCGCCGAATTCCAGGATCAGGCGCGCGACATAGATGTCCAGCACCTTGATGTTGCGGTGGTACATCAATGCCAGATTGTGCCACAGCGCGCCGATGCAGCGCCCAGGCATGTTGCGCCACAACAGCACGCTGGAATAGCCGGTGAGGGCAAAGGCCACGATTGGCAGATCGCTGCCATGGACGGACTTGGTGGCCGTCCACAGGGCTGTCACGCCAAGGGTGAAAATCATCGGTTCGACGAACAGCCACAGGAAGCCGATATTGTGCCTTCCGTAGCGTGTCAGCATTTCGCGGACGAGCAAGGCGCCAAGAATCCGCGCCTGGACGCGGAGGCTCTCCGTCAGCGGAACGGGAAGTGTCGTTTCGGCAGCCATCAGTCCCGATGCTCGCGAATACCGACGATCAGGGTGGAAAGCACGCCCCAGGCCAGCAGGCCCAGGATCAACGTGGCGAGAATGCCGCGCAGGCGGTGTGGCTCTGCCGGATAGTCGGGCAGCGAAGGCTCGGCAATGCGCTCCACGTAAGCGCGTTTGCGGCGGGCTTCCCCGCGGGCTTCCTGAAGCGAAACGAGGGCCGCAGCGACCTGTTTTTCGGCCAGTTCGGAATCCAGCAGCAGACGCTGATACTCAGGCGCGTTCGCGGAAAGCGAACGTTTGCTTCCGGTCACACCGGCCATCTGATCGGCGATTTCGCTCTCCAGAGAGGCAATACGCTTGCGCAGATAGGGGATCTGGGATGCCTGCGGTGTGAAAGCCTGCATCTGCTGCAACTGGGTGCGCGTCGCGATCAGTTCATCCTGCAGTTTTGAGATCATCTGCAGCCGAACTGTAGCTTCCTTCTCAGGGTCGATGATCCCCTTGCGGTTGCGATAATCTGCCAGAGCCAGTGCGGCCTTGCGCGCGCTTTCCTTGGCTTCCTCCAACTCTTCGCTCGCGGCCATGATCGCATCCGCGCGCGAACGTTCGGACAGGCGGTTTACCAGCGCCTCGGCCTGGTCGAGCAATCGGGCATTGATCACCTGTGCCTGCTTGGGATCGAAAGCGCGGACCGTCAGCTTGGTGACCTGGGTTGTCGTCTCGTCGTCGACGGTGACCTTCTTCTCGAAATACTCGTAGAGCTTTTCCTGGCTCGTGCCGGAATATCCGCCGAACCGGTCGAACCAGAAGATCGCTGGATTGCCGTAAGCGTTGCGCAGCAGTCCATCGCGGTCCGTCTCGTCCAGTGCGCGGCGAGACTGGAGATATTCTGTGACCGCGCTGTTTTCCTCGCTTGATCCCGCGAGCCCGCCGCCGCTCAATACCAAGCCCAATGGCGAAACGCCCGAGCGACTGGGGCTGCGCACGACGAAGCGCGCTTCCGAGACATACACGTCGTTGGCGAGCAGTCCGAAATAGAGCACGGCCAGCGCCGTCGGAATCAGGACGGTGACTATGAAGATCGGGCTTACGAATCTGAGAGGCTTAGGCACGATGTTTTCCGGCCATTGGGATTGGCGATGCAGTGACGAACGGGCTGAGGCCACCCACCTGCTCGCGTGTTATTCCGGGCGTATGGGACCGTCGCTGCGGCAGTGCTTCCAGCCAGCGATCGACTTCGGAGAAGTGGCAATCCCAGGTCGCCGGGCGATAGGTGCGCAACCGGGCCAGCTGGCGCTGGCGCTCGGCATGATCGCCGGTGAAGTCCAGCACGGCGCCCTCCCAGGCGCTGGGATCGAGCGGGTCGAGCAGCAAGGGTATCCCCTCGCCGATCTCGCGGAAGCAGGGCAGGTTGCTGGCGATCACCGGGGTTCCGAGCCGCATCGCCTCCACCATCGGCAGCCCGAACCCTTCAGCCAGAGTTGGCATCAACAGTGCACGTGCACCTGCGACCCATTGCCCCAGCGCGACATCGTCGCAGCCTTCCACCATCTGGATGCGTCCAGCCAGTCCACCGCCTTCCCGGAGGCGGGCTCGGACCGCGTCGGAATTCGAACCCCATTGGCCGATGATGACAAGACGTGGCGCGTCCTTGCCCAGACGGGCGACCATGGCACGCCATAGTTCCAGCAGCATAAGATGATTCTTGCGCGGCTCGATCGTGCCGACGCAGACGAAATAGGGCTCATCGGCTGCCGGAGTGTCCGCGTACGAAGAAAGGCTGGCCCCGGCCAGCGGCGCGACCAGGAGGGGAGGGGCTGTCAGCTTCTCGCGGCTGGAAAAGTTCGTGAGTTCGTCCGCCGTAGCCGAGGAATTGACGATGATGCCAGACGCGTGGCGCAGCGCATTAGTCACCCGCCCACGATGCCGCCGCACCGCATGGGGGCGGCAATGTTCGGCGTGTGTGATCGGGATAAGGTCATGGATCAAATAGACCGAGCGGAAGCCGCAGCTTTCGCCCCACATCACATGGCTATCCAGGTCGAAATCGGTGTGGCTGACATTGACGTAGGTCGCCCCATGTCCATCGATGCGCGTGGCGCCCCGTGCCAGCGCAGCCGGGGCGAAGGCGGCCATGCGGCGGCGGAATGGCCCATCCGCGCCGCGCAACATATCGAACAGCGTATCGGAATGGCGCTGGGTGAGGATGCGGAACATGCCCTTGTGCTGGACGACCGCCTGGGCCCGGCTGCGAAAATGGTCGAGATAGGCGTAGCAGACCCGGTCGATCCCGGTGGACAGGCGGCGCGTCCAGCTGCGGGAAATCAGCCGTGTCACATCGAACAGAATGGGGCTTTCGCTCATGCCGATGCCGCCAGACGCCGCAGCGGTGCTGAGGCTTCATAAAGTTCGGCCAGATGAAGCGGCGCGGCCTGTTCGGCCATCGAGTGTGTTGCGGGGTCGTCAACGTCGATCCACCAGCTCTCGCCGATGTCCATCGTCGCAGCTCGGCCGCGGTCGGCCAGCCACTGCATCCCGTCGGAAAGGCTTCCGGGCAGGCCGCTGGAGATTGCGCTCGCGATAGCGGGCGCCAGTTCTGACGTGGCGAGGAAGGCGCCGCAATCGACTGCGTTATATTTCGCGATTTCCTTGCCGATGGCGTCAATGAAGCCGTCAGCGCCGGTCTTTACCCAGGTCGCATCGTCAGGGTCGACAAGGGGGCTGGTCGTTCTCCGGTCAATCGCAAGGGTGACGCCCCGGTCCGCGCTGTCCTGCAGTCGCAAATCGCGCAGGATCGGCAGTGCGAAGATATGGTCCGCCATCAGCAGCAGATAGTCACCCGTGATCGCTGCGGCCCCGGCCATTACGGAATAGCCATTGGGGCGGGACCAGTCATCAACCCTGCGCGCTTCCACCGGCACGCCCACGCGCCTCGCAATCGCGGGCAGAGCAGCCTCCACCGCGTCCGCGTTGTGCCCCGTGACCACCACAACGCGGCTCACGCCTGCGCGGGCGGCCTGCCCGATGCCCAGTTCGAGCAGAGGCACCCCGGCCACCGGCGTCAGCGGTTTGCTGTCCGAAAGATCGCGCAGGCGGCTGCCAAAGCCGGCCGCCAGGATCAGCGCGTCCACAACTTCGCCACCCCACACGAAACCACAGGCGCCATTATTCCGCCGCCCGCAACATGTCGGTCAGATAGCCGTCGAGCATCCGCAAGGCTGCCTCGTCTGCAAGCTGGACGGGTGGGTGCTTGCAGTAATAGGCCGATGGGGCGATCAATGCGCCGCATTCGCCGCGATCGAGCGCGACCTTGCAGAAGCGCAGCGCATCCATCACGCATGCAGCGGCATTGGGACTGTCTTCCACCGAGAGGCGCAGTTCCACGTTTACCGGCACGCTTCCCCATTGCGTGCCTTCTATCCTGAGGAAGCAGAGCTTGTTGTCTTTCAGCCAGGGGACATATTCGGAAGGGCCGATAAGGATATTCTCATCCGCCAGGCGCTCGGCAAGCATGGCCTGGACGGCCTCGGTCTTGGAGAGCTTCTTGCTCGCCAGCCGTTCCCGGTCGAGCATGTTCATGAAGTCTGTATTGCCGCCCGTGTTGAGCTGGTAGGTCCGATCCACCCCAACGCCGCGCGCAGTGAACAGGCTGGAAAGGGCGCGATGAACGATGGTCGCCCCCACCTGGGCCTTGATGTCATCCCCCACGATAGGCAGGCGTTTCTCGCGGAAGCGGGCTTCCCACACCGGATCGCTGGCGATGAAGACAGGCATGCAGTTGACCACAGCGACCCCGGCTTCCAGCGCGCATTCCATGTAGAATTCGACTGCCTGCTGCGAACCCACTGGAAGGAAGTTCAGCATCACTTCCGCGCCGGAAGCGCGCAGCGCCTCGACTATCTCCTGCTGCGAAGGCTCATTTTCTTCCACGGGCATGAAGCCGCGTTCGCCGGCCAGGACCATATGCGGGGCGACGCCGTCCAGAACCCGGCCCTGGATTACTTTCGCGCCGGTCGGCGGTACGTGATTTTCGAACACCTGTGTGTTGTTCGGCGCAGAAAAGATCGCCTCGGCAATATCCTTGCCGACCTTGCGCTGGTCGACATCGACGCCGAGCACGAATTCAACGTCGCCTGGGCGGATTCCGCCGATCTCGTCATGAATGAGGCCGATTTTCGACCCTGTCCGCCGGTAATAAGCGACACCTTGCACCAAGGAACTAGCGCAATTGCCTATACCGATAATGGCGACCCTAACCGACGACATTTATAACTTCCCCTTTAAAGCACTGCGGGCCGCAGGCCGGCAGCGCTCCAGCACCTATAAATTTGGATTTTTCTGGAAAACTGCAAAGTGATCGGAAATGGGTCGGGATCTGCTTTGCTCATAGCCTAGCGCTGGCGCGAGCGCGCCAATGAGATCCACCACAATATTGCGCTCCCCGTCTCAACCACGACGTTTCATGCCCGGTTCTTATGATAGCGGGCGTCCAGCGATATTAAGCTCGCGAACGGGTCGGCGGAAAGTGCCAAAAGTCACACCTATCCGTTTCGGACTTTGTTCTTTGTTTTGCGCTCGCTGAGGATGATCGGCATGAAATGCTACGCCTGCGCGAGGCACAGCAGCATTCGCTAAGTTCCGATGGGGTTGCGGTGCCCGGGAGGCGGTGCCAAGGGACGGCATCACTCAGCCCGCAGCTTCATGTGCCGGTACCGCAATGCCTTTGGTCTGCATCGATTGCCGCTATATCGGCCCACGCCCGAGCGGGATCGCCGAAGTGGTGCAAGCGCTGGTGGATTTCGCTCCGCAAGCCGCGCCCGATCTCGATTTTCTCCTGCTGAGGAGCCCTCGCGCAACTGCGCCTCTGAGCCAGGCCGCGAATGTGCGGGAACAGGTTGTTCCGCAGGCGGCCAACGGGCCGGCCACCATGTGGTGGCTTTCGCGGGTGGCAGACCTCTCGGGGGGCGATCTATTCCATGCGACCTTCAACATCATGCCTGCCGGTCTGACCATGCCGTGCATCACCACGGTGCATGACATCATGCGACTGACCGATCCCGCATTGTGCGCCGCAGGAAGGCTCGGCCCATTCGAACAGTTTTTTTACGCCCACGGTATCGGTCGCGCACTGCGTCGGTCGACTGCCATCGCCACGGTCAGCCATGCTAGCAGGGAAGCGATCGATGCCTGGTGTCCTTCCGCCGGAGAGCGGACGAGCGTGACATTTCCGGGCGTCTCGAAGGAATTTCGCCCGCTGGAGCCCGATCCTGCGCCCGCCGGACGGCGCTTCGTTCTCGTCGTCGGGCAGTTTGCGCCATACAAGAATCACGAGGTTGCCGTGCGCGCCTTCGCGCTGGCGTTGCAGGATCGGCCAGAGTTCGACCTGATCCTCGTCCAGCGCATGGGTAAAGGCACGCGAGGCCTATTGAGGCTGGCTGACGAACTGGGCATCGGCGGCAGGGTCAGGCTCCTTCCCGCAATCGGGCGGGAAGAGCTGGTGCAGCTCTATTCCTCAGCGGCGGCGCTGCTGCACCCTTCGCTATGCGAAGGTTTCGGTATGCCGCTGGCGGAAGCGATGGCCTGCGGCTGTCCGGTGGTCGCAAGTGATGTGTCGGCCATGCCGGAGGTGACCGGAGGGGCGGCCTTGCTGGCCAATCCTCGCGATCCGGCGGCCATTGCCAGAGCACTGCGCAGGGTGGTCGATGATCCCGCGCTTGCCGGGGACATGCGGCGCAAGGGGCTGGAGCGAGCCGCCACGCTGAGTTGGCGGGCCTTCGCCGAGGCGAATGTGGCGCTTTATCGCCGCGTGTTGGCGGGCGGCAGCTCGTCCAGCTCCGCCGCGATCTGAGCCATCGCTACCTCGCTGCGCCGCGAGGAGGCGATCAGCACGAGGTTCAGCACCAGCACCTCATAGAGGAAATAGCCCAGGGGCGAGCCCAGTAGCATGGAGACGCCAAGTGCCAGCGTACGGTGGTTGTTGCTCAGTAATTGCAGGCGCGGAAGGAAGCTCGGGCCATTGCGACGAATGGTCTCGCGGATCGCGCTCAACCGTTCAGGATTGCTTGCCGCTGCCGTGACAGCGGCGTCGATTCGCGCCGACTGGCTCGAAAGCCTGCTCGCCAGCTTCAGATAGATGTCACCGAAGGTGAAGATACCGCGAGGGCGGGAGGCGGGGCTGGCGGCAAAATTGCGCAGCCAGGGCACACCATAGACCCACCAGAGATATTGCCGCCGCTGGACCTCGAAATGGTTGGACTGGACGATGTGGCTGACCCCGGCCGCCAATGCGGCTGGCCAGGCAATCAGTGGCCCCGTCGCC
The DNA here is from genome assembly GCA_963662855.2 of uncultured Caenibius sp. Classification (GTDB taxonomy): domain Bacteria; phylum Pseudomonadota; class Alphaproteobacteria; order Sphingomonadales; family Sphingomonadaceae; genus Andeanibacterium. The sequence continues at coordinate 314,861 of CAXXWL010000005.1, forward strand.
GTCTGCAGCAGCAGGGCGAGCACGAGGTAGAGCACGATATGGCTGGCATAGTCGGCAATGCCGTCGATCAACTCGCCCGCCGGTCCGCTGCGCCCGGTGAGCCGCGCCAGATCTCCATCGGCCCCGTCCAGTACGTGCCAGCCCATATGGAGTGCAAGGCCGAGCAGGGCAGGCAGCGGCCAGCCGGGCAGCGAATAGGCCGCCGCAGCAGCCACTACCATCAGCCCGCCCGTGACCGAAACCATGTTCGGAGTCACCGGCGTGACCGCCAGCCTGCGTGCTATCTGCCAGGCAAGCGGGTGGAAGAGATAGAGGTTAAGTGCATCCTGCAGCTCGGCCGGGCGGCGCGGCTTTGAAGGCACGTTTTCCCGTGCGGTCTGTTCGCTCTCAGGCATGGGTGCAGTAGCTCGCTGGGCGGAAGAGTGCCCTTGGCCCAGCGGTTTAGCTATTCCAGCCCGACCGGCAACCGCCTTTCTGATCCGCTTTGCCAGTCTGTGGGCAAGGCCATGTTTGCACCGCTTGTGTTCGTGTTAGACACGTGTCAAACAATGCTATGGGGATTCCGCGCTCAAGAAAGGGCTGGCTGTGGAACCTGGGCTGTTTGATGCAATCGTGATTGGCGGCGGGCATAATGGCCTTGCCTGCGCCTTCTATCTCGCCCGGGCGGGGCACAGGGTCTGCGTGCTGGAACGGCGCGGGATCGTGGGCGGTGCGGCGGTGACGGAGGAATTCCATCCGGGCTTCCGCAATTCGGTGGCGAGCTATTCGGTCAGCCTGCTGAGCCCGAAAGTGATCGAGGATATGGACCTTGCCCGCCATGGGCTGGAAGTCCGCACAAGGCCGATGTCCTATTTCGTGCCGCTGGAGAATGGCGATTATTTCCTGATGGGCCGCTCCAGCGAGGAGAAGCTGGCGGAGATTGCCCGCTTCTCGAAGAAAGACGCCGCTGCATGGCCCGAATATAACCGGCGGCTGGATGCGCTGGTGGAGATGCTGCGCGCCACGCTGCACAAGACGCCGCCCAATCTCGGCGGGGGGCTGAACGCGCTGCTTTCCGGCCTTGGCCTCGGCAATGAACTGCGCAAGCTTGCGCCCGAGGCGCAGCGCGATCTGCTGGATCTGTTCGGCAAGAGTGCGGGCGAAATCCTTGATTACTGGTTCGAAAGCGATGCGCTGAAGGGCATTCTGGCCTTTGATGCGCTGACCGGGAATTATGCCAGCCCCTATACGCCCGGCACGGCCTATGTCCTGCTGCATCACGTCTTTGGCGGGGTGAATGGCGAGGATGGGGTGTGGGGCCACGCCATGGGGGGGATGGGCGCGATCACCCAGGCCATGGCGGCTGCCTGTGTGGAGAAGTCTGTCGATATCCGCGTGGACAGCCCTGTGGAGGAAGTCCTGCTGGAAGGTGGCCGCGCGGTGGGCGTGCGGCTGGAAAGCGGCGAGGAGATCAGGGCGAGGGCCGTGGTTTCCAACCTCAATCCGAAGCTGCTCTACGGCAAGCTGATCGACGAGGGTGAACTGCCCCCGCCTTTTGCGGAGCGTATACGGCAGTGGAAATGCGCCTCTGGCACCTTCCGCATGAATGTCGCCCTCTCGGAACTGCCCAATTTCACCTGCCTGCCGTCTCCCGCCGATGGATCGCCGGGCCGGCACCACGGGGCGAGCCTGATGTTCGCGCCCTCCATCCCCTATCTCGAACGCGCCTATGACGATGCGCGGCAATTCGGCTGGTCGCGCCAGCCGGTGATCGAGATGCATATTCCCAGCGTGATCGATCCCTCGCTCGCCCCGCCGGGGCAGCATGTGGTGAGCATGTTCTGCCAGATGTTCGCGCCCGAACTGCCTGACGGGCGCAGCTGGGAGACTGAGCGGGAACAGGCCGCCGATACGGTTATCGAGACGATCAATCGCCATGCCCCCAATTTCAAGGCGTCGATCCTGGGGCGGATGGTGCTTTCGCCGCTGGACCTGGAAACGAAGCTCGGCCTCGTAGGCGGCGATATCTTCCATGGCCAGTTGCGGCTGGACCAGCTGTTCAGCGCGCGGCCGATGCTGGGCTTTGCCGATTATCGCGGGCCGTTCGACGGGCTCTATATGTGCGGTTCTTCAACCCATCCGGGGGGCGGGGTCACCGGCATTCCGGGGTATAATGCCGCCGCCGAGATATTGCGCGATCTCAAGGGCGGGCGGCTGCCGAAACGGAGGCGCATGGCATTATGAGCAGCGTTCCTGTCGACTACACCGGCCCGCGTCTGGCTGCCGATCAGGCGGGCTGGAGCCTTCCGGCCTGGACCTATCAGGATCCGGACTTCATGCAGCTGGAACTGGCCAAGGTCTGGCGCCGGGCGTGGCAGCTGGTCTGCCATGTCAGCGATATTCCCAATCCCGGCGACTGGCAGAGCTTCCGCATGATGGGCGAACTGGCCGTGGCGGTGCGAGGGCGGGATGGGGCGATCCGCGCCTTCCACAATGTCTGCCGCCATCGCGCCGCGCGGCTGCTGGACGGGGATCAGGGCAATTGCGGGGGCCGCATATTGTGCCCCTATCACGCCTGGAGCTTCGGGCTGGACGGCAAGCTGCTGGGCGTGCCGTTCATCGAGGAATATGAGAATTTCGACAAGGAGGATTACGGCCTCATCCCGGTGGAGCACGATGTTCACGCCGGCTTCGTCTATATCCGCTTCGAGCCCGGTGGGCCTTCGCTGGCGGAGGAAATGGCTCCGATTGCCGAGGAAGCGGGCATTTATCGTTTCGAGGATTTGAAGCCGCTCTATCCCGTGCGCACCCGCATTCGTGAAGTGAACTGGAAGAACGCCTGCGACAATTATGTCGACGCCCTGCATGTCCGGGTCGCGCATCCGGGGCTCGATAGTCTGGTGCGGGAGAGCTACACACTTACCGTCGACCGCGGAGTGGACAAGATCTTCGCCTCGGTCGATCTGCCGAACCGAGCAGGGCCTTCGGTGGAGCTTTATCGCAAGCTGCTGCCCCATGTCGCCCATCTGCCGGAAGAACGGCAGAAGATGTGGACCTATTACCGCCTGTTCCCCGGCCTGATGTTCGACGTCTATCCGGATCAGATCGATTTCATGCAATTCATCCCGCTGACGCCCACCAGCTGCATCCTGCGCGATGGGGCCTATGCTCTGCCGGACGGGCGGCGGGACATGAAGCTTGCCCGCTATCTCAACATCCGCATCAATCGCGACGTGAACCGCGAGGACAAGGGCCTGATCGAACGGGTGCAGGACGGGATGGCATCCTCCAGCTTCAGTGCCGGTCCGCTTGGCAGGAACGAGATTTGCCTGCGCAATTTTGCCGAGCGGATGCGCCGGGAAATCCCCCTGGCGCGGGAGCGGGAGAAGCCAAGCCGGGAACGGCTGGAGGCGGCTCTGGCGGAATGAGCACGAGTTAGCGCGTCCCCTCGAACACTGCCCGCGCCTTGGCGATATTGCCCATGACCTCGGCCCGTTCCGCCGCGTCATTATACTCGCCCGCACCGGCCGATTTCTCGATCAGATCCAGCCAGTCGAGCATATATCGCGCATCTTCGGGCGAGCGCAGCGGGGCGCCGTCCACCGTGACATAGACCGGCGTGGTCGTGGCATAGGGATACATGTCCAGCACTTCGGGCCGGTCGTCCGATGTCCATGCGCGCAGCAGCACCCAGCCGCTTTTCGTGAGTTTGATCGAGCCCGCACCCTTGGCTGCCCGCCCGTCCGCGCCGAGCTTGAGCGTGGCGACCACCTTGCCGTTCTGCACGACCTCCACATGATCGACCCCGGCGATGGAGGCCATTTCCGCATCCCAGCGCAAGGTCCCGCCGCCTTTCGGCAGGGCGATGCTGTCGCCCGGCAGCTTGCCGTCCAGCGTGAAGCTCAGCAGCGGGCCATTGGTGGCGAAGCTGTGCCCGGCGCGCAGCCCTGCGATCCATGCGTCGCGGCGGCCTTCCGGGCTGGCATCGCCGGTGGCCTGCGGCAGGACATAGGTCCGCGCTAGGCCTACTGGCCCATGGAGCGAGGCGTAATTGGCCATGGCATCCGTGCCGCCCGCCGCCGCGATGCGGAAACCCAGATTGAGCAGGCGATACCAGATGCCGGCCGAGATGATCTGGTCCGAAAAGCCGACTGCCTCGTAATAATCCATCGCGCCCAGCGCGGCGCTCACCGGCACGGCGTGGGTCGAATAGGTGTTCGGCTCCGGCCCCGGATCGAAGGGATGGACATAGCCCACCAGTGCGCCCTGTTCATGCGCCAGCCGGGCGACCGCCACATTGTCAGGGTAGAGGCTCGCCAGCCCCGTATTCGCATAGGCGGAGAAATCGGGCAGCAGCAGATGGTCCGAAAGGCCGATCAGCCCCAGATGGCCCCAATAGCTGGTGTGGTTCTCCTGCGCGGGGACGAGCAGAGTGTCCGCAGTAGAGGCCGGGTCGGGGAAGGGCGAGAAGCTCGCCACATCGGGAATGCGCTCCTCCTTGTTGACGATGGTGTTGAACACCACGTCCAGATCCTCGGCTTGGGCCTGGGCGATCATCCGTTCAGGGGTGTTCCGGTAGTTGCCGCCGTAATTCATGTGGACATGGACATCGCCGCTGACCCAGTGCTTGAGCGACGGAGGGGCGATAGGCGTCAGGCGCACGTCCAGCCGCTGCGGCGGGCCGGGGGCGATTTCCACTACGCGATGCTCCACCCGGTTTTCGAGGCCCCGCCAGATGGCGATCTCGGCCTTGCCTGCGGGCAACATCAGGCTCGCCCGGCCGGGGGCATGGAAATAATGCTCCTCCTCGGGGATATCCTTGCGGTCGAAGGTCTCGTTCGCATGCATCCACGTGCCTTCGGGGGCATAGGCGCGCCCGTCGCTGCCGATCACCGAGATGCGCGCGGGGGCAGGCTCGCCATCGGCGCCGAGCACGGACAGGTCCAGCACGCCCATGGGGGCGAGATATTTCCGCTCCGTCTGGTCCAGCCGCTGCGTGCGGCCGCCGGGCAGATCCATAACCCGGATTTCCCCATCGCCGCTTTCGTTGGAAACATAGGCAATGCGCCGCCCGTCGGGCGACCAGCGGGCCGAAGTGATGTCGAATTCGCCGAAGGTGAGCGGCAGGGGATCGCCCTTGCCGCTGGGCGTGGTCAGCCACAATTGATGCCATTGCCGCCCGGCATAGGAGGCCCAGATGATCCGCTTGCCGTCGCGCGCCCAGTCGGGCCTTGCGCGCCAGCTCGTCTCCTCATCGCGCACCAGCACGGGATCGCCACCCGCCAGTGCCCGCCGCCAGAGCGAGCCGGTGCCGTAATATTCCTCGGGATTGGTGAGATAGAGCAGTTCCTTGCCGTCGGGCGACCAGGCGGGGCTCAGCTCATGGTCGAAGGCGCTGTAATAATAGCGGGCGATGTCGCTCTTGCGCTCAGGCGAGAATTGCACCGGATCGAAAGTGCCCGTCATGCTGGCGGTGAAGATGCGGAAGCGCCCGGTGGCCTTGGTGGAGACGAAGGCGAGCTTCGATCCGTCGGGCGAGAAGCGCGGTTCGAGATTGACCGCGCCGCCGCTGGTCAGCTGCTTTTGCGCGCCGCTGGCAAGGTCGAGCGTCCATAGCTCGATCGCGTCCTTGTGGTAGCGGGCAAAGACGATGGTCTTGCCGTCAGGCGACCAGTCGGGCTGATAGTCATAGCCCGGCCCGGCGGTGAGTTGTTCGGCGGTTCCGCTGTCAGCCTCCTGCCGCCACAGGCTGCCGCCCATGGAATAGACGAGTTCCGTCCCATCGGGCGACCAGGCGAGCGAACTGGCCCCCATGGTCAGCTGCGGCACATACATTTCGCGCCAGTAGTAATTGTGGGGCACGTCCACCTGTTTGAGCACCGCTTCGCGCTGGGCGGCGGCGGGGGCGGCGAGGACCGCAAATGCAGCGAGAACAGGGGCGAAGCGCATCGTTACTTCTCCAGCCGGTTGTAGCGTTGCAGGATGCCCCGCAGCTGGGCATGATCGAGCGCGGGGACGAAATGTCCGTCCACCCCGGTCATGTCCTTGCCCGCCGCTAGCGCGTTGACGATTGCCTCGTCCGTCGCCTGCACGGTTGCTTCGAACAGCGCGTCCATCCGGTCATTGGCGAGGAGGGCGGCGGGGGGTGGGCTGGCCCCTCCCGCGTCTGCATTGGCGGTGGAGAAGGCGATGAAGATATCGCCCGAGCCATTGCCCGAAATCGCGCCCGAACGCGCCAGGCCAAGGCTTGCCCGGCGGGCGAGGCGCTTGATCTGGTGGGGCAACAACGGCGCATCGGTAGCGACCACGATGATGATCGATCCGGTCTCTTCGTTCCACACGCGCGGAGTGGTCAGTTCCTTGCCCACTGGCACTCCGGCCACGGTCAGCTGATCGCGCAGGCCGTGGTTCGCCTGCACCAGCACGCCCACGGTGTAGCCGCCGTCAGCCGCCGCCAGCACGCGCGAGGATGTGCCGGTGCCGCACTTCAGTTCGTAGCAGATCATGCCGGTGCCGCCGCCGACATTGCCTTCCGCCACCGGGCCGGATTTCGCGCTTTCCAGCGCCTCGAACACATGGCGCGGCTTCACATGGAAGCCGTTGACGTCGTTCAGGTGCCCGTCCCAGGTCTCTCCCACTACGGGGAGCGACCACCAATAGCCGCTGGCATCGGCATTGCCCTGTTTTACGCGCCATTCGATGGTCGCATCGCGCACGGTGCCGACACTGTGGGTGTTGGTGATCATCACCGGCCCTTCGAGAAAGCCCGATTCCTCCAGCCAGGTCGTGCCGGTCAGTTCGCCATTGCCATTGAGCGAGAACCAGCCCGCGAAGGAAGGCTTGTCCAGCGTCTCGCGCCCGCGCGGCAGGATTGCCGTTACGCCGGTGCGCGCGGCATGGGCGCCTTCGCCCTCCACGATGGTGGAGAAACCCACCGTGACCCCCGCCACATCGGTGATGGCGTTGAGCGCGCCGGGTGTTCCGTCGAAGGGAATGCCCAGATCGCGGGCGCGGGGGCCTTCAGCCAGGGCGACGCCTGTGGTGCACAGGGCAGTGAGGGCAAGCAACAGGCGCAGCATGAGAGGCCTTCCTCAGGGTGATGTGAGAGCCGCGAAGGCATTGCCTTCCAGCACGAAAATCCGTTCATCCTCGGCGGCGGTGAAGCCTGCCTTGCGGTAGAAATCCTGCGCCGCGACATTGTCCGCGCTGGCGGAGAGGCGCAGGTAAGTGCCCTCCATTTCCTCGCAGCGCCGGGCGGCCTCGGCCAGCAGGGCCCGTGCCACGCCGCCGCCGCGCGCGCTTTCGACCACGTAGAGATCCTGCACATAGATACCGGGCCGGCCGCGCCAGCTCGAATATTCGGGGAAGAACAGCAGCAGGCCGACATCCACTCCGCCTTGCGAGGCGATCAGCGCCTCGAACAGGCGGGAGGGGCCGAAGCCGAACCGCTCGATATTGGCGGTGCTGCCCTTGATTCCGCCGGGCTTGCCGATGCTGGCGGCGAGTTCTTCCAGCAGCAGCTGGATTACCGGCGCATCGGCGCGGGTGGCGGTGCGGATGGCGGGGGGTGAGTCCATGGTCAGAAAGCTACCGCTTCGCGCCCCTTGAGCGCCAGCATTTCGCGCGCATCATCGGGCGTGGCGATGGCGAGGCCCAGCTGCTCGAGGATCGTGCGGATGGCGGCGACCTGCTGGGCATTGCTGGTGGCAAGCTGGCCGTCCGCCATGATCAGGCTGTCCTCCAGCCCCACGCGGACATGCCCGCCCAGGATCGCGCCCACCGTGGCGATGGGCAGCTGCTTCGCGCCTGCGCCCAGCACGGAGAAGCGATAGGCATCGCCCAGCAACTGGTCCGCGCGGTTCTTGAGGTGGACCAGGTTCTCCACCGTGGCCCCCGCGCCGCCCAGCACGCCCAGCACGAACTGGACATAGATCGGTGCCTTTATCCGCCCCTGCCGGTAGTAATAGGCCAATGTCTCGACATGGCCGATGTCGTAGCATTCGAACTCGAAGCGGGCACCGCGCTGCTCGCCCAGCTCGTCCAGGATCGTCTCGATATCGGCAAAGCTGTTCTTGAAGATCGTGTCGCGCGTCTTCGCCAGCAGCTCCGGCTCCCAATTGTGCTTCCAGTCGGAATAGCGGTCGAGCAGCGGGAAGGTGCCGAAATTCATCGAGCCCATGTTGAGCGAGCACATTTCCGGCTCGGCGGCGAGGGCGGGGGCGAGGCGGGTTTCCAGCGACATCACCGAACTGCCCCCGGTGGAGATGTTCACCACCGCATCGCTGCGGGCCTTTATGTCCTTCAGGAAGGGCTCGAAATGGGCGGGATCGGCGCTGGGGAAGCCGCTTTGCGGATCGCGCGCATGCAGATGGATGATCGCCGCCCCGGCCTCTGCCGCCGCGACCGAGGCATCCGCGATCTGCTGCGGGGTGAGCGGCAGGTGCTCGCTCATGGTCGGTGTGTGGATCGATCCTGTCACCGCGCAGGTGATGATGACCTTGCGAGCCTCGCGCGCCATGCCTGCTCCCTTGCCAATGCGCCTCTTCCTATGTCATTCTTCGCTTCGATGGTGATTCAGTCAATCATAGTTTGAGTGAATGTTATCATGACCGGAAACGCGACTGACCTTGCCCTGCGACTGGACTGGAATCTGGTCCGCACCTTCATGGTCATCGTGGAGGAAGGCAGCGTCACCGGCGCCGCTTTGCGGCTCCACCTCAAGCAGCCCAGCGTCAGCAATGCCCTGCGGCGGCTGGAGGAGACATTGGGCCACCGCCTGATCGAGCGTGGACCGCGCAATTTCGAAATCACACCCCAGGGCGAGGCGCTGTATGCCGAGGCGCAGGGCATGTTCGGCGCGCTCAATCGCCTGCCCGGCCTGCTGGCGGACGTTTCGGGCGAGATATCCGGCACGGTCGCTCTGTCCATGGCGACCCATGTTGTCAGCCCGCTGGTGGACCAGACGCTGGCCGAGTTCCAGCGCAGCCACCCTGCTGCCGGCGTTTCGATCCGCGTCCGCTCCAGCCGCCACGTGGTGGAGGATGTCCGCGCCCGCCGCGCGCCGCTGGGCATCTGCCTTGCCGGGCGGCCCGATCGCGATCTGGACTATACCCATCTCTATACCGAGCATTTCGGCTTCTTCTGCGGGCCGGAGCATCCCCTGTTCGGGCGCAAGGGGCTGGCGCTGGAAGACCTTGCGGGGGAACGCAGCGTCTCCTTCGATACGGACCAGCTCGACGACGTGTTGAGCCCGGTGGCCGTGCTGCGCGCGCGGGCCAATTTCTCCGGGCCGCCGGTGGGCGTTTCCAACAATCTGGAGGAAGTGCGGCGGATGGTGATCGCCGGGCTGGGCATCGGGCCGCTGCCGATCCATGTCGCCGCGCGCGACTGTGCGGACGGGCTGCTGTGGCGCCTGCCCCCCTATGACGATCCCCCGGCGGTGGACGTCTCCGTGGTGCGCCTCAGGGGCAACCGCCTGAGCCGGGCGGAAGCAGCCTTCTGCGCGATCCTTGACCGGCGCATTGCCGAAACCCCGCTCGACAAACGCACTTACGGCCTCGACCGGCCCTTTCCCCGGGCCGCGCGCCCAAGGATCGTCACCCTATGACCACACGCCCCTCGCACCTGTTCTACCAGTCCCGCCTGCGCCGCCCGATGCTGGAGCGGGCGGAGGGCGTCTATCTGTGGGATGTCCACGGCAATCGCTGGCTCGATGGATCGTCGGGCGCGATGGTGTCCAACATCGGCCATTCCAACCCGCGCGTACTGGCGGCGATGAAGGCGCAGATGGACAAGGCGACCTTCGGCTATCGCCTCCATTTCGAGAATGCCCCGGCGGAAGACCTCGCGGCGAAGATTGCGGCAATGAGCCCCGGCGATCTCAACCGGGTGTTCTTCGTCTCGGGCGGATCGGAAGCGGTGGAAAGCGCGGTGAAGCTTGCCCGCGCCTACAAGCTGGCCATCGGGGAAGGCTCGCGCTGGCGGGTGATCTCGCGCATGCCCAGCTATCACGGCTGCACTCTGGGGGCGCTCGCCCTGTCGGGCTACGGCCCGCTGACCGAGCCCTTCGCCCCGCTGATGCGCGAAATGCCCAAGATTCCGGCCCCGCGCTGCTATCTCGACCGCGACAATCTGACCGACGAACAGCGCGGCCTGCGCTATGCCGAGATGCTGCGCGAGAAGATCGAGGAACTGGGCCCCGAAAGTGTCCTCGCCTTCGTGATGGAGCCGGTGGGCGGGGCGACGACCGGGGCGCTGGTGGCGCCCGACAGCTATTACCGCCGCATTCGCGAGATCTGCGATGAATATGGCGTGCTGCTGATCTATGATGAGGTGATGACCGGGGCGGGTCGCACCGGCAGTTTCCTCGCTTGCGAACATTGGGGGATCGTTCCCGATATCGTGGCCATCGCCAAGGGTTTCGGCGCAGGTTACGCCCCGCTGGGCGCGGCCATTGCGCCTGACCGGCTGATCGAGCCGGTGCTGGATGCGGGCGGCTTCGCCCATGGCTTCACCTATGCCGGAAACCCGCTGGCCTGCGCGGCGGGGCTGGCCGTACTGGAGGAGATCGAGCGGCTCGATCTGATGGCCAATACGCAGGCCATGGGCGATCTGCTCAAGTCCCGGCTCGAAGGGCTGATGGCGCGCTATCCCTTCATCGGCGACGTGCGCGGCAAGGGGTTGCTGCTGGCCTTCGAACTGGTGGCCGACCGGGAGACGATGGAGCCGCTGCCCGCCGCCGCCAATGCCTATCTGCGGCTGGTGGAGCTTGCCTATGAGCGGGGGCTGATCCTCTATTCCCGGCGCACGCGCGAGGGGATCGAGGGTGACCATTTCCTCGTCTGCCCGCCAATGATCGTCACCGCGGAACAGGTGGACGAGATCATGACGAAGCTCGTCGCCAGTCTCGACACGCTGGCGGTGGAACTCGATCTGGATATGGCCGCGTGAAGGCCTTCCTCGCCGAGGCCCGGCAGGCGGAGCATTATCCGGAGCATTTCCTGGTCAATGGGGTGATGCAGCCCAATCCGGAAACGCCCGAGCGGATCGCGGCGCTGAAGGCGGGGGCGCTCAGGGCCGGCTGCACTATCGTGGAGCCGAGTGAGCACGGGATGGAACCCATCGCCGCTGTCCATACGCCGGCCTATCTCGCCTTCCTCGAACGTGCATGGGAACGCTGGCAGCATATCCCCGATGCGGCCGCCGCGGTGACGCCCAATATCCACCCGCCGCACCGCCATGCGGGCTATCCCGCATCGCTGGTGGCGCAGGCCGGGTTCCACATGGCCGATGCCTCCTGCCCCATTGCCGGGGGCACATGGGAGAGCGCGTTGTGGAGCGCATGGAGCGCCGTGAGCGGCGTGGAGGCGCTGCTGGGCGGAGAGAGAGCCGCCTATGCCCTGTGCCGCCCGCCGGGCCATCATGCGGGCACGGACCTTGCCGGGGGCTTCTGCTATCTCAACAATTGCGCCATCGCCGCCCGGCTGATGCAGGCGCGCTGGCCGAAAGTGGCGATCCTCGATGTCGATCTGCACCATGGCAATGGCACGCAGGATATCTTCTATTCCGATCCCACGGTGTTCACCGCTTCGATCCATTGCGATCCCCGGCGCTTCTATCCCTTCTTCTGGGGCTATGCCGGGGAAGAGGGGGAGGGGCCGGGCAAGGGCTACAACCTGAACCTGCCGCTGCCGCGCGGGTCCGCCGATGCGGAATTCCTCGCCGCGCTCGACACCGTGCTTGCCCGGATCGAACATTTCGCGCCCGATGCGCTGGTGGTGGCGCTGGGGCTGGATGCCTTCGAAGGCGATCCCTTCGGCGGGCTGGGCGTGACGACCGGGGGCTATGGCCGGATCGGCGCGGAGATTGCCCGGCGCCTGCCGATACCCACCCTGCTGGTGCAGGAGGGGGGCTATCTCTGCCCCGAATTGGGGGACAATCTCACGGCCTTCCTGGGCGGGTTTTCCGGTTCAGGTGGCTGAATGATCCAGCATCGCCTCGATCCGCGCGCGCATCGCTCCTTCGATAGGGGATGCCCGCCGCGCGGCGAGGTCGAAGCGCACGAGGGAGGAGGTCATGCTGGCCACCAGTTCCCCGCTGCCGCGCCGCTGCATGCGATATTCCACCGTAACCGAACTGGTGCCCAGCCGCACCGGGCGCCCCGTGATTTCATAGAGGTCCCCGGGGCGCATCTCGGCGTGATATTCATAGGTCTGCTTCACATCCGCCCAGCCGAGCGCGCCGTCCTGCGCCACGGGCGGCTCCCCACTCATGGCCCAGAGCAATTGGTAGCTCGCATCGTCGAACACGGCGGCATAGCGGCGCACGGTGAAGTGGCCCATCACATCGCAGTCCCAGGGCTGCACTACGCCGAAGGCAAGCATTTCGGTCATGGCCGGGCGATCCGGCAGGCATCGAGGGGATAGGCGACATGCATCTTCGGAGCATTCCTGAAGTGGACGGACGCGGCAAGACTGCCCGCAAGCCGGCGCGAGCGCAATCGAGATGAGCGGCGCGGCACGCAGCGAACGCAAGCTGGGGCGCTGGATGGCGGTCTCGCTGGTGGTGGGCAATATGATCGGATCGGGCGCCTTCCTGCTGCCCGCCACGCTCGCCCCGCTGGGGTGGAGTTCGATCGGCGGCTGGCTGTTGACCATTGCGGGCGGTGTGTGCCTTGCGGCGGTGTTCTGCTGGCTGGTGCGGGCCATGCCGCAGGAGGGCGGGCCCTATGTTTACACGCGCGCCGCCTTCGGGCCGCTGGTGGGTTTCACCGTGACGTGGAGCTACTGGATTTCGCTGTGGATCGGCAATGCGGCCATCGCCACGGCCTGCGTCAGCTATCTGGGCGCCTTCTTCCCGGTGCTGAACGGCACCAGCGGCGCGGCCCCGCTGGCGGCCTGCGGCGTGACCTGGGCGCTGACCCTGCTCAACATACGCGGCATCCGCACGGCCGGGCAGCTCCAGCTGGTGACGACATTGATCAAGCTGGTGCCGCTGGCTCTGGTGATCGTGCTGGCGGCGGGCGCCCTGTCGATGGGCACGGCCTCGCTGCCGCCGCTCCATAGCGGGGACGTGACGCCCGGCGCGGTTACGGCGGCGGCGACGCTCACCCTATGGGCGCTGCTGGGGCTGGAATCCGCCACCGTTCCCGCCGGCAAGATTAAGGACCCGGAACGCAATGTGCCCTTTGCCACCATGCTGGGCACGGCGGCGACCGGGCTGGTCTATCTCCTCACCAGCTCGGCGATCATCCTGCTGATGCCGGTGGATGTGATCGCCAATTCCGGCGCGCCCTTCAGCGATTTCGTGGCGCGTTACTGGGCACCGGGGCCGGCCTTGTGGGTGGCGGCATTCGCGGCGATCAGCTGCATCGGCGCGCTCAATGGCTGGATTCTGGTACAGGCCGAACTGCCCTATGCCATGGCGCGCAACGGGGCCTTTCCCAAATGGTTCGGGCGCGAGACGAAGTATGGCACGCCGGGGCGGGCGCTGGCCGTCTCCAGCCTGCTGATGAGCGTGGTGGTATTGCTGAATTACCAGCGCTCTGCAGCGGAGATATTCCAGTTCCTGATCCTGCTTTCCACCGCGACCACCCTGTTCATGTATCTGGCCTGCATGCTGGCCGCGCTGCGCCTTTCGGCCAAGGGGCGGCTGGCGCGTTCGGCCCTGCTGCCCGGCGTGGCGGTGGTGGCGGCGGCCTATTCGCTCTGGACCATCTATGGCGCCGGGGGGGAAGCGGTGCTGTGGGGCGTGGTGCTGCTGCTGGCGGCTATCCCGGCCTATTACGCGATGCGGCTGGCGGAACGGCGCACAGCCGGGGATTGATGGGCAGTCATTCTTGCTGGGAATGGCTGCCAGAGGCTAAGGCGATATAACAAAATCAAGCGCCGCCCATCCCGGAACGAGGATCGATGGTTTCGAGCCCGAGCAACACTCGCGTTCCGCGTCAGGACGCGGAGGATCGCCGCAGGGAACTGCTCGCGGCGACGATCTCCTGCCTTGCCCGATTGGGTTCCCGCGCCACCACCGGGCGCGAGATATGCCGGGAAGCCGGCGTGTCCCACGGGCTGCTGCGGCATTATTTCGCCAGTCCCGAAAATCTGCTGCTGGAAACCTACCAGGACCTCTGCAACCGCTTCCTCCAGCGCTTCGAGGAAGAGGCCGCCGCGCCGATGGACGATCCCCTCGCCGGGATGGATCGCTTCTTCGCCATCCTGTTTTCGGAAGAATGGTCCACCTCCGAAATTCTCGGCGCATGGACCGCCTTCTGGTCGCTGGGGCGGACCAATCCCGAATTCGCCCAAGTCTATGAGACCTTCAACGCCAAGTTCCGGCAATTGCTCGAAGTCGCGCTGGCGCGCCTGCCCTGCCTGCCGGGCGGGGTCGCTCTGGCCGACGCGGTGGAGATTCTCTCGGCGGTAATGGACGGCTTGTGGCTCGATCTGTGCCTGTCGCCCAGCCGCCCCTCACGCGAGCGGGCGGTGGCCCTGTGCAGCCTCACCTTGCGACAGCTTGTCCTGCGTTAGACGCGCGTTCGGTTCCTTTGAGCACACGCGTGATGGAATTATTGTTTCAGCCATTCGTCATACCAGGCAATATTGTTACGCATCCGGTGGATGAGATAGCTCGGCACTGAAAGGCCGTGGTTCTCCCCCGGATAGACGACCAGCCGCGTGGGAACGCCATGCGCCTTGAGCGCCAGATACATCTGCTCCGCCCCGGCGCAGGGCACATTATCGTCAGCTTCGGCGCATTGGAACATGGTCGGCGCAGTGATCCGGCCGGACTCCAGGAAGGGGTAGGCGAGCTTCTTCCAGGTCTCGAAATTCTCCCACGGAGCGCCGATTTCCAGCATATATTCGCGGGCGTACATATCGACCCCGAAAGTGGCCAGAACATTGCCCACTCCGGCCCCGGAAACCCCAGCTTTTATGCGCTTGTCGCTGGCGATCATGTAGTCGGTCAGGATGCCGCCATAGGACCAGCCACCCACCCCGATCCGGTCTGGGTCGGCAATCCCCTGATCGATGGCATAAGTGATCCCGGCGCTGATATCCTGAACGTCCAGATTGCCCCAATCGGCATAGATCGCGCGGGAAAAATCGAACCCCCGGCCCGATGATCCGCGCGGGTTGATCTTCAGCACGACATAGCCCGCCGCATTGAAAAGCTGCGCGTCGAGATCGAATTCATGGCTGTGCTGATAGACCGGCCCGCCATGCAGATCGACGATCACGGGGTATTTCCGGGAGGGATCGTAATCGGGCGGAAAGGTCATGAAACCGTGGATTTCCGCCTCTCCGCTCATGAAGGAAACGTCACGCGTCTCGCCCAGCGCGCGCCCGTCCAGCCAGGCATTGTGCCGGGTGAGGGGGCGTTCGCTTGCACCAAGCGCCACCAGCTCCGCCGGGCGCTCGCTCGTGGTGTCGAGCAGGGCGATATTGCCATTGGGCGCCACCGCGAAATCATAGCCGAAGCGGCTGCCTTGCGTCAGGTAATCAACCTTGCCGCTGCCCGGATCGATCTTCGCCAGCCATGTGTCGCGATCCTGCTCGATCAGCGAGACGATCTTGCCGTCCGGCGTCCAGCGGGGGAAATAGAACCAGCGGTCGATCCACGCCGGATGGGTCACTTCGCCGGTCGTCACATCGCCCACGGCGAGCTGGACCGAGCCGTAATAGATCCACTTGTCCTCGCCGCCCTGCAGCCAGACGAGCTTGGTGGAATCCGGGGACCATGATGGCCCCGATCCCCAGTCAGGATCATTGTCGGCACCCGCGAAAGTGCTGATCTTGCGCGGTTCTCCGCCTTCCGGCGGGACGACGTAAATCTCGTAATTCAGCGTCCGGTCGTCTGCATGGTCCTTCGCGACATAGGCGATCAGCCTGCCGTCGGGGGACCATGTGGGGTGCCAGTGATCGCGCGCGCCTGATGTGATCGCTGCCGTCTTCCCATTCGCCAGATCGACCGTGAACAGCTGCTGGCTGCGGTCATCCAGATAGCCGCGCCCGTCATATTTGAAGAAGAAGCGGTCCACTTCGATCGGTGGCTGGGTGCCCGCCTTGCTGCCGACATAGCGGCCCTGTTCGGCCACCACCACGGCGCGTTTGCCGTCGGGCGAGAGCGTATAATCGCTGATGCCGCCGGGAACGGATGTGATGCGCTTCGCCTTGCCTCCCTTTGCCGGCATGGCCCACAGCTGGACGTCTTCCTCCCCATCCGATCCGCGTGCATCGCTGAGGAAGAAAATCCTCTTCCCGTCGGGCCCGAAGCTGGGCTGCCATTCGCTGGCTTCAGGCGTTTTCGTGAGCGGTTCGGGCTTGCCGCCTTCCCAGGGCGTGACCCACAGATCGCTCGTTTCCTCGTCCCGCGCCTCGTCGCCCTTAGACACCGAATAAACGATCCGGCTGCTGTCAGGCGAGAAATCGGGGCCGCCCACATTGGCCAGGCGGTAAAAATCGTCCAGGCTAACCGGCGGGGTTTCGGCGGCGGACAGCGGACCGGCGAACCCAGCCAGCCCCGCCATCGCCACCGCGAGCCCAGCAAGGATCACACGCTTCATCGCCATTGTTCCCAGCGGCACGCCTAGAACACCGGCCCGAGCGTCACCGTCACCCCGGCATAGAGATACCGGCCCATGCCCGAGACAGGATAGGAGCTGTATTCGAAGTCCGGCTTGGCATCGAAGATGTTTTGCATCCCGGCATAGACGTCCACACGATCGTCGAAATTGTAGCTGATCTGAATGTCATGCTCCCACTTCGCCTTGATCTTGAAATAGCTGGGATCGGCATAGTCCGGATCGCCCGCCAGCACTTCGGAGGTGAAGCGATCAGTCTTGCTGAACCAGTTGATGCCATAATTGATCGTCACCGGGTCCAGCGTCCAGGTAAGGTCGAAAGTAGCGGAATATTCGGGGGCGTAGATTTCGCCCTTGTCGGAATCCACCGTCGCCCCGGGGCTGGAGACGAATTCCAGCCGGTCAAGGTAATTGCCGGTGAGCGACAGGTCGATGGTCCCCAAAGCCTTGGTGGGCACGCGATAGCGCAATGCCAGATCGAGGCCGGCCGTGCGGAACTGCGCGACATTGGCCGGTTTCACGGTGAAGCCCACGATATAGCCCGTATCCGGATCGCGCGTGATCCCGCCGCAGAACTGGTTGTCGATGGTGGGCTGGTCGACGCACAACTGCGCCAAATCCTGCGCCTCGGGCGTGTTGATCGCATTCTCGATCTTGATGTCGTACCAGTCGGCCGAAAGGCTGAAGCCCGGCAGGAAAGTTGGGCGCAGCACGACGCCGGCGGTCCAGGTCTTGGCGGTTTCTTCCTGCAGGTTGGGATTTCCGCTGGCGGTCCCTTCCGTATAGAGGCTGGCCTGCGGCGTGCTCGACGGGCTGAAGCTATCGGGATCGACGCCAAGCCCGTTCAGCAAGGCCGCGCAATTGGCCGCGCGATAGCTGGTGCCATTGTTGGTTTCCTGCGTGTCGCACGGGTCGACGATGAAGTTGAAAGCCGTGCTGGCCGGGCCGAACAGCTCCCCGATATTCGGCGCACGCACTGCCTGCGAATAGGTCGCGCGGAAGGAAATGTCGGGTATCGGCGCATAGACGCCGTCGACCTTCCAGGTCGTGGTGCTGCCGATGGTGCTGTAATCGGAATAGCGGAATGCCGAGCCAAGCGAGAGCAGATGCGCCAGGGGCTTGCGTTCCAGCAGCGGCAGGTTGATTTCGCCGAACAGTTCCTTGACGTCGAAACTGCCGCTTTCCGCCTGCACCGCGCCTTGCCAGGTCAGCCCTTCGGCAATCAGCGGATCGGGGGTGAAGCTGCTGCTTTCCTTTCGATATTCCGCGCCGAAAGCGAAGCCCACCGGCCCGCCGGGCAGGTTGAAGAAGGCACCCGTATCGCCCGAGATCGAGCCGGAGACGACATGCTGCGTCACCTTGGAGTGGCTCAGGCTGTCGGTCGTGACGAAGTCCACCGCGGCCTGATCGCGCACCCCATAGCCGAAGATGTTGTAGGGCACGCAGCCCGCCAGTTCGGGCGGCGCATCGGGATCAAGGCTGGATCGGCACACCGTCTTGTGAGTGACCGGATCTTCCACTGCGTCGATCGCGGCCAGCCATTGGGCCTCCAGCCGGTTCCCGCGCGAGAGGATGCGGCTGCTGGTCTCGCCATTGACATAGGAGATTTCATAGGTCGCATGGGGGCTGATCCGGCCCTTGGCGCCCAGCACGGCGCGCCAGGTCTCGCGCGTCACCTCTTCGGTGTTGATGCCCAGGTCGTAATTGTCGCGCGTCACCAGCACGCCGTCTGGTGTGTCGGGATCCTCGAACCATTCGGCCGCCGCGCCGGGCACGATCGCATCGCGGATCGATTGCGGCATGAAAGGGTTTTCCGGAGTGACGAACAGATAGAAATCAAAGGTCGGCTGGGCGAGCGTTTCCGAACGCGTGCGGGCGTATTTGCCTTCCGCGAACAGGGTCAGCGCATCGCTGAATTCATATTGTGCCAGCGCGTTGACCAGATGCCGCTCGATCCCCGGGAAGAGATCGCCCTGATAGCCGTCGATCGGCGTGCTTGACCCGCCCTGCGCGTAGCCGCCGGATTCCTCCAGCACGAGGCCTCGATCGTAGAGCTTGCCGTTCCCTTCGTAATCGGCGGCATAATCGAAGTCGACGTCGACCGCGCCCATGGTGGCGCTATCGGCATAGCGCACGTCATTGTAGTAGATCAGATCGGGCACGTTGGGATCGTCGGGAATGTCCGCCTGATTGCGGAACAGCCCGCCCGCCACCGGATTGCGCAGGAATGGCCGCGCCTGGTCCGAAACACGCTCGTCCCGGCTGTATTCATAGGCGACGGCGATATTGCCGCGCCCTTCGGAGAAATTCTGCCCGAAGGTGAGTGCGCCGAAGACATTGTCCCCGTCGCCATATTTCGATGTGCCGATCTGGCCTCGTGCGGTGATGCCCTCGAAATCGTGCTTGAGCCGGAAATTGACCACGCCCGAAACGCCGTCCGCGCCATAGATGGCCGATGCGCCGCCAGTGAGGACGTCCACTGCCTCGACAAGATCCGTCGGGATGGCGTTGATGTCCACCGCCGCCGATCCGGATACGGCGGCCACATGGCGCCGCCCGTCCACTAGAACCAGTGTCCTGTCCGTGCCCAGATTGCGCAGGTTGAGCAGGTCGAGCCCGGATTCGCCGAAATCGGGATTGGAGCCTCCGGTAAGGTCTCCGGTAACGGAGCCGAGCAGGGCCGGGCTTTGCACCAGCAGATCGGCGAGGTTGGTTCGCCCGGATTCGACAATGGATTCCGCTGAGATCGTTGCCACCGGATTGGCAAAATCGAGTTCGGATCGCGCAACGCGGGTGCCGGTTACGATGATGGTGTTGACCTCATCGGTCGCCTTGTCTGCCGTCTGAGGCGGGGTGGCGGGTGGGTCGCCTTCCTGCGCCATGGCCGGAAAGGACAGACAGGCACTGGCCAGCAGTGCCGCGCGGATCAGCACGGGCTTCATCTCGCTTCCCCTTGTTGAGCCGCTATCCGCGCCGGGCACTTCATTCAGCGGGGCGCTGCGACCGATGGAGAGAGGATGTGGTTTCAGCGGATATTAGTCAACTGTCTAGTGTTCGATTTGCATCCAAACTCAAGAGATTGTGCGTCTCGGTTCCCGGGCGCATTTTTTTTCTAAACACTTCTGATTGTCGTTGGATTGGCTTTCTGAGCGTGGCGGCGTGCGCCTCGCGCAGGGACAGGCTTTTTGCCGGCGAGGGATTCGATGGTTGCGATATTCACTGGGCTTGGTGCGGGTTTTACGCGGGGTTCGGGCAATCTTCTGGGGGGAGCAGGTCAGCTTGGCTCTTCGCTGCTGGGGCGCGGGGGCGAGAGTGTCTCGGTCAACGCGGCGAGCGGCAATCTGCTGGTCAGCCATCAGGACGAGTTCCTGGTGGGGCTGGGGCCGGATGTTGCGATTGCGCGGACCTATAACAGCCTGGCGGATGCCGCTGACGGCGACAATGGCGACCAGTGGCAGCAGAGCACCACGCGGCGGGTCTTCGGCCTTACCGGCACTCAGGACAGCGCGGGCTCCACTGTCAGCCGGCTGGGGGCGGATGGCTCGGTGGTGGTCTATGCCTGGGATGCGGCGCGTTCGGCCTATGTGACGAAGGACGGTTCGGGCGCCTTCGATACGCTGACCTGGGCCTCGGATGTGTGGACCTGGCGCGACGGCGATACGCAGGCGACCGAGACCTACGCTGCGTATGGCACTGGTAATTGGCGGATCGCCGCCGCTGCCGATGCGGACGGCAATACACTCACCTTCAGCTACAATGCCGACAAGCTCGACAGAGTGACCACGGCCGATGGGGCCTGGACCCAATATGTGTGGAGCGGCAATGCGATAACCGAGGTGACGACCGGCTATACCGATCTTGCCACTTCCGCCGCCAAGACCCTCACTCGCGTGCGCTATGGCTATGACGGGCAGGGCCGGCTGCAGACGGTCACCACCGATCTGACGCCGGACGATAATGCGGTGAGCGACGCCAATGTCTATGTCGTCACCTATAGCTATCACGGCACCAGCAACCGCATTGCCTCGATCGCGCAGACCGACGGTTCGCTGCTGCAGATCGCCTATGACGGGTCGGACCGCGTCCAGACGCTGACCCAGACAGTGGCCTCGGGCGTAACGCGGGTGACGACGCTGACCTATGGCAGTGGCTATACCAGCGTCACCGGACCGGATGGGCAGGTCACCCGGCTCGATTACGATGGCTCGGGCCGACTGACGAAGATCACCGCGCCGCCGGCCGCCAGCGGGGCAACGGCGCAGACGGTGCAGTTCGCCTATGATGCCGACGGCAATCTCGACAGTGTGACTGACGGGGCGGGCAAGGTCACGTCTTACGATTATGACGGCAGCGGCAATGCCACGCTCATCACCGATTCGACCGGCCACACAGTCACTCGCAGCTATGATGCGCAGAACCGGCTGATCACCGAACTGACCTCAGGCGCGGATCGCGACGGGGCGAGCACGGCCCATTATGCCCAATATGTCTATGATGCCGAGGGGCACCTGCGCTTTGCGGTGAACGCGGCGGGGCAGGTCACCGAATATCGTTATACCGCCGCCGGGCAGCTTGCCCGCACGATCCAATATGCGGAAAACCGCATGACCCCGCCGGGGGCGGCGGCGATCGGCCTGGCGACGGCGGAAGCCTGGGTCGCAGGGATCGCGGACAAGAGCTCGGTGCGGATCACCGAGAACAGCTATGATGCGCGCGGCAATGTGGTGCTGGCGAAGTCTTTTGGTATTGCCGATGCCTCGGGCAATCCGCTCGCGAGCGAAGGTGTCACCACCGGTCACTACGTCTATGACCAGGCCGGCCAGCTGATCGAGAGCTGGCGCGAGGGCGAGAACCACGAGACCTTCCTCTATGACGGGATGGGGCGGCTCTATTCCTCGAGCGACAGGAATGGCGGGACGACCATGATCGTCTTCGCCGATGCGACGACCACGACCACGGTCACCAATGCGGCGGGGTTCAGCTCGATCTCGGTCTATAACAAGACGGGCGAACTGGTCAGCGTGACCGAGAGCGGTGCGAGCACCACTGCCGGGACGGCAACCTATGAATATGATGCGTCCGGCCGCCTGCGGGTGGTGACCGACGCCACGGGCCGCAAGAGCTATGTCTATTGCGACAAGGCCGGTCGCAAGGTGGCCGAGGCCAACCACCTCGGCGAAGTTACGGAATATCTCTATGACGCGGCGGGCCGCGTGGCCGCCACCGTGGCCTATTCCGCGGCGCTTTCCGGCCCGGCGCTCACGGCGATGGGTAATCCGGCGTCGAGTGCGGAGTTCTCGACCTTGCGGCCGACCGCGAACGCGGCCGATGTCTGGAGCTGGACGATCTATGACGATGCCGGGCGGGCGATCCAGTCGATCGACAATCTGGGGGGCACGGCCACTTACGAATATGACAGCGAAGGCAAGCTGGCGAAGACCACGGCCTTCTACACGAAGTTGACCCCGGCCCAGCTGACGGCGTTCAGGGCTGCCCCTCCGACGACGCTCCAGCTGCCCGCCGCCCATGCGAAGGATGCGGTCAGCCGGGTGTTCTACAACAAGGCGGGCCAGCAGATCGGTACGCTGGACGGGGAAGGCTTCCTGTCGGAGACGATCCGTGACGGCGCGGGGCTGGAACTCCAGACCACCTATTATGCGATGCCGACAAACACGGCGGATCGCGCATCGGGCAGCTTCGCCACGCTGCGGGCGGCCGTGGCCGGCTATTCGACCGTCGATCGGACGGCTTATTCCGTCTATGATGGACAGGGCCTGCTCCGCTTCAGCGTGAATGCGCGCGGGGGCATCACGGGCTACAGCTATGACGATGCGGGGCGGTTGGTGAAGACCACCGCCTATGCGACCGAAGTGGCGCTGACGGACTTTACCTATGATGCGGTGAAGGCTGCCATCGTCACCAACGCAGCCGACCGAACCAGCTGGATCGTCTACGATGCTGCTGGGCGTGCGGCCTATACGATCGATGCCGAAGGCGCCGTGGCGGCGTTCAAATACGACACGTCCGGCCGGGTGACCAAGGCGGTCGCCTATGACAATCTCTACTCCTCCACTATCACTCTGGCGGCGCTGGACAGCTGGGCGGCCAATAGCGCGCAGGCAAGCGACACGAAGAACCGCGTCACCCGCAGCTGGTACAATGCGCGCGGAGAAGTCGTCTTCAGCGTGGACGCGGAAAACTACGTCACCGGCTATGCCTATGATGCCGAAGGCCGGGTGCTCTCGACCACCCGCTATGGCGGCAGCGGGGTTGCAGTAAGCGACACGACCACCATCGCCCAGCTTGCCGCGCTGCTTGTGGGCACGCCCACCAGCACGGCGATTACTGTCAGCCAGACCTATGACAATGCCGGGCGTGTGCTTGCCAGTACCGATGGCGAAGGCATCGTCACCCGCAACAGCTACAATGCGTTGGGCCAGCTCACCGATGTGACCGAGGCCTATGGCACCGCCGATGCCGCCGCCACCCATTATACCTATGACGGCGCTGGTCGTATCCTGACCCAGACCTCCGCCTATGGCGCAGCTGAGGCGGCCACGGTCACCTATGCCTATGACGGCCTTGGCAACCGCACCGGCGTGACCGATGCCAATGGCAATACCACTACCTTCACCTACGACCGCCTGGGGCAGGTCCTGACCTCCACCAACGCCCTCAACGGCGTCACAGCCTATGTCTACGACGCGTTCGGTAATGTCGTGAAGGTCACCGACCCCAGAGGCAAATCTACCTATAATTACTATGACCGATTGAGCCGCCTAGTTACCGTTCGAGATCCTGAAAACTACGTTGTCAGGACGATATATAACCGCTTCAGCGAAGCAATCGATGTTCGTCGTTACGCCACGGTGTTTACAGGAGCGCCGCTGCTCGACGTAAATCCGACGGGAGATCCTGACGCCACGTATTCCGGCCCTAGTCCGACTGTCATCGCGGCCTATGCCTATGCCGCGCAACTTCAGACGACGGCGGACACAGCAGCGGCGGCACTTGCGGCAGAGCAGGCTGCCCTGGCCGGGACGCTCGCCAATCCGCTTCCCTTCCTGCAGACCGAGCTGGCCGCCTTGCAGGCTCAGCGAGCCACAGTTCAGGCACAATATGACGCAGCTAACTGGCTTGATCGGTTGCTGGTCTATGGGCCGCAACTGATTGGAATCGATTCCGATATAAGCAAGGTCGAAACCAATATTAGCCGAGTGAATAATGGGCAGGGGCTGGACAGCTGGGGCACAAACCAGGTCAATGCCGCCTATAATGTCTCGGGCCTGCAGACGCAGTACAACACCGCACAGGCGGCTGCGGATCAAGCCTTGGCGGACGCTCAGGCGCTGGAAGCTGCAGAGCAGGACGGAGGCGACTTTGGTCCCTATTCCGGTGTCACTTATATCTATGACCGGCTAGGCCGTGTCGCAACAAAAGTAGACGCAGAGGGTTACGCGGAGACTTATTCCTATGATGCCTTCGATCAGCTCGTCTCCTTCCGCCGTTATCCGGGGGCAGTAGGTGGATCGACTTACAATGAGACGCTGTTCGAATATGATCGCCGTGGTAGCCTTAAGAAGACGACCGATGCCGAGGGGTGGTACGAAAGCTACGGCTACGACGCGTTCGGCCGACAGGAGTCGGTAACGGCCAAGTCCAGCAGCAAGGCGAAGAGTGCAGGCGGAACGACTACTTACCAATATTACAAGAACGGGCTGCTGAAGTCCGAAACACTATCTGTTCAGTCTTACGATTCCGCAGGAAACGCCATTGGCGTGATCAAGACGAGCTACGTCTATGATCGGCGCGGCAATCTCACGCAGTTGAAGGAGGCTGACGGTCTCGCAGAGCAGCGCATCACCTTTTACACCTACGACAAACTCAACCGGTTGCTTACGACGGCCACGCCTTCGGTAAGTGGGCTTACCATTAATGCCAGTTCTAATAGCGTTTCGACTGTGTCCGGCTCGCCCACTGAGACGATTGTGTATGATTCCAACGGCAATGTCACCAAGATCGTCGATGCAGCCGGTTCGCGAACGGTGTTTTTTTATGATGCTCTGAACCGCAAAACGGTGGAGATCAATGCGCTTGGCACCTATACTGCCTATGCTTACGACGCGAACGGCAACGTTACCAACATCAAGGTTTACGAGGGCGTCGTGGCAGTTCCTGCTGGCGGTGGTGGCGTGTCCACAGCTCCTGCGGCACCGTCGGGCAACAAGCGCGAGACCAGCTTTACCTACGATGACCGCAACCAGATGGTGACAAGCACTGTGGTGCTGCCTTCCAGCTATAAGACGGGAACGTGGACCGGTTCGGCGTGGACTAACACTACGACGACGTCGCTCCTGACTGCCTATCAGTACGATTATCTGGGTAATGTGGTGAAAGTCACCGATCCCAACGGCAATTCCACTTTCTCCTATTACGACAAGCTTTCGCGCAAGACCGCGCAACTCGATCAGGAAGGTTATCTTTGTGCCTGGACATATAGTTCAGATGGCAATGTTCTCACTGAGAGGCGTTACTTAACACGCTTTACCGGAACACCGGGCACTTCCGGACCACCTTCAGTTTCGACCAATAACAAGGACCGGTTGACTACCTATACTTATGATAAGGTTGGAAATCGGATAAGTGAGAGCCGCTCCGATGTCGTGGTCCATAATGGAAATGGTGGAACCAGAAAGGTCGATTCCACCGTCACCTATGTTTATAATGGCTTGGGACAAGTCGTTCAGAAGAATGAAGCGATTGATGATCATAGCCAGGGTTATATTGGAGATGAGAGCCTATATTACACTTACGATTCAGCGGGCAGGCTCACGCAAGAAGTGCAACCGGTCTACTCATCGCATGTAGGGACGAATGTCACTCCACATGTGAATTATTATTATAACGGGCTAGGCAATCTTACTCGAACGGTTCAAGCTGGCAATGCAGATGCCTCCGCCCGGATCACGACCTATGCTTATGACGCTGGCGGACGCCTGTCTTCGATGGTCGATGCAGAGGGGAAGACCCGATCCTATCGCTACGATCAGGCAGGGCGGCTCGTACTGGAATATTATTCCCGCACCGTCATGGCAGTCAACGGCACTCCCAGTACCTCGCTGGAAGGCATAGGATATCGCTATGATGCGCTCGGCCGCAATTTGGGTCAGGGATTCTACAAATCCACTAATTCTGGAGCGAGTTGGCAATTCCAGACCACCGCAAATGGGGCGGATTCCACGACGATCGAATATAATGCCTTTGGTGATGTGACGAAGATCAAGATCAACGGTGTCACGCAGCAGGAAAATGCCTACGATCTTGCTGGTCGGGTGTGGAAGTCCACTTCGGGCGATGGGCTCTGGAAGTATTTCGGATACGACAAGAACGGCAACCAGACCCTTTTGATCACTGGCGCCGGCGCGAACATCAGCGGCAAGACACTCGCCCAGGCGTTTTCGATGGTCGGGCAGTCCGACGTCAACGGCACCTACACGGTCTATGACAAGCGCAATATGGCAACCTCTGTAGTCGAGGAAGGGCGCCAGCTTGCGGATGATACGACCGTCACCCTCACCACCGGGCGGACCTATACAGCATTCGGTGAAGTCGCGAGCGAGACTGACGCCGCTGGTGCGACAATTACCTATACTTACAACACGATGGGCCGTCGCATCCGGGTGGAGAGCCCTACTGTTTCAATCACCATGGAGAATGGAACCACTCGCTACGTCAAGCCTTCAGAGGACTTCTATTACGATGCCTCCGGCCGTCTCGTGGCCATGCGGGACTCCAACGGCACCTACGCAACCGGGGGAACGGGTACCAACGGTAAATCGAAGGATGCCAACACCGGCAATCTTACCAGACTGACCTTGCTGGCCGGCACTGGCTATGGGGGAAGCGAGGCGCTGGTGGTGCGGCAGACGACCGCGGATGGCGGCGTATCGGAAACCGCTTACGACATTCTTGGCAATGCCCGCAACACACGGGTGCTGCTGAGCGGTGACGGTTCGACACCCGCGTCAGATGTCTGGCGCACCACCGAGCAGACCTTCGACAAGCTTGGAAGGATTGTCAGCGCCACCAGACCGGGCACGTCCGCCGGAACCTATTTCTACGACAGCTATGCCTATGACGAGTTGGGTCAGCTGGTGGAACATGGCAACAGCGTGATGAGCACCGCTTCGGCAGGCACCACGAACTATCTCGATGGCAATACTGAAATATCGACCTTCGATATTCAGGGCCGCATCGTGAACAGCCGCGCCTATGGTGGGGACATCACCGAGACCACGTATAGCTGGGATGCGAGCCTTGAGGCTGCGGGCACCGGGCTGACGGATACGGGCGGGTGGGTAAAGCAAACCATCTACCGGAACACGCTGACCACGGGTGTGCTCACCGTTGTCGAAAAGACGGATTCCTACGGGCGCCTCATCACGCGGACCGATCTGGACGGCAGGTTGCACAATTTCAGCTACAACCTCGCTGGCTGGATGACGAAGACATACAATTCCATCGCGGGCGCGGCGGAGATCAACTATTCCTACTATAATACCGGCTTGGTCCGCGGACAGATCGGGAATGCACCGGAAACGCTCTACAAATATGATGAGGCGGGCCGCCGCCGCTATGAATCGGTAAAGTCCTACAATTGGCAGAGCAGCCAGTGGGAATATCTCAAGCAAGCTACTGTCATCTATGACAAGCTCGGCCGCATCGCCCAGTTCGAAGATCAGGGTGGGCCGGACATTCCCTATGCGAAGCTGGTGTTCGGCTATGATGCCAATGGCAATGTCATGTCGACGGCGAGCACCTATTCTCCGCTCGACCAATATGGCAATCCCGGCACGCAGACGACGGTCACCAAATACAACCTCTATGATGCTGGAAACCGGATGGTTCTGGCAGATGGCGAGCTTTCGGGCAGCGCGATTGTGCGCGGTACGGGCGGAAAGGCCATTGTCTATGACAAGGCCGGCCAGCGTGTTGCGGCAACGATCACCAAGACGATATACGATCCCAATCCGGTCGATCAGGAAGTGCGGGAGATCTATGAATATGATGCTGCCGGCCGGCTTCAGAACCGCAAGGAATCGCTCGACGGCGGCACTACCGTAACCCTGCGCTCCACCTTCACCTATGACGGCATGGGTCGCGTGGTGACGCAGAAGGACTTCAGAGTCGGAAGTACGACACAGACCAATTTCGACAAGACCGTTACCTATAATGACAAGGGCCAGGTCTCTTTCGAGCGGACTTACACGCTGGTAGGTAGCAACACGATCCGGGCCGACGCGACCTATACCTATCTCGACTACGATGGGAATTACGCGCTCGGCCAGGTCGGCAAGATCGATACGATAAACTACAAGGACAACAATAACAGCCAGGCCGCCGACACGCTGCTCCAGTACCGCTACGATCTTTATGAGAAGGCGACGCTTTCCCAGTCGATCTACAAGCCGGACAAGAGCCAGTCGACGACCTACTACAACAATTACCAGATCGATTCATGGGGCTACACGCGCCAGGTGGACATCACCGACGGGCGTTCGCGATCGGTGATTATCAAGCATGACGAGAACAACCAGATTCTGAGCCGCGAGGAGGATGAGGTTAACTACAGTCGCGGGAATCCGCGCCAGATTTACTATCGCTTCGACGGCCGCCAACTGGGCGAGATCTCGAACGACGGGACGCTGAACGTCGACTATCAGACCAGCGTCGAGCGGCGCTCCACCGTGCAGCCGACCAGCCCCGGCCCGTTCATGAACGGCTCGACTGCGTCCACGGCCTATACGGACTTCAACCAGCACTACGACGCGATCAACAGCTACCAGCAATCGAGCAGCACGCGCTCCAGCTACACGGTGCAGGACGGGGAAACGCTACAGTCCATCGCCGCCTCCGTCTGGGGCGACGCATCGCTGTGGTACAGCATTGCGGAAGCGAACGGCCTCACTGCCGGCCAGCAACTGACTGCTGGTCAGACGCTGGTCATTCCCGCCAATGTGGTGCGCAGCCACAACAATGCTGGCACCTTCAAGGCCTACGATCCGGGTAAGGCACTGGGCGACATCTCCCCCACCGCCGCCTCCCCCGCGCCCGCACAGGCGAAGAAGAACAAGTGCGGCGTGCTCGGCATGGTCCTGCTGGCCGTGGTGGCTATCGCGGTGACAGTGGTGACGGCGGGGGCCGCTGTTGCCGCTGCCAGTACTACGAGCTTTGCATCCGGCCTGTCGACGGTGCTTGGCACAGCGGTTCTCGGCGGAACGGTTGCTACGGGCGGCATTGCTGGCGCCGTCGGTGGCTTGGGAGCTATCGCAATTGGAGCTGGCTCGGCCGCGATCGGCTCCATTGTGAGCCAAGGTGTCGGTGTCGCGACCGGCATCCAGGAAAAATTCAGTTGGAAAGGCGTTGCGCTTGCGGCGATCGGTGGTGGCGTGGGGGGAGCTCTCGCTCCTGGAGGCATTCTTGGGGATGGAGGTTTGTTCGGTGCCACGAACTCGGCCGGTGAACTGGTTGGTGGCGCGCTAGGGAAGGTTGGAAGTGGGGTTGTAAGGGCTGGCCTCTCCGGAATTACGAGCAGTGCCGTCTCACAAGGCATCGCAATCGCATCTGATTACAGTCGAGCTTCAGTTGGAGTGGTTTGGCGGCGGCTGGCGCCGCGGCCGCAAGTGGCGCGGCACTTGGCCACAGCTTGGCCAGCGACAAAGGGTTCCTGGGCATAAAAGCCGGAGCGAATTCACTCGGAAATCTCGCACTTTCGTCATCAGCATCCCTGCTTGCAAATGCGGTAACGCGAAGTGCGATTGAGGGCACCAGCTTTGGCGACAACATTTTGATCGGAGTTCCGGACCTTGTTGCGTCTCTTTTGATGAAGGTTCTGACCAGCGAAATACTGCAAAAACCACAGGATCAGGTGAATCAGCGCCCCCCAACGGCGCGAGCACGCTTGGCTGCGATAGGAACCGACGGAGATCCTCACGGAGTTCACGGGCTTGGTCGTGTTGCAGACTGGCCGCCGCCCCTTCCAGAAGGCGAAGTTGAGGTGTGGAATGGTCCAGTCACTGCGGAAAAAGCCAGGGAGGCCCAGAATATCTGGAAGAGTGTAAGTAATGATCCAAAATACTCTGGGGTTGCAGAGGATTGGATTAAATATTGGCAAATGAAGGAGGCGGGAGCGGCTTACAGCCAATTTAGTAAAAGTTCATCAATTATCGAAAACTTTGTTGAGGCTTATGAGGTTGTAAAAAGTGAAGCGGGGAATATTGTAAATAATATAGGAATAGCGGCAATTAATGAAATAAATAATAAATTAAATAAAATTCAGTTTGATCTCGATTCTATAACTGGAAATGTTGTTGGGTTTGTTAATAAATTGGATGAATCTTATAATTTATCAAGAGATTATATAGATTCAAAAATTGAAAGTTCGTGGCTGGAGAATAGTTTAAGGCCGTACCTGTATTTTAATGATTTTTCCGTTTCTGGAATTTCGACAATCGCGAGGGGCGTAGGGAGTCTTCCATCTGCACTCGCTCATCCGATTGATTCTTTCACAGGAATGATCGATGGTGCTGCGCTTGCGATCGACAGAGCGCTGGTCGCGGAGAATACGCCTGCCAGTGTTCAGGCAGCACGAGCATACTCGACAGTTTCGAACATGTCCGGCAGGGAGATATCTACGAGTCTGGGTAATGTCGGAGGGGAAGTTGTTCTCCTCGTCGGCCCCGGTAAGCTGAAAGGTCCACTAAGATTTGAGGCGCGAGCTTATGATATTGCCGCGGAGAGGGGAGCCGCAGGCTCTACATCGCTATGGGCGCGGGCCGAGGTCAACGGATCGCGCGTTTATCAGCGATCTGACCTTATCGATCCTGGTGCGGTTGATGCTTTGGGCCGATCCAATTTGCAGCGGATGGAGAGTGGGTTGGCTCCAATCGGTCCCGATGGAAAGTCGATCAACCTCCATCACATGCTGCAAACTAACGACGGTCCACTTGCAGAAGTGACGCAGACCTTCCACCAGCAGTATTCGAGTACGCTTCATATCAATCCGAATACCATTCCCTCGGGGATTGATCGGAGCGCGTTCAAGTCATGGCGCAGCAGTTACTGGCAAACACGCGCTGGCGATTTCAGGCAATAGGAGAACGCTATATGGGTATGGCTGATGTTCATGAGGCACTTCGGCTCATCGCGGCAAATGCGGATCGCGGCTTTTTTGCCGGTCCGCGTGACTCCGCGCTTATTTCGTCAGCAGAGCGAGCATTGGGCGGCCAGTTGCCGCCGACCTATCGTGAATTTGTAAAAAAGCTTGGTGCAGGTAATCTGGGCGCGTTTGAGATTTACGGTGTCATCAACGGGGATTTTGATGAGTCTTCGGTGCCAAACGGTGTGTGGCTGACCTTGAACGAGCGCCGAGAAAATAATCTCCCAAATGATTTGATTGTTATTGGGAGCACCGGGGATGGCGATTATTATTGCGTCAAGCAGAGCTACGATACGGACGGCCCTGTCATCGTTTATCAGACGGGCTTGCCTGCAGAGCGCCAGAGCTATGAAGAGATCGCGGAGGACTTCGGTGAGTTCTTGTTGAACGGTGTCCGGGATGAGATTTAGATACTGCTGACCGCCTCACTTGGCTCTGGTGATCTGACCGCGTTGGAAGTTACGGTGACAGTGCACTAAATCAACGAATGCGGCAAAGCGATCTATCGATCCGCAATGGCCCGCATCGCCTTCCCCTGTCTCGCATCTTTAGAGCCAACGCTGAGCTTTCCTCCAAAGCACTTCGCTCCCAACCAACTCCGGCCTTATCCCTCCAAAACGGCTCCATCCCGGCACTTGGCGCGCGGAACCTGCCTTAGAACCTGCCTCGTGAGAACACAGGGAGGGGCAAGGGATGCAGTTCGCTGACGATCCGGTGGCGTGGTTCGGGGATGATGGTGCGTCGGCCAGCGCGATCGATCCGCGTGAGGCCGAAGGGCTGCAGCAACAGGCCTTGGCATATCGCCTCTCCTAGATGCTTCCCGTTCTTCCGGCGCTCCGTGCAATGGCTGATGTTCAGGGGCTGAATGAGGCGCCGAGGCTGTTCTTTCCGCATTCCTTCTTCAAGGCCTATGATCCGGCCTGGCTGACAGGGCACGATTTCGCGCGGATGACCCGCTGGATGAACCATCAGATCGCCGCCGATATCGCGCTGCCGCCCGGTGCGGATTTCCCCACGGTGGATGCCTGGCTCGATTGGCTGGAGGCCGAATTTTCGCTGTTCGTCACTCACAGTTCGGGCACCACGGGCCGCCTGTCGCTGATCCTGCGCGATCAGGGTGAGTTCGTGGACAATCACCGCCTGGTTCGGCAGCCATATCGCGCGAATGCTTGACCGGATCGCAGGCACAATGCCGGGCAGGCAGGCCATCGCTATCGGCAGCTCGCATACTCTGGCGCGGCGCTTGAAGTGCTGTGGGAGGGAACGGGTGGAGTCTGATCTGCAGCCCGCGTCCCGTCCCTCACCAATCCGCTTTCCTACAGGCGCTCGATCTGCCAAATCCGACGTCGCTCTTTGACAGCGTCTTCCGTCCCCATCCAGCTAGGGATTGTCGGCTAGGAGGAGGCAATATTTCGCCGCAAAGGGCAGTGTAACAGCTGTAACACCCCTTCAGAATTGTGCCTCCATTCCTGAACGAGGCGATCCGCGGCCGATGTCTGCACTCAGTATCTGGCGGGAGGGGCTCCGATCGCTGCCAGTGAGGCGATTATTCTTGCGAGTGATTTGCGATAGCGATAACTCGGACCGGTGACCCGCGCCGATTCCGATTCGTCCAGCCAGATGCTTGCTGCCAGCCGCAGTCGCGGTTTCTGGCTGCGTCAGGTGCATCGCTGGCACTGGATCAGCTCGGGCCTGTGCCTGGCGGGCATGCTGCTGTTCGCCATTACCGGGATCACGCTCAACCATGCGGGCGATATTGCGGGTGAGCCGGTGACGCGCGAGCAGACGCTCACTCTGGATGCCGCTCCGCTCGAGGCCCTGCAGCGCCCGGTGGAAGAAGGGACCAAGCAGCCCCTGCCGCCCAGCGCGCGCCACTGGCTGGAGCAGAAGCTGGATATTTCGCTGACCGACACGATTGCCGAATGGTCGGAATATGAAGTGTTCATCCCCATGCCGCGCCCGGGCGGGGATGCGACGCTGACTATCGATCGCAAAACGGGAGAGGCCCGTTACGAGACGGTCGATCACGGCTGGATTTCCTATTTCAACGACCTTCACAAGGGCCGGCACGCCGGCCTTGCATGGTCGTGGTTCATCGACGTCTTCGCGGCCGCGTGCATGGTCTTTTCCATCACCGGTCTCATCCTGCTGCAGCTCCATGCACGAACCCGCCCTTCGACCTGGCCGGTCGTGGGCTTCGGCCTGCTGTTGCCGCTGATCCTCATGCTCCTTTTCGTACACAGGTGAGAGACATGTCCCCCATTGCCTATCGCGTTCTCTTGACCGGCGCTGCCGCCGCGGGACTTTCCGCCCCCGCTGCCGCCGGTACGGTCGAACTGACCGTCACCATCCCGCAGCTCAAGGTGGCCGAATATCACCGGCCCTATGTGGCGATCTGGCTGGAGCAGGCGGGGCAGCCTAATATCCGCACGCTGGCGGTGTGGTACGATTACGATAATCGCGAGAATGCTGGCACCAAATGGCTGCGCGATTTGCGCACATGGTGGCGCAAGGGCGGTCGCAATTCGGCCAAGCCCGCCGATGCCGTAACCGGCGCAACCCGTGCGCCCGGTGCCCAGAAAGTCCGCCTCGATGTCGGTGCCCTGAAGCCCGGAAATTATGCGCTGGTGGTGGAAGCCGCCCGCGAAGAAGGCGGGCGCGAGCAGGTGACTCTGCCTTTCGCCTGGAATGGCAAGAGCGCCACCGCCTCTGCCAGTGGCCGCACCGAACTCGGCGCGGTCAAGGCCACGATCAAGCCCTGAACCGGAGAGATAGCCATGAACCGCAAGATCCTTCTCGCTGCCGCGGCATTCCTGATCGCCGCCCCGCTTCAGGCGCATAATGCCTGGATCAAGCCTTCCACCACCATTGTGGCGGGCGAGGATGGCTGGGTGACGTTCGACGTTGCCGCATCCACCGATGTCTACAATGCCGATCACCGCCCGATGGGCTTGAACAT
Organism: uncultured Caenibius sp.; assembly: GCA_963662855.2. Classification (GTDB taxonomy): domain Bacteria; phylum Pseudomonadota; class Alphaproteobacteria; order Sphingomonadales; family Sphingomonadaceae; genus Andeanibacterium. The sequence continues at coordinate 348,596 of CAXXWL010000005.1, forward strand.
GATCAAGGCCATCGGTCCCGACGGCAGTGAGGCCAAGCTCAAGAACGGCTCGACCGGGCAGCTGCGCAGCACTTTCGATCTGCATCTGACGAAGCAGGGCACCTGGCAGGTCGGCACCGAGAGCGCGGGCGTGACCGGCAGCTATAAGCTCGAGGGGCAGGAATATCGTGTTGGTGGCCGTGGGGGCCCGCCTCCGGGCGCTGCCGGCGGTCCCGGTGGACCGGGCGGCGGTGCAGTCATAGTTCCGGGCGGTGCGGACTTCGCACCGCCGGAAGGCGCGACCGATGTGAAGCTGACGCTTACCAGCAACCGCAATTTCGTGTTCGTGACACTGGGGATGCCCAGCGATATCCGTCTTTCCGGTGCTGGCCTGGAACTGGAGCCGGTGACGCACCCGGCCGATCTGATTGCTGGCGAGCCTTCTACGTTCCGTTTCCTGGTAGACGGCAAGCCCGCCGCTGGGCTCGAAGTGGAGGCAACGCCCGATGGCCGCCGTTTCCGTGACGAGCAAGGCACCATCACGGCCACGACCAATGGCAATGGCGAAGCGACGTTCGACTGGCCTGCCGCCGGGCTCTATTGGGTCCACGCCTCCTTCAGCGACGAAACCTCGCCGCGTCCGGGCATCACCGGACGCCGTTTCCAGTACACCGCCAATGTCGAGGTGATGGCCCCCTGATCGTCAGGGGCCCAACCCGGAGCCCGATGTGAGCGAAACACTGGTCCTGTTGCCGCCCGAAGTGGAGCCGGGCAGGCTGGTGCGCTCTGCCGGGGAGGGGCGCCATGCTCTCTCCGGCGCCTCCATGGGCACGCACTGGTCGCTCGACCTTTCCGGCGATGCAGACCCGCGCGCGCTGGAGGCGCTGGTTCAGGCGGAACTCGACGCGGTCGTGGGCGAGATGAGCCAGTGGGAGCCAGAGTCCGAAATCTCCCGTTTCAACTGCGCGGAGCCCGGTAGCTGGCACGAGCTTTCGCCCGGATTTTTTCAAGTGCTGCGCGCAGGCCTCGCCATGGCCCGAGTGACTGGCGGGGCGTTCGATCCCACGCTGGGCTCGGTGGTCGACCTGTGGGGCTTCGGACCGGTCGCGGTGGAACATATCCCGCCGCTGCCGGATGCGCTGGCACAGGCGCGGGCGCTTTCCGGCTGGGAGAAGGTCGAACTCGACGAGGCAAATCACCGTGCTCGCCAGCCCGGCGGTTTGCGGCTGGATCTCTCCGGCATCGCCAAGGGCCATGGGCTGGACCGGGTTGCCCGCGCGTTGGAACAGGCGGGGTACCGCTCTTTCCTGTTCGAACTGGGCGGGGAACTGATCGCGCGCGGGTTGAAGCCCGATGCCTATCCCTGGTGGGTCGAACTGGAACTGCCGCCCGGTGCCGAGCTTCAACCCATCCGCGTCGGGCTGCTCGACATGGCGATTGCCACTTCCGGCGATTACCGCCGCTTTGTGGAGGTCGACGGGCGCCATCTGGCGCATTCGATCGATCCGCGCACTGGTGCGCCGTTGGTCGATGCGCCGGCCTCCGTCACAGTCCTCCATCCGGAATGCATGATCGCCGATGCGCTGGCGACGGCGATCGTCGTGCTCGGCCGCGAAGCCGGACTGGCGCTGGCCGACCGGGCTGAAGTGGCCGCTATCCTGATCGAGCGTGAGGGCGATGACTGGTGCCGCACGCTTTCCTCTCATGCGCAGGCCATGGCCGATCTGTGAGCGAGACGATGCGCCTCGCAATGGCGGCTCTGGCCTGCCTCGTCTGGCTTGCGCTGGTGGGCGCAACGCTGTGGCGTCACCGCGCGCGCAAGCAGCCTGCCGCCGATGCTGACGCGGTGCTGGTGATCCACGCCAGCCAGACGGGGACGGCGGCCGCCATGGCCAAGGCGACGGCAGAGGCGCTGGAAGCCTCCGGTCGCAAGGTTGCGCTGCGCTCGCTGGCGAGCGTCACGCCTGCTTTGCTGGCGGACACGGGCGAGGCATTGTTCTTGGCCGCTACGACGGGTGAGGGCGATCCGCCAGACGATGCGGCGGCTTTCCTCAGCCGCTTCGCAGCCACGCGGCCCGATCTTTCCGCCCTGCGCTATGCGGTGCTGGCGCTGGGGGATTCGCATTATCGGCATTTCTGCGCATTCGGCCACGCGCTGGACCGGTTGCTGCATGATGCCGGTGCCGTTCCGATTGCCGATCTTGTGGAGGTCGATCAGGGCGACGCCGGGGCTCTGCGCCACTGGCAGCAGAATTTGCGGCTGTTCGGTGCCTCTGCCGCACTGCCGGACTGGGAAGCGCCCAGCTACAGCCGCTGGAGGCTGACGGGGCGCGAATTGCTCAATCCTGGCGGTCCCGGCGGGCCGATGTTCCGCATACGCCTGACCTGCGACGGGGACGTGCCCGATTGGACTGCGGGCGACATTGCGGAAGTCTATCCTGGCCCTGCCGAAGATGCATTTGCGCCCAAGCCGCCGCTGCCACATCGCGACTATTCGCTGGCCACGATCCCGCGCGAGGGCGAGCTAGGGCTGGTGGTTCGCCTGTTCCAAGACGGGGAAGGGCGCAACGGGCTCGGCTCGGGCTGGCTGTGCGAGCGCGCGCCCATCGGCGGGCAGGTAGCCCTGCGCATCCGTTCCAATCCGCGCTTCCATACCCCTGCAAGCGGAATGCCGCTGGTGCTGATCGGCAATGGCACTGGCATCTCCTCGTTGCGCGCCCACCTCAAGGCTCGGCGGCCCGGCACGAGCAACTGGCTGATCTATGGCGAGCGTGACCCGGTGCATGATCGCCCCTTTGGCGAAGAACTCGAGACCTGGCTGCGTAAAGGCCATCTCGCTCGGCTGGACCGGGCGTTCTCACGCGGGGCGGAGCGACGCTATGTGCAGCAGGAGGTGCTTGATGCGGCAGAGATGCTGCGCGGATGGGCCTCCGGCGGTGCAGCGATCCTGGTCTGCGGCAGCGTGGTGATGGGTGAGGGTGTCGACGCGGCTCTGCGAGAGGTGTTGGGGAGCGCCGAACTGGACGGGATGCTCAGCGCAGGGCGCTATAGCCGCGATATCTACTGACGCCGGGCGAGCAGCCTGTCAGGGCCGATATCGGCAAGAGTGGGGCATCCGAGCTGAGCCATCGCCAGTTCCAGCTCCGCGCGCAGCACATGGAGCATATGCGCGACTCCTGCCACGCCGGCGACGGCGAGCGCATGGATCTGCGGACGACCGAGCATCACTGCCGTCGCGCCCAGCGCCAGCGCCTTGGCCACATCCGTTCCGCGCCTGATGCCGCCATCGAGCAGCAGTGGCAGCTCGCCGCCGGTCGCCTCGGCAATGGCGGGCAGCATGTCGAGCGTACTGGGCATTCCGTCCAGCACACGCCCGCCATGGTTGGAGGCGACGATCCCGTCCACGCCCAGCGAAAGCGCCTGCGCCGCGTCAGGCGCGGCCATCACGCCCTTGAGGATGAGGGGAAGCCCGGTCAGGCCGCGCAGCCATTCCAGATCGCTCCAGCGCGGCGCGGCGTCGGCCAGCGGAGTGCCGAACAGGATGCGCCCGCCTGCGTCGGCCGTTTGCCGCAGGCGCGGCAACCCCCGCAGATTGGCCGCTTCGACACCCGCCGGCAGAGTGAGGGTAGCGCGCTTGATCGAGGCATCGACAGTGAGCATCACTGCCTGATAGCCGGCAGCCTCCGCCCGGCGGACCAGCTCGGCGGAAAAAGCGCGGTCTTCCTGCAGATAAAGCTGGAACCACAGAGGCGGTACCGCAACGCCCAGCTCCTGCGCGGCGGCGCAAGCGGCTTCGGCAATTTCTTCAAGCGTGAAGCTGGAAAGCGTGCTGACCACCATGCCCGTGCCCAGCGCGGTTGCGGCCCGCACTGTAGCCAGTTCTCCATCCGGATGGGCGAGCCGTTGATAGGCGACCGGCGCCAGCAGGATCGGCGCCTCATGTGCTCGGCCAAACAGTTTAAGCGCCGTATTCCCACCGCGCAGATCGGTAAGGATGCGGGGGAGCAGTTGCAGCCGGTCGAAGGCGGCGCGGTTTTCCGCAAGGGTGATCCCGTCACCCGTGCCTTCTTGCAGATAGGCCCAGGCATCGGCCGCCATGTGGAGACCGGCGCGTTCTTCATAGGCGGCGAGGCTGGCGATCCCGGCGGGAATGGAGGCCAGCGGCGGAAGCGGCTCGCTCACGTCTCCGACCAGCCGCGCATCAGATTGTGATAGGTGTTGGTGAAGCTGTCGATCGAGGGATGATCCGGGTGATCGGCGATGAGCTTCTGGATCGCGCCATCAAGCTCGAAGAGCATCCGGCGTTGGCGGTCATCGCGCACCAGGCTCTGCGTCCAGAAGAACGAGGCGAAGCGGGTGCCCGATGTTACAGGTGTTACACGGTGGAGGCTGCTGCCCGGATAGACGATGGCGTCCCCGGCCGGCAGCTTTACGCGCTTTTCGCCGAAGGTGTCCACCACCACCAGTTCGCCGCCTTCATATTCATCGGGATCGCTGAAGAAGATCGTGGTCGAAATGTCGGTCCTCACGCGCACGGGAGTGCCGGGCACGGGGAAGACGGCATTGTCGACATGGTTGCCGTAGGTCCCGCCGCCTTCGTAACGGTTGAAGCGCGGGTGCAGGATGCGCAGCGGCAGGGCAGCGGCGATGAACAGTGGGGTGACGGCGAGCCGCCCGAGTATGCGTTCGCCGAGCTGGCGGGCGACCGGATGGTCGAGCGGGAGCTGGAGATTGTCCTTCACATTCGCCGCCCGGTGGCCGGCGGTGACGCGCCCGTCCACCCATTCGCTACTTTCCAGTAAGGCGCGGATTTCGCGGACTTCATCGGATGAGAAGAGGGCGGGGATCTGCAGGAGCACGAAGGAGTCCTTCCCGAAACGGATAACGCCCCGGTCTTAACCGAGGCGCATCGCGCATGCCACCTTGCATGGCGGCAAAGAGTGGTCCGGGGCGGGACTGGCATCCACCCCGGACCGATGGAGAGCCATCAGAAGTTGAAGTTCGCCGTCAGAATGGCAGAGCGCCCGTCACCCGGAGTGGCCCAGCCATTGTTACGAATACGAGTGAAATAAAGCTCATCCGTGAAGTTCTTCACATTGAGCTGCAGGTTTACACCCTTAGTAACGTCATAGGACAGGAAGGCATTGTGGATCAGGTAATCCTCTGCCTTGAAGAGCGTGGCGGCATTGTTGTTCAGGTAGAAGCTGCCCTGATAGGTCAGGCCGTAACCGATGGTCAGGCCAAAGGGCAGGGTATAGGTGGTGAACAGGCTGCCCGAATGGGCCGGCGTATTGGTCAGCGCATTGCCTGCCTGCGGGTCGGTTGTGCCCGGCGCGGAATTCTCCGCGATGCTGCGGATCACCTTGCTGTCGAGATAGGTGTAATTGGCCGTGATCGACCAGGCCGGAGTGATCTGGCCCGAGGCGCTGAGGGCAATGCCGTTCACGCGCGAGCGACCGTCCAGCTGCTGTTCCGGAACGGTCGGATCGCCCGTCGCCACCTTGTACTGGTCGCGCTCGTTGCGGAAGGCGGCAGCCGAGAGCAGCAGCCCGCCGTTGAACAGTTCGGCCTTGGCGCCGATCTCGTAATTCAGGGCGCTTTCCGGCTTCACATTGCAGGTGAGTGCCGTGCACGAGCCATTGACCGACGTCTTGGACGGGGTCTTTGAATTGCCATAGGCAACATAGAGGCTGACCGTCTCGATCGGCTTGTAGACCAGGCCGACGCGGTAGGAGAACAGATCCTCCTCATTCTCGAATTTGGTGCCCAGCGTGGTCGTGCCGGCGCTGGAAGCAGTCGCCCCGGCGATGGTGTCGGCGCGGTACCAGCCCTTGTTGTGTTCATAGCGGACGCCGCCATTGATCTCGAACTGGTCGGACAGTTTCATCGTGTCGAACAGATAGACGGCGTAGTTTTCCAACTCGCCATTCTGCTTTGCCGTGGGGATGAAATTGACCGGGCCGGTCCAGTAATTGCTGCCATAGGCATTGGCGTAACCCGCCGGGCCCTGGACGATCTCGTCCGGGTTGGCGATGTTGATCAGATGTGCAGTGGAAACCGAGGTGCCATCGGCATTGCGGGCCCAGTTGCCGGTCAGCAGCTCATATTTTTCCCAGTTGATCGCGGCGCCCAGAACCAGCGTATGCTCGATCCCGCCGGTGTTGAAGCTGGCGGAAAGGTCGGTCTGGCTGAAGGCCAGCTGATTGCGGGAATCGCGGGTGTTCCCGCGCGGGCCGCCAGCAAGGTAATAGCCTGCGGGTGTCGTTGCCGGGCAGGCCGCGCCGGTCGGCAGGGTGCCGTCTGCAAGGCACCAGGTGCCCTGCGGCGGGCTGACCATGGTAAGCTGGGTAATGTCCTGCCAGCGGGTGAGGTTACGGATGCTCAGCGCTTCGCTGAAATCATGCTCGAAGATCATGGTCGCCTGGTCGACATTGCTTTCCTGCGTGTCGACATTGCGATTGCCATAATAAGAGGAGCGATCGACGCCGGGCAGCATGCCGCTGGTCGTTCCGTTATTGAAGTAAGGCAGGCCGTATTGCGGCGTATTGGTATCTTCCTGATGGAAATATTGCAGCGTCAGGCGGGTATCGTTCTCTACCCCGATGGTGATCGAAGGGGCGACGCCCCAGCGGCTGTATTCCTCGTAATCGCGGCCCGGCACGTCGTTGCGGTGGGCCATGGCGTTCAGGCGGAAGGCGATCAGATCATTGGCGCGGATGTTGAAATCCGCCGTGCCGCGCAGATAGTCTTCGGTGCCCACGCCCATGCTGCCGCCGATTTCGGTGTCGGCCTTGGGGCGCTTGGTGACGAGGTTGACCGAACCGCCGACCGAGCCGGAGCCGGCAACCACTGAATTGGCGCCGTTGGTCACTTCGATCTGTTCCAGATTGAAGGGATCGGTGCGGCTGTATTGCGCGCTGTCGCGCACGCCGTCGGTGGTGATGTCGGTATTGGCGGAATAGCCGCGCAGATTGATGCTGTCGCCATAGCCGCCGCCGCCTTCGCCAGCGCCGAAGGTGATGCCCGGCACGGTGGAGAGCATGTCGCGCAGGGTCAGCAGGTTCTGCTGCTCGATCACCTTGTTGGTAAGGACGGTGATGGTCTGCGGCGTGTCGCGCACGGGGCGGGTGGCCTTGGGGCTTTCCTGCTTGCGGCCCGGTTCCTCATCGATCGCCGTGTCGGTCACGGTCACGCCGCCCAGCAGGCGCGGTTCTTCCTGCGTGGCGGTGGAGTCCTGCGCGAAAGCGGCCTGCGGTGCGAACACCGAGCCTACGCAGGACAGGGCGAGAAACGCGTGCGCCTTGGCAGTGCGCGAAACGGGCTTGGTCATGATGTCCCCTATTGGTCCCTGTGGTGTGAAGTTGGGGCCTGTTATTGCGAATCGTTCGCAGCGTCAATTGGTAATGATTCTCAATAGCGAATTTTACGCGAACAGATGCGTAACCGCGCGTCGGGACGCAAAACGCAGGCTGGCTGGATGCTGCGGCGAAGCCGGGTTTTCGGAGTTTACGTGCTCAACACGAAGGGAATGGCGACCTGGCCCTTGACCGTCACGGCCACGCCGTCGCGCTTGAAAGGCGCCCAGCGCCACTTCTTCACCGCCTGCAACGCAGCCTTGTCGAGCCGTTCGAAGCCGCTGCTGCGGGCAATCGAGATTTCCGCCACATCGCCCGCGGCGGAAAGCAGCACGGCCAGGATAACCGTGCCCTGTTCATGCTTGCGGCGGGATTCGACCGGATAGGAGGGGGGCTTGGCGGAAACCAGATTGCCCGTCAGATCGCCACCATCTGCCGGGCCGGAGGCCACGGCCGCCCGCGCGGCAGGTGGGGCCGGTGGGGCAGGCGGTGCAGGTGGCGCAACCGCGATGGGCGCGGGGCGGGCGATCGCCATTGCCGGCAGCGGCGCGACCGGCACCGGCACATCGGGCTGCGGAACGGGCGCGGAGACCTGCGGCTGGATCATTTCCACTTCTTCGGGAACCTTGCGGTCCTCCTGCTTTTCAGGCTCTTTCTTGGGAATTGTGTCCAGTTCCACCACCGCAATGCTGGAGCGTTCCTGGCGCTGGCCATTGGCATTGAGCAGGAAGAGCGAGGAAACAAGCAGCGCGGTGAAGCCCAGCGAGGCCAGCATCGCGATCGGCTTGCCGCCAGCGGACGCCTGATAGGCCGCAGGCGCCATCCGGCTTTCCATCACGATTTCCGGCCTGAAGGGCGCATTCATTTTGGGTGATCCAAGAATCGGCTATTGCGAGGCATTCGCATATGCTCTTCGCGCGCTCCGGTCCAGAGGTCATTGACCTGAGTCAAGCCGGATATGTGCCGATATGTCTGTGCTGGCCGGGATTATTCGGTGTCGAAGCGGCGCTTCAGCTCGGCAAGCGCGCGATAGGCTTTCTGCAGGTCCTTCTCCACGGAACTGAGGCTGACGCCCAGATCCCGCGCGATCGCGGCCTGGCTATGCTCCTCCAGCCGATAGCGGCGGAACGCGATGCTGACGCGCGGCCCGAGTTCCCCGAGTACCTGCTCGACCGCTTCCAGCCTTTCGCGTGCGATCAGGGCGCGTTCGCACAGGGGATCTTCGGCGGAGGCTTCCACTGCCTCATGCCAGTCGAACTGCCGCCGCGCGCGGCTGGTCTGCGAACGGCGCATGTCGCACATCAGATTATCCGCAGCGCGGAACAGATAGGACACAGGATCGCTCACCGGTTGGGTCAGCGAGCGACCGGCCCGCTGCCACAATTCCTGAAACAGATCCTCTGCATCGTCTCCGGCTCCGCGCGCGGTCAGAAAGCGCAGTAACCGGGCGCGCTCGCTTATCGCTATCTCCTGGAGACTGGAGGCGTTCATTCGTCCGCCTCCGCCTGTCTGGCCTGCGCGAAGGCGGAGCGGTGTGGCTCATGGCGTTCGAGCGGTGCGGCTGCGGGCAGGACCTGCCGGAGGCCGCCAGTGAGGAAACTCGTAGGATCGAGCGGCCGCCCGTCCTTGCGCACTTCGAAATGGAGGTGATTGCCGGTTGCCCGCCCGGTAGCGCCCATCAGCGCGATCCGCTCGCCCTGCGCCACGGCCATCCCCGGCCGGACGAGGCTGCGCGCTAGATGGGCGTAGCGGGTGCTCATGCCATTGCCATGATCGATTTCGATCATTTCGCCATAGCCGCCGCGCCAGCCCGAAAAGCTTACGCGGCCAACCGCTGCCGAATAGACCGCAGATCCGGCCGGACCGGGAATGTCGATGCCGGCATGCAGGCGGCGCCCGCCTTCGATAGGATCGGTGCGATATCCGTAATGTGAGCTGAGGCGGGGCAGGCTGTGCCGCTCGGCAGGCTTGCTTTCGGCGGGGGCAAGCGGCGCTGCCGGAGCCTGGGTTTGGGCCTGGGCCGACCAGTCCATCATTCGCGCCCTGAAGGCCTTGCTGCCGCCTGACGGAAGCTCGCCGGGGTTTCCGTCTGCCTCCTGCGCGCGCGCGCTTCCCGGCTGCGAAATCAGGGCGAGCGCGATCGCATAAGGGGCGAACAGGCGAAGGGCCATCATTTCCATAACGGAGACGACGGGGGATGGCCTTGGCGGGGCGCGAAATTTTTTTCCTTGTCACTTTTCGTTGAGGACCGGGCCGCAGCTCTCCGTCTTCCGGGGGCAGACAGATGCTTTTCATCACGGGAGCCCCACAATGAATACCACCGAACGCGCGATGCTCGACATGCTCAGGAAAGGCCGGAACGAATTCGGCGTCGTGGCCGTGAAGGCCGAGTTCGAGGCGGAAGGTACGCGGCCTGACGAATTGCTGCGCCTGCTGGAACTGGCGCATCGCGCCGATCTGGCCGTAGCGCTGAAAATCGGCGGCTGCGAGGCGGTGTCCGACCTGCTCTCCGCCCGGCTCTATGGCGCGGAATACATCATCGCCCCGATGGTGGAGACGCCCTATGCCCTCTCCAAATTCGTCGATGCGCGCGCCAAGACCTGGGGCAAGGATGCCGATACCGCCCGCTTCCTCTTCAATCTGGAAACGGCGACCACGCTGACCAACCTCGATGAGATGCTGCCCATCGCCTGCCGCCATCTGGACGGTGTGGTGTTCGGGCGAGTGGACTTTACCCTTTCCAAGGGGCTTTCGCGTTCGGACATCAATTCGCGCCAGATCAGCGATGCAGTGCTCATCGCCGCGCAGGCCTGCCGCGATAATGATCTGGAACTGGTCGTGGGCGGCGGGGTCTCGGCCGAGGCAGTGGATGCCCTGCGCGAATTCCGCAAGATCCGGCTCGACCGCTTCGAAACCCGCAAGGTCGTGTTCGATGGCGCGGCGGCGGAGTCACCGCGCTTTGCCGAAGGCATCGCCAATGCCGTGGCCTTCGAACTCGCCTGGCTGGAGAACAAGCGCGATTATTACGGCGCCATCGCCGATGAGGATCTGGCCCGCATCCGCATGATCCGCGAGCGCAGCGGTGCCGTTGCCGCCCCCGTCGCGAGCCTTGCCGCATGATCGCCATGACGCTCTGTCATGAAGTCCAGGCGCTGATGGAGCAGGTGGCCGATTGCGCCATCCTGCCCCGCTTCCGGCGCCTGAGCGGCAGCGACGTGGCCGAAAAGAGCCCCGGCGAAGTGGTCACCAGCGCCGATCTGGAGGCCGAGCGGTTGCTGGCCGCCGGGCTGGCGAACCTGTGCCCCGGTGCGCGGATCGTGGGTGAGGAGGCGGTTTCCGCCGATCCCGGCCTGCTGTCCGGCGTGGGCGAAGGACTCGTCTGGCTGATCGATCCGCTGGATGGCACCGCCAATTTCGCGGCCGGCAAGGCGCTGTTCGGCATGATGATCGCGCTGGTCGACAATGGCGTGCCCCAGATGGGCTGGATTCTCGACGTGGTCACCGGGCGGATGTGCTTTGCCGAGGCGGGCAGGGGCGCGACCATCGATGGCCAGCGGGTGCGGGCCAGGACGTCCGGCTCCACGCGGCCCGTGGCGGCCCTGGGAACCCAGTTCCTCGAACCTTACCGGCGCGAGCGGGTTCATGCCCATGCCTTCGGCAAGCTCCAGCGCGTATCCATCCCGCGCTGCGCGGCGGAGAGCTATCCGCGCCTTGTGCTGGGCGAGAACGACATCGCCCTGTTCCAGCGCTCACTGCCCTGGGACCATGCCGCCGGCGCCCTGTTCGTCAATGAAGCGGGCGGGCACGTCACTCACTGGGACCGATCGCCCTATCGCGTGGGCGGCAGTGGCACCGGCATTCTGGCCGCAGTCGATCCCTATCACTGGGAAATCGGCGCGGACGTGCTTCTCGGCCCTGAGGCGGGTCTCGTCATGGTGGAAGAACTGGTTCGATGAAATTCCAAATGCGGCGCCTTGCGATGGGCATGTCCATGGCTGCCATGCTGCTGGCCACTCAGGCCACGGCCCAGCTCGCGCTTCCGGTCGATCCCGCGCAGCAGCAACAGCAGCAGCAGGGATCCTCCGCGCAGACCGGCATGGGCGGCGATGCCGCCGTGCCCAGCGTGGGTGCCGCATCGGTTCCGTCCTATCAGCCCGATACGTTGGACAGTGGCCGCCCCGGGCAGGACCAGCCTGACAACGCCGCCGCACGGCAGGCGCCGCCCAGATTGCTGACCAAGGCCCCGCCGCCCAGCGAGTTCGAGGCCTATGTCTCGCAAATGGCGAACAAGCCGCTGCGCCGCTTCGGTTCGGAACTGCTGGTGCCCACCGCGCGGGACTTCACCCCGCCGCCCGTGGCCGCGATCCCGCCCGATTACCGCATCAATCCGGGCGACCGCATCCGGCTGGCGCTGGCAGGTTCGGTGCAGGCCAGCGATCTGCAGCTCACCGTCGACAATGAAGGGCGCATCTTCGTGCCCAAGGTCGGCGCGGTGACGGTTGGCGGGGTGCGCTACGGCGATCTGCGTCAGACGATCGCGCGCGAGGTTTCGCGCCAGTACCGTTCCTTCGAGCTGGAAGTGAATGTGGCCCAGCTCAAGGGGGTGACCGTCTATGTCACCGGCTTTGCCGCTTCGCCCGGCTCCTTCACGGTGGGCAGCCTGTCCACCCTGGTGAATGCGGTGCTGGCGGCGGGCGGGCCTTCCGCCGGCGGCAGCTTCCGTTCGATCCAGCTGCGCCGCAATGGCGAGCTGATCTCCGATTTCGACCTTTACGATCTGCTGCTGAAGGGCGACCGGCGCGGCGATGCCGTGCTCCAGAACGGGGACGTGATCTATATCGCCCCTGCAGGCGAGCAGGTGGCCGTCACCGGCAGCGTCAATCACGAGGCGATCTTCGAACTCGCCCCCGAAGAAACGCTGGCCGATGCACTGATCTATGCCGGCGGGGTCAACACAATCGCCGATCGCACCCGCCTGATGGTGTTCGATGCGCTGGGGCAGGGTGAGGCCGGGTGGGAGGAGATTTCCGCCACCGATGCGCAGACCCGCCCCGCAAAACGTGGCGAGATCATCCGCGTGATCAGCAATGCCGGGATCGCCCGCCCGATCCAGCAGCAATCGCTGCTGGTGACCATCGGCGGCGAAGTGGCGAAGCCGGGCCGCTATTACTTCCGCCCCGGGGCGACTATGGACGAAGTGTTGGAACGCGCAGGCGGGCTGACAAGCGAGGCGTTTCCCTATGCCAGCGTCATCACCCGCGAAAGCGTGCGCCAGCAGCAGCAGGCCAGCTTCCAGCGCGCGGTGGATGATGTGGAGATGCTGCTCACGGCCCAGCCGCTCGTCTCGGCTGATCGGGCACAGCGCGTCCAGCCCGCCAATATCGAGCTGATCCGCTCGGTCGTCAGCCAGATGCGCCAGCGTGAGCCGACCGGTCGGCTGGTGTTCGACCTGCCGGTGAATGCCAGCGCCCTGCCGGGCGAGCTGGTGCTGGAGAATAACGATACGATCTACGTTCCGCCCAAGCCGGTAACCGTGGGCGTGTTCGGTGCGGTGCCGACGCCGGCCTCCTTCGCCTATGCCGATGGGCGCCAGATCCGCGATTATGTCGAACTGGCAGGCGGCATCCAGAAGCTGGGCGACAAGGGCGAGATCTTCGTGGTGCGCGCCAATGGCACGGTCCTGTCCGATGGGCGCGATACGCTGAAGGCAAAGGCACTGCCGGGCGATCTGGTGTTCGTGCCGGTAGACGCCAACCGCGGCGAGTTCTGGGCGCGGCTGCGCGACATTACCGGCAGCCTGTTTGGCGGGCTGGTGGGCCTCGCATCGATACAGGCGATTGTCGAATGAGCCGGGCAGAGCAGGTGAAGGCGGCGCTGGCCGATCCGCGCAAGCGCCGCCGGGCCTATGCGGCGGGCGCGCTGCTGCTGGCGGTGTTGTGCGTGGTGCCGCAGCCCTATGTCGCGCGGTCCAAGGTGGTGCCGCAGGACGTCAACAGCCTGGGGCTGGGCAGCATGACCACTTCCTCTGTCGGCGGCTTTTCGGGCGTTGCCGCGCTGCTGGGCGGGGCGAAGCAGCCGGTGGACCTGTATCTCGCCATGGCCCGCAGCAGCGAAGTGAGCGGCGATGTCATCAAGCGGCTCAAGCTGGTGGAGAAGGGCGATTATTCCAGCGAACGCTCCGCACAGGTGGCGCTTTCGCGCATGGTGGATATCCATTCGCTGACCGGCGGGATCATCGAGATCGAAACGCGCGGCCATGACGCGGCCGAGGCAGAGGCGCTGACCAGGGCCTATAGCGAAGCGATCAGCGACCGGATCGTGACGCTGGCGCGCGACCGGACCGAGCGCAAGCGTAACGTGATCGAAAAACGCTTTGCCGAGGCTTCCGCCAAGGTGGGCACGGCCGAAGCGGCGCTGGAGGCCTTCCGCCGCAAGAACAACCTCGCCGCGCCCGAAGCCCAGCTGGGCACCGAGATTTCGCTGCGGGCAGGGCTGCAGGCGCAATTGCAGGCGAAGAAGGTGGAGCTTCAGACGCTCAGCGGCTTCCTTGGGCCGGAGAACCCGCGCCTCGCCGCCGTCCAGACGGAGATCGCCTCGCTTCAGGCCCAGATCGGCCGCACCGCGCAGCCCAGCACCGATGCCGCAGGGCCGAATGTGGCCGGGCTTTCGGCCGTGTCGGGCGAATATATCGACCTCTATCGGGACTATCGCTTCGCCCAGGCCTTGTACGAGGTCTATGCCCGGTCCTCCGAAGAGGTCGCGGTGGAAACGCTGGCGGGCGACACCGCCACCGATGTGCAGGTGATCGAAGCTGCCCGGCTGGACCCGGATCGCAAATACAATATCCCCGCCGTCGCCGCACTCGCCTTCCTGCTGCTGCTGGCTGCCTTCACGGAGCTTTACGCGCCCGCCACCGGCATCCGTGTGCCTCTGCTCACCCGCAAGGGTGAAGGGGAGGAGGGCGAATGACCCGGCCGGAACTCTCCATTGTCATCCCCTGCTACAACGAGGAGGAGAATGTCCGGGCGATCTGCGCGGCGGTGACGCTGGAAGCGCAGAAGGCGGTCCGCACGCATGAGATCGTGCTGATCGACAATTGCTCCACCGACAATACCCGCGCGATCATCCGGCAGCTTTGCCGCGAGGATCGACGCATCCGCGCGATCTTCAACAGCCGCAATTACGGCCAGCTGCGCAGCCCCACCTATGGCATCTATCAGGCGAGCGGGGAGGCGGTGATCGGCATGTGCGCCGATTTTCAGGACCCGCCCGAAATGATCGGACGCTTCGTGGAAGAATGGCGCAAGGGCGTGCAGGTGGTGCTGGGTCAGCGCCAGAGCGAGCCTTCCTCCCTGCTGCTGCGCGCCGTGCGCAAGACGGGCTATGCCTTCCTTTCGCGCTTTGCCGATCATCCCATCATTCCCGGCGCGACCGGCTTCGGCCTGTTCGACCGCAAGGTGGTGGAAGCGCTGGCCGCCTGGAACGAGCCGGAGCCCTTTTTCAGGGGCATGCTGGTGGAAGTCGGATTTCGCCTGACCGTGATTCCCTTCGACCGTCCGCCTCGGGCCGCCGGGGAGAGCAAGAACGGTTTTCGCACCCTCTTCGCCTTCGCCATGTCGGCGCTGGCCGGATCGACCCGCTCGCTGCTGCGCCTGCCGCTGTTTGCCGCCGGCTTTTTCGGCCTGCTGACCATGGCGCTGGTGCTGGCGACGGTCGTTGCCCTGTTCCTTGCAGGCCCGGCGGGCGAACTGGCGCTGGGCGGGCTTGGCTGTGCCTCCATGACGCTGATCCTGCTCTCGATCGGGCTGGTGGCGGAGCAGGTCCGCCTGCTGAGCGAGCGCAGCCGCAATGTGCCGCTGGTGATCGAGGATGAGCGGATCAATTTCCCCGCGAGCGCGCGATGAAAGAGGCTGGGGCGAGCCGGCCGAGGGCGAGCAGGATCGAGCGGGCCGAAGGGCGCCGCCTGTGGCCGCTGGTGCCCGAAATCCTGCTGGGGCTGGCCGTGCTGGCCAGCTTTGGCGCGACGGCTCTGTTCTTCGCCCGCAATGGCTATCTGCCCCAGCCCTTCGTGTTCGACACCAACGACACTTTCATGGACTGGTTCAACACGGCCTATTGGGCCAATAATCCCGGCATCTACGATGTATGGCGCAGCATCTATCCGCCGCTGTCCTTCGTGTTTCTGGACCTAACCAGCCTGCCGGGCTGTTATCTGCAATCGCCCTTCTACGCCCGGGATTGCGACTGGCTGGCGCGGGGGACGATCTACGCGTTCTTCCTGCTCGACATCGTGCTGATCTGGCTGAGCCTGCGGCGGCTGGACCGGGTCACTGCGCCCTGGCGCACCATCGCGCTGGGGCTGGGCCTGCCGCTGCTCTTCACGCTGGAGCGGGGCAATCTGATCCTGGTGTGCTTTGCCTGCTTCGTGCTGGCTCATGGCCCGCTGGTGCAATCGCGCCTGTGGCGCGGAGTTGCAGCGGCGGCGACGATCAATTTCAAGCCCTATCTGATCCTGCCGGTGTTCGAACTGGCGGTGCGCCGCAAATGGCGCAGGCTGGAACTGGCGGGCATCGCCACCGTGGCGCTCTATCTGCTTACGCTCGCCTGGGTCGGCTCCGGCACGCTGGGCGAGATCGCCTCCAACACGGCCAACTGGATCGTCTTTCAGGGCGGGCAGGTGTGGAACGAAGTCAATTATTCCACCAGCTTTGCCCCCTTCCTGACGATGCGGCAGGCGCAGGTGCCGCTGCTGGAATTCGTGCCCTCGCGCACGGTGGAGCGGATCGAATGGATCGTGCCGCTGGCGATCCGCGCGACCCAGCTGGTCGCGCTGGCTGCGCTGGCGGCTGCATGGCTCCAGCCGCGCGCGCTGCCTGCCAGCCGGATCGCGGCGATCCTGCTGGGGGCTTATCTCGTCACCCAGTCTCCGGGCGGATATACGCAGGTGTTTCTCCTGTTCCTCGTCTTCCTCGAACCCTTCCGGCGCGTGGGGCCGGTGGTGGCGATCCTCTGCGCCTATCTGCTGTGTCTGGTGGGGGATGTGATGCTGGCCTCCGTGCTGCAGATCACCGGCACCAGCTGGCTGAGCGAGCGCACCGTCAGCCCGCAATTCGGCCTCACCTACGGCCATTTCGCGCGGCCCGCGCTGATCGTCGCGATCGTCTGGGCGCTGTCGCTTGACGCCATCGCCCAGGTGGCGCGCGCCCATGCGAGGTTCCGCCCATCGCTCTGGCTGGCAGCGGCATGATCGTGCGGCAGGACATAGACGGCGTGGTGAGCGCTCTCGCGCCGGTCTGGCCGAAGCTGGACGGAACGCGCATCTTCATGACCGGCGGCACGGGCTTCATCGGCCGCTGGATGCTGGAAGTGCTGGCGGAGGCCCCGGTCGACGCATCTGTCGTCCTTCTGAGCCGCGATCCCGCGCGTTTCGCCAGGGCTGCGCCGCATCTTGCCGCCCGGTTCGAACTGCTGGCGGGCGATACCGCCAGCTTCCATTTTCCTGCCGGCCGCTTCACCCATGTGATCCACGGCGCGACCGACGCCAGCGCGCATCTGACCGCCACCGACCCGCGCCGCATGTTCGACACGATCCTTGGCGGCACGCGCCGCACGCTGGATTTCGCGCTGGAATGCGGGGCGTCGCGCTATCTCTTCATGAGTTCGGGCGCGGTCTATGGCGCGCAGCCGCCCGAAGTGACGCATCTGCCGGAAGAATGGATGGGCGGGCCTGATCCGCGCGACCCCAAATCCTCCTATGCGGAAGGCAAGCGCGCAGCGGAAACCCTGCTGGCGATCTATCGCCACCAGTTCGGCCTAGACAGTGTGGCCGCGCGGATTTTCGCCTTGCTGGGGCCGATGCTGCCGCTCGATACCCATTTCGCGGCGGGCAATTTCATCCGCGACGCAATGGAGGGCCGCCGCATCCGGGTGGAAAGCTCGGGGCAGGCGGTGCGCTCCTATCTCTATGCGGCGGACCTTGCCGCCTGGCTTTGGACGATGCTGGCAGATGCCCCGGCGGGGGCGGCCTATAATTGCGGTTCGGAAGAAGCCGTTTCCATCGCCGATCTCGCCCGGCTGACGGCCGAGGTGCTCGGCGGGCCCGGCGTCGACGTGCTGGGCCGCCCCGATCCCGGCTGGAACCCCGGCCGCTACGTACCTTCGACAGCGGCGATCCGCCGCGATCTCGGCTTGCGCCCCACGGTGCCTCTTCGCGAGGCGATCCGGCGCACGGCCCTTGCCAATGGATGGACCAAGTGAGCACGATCAAACTTTCCGACTGGGTGGCCCAGACGCTGGTGGAACATGGCATCGGCGATGTATTCATGCTCACCGGCGGCGGGGCGATGCATCTCAACCACTCGCTGGGCACGCATCCGGGGCTGAAGACCACTTTCACCCATCACGAACAGGCGCTCTCCATCGCGGCGGAGGCCTATTACCGGCTGACCAACCGGCTGGCGGTGGTGAATGTTACCTCGGGGCCGGGGGGAACCAATGCGATCACCGGCGTCTATGGCGCCTATGTCGATTCCATCGGGATGCTGGTGATTTCCGGGCAGGTGAAGATCGAGACGACCGTGCGCCACACCGGCCTGCCGCTGCGGCAATATGGCGATCAGGAACTGGATATCGAGCCGATTGTCCGCCCGGTCACCAAATATGCCGCGATGGTCACCGATCCGCAGTCCATTCGCTATCACCTTGAGAAAGCGATCTATCTGGCCAAGAGCGGCCGCCCCGGCCCGGTGTGGCTGGACATTCCGCTGGATGTGCAGGCCGCCCGGATCGATCCCGACGATCTGTTGCCCGGCTTCGATCCAGCTGAGCTGGACGAGCCCTGGAAGCAGACCGACCTGCAATCCGCCGCCTCGGCCATTCTGGCGCTGATCGCTTCCGCCCAGCGGCCGGTGGTCTTCGCGGGCGGCGGCGTGCGGCTGAGCGGGGCGCATGAGGATTTCATCCGCCTGATCGAAAAGCTGGGCGTGCCCGTAGTCACCGGCTGGAACGCGCATGACGCCCTGTGGACCGACCATCCGCTCAATTGCGGCAAGCCCGGATCGGTGGGCGACCGGGGCGGCAATATGGTGACGCAGAGCGCCGATCTGCTGCTGGTGCTGGGCAGCCGCCTGAACATCCGGCAGGTGAGCTACAACTGGCAGAGCTTCGCGCGCGAGGCGTTCAAGATCTGGGTCGATATCGATCCGCTGGAACTGTCCAAGCCCAATGTCTCGCCCGACATGCCGGTGGTGGCCAACCTTGCCGACCTGATCCCCGAACTGCTCGCCGCGCCCTATGCCGGGCCGACCGAGGCCCATGGCGAATGGCTGGAATGGTCGCGCGAACGGGTGCGCCGCTTCCCCGTGGTGCTGCCCGAATATCGGAGCCACTCCAACCTGATGCATCCCTATGTGGCAGTGGACGAGCTGTTCCAGGCGCTGGACGAGGACGACATCGTCGTCACCGGCAACGGCAGCGCCTGCGTGATCGGCTTCCAGACGGCGCATATCCGCAAGGGCCAGCGGCTGTGGACCAATTCGGGCTGCGCCACGATGGGCTACGATCTGCCCGCCGCCATCGGCGTCTGCACCGCCACGGGCGGCAAGCGCCGCGTGGTGGCGCTGGCGGGCGATGGCAGCATCATGATGAATTTGCAGGAAATGCAGACTATCGCGGGCAACAACCTGCCGGTGAAGGTCTTCGTGATCAACAATTCGGGCTATGTCTCGATCTTCCAGACGCACCGCAATTTCTTCGGCGGCGTGGAAGTTGGCGGCGGACCGAAGAGCAATGTGACCTTCCCGGACTTCTCGCGCCTGGCCGATGCCTTCGGCTTCGCCTATTTCAGCGCCCGTTCGCACAATGAACTGCCCGGCGCGATTGCCGCGGCGCTGGCGGCAGAGGGCCCGGTGCTGTGCGAGCTGTTCGTGGACGAGGACGTGTCCTTCGCCCCCAAGCTGGGCGCCAAGGTCCATCCCGACGGGCGGATCACTTCGCCCGCGCTGGAAGACCTCTCGCCCTTCCTCCCGCGCGAAGTTCTGCGCGAGAATATGCGCATCGAACTGATGGACGAGGAATGAGTCGGGCGATCACCCTTGGCGGCAGGCCCCTGCGCTTCCTGGCCGCCGGGGCGCTGAACACGGCCGTCGGGCTGGCGTTCTATCCGCTGCTGATCTGGGCGGTGCCTGTGTTCCACCACCATTATCTGGTGGCGCTGGGCATTTCGCAGGCGGTCTGCCTGCTGTTCGCCTTTACGACCTACAAGCTGGGCGTGTTCCGCACGCAGGGCAATGTGCTGCGCGAATTCGCCAAGTTCAGCAGCTTCTATCTGGTGAATTACGCCGCGAACTGGGCGGCGCTGCCGGCTCTGGTGGAACTGGCCCACATCCCGCCCGCTATCGCCCAGACGGGCTTTGCCTGCCTTGTGATCGCGGGAAGCTGGTTCTGGCACAGCCGGGTGACTTTTGCGCGCAAGGGGGAGGGGGGATGACTTCGGCGGGATTTCTGCGGCGATTATGCCCGGCCTGCGGATCGTGGACCGGGGAGGCCGAGATGGCGAGCCACAGGCCCGCCGAGAATCTGACGCTGGGAGAACTGCGCCCGCTCTGGGCCGGGCTCGACAAGGAACCGGTGTTCTTCTCCTACCGTCGCTGCGGCGAATGCGATTTGCTCTATAACCCGGTCTATTTCACCGGGCAGGCGCTGGCCGATCTCTATTCCGAGCTGGCCCCCAATATGGACATGGTGCCCCGTGCCATGATCGCAGCCACCCAGCGCGGCTATTTCGACGCTATCGAGCGGGCAGGGGGGCTGAAGGGCGATTACCTGGAGATCGGCCCCGACGTGGGCCACATGACCGCCGAGGCCGCTCGGCGTGGCGATTTCGGCCATTTCTGGCTCTATGAACCCAATCGCGCCGTCCACAGCCTGTTGCGCGCCGCCGCCGGGACCGATGCAGTGACGCTGGAAGGCGGGATGGACGATCTATCCGCCGTGCCCGATCGCTCGGTTGGCCTCGCCGTGATGGTCCATGTGCTGGACCATCTGCTCGATCCCCTGCCGCTGCTGCGCCAGATAAGCGCAAAGCTGCGCCCCGGCGGAATGGTGGCGGTGGTCACCCATAATGAGGGATCGCTGCTCAGGCGCGTGCTGGGCCGCAAATGGCCGCCCTTCTGCCTGCAGCATCCGCAATTGTTCAGGCCGGATACGATCAGGATCATGCTGGAACTGGCAGGGCTGGAGCGCGTGGAAGTAAGCGGCAGCAGCAATATCTTCCCCAGCGATTTCCTCGCCCGGCAAGGCGCGGCGGCTGTGGGCGTGCCTTTGGGGAAAGTGCCGCTGCCTTCGTTTCCGGTGCGGTTGCCCCTGGGGAATATCCTCACGCTGGCGCGGGCGGCGGGTTAGGTGGGTTTGGGAAAACCCTCTCCCGTTGACGGGAGAGGGATACGCAGGCTTGGCTCGTAGGGCCTGGCCGGAGTTGGGTGAGGGTTTCCGGTCTTTCGAACTCGCGGCACCCTCATCCAAGCTGCGCTGGCTCCAAAGGAGCAAGCTGCGCCATCCTTCTCCCGTTAACGGGAGAAGGATGAAGGTTCGCAATGGGGTGGTTGGCCGTCAAAATCCTCCCCCCAATCACCCACACCCGCTCATCCTGAGCCTGTCGAAGGACACGCGCTGCCCTTTGACCAAAGGACCCGCTCGGCCGCGAGTGCAACGCGAACCGGCTCGGTAGCCCGCCCAGCATTTTCGTCCCGCGTGTCCTTCGACAGGCTCAGGACGAACGGAGGTTGGAGTATTCGCCCCCCTCACGCCGCTGCGGACATCCCCGCCCGCGCGTTGCATAACGCCGCATAGGCCGCGATCTGCTCCAGCGTCACCATGCGCGCATCCGCTCCGCTGCCCACGGCCTTGTGCCATTCCGCGATCCAGTCCAGCGCGCTTTCCAGCGGCAGGGCGGGCTTCCAGCCCAGCAGGCCGCGCGCCTTGGAGCAATCGAGGCGCAGCAGCCCGGCCTCATGCGGATGGGCGCCAGACTGGCGCTCGGCAGGGGCGGTGCCGCCCCAGCGGGCCTGCATCCGGCTGACGATCCATTGCACCGGCTGCGCATCCTCGTCCGAAGGGCCGAAGTTCCAGCCGTCGGCAAAGGCGCGCTCGCCTTCCAGCAGGCGCTCGGCCAGCATGATATAGCCCCGCAGGGCCTCCAGCACATGCTGCCAGGGGCGCACCGATTGGGGGGAGCGGATCAGGGGGGAGGCGCCCGCCTCGAAGGCGCGGACGAGGTCGGGGATCAGTCGGTCGGCCGCCCAGTCCCCGCCGCCGATCACATTGCCCGCGCGGCCCGAGGCGAGCAGCGGGCCTTCGCCGGCGAAGAAGGACCGCCGCCAGGCCGAGACGACCAGTTCCGCGCAGCCCTTGCTGCTGGAATAGGGATCGTATCCGCCCATCGGGTCGGTCTCGCGATAGGGCCAGTGCCATTCGCGGTTTTCGTAGCATTTGTCGCTGGTGATGCAGACCACGGCCTTCACCCCCGGCACGGCGCGCGCGGCTTCCAGCAGATTCACCGTGCCCATCACATTGGTGGCATAGGTGCCCGCCGGATCTTCATAGGACAGGCGCACCAGCGGCTGGGCGGCGAGGTGTAAGATCACTTCCGGCCGTGCCTGTGCAACTGTGGCGGCAAGGGAAGGGGCATCGCGCACGTCGCCTTCCACATGGTGCAGCGTTTCGGCGATGCGCGCGCTTTCGAACAGGCTCGGCTCGGTCGGGGCGGGCAGGGAATAGCCCGTTACCCGCGCGCCCATGGCATCGAGCCACAGCGCCAGCCAGCTGCCCTTGAAGCCGGTGTGGCCGGTGACGAGGACCCGGCGGCCCGCCCAGACGGGGTTCACCAGCGCTTCCACGGGGCCGCTCCGCTGTTCCACAGGTCTTCCAGATAGATCTTGTCGCGCAGAGTATCCATCGGCTGCCAGAAGCCGTCATGGCGGTAGCCCATCAATTCGCCCGCGCTGGCCAGCCGTTCCAGCGGCTCGGCCTCCCACGGCACATGCGGCCCCTCGACAAGGTCCAGCACTGAAGGATGGGCCACGAAGAAGCCGCCGTTGATCCGTCCGCCATCGCCATTGGGCTTTTCCTTGAAGCCGGTGACGCGCTGCTGGTCGAACGCCAGCGCGCCGAAGCGGCCCGGCGGGGAGACGGAGGTGATGGTGGCCCGTTCCCCATGGCTCTTGTGGAACTCCACCAGCGCGGCGATGTCGATATCGGCCACGCCGTCGCCATAGGTGAAGCAGAAGGGCTCATCCGGGTCGAGATAGGGGCGCACGGCGGCAAGGCGGCCGCCGGTCATTGTATCGGCCCCGGTTTCCACCAGCGTGATGCGCCAGGGCTCGCTGCGGGCATTGTGGATTTCCATCCCGTTGCCGTTGCGCAGGTCGATCGTGACGTCGGAAGTCTGGAGGAAGTAGTTCGCGAAGAACTCCTTGATGACATAGCCCTTATAGCCCAGGCAGATCACGAAATCGTTGAAACCGCTGGCGGAATAAATCTTCATGATGTGCCACAGGATCGGCATGCCGCCGATTTCCACCATCGGCTTGGGGCGCGTGGCGGTTTCCTCGCCAATGCGTGTGCCAAGGCCGCCGGCCAGAATTACGGTTTGCATCGTTCCTCCACGTCATGTCGTACGAGACTATGACGAACTCATCCCCGCATAACCGTAGTGGCCTGTCGCGCTTTCTGGCCCGACATGCGCCGATTGCCGCCATCCTTGCGCTGGCGGCGTGGCTGCGGATCGACGGGGTGGGTTTCGGCCTGCCCGCGCTGAACGATCCGGACGAGCCCCTGTTCATGATGAAGGCCTATGACATGCTGGCCCGCGGATCGCCGGACCCGCAATGGTTCGGCCATCCGGGCACGATCACGCTCTATTCCCTCGCGCTGGTGATGGTGGCGGTGGCGGCATTCGGCCTGTTGAGCGGGCGCTTTGCCGACATGGCGGATTTCGCGGCGGCGGTGCATGTCGATCCCGGCATCGTGTTCCTGCCCGCGCGGCTGTTCATCGTGGCCAATGGCGTGGCCTGCGTGTTGCTGGTCTACCTGATCGCGCGGAGGCTGTGGGGCGAGAGGGCGGGCTGCGCGGCGGCGCTGGTGCTGGCGGTGAACGCGGTGCACATCGCCTGGTCGCAAGTGATCCGCACCGATGTGCAGGCCAGTGTCTTCATGCTGCTGTGCCTGCTGCAATCCATCGCCATCCTGCGCGAGGGGCGGCTGCGGCATTATGTGCTGGCGGGCATTTTCGCGGGGCTGGCCTGCGCCACCAAATGGCCTGCGGCGGTGGTGGGCCTCAGCCCCCTATGCGCCGCGCTCTACCGGGTGGTGAAGCTGGGGGATGACCGGCGGATGCTGCTGGTGATCGCGGGCGTGCCGGCGCTGACGCTGTTTGCCGTCTCGCCATTCCTGCTGCTGAGCTATGACATCGTCCTGCGTGACCTTTCGGGCGAGGCACGGCCGTTCCATCCGGGGGCGACGGGCGGGGGGCTGCTCGACAATCTGGGATGGTATGTTGGCGTGCCGCTCGCGACTTCTCTCGGCGCGCTTGGCCTCGTTGGCGGCGCTTTGGGGGCTTTTGTGCTCACGCTAAAAGACAGGGCCTGGCTGATCGCCGTAAGCCCCGGTTTTCTGGCGTTTCTGCTCGTTATTTCGACCCAGCATTTGCTGTGGGAGAGGTGGCTGGTGCCGGTGCTGCCCCTCTTCGCGCTGGGGCTGGGCTGGCTCGCAGGGCCGGGGATCGAGTGGGCAACGCGCCGGAAAAATGCGCTGGTTCAAGCACTTGGATGGGCGGGGATCGCCGCTCTCTCTCTCCCCATGCTCCTCGCCGCCCAGGCCAGAGCCGAAGAACGCCGCCACGACACCCGTCAGATCGCCACCCAATGGGCAAGTACCCACATCGCCCCCGGCTCCACGATTCTGGTGGAACACGCCGCCATCGACCTGATGCAGGGCCCCTGGAAAATGCTCTTCCCCCTGGGCCACGCAGGCTGCGTCGACGCCGAAGCGGCGCTTAAAGGCCAGATTTCCGAGGGTGAGGTGGACGATGCACGGCAAGGCAGCCCGGTGGTGGACTACGCCCATGTCGCGGAAGACCGCCTGCCCAGCTGCCGCGCGGACTATGCGATCTTCTCCCACCTTGAGCCCTATCGGCAGGATCAGGCCCGGTTTCCCGCCGAATATGCGCGCTATGCCGCCGCGCTGAAGCAAGGGGTGCTGTGCCAACGGATAGAGCCGGTTCCCGGCCACAGCGGCGGCCCTGTGATCACCATCGTCCGCTTTCCGGAGGAGGGCGGCAGGCCCGCCAGCTGTCCGCGCTGAGGCGGGTGAATTTGCACCAACGCGCACCAGCTGCCTGTTGCTGACGGACAAGAAATTGCTCGCAGGTTGCAAAGCCGTGCGCCTCTTCCATGCGTATGCTGCATCGCAGAAAGTCGGAATCGGCGCCGATTTTCAGGTTTCGAGTGCCGCATATGCGAGGGCTTGCGCGACTCGCATTGTGCGCTGCACAATAGGCATGCACAGGATCGAGGTCACACAATGACACTTCTAACCGACCAGTTCTTCGACAGCTTCGCTTCCTCCGTGAAGCCCACTGAAGAGGCGGAGAGCCTGCCGCCCGAAATCTACATCAGCCAGGAATTCTACGAATTCGAGAAGGAGGCCCTGTTCTACCGCGAATGGCTTTGCGTCGGGCGCGAGGAATGGGTGACCGCTGCGGGCGATTATTTCACCGCCAGCCACGCGAACGAACCGATTATCGTCACGCGTGACCGTGACGGCAATCTGCAGGCGATGTCGGCCGTGTGCCAGCACCGCGCGATGCTGGTGGCCGAAGGCAAGGGCAATGCCCGCGCCTTCATCTGCCCCTATCACCACTGGACCTATGATCTCGACGGCAAGCTGGTCGGCGCTCCGGCGATGACCAAGACCTGCAATTTCGACAAGGCGAAGAACAACCTTCCCAAGCTGAAGGTGGAGACCTGGCACGGCTTCGTCTTCGTCAATTTCGATCCGGAAGCCGAAGCGCTCGTCTCGCGCCTCGCTCCGCTGGAATCGGTGGTCGCCAATTACGAGCTGGAGAAGCTGCGCGGGCCGGAGCCGATCGTCGAGAATTTCGCCTGGAACTGGAAGGTTCAGTTCGAGAACAACAATGACGGCTATCACGCCAGCCGCCTGCATCAGGGGCTGCACGATTACATCCCCAGCGCCAAGGCGAGCTTCCCGGAAGTGCCCAAGGGTACGGCGGGCTATTATCGCCTCAACGGCACGCTGCACAAGAACGCCGCCTTCAATCCCACGGAAAAGGCGCTGTTCCCGGTGTTCCCGAAGCTGAGCGAGGAGGAGCAGAACCGCCTGCTATTCGTGAATCTGCCGCCGAGCCTTTCGCTGGTGATCACCAATGACGTGGCGATATACATCATCATGGATGCGGTTTCCTCCACCTCTCACAAGGTGACCTTCGGCAGCCTCTATCTGCCCGAGGCGATGGAAGACCCGCTGTTCGAAACCAAGGCGAAGGTGACGAGCGACTACACCAATTCCATCTTTGCGCAGGATCTGCACACCGATCTGCTGGTGCAGCAGGGCCTCGGTTCCAAATTCGCGCCGCGCGGCCGCTACAGCTGGCAGGAAGACGCCCAGCGCCAGTTCAATGTCTGGCTGGTCGATCGCTACACGGCGGAATGGGATCGTCGACGCGGGCCTGCTGCCCCTGTCACCAAACTGCACGCCACTTCCTGAGTTACCTTTGCGCCGGCCGCACCGTGGGCAGACTCTGCTTCCGGTGCGCCCGGCGCGCCGATTCCGGCCTCGGGGCACAAGGGCCTGCGTTCCGTTTTGCAGGCTGGGAAAATCAATAATTTGTTCGTCAGCGCGCCAGCGCGGCAACCGCCACTCCTGATAGCGGGATCTCAACGAGTTTCCCAATCTGCTCATCAGGGGTTCCGATGACCAACACGCTGATCTTTTTCGACATTCCCTCCGACGATCCTAACGCCGCTGGCGAGTTCTACGCCCAGGTGTTCGGCTGGGAGAACGATCCCCGTCCCAAGGGCAAATATCATCGCATGGTGCCCGGCGGCTTCTTCAAGAAGAAGGACGGGACCGACAGCGAGATCGGCAATCTCCACATGGGCATTGCGCTTGCCGCCAATATGCGGCCGCATCCCGAACCCTATGGCGTAGAGCCGCGCTCCATCGCCACCGAAGGCCGTAAGCCGCGCATCTGGGTGCTGGTGAGCGACGACGACACGCCCGAACGGATTCTGGACACCGCCGAGAAGCTGGGCGCGACGATTTTGTGGCGTAACCACTATTGGGCCGAGTTCAACGGCTTCAACCACGCTTTCGCCGATCCCTGGGGCAATGAAATCGTCCTGTGGGGCAAGGCTGGTGAAAATCCGCAGATTCCGGAGG
This sequence comes from uncultured Caenibius sp., assembly GCA_963662855.2. Taxonomy (GTDB): domain Bacteria; phylum Pseudomonadota; class Alphaproteobacteria; order Sphingomonadales; family Sphingomonadaceae; genus Andeanibacterium. Next base: position 375,385 of record CAXXWL010000005.1, read on the forward strand.
ATTACACCCGCGAATAAATGCGCGTGGGGGCGCTCTAAAGCCCGCTCGCCAACATCTTGTGCGCGAGTATGCAAGACCGTGGCGCCCCCCGTTCCATAGCCTCCACTCAATCAGATCGAACAATAGGGCCGCGCGTCGAAATGCGTGAAGCGATTTCAGGATTTGCCAGTTTGCCGTCCACCTGCGGCACTTCTGAAGCGACCGGGAGGCTGCTCCCATGAGCCGTCTCCCGGTCGTCTTTTTCGGGCACGGCAGTCCGATGGTGGCGCTCGAAAAGAGCGATACCACCGCAACCTGGAACGCGATTGCGGCCCATATCGGCCGGCCCAAGGCCATCCTGTGCATCTCTGCCCATTGGCTGACGCGGGGCACGGCGGTGACGGCGATGGCCCAGCCACGCACGATCCACGATTTCGGCGCCTTTCCGCAGGCACTGTTCGACATGCAATATCCCGCTCCTGGCGATCCGGAACTGGCGCTGCGGGTGCGCGAATTGCTTGATCCTGTTCCGGTGGCGCTCGATGCCAGTTGGGGCCTCGATCACGGGACATGGACCGTGCTGGTCCACGCTTATCCCGAAGCGGACATTCCGGTCGTCCAGCTCGGCATGGATGTCACGCTTTCGCCCGCGCAGCACTGGGAGATCGGCCAGAGGCTGCGTCCTTTGCGTGACGAAGGCGTGCTGATCATGGGCACGGGCAATATCGTCCATAATCTGCCGGCGATGGACTGGGATAATCCCGACGCGCCGCCCTATCCCTGGGCCGACCGCTTCAACACCGCGATGCTTGATGCCGTGGTTGAAGACCGGCCCCAAACGGTGATCGATTTCGAGACGCTGGGCGACGATGCCCGCCTCTCCGTGCCGACGCCGGACCATTTCTGGCCGCTGCTCTACGTATTGGGCGCGCGCTATCCGGGCGAGGCGGCGACGCTCAACCCGGATTTCATCCACCACAAGTCCCTCGGGATGACCAGCATCCTGATCGGAGCTGCCTGATGCCCCTTGCAGCAGGCGGTTTGTTCCAATGACCTTCAGGGGAAAGACATGGCGTTGATCTGCGACCACGGTTTGAGGCGGGCGGAAGTCCAGCCCAAAGCGCTGCATTATCTGAGGGCTACGCCCGAGACGGTTCACTGGGGTTTCTTCTCGCCCGAGCTGAAGCCGGCGCTGACCGTGAAGAGCGGCGATCTGATCATGGCGCAGGCGGTGACTCACCACGCCGGTGACGATCCTGAGCTGATGTTCGACGAGGATATCCAGCGCATCTTCACCGAGATCGATCCTTCCACCCGCGCCCCGGGCTGCCACATCATGACCGGCCCGATCTTCGTCGAAGGCGCGGAGCCCGGCGACATGCTGGAAGTGCGCTATTTCCAGATGAGCCCGCGGTTCAACTACGGTTCCAACCTGCAGGCCAATTGGGGCCATCTCTACAAGGAGTTCGGCGAGACCGAGCGGGTCACGATCTACGAGCTGGACCCCAACGCCAACACCGCGCGGGCGCTCTATGCCTATGACGTGGAGGAAACCTACCTCGTCCCCGGCCGCATCACCCATTGCCCCAGCTGCGACCGCCAGCCTGCGCTGGAAGGGATCACCATTCCCGCCCGCCCGCATCTGGGCACGGCAGGCGTGGCTCCAGCCGTGAACGAGCCGGTCAGCACCATTCCCCCGGGCCTGCATGGCGGCAATATCGACAATTGGCGGATCGGCGCCAATTCGCGGATGTATTATCCGGTGCAGGTGAAGGGCGGGCTGTTCTCGATCGGCGATCCCCACGTCAGCCAGGGCGATGGGGAGATCAGCGGCACCGCGATCGAGGCTTCGCTCGACGTGTTGTTCCAGATCATCCTGCGCAAGGATTTCAAATTCCCCTCGCCGCTGCTGGAAACGCCCGATCACTGGATCGTCCACGGTTTCGGCGCGGATCTGGATCAGGCGATGAAGAACGCCTCCATGGATATGCTCCATCTGCTCAATGAGCATCAGGGCCTGTCCAAGACCGATGCCTATTCACTGATGAGCGTCGCGGCCGATTTCGGCGTTACCCAGGTGGTCGACGGCACCCAGGGCATCCATGTGCGGATCGACCGCGGGATCTTCCCGGCCAAGGGAAGTGTGCGCGATCCGGAATGAGCGGAAAGGGCAAGGCCGTGGCTGAAGACAGGGCGGCCTGGTCTTTCGATGCGGCAAGCCTGCCGCATGGCGAGCGCGCCGCCGCATGGGCCGATGCCATGCGGCGGCTGCACTTGCCTTTCGCCGGTCCTGCGCCGGAAGCGGAGGCGGTCGGCCGGGTGCTGGCCGTCACCTCCCCGATGGGCTTCGATTTCTCGCTGGTGTCGGGCGGCGCCCAGTCGATTGCCGGGCGGACGCCCGATGCGGAGCCCGGCCTGTGGATGGGCCTGCTGATCGACGGTGACGCCCGCCTGAGCACCGACGATGCGCCGGTTGAGCTTTCTCCCACCATGCTGATCTATGGCGCCACCGGCGTCGATGCCTCGCTGCAATATGCGGGGCCGTTCCGCCAGCTCTTCGTGCGTATCCCCAGCGTTGCCATCGATGCGCGGCTTCTGGCCCCGCTGGCCGCGCGCGTCTCCATCGTGGAGCCGGGCACAATGGCCGGCCATGCGCTGCTGGCGCTGCTGCACAGCCTTGCTGCATCGCTGGACGAGGGCCACCCCGGCGAGCTGGGGCCTATTGAAAGCGCGCTGATCGAGCTGCTTGTGCCTGTCATCGCCCGTTCCGGCGGCTTTGCGGGCAAGGGCGGGTCGATGGGCCATCGCGCCCGCCAATATGAGCGGATCTGCCGCACGCTGGAGAGCCAGCTGGGCGATCCGGAACTGACCGTACAGGCCATCGCCAGTGGGGAGGGCGTATCGGTGCGCTATCTTCAGCAGCTGTTCGCCCGCTTCGGCCAGACCGTGACGGGCTATCTCAAATCCCGCCGGCTGGAGCGTGCCAGGGCGGAGCTGGCAAGCCCGCTCCATGCCCAGCTGAGTATCTCCGAAATCTGTTTTCGCTGGGGTTTCAACCAGTCGGCCCATTTCAGCCGCGCCTATCGCGAACGCTTCGGCGAGGCGCCGCGCGATACGCGCAACCGGGCGAGGCGCTCCAGCGCCGCCTGACAACCGAGCCTGCGCCGGGCGACAAGACTCCGCGGCGGGCTTTCGCCCACAACGCTGCCATCATGCTATCCCGCTTCCGCCCTGACGGCTTCCTGGTCCTGCTGCTGGCCGTACTGGCCTTCGCCACCCTGCTTCCTGCCCGAGGGGAGGGCGCGGTGTGGCTGGATCATCTTACTGATGTGGCGATCACGCTGCTGTTCTTCCTCCACGGGGCCAAGCTTTCGCGTCAGGCCATTCTGGCGGGGATCGGGGCGTGGAAGCTGCATCTGATGGTGCTGGCGACCACTTTCGTCCTCTTCCCGCTGCTGGGCCTCGCCATGGTGAAGGGGCTGGGCGGCTGGATCGATCCGGCGGTGGCGAGCGGTTTCCTGTTCCTCTGCATCGTACCTTCCACCGTGCAGTCGTCGATAGCGATGACGGCGATTGCGCGGGGGAATGTCCCGGCGGCGGTCTGCAGCGCATCTCTTTCGAATGTGCTGGGGATCGTGCTGACCCCGCTGCTGGCCACCCTCCTGGTCAGCAGCGGGCAAGCGGGGCAGGATTTCTTCCTTTCGGCTCTTACCAAGGTCGGCACCACGCTGCTGCTGCCCTTCATAGTCGGCCATCTGGCCGCCCGCTGATCGGCGGTTTCGTGGACCGGCACCGCAAGCTGGTGATGCGTACCGACCGGGGCGTGATCCTGCTGGTGGTCTATGCCGCTTTCAGTGCTGCCGTTGTCGAGGGGCTGTGGAGCCGCTTTTCCGGGATGGACCTCGCCACGATCCTTGCGCTGGATGCCGTGCTGCTGGCGGCCGTGCTGCTGCTCACGCGGCAGGCGGCGCGGCTCGCGGGCTTCGCGCCGGAGGACGAGGCCGTGCTGGTCTTCTGCGGATCGAAGAAGAGCCTGGCCAGCGGTGTACCCATGGCGGGCGCCCTGTTCCCCCCGGCTCAGGTGGGGCTTGTCGTCCTGCCGCTGATGCTTTTCCACCAGCTCCAGCTGATCGTCTGCGCCGCGCTGGCGCAGGCTTACGCCCGGCGGAGCGAAGCCCAATCCATGAACGAGGAACCAGCCCATGCCGTATGATGTGCTCGACGTCCGCCCGATGACCAAGCCGATCGGGGCGCTGGTATCCGGGGTCGCCCTGAACGAGCCGCTCGGCAACAAGGTGCTGGACGAACTCCATACCGCCCTGCTGGAGCATCAGGTGCTGTTCTTCCGCAACCAGCCCATGGACCATGACAGCCACGAACGGCTGGGCCGCTATTTCGGCGAACTGGCCGGACACAGCGGGGTGGGCGGGATTGAAGGCCATCCCAATGTGGTGCAGATTCACGCCGACGCGAACAGCAAGTTCGTGGCGGGGGAAGACTGGCACATGGACCTCTCCGAAGATCCGGAGCCGCCGATGGGCAGCATCCTTTATCTGCACACGGTTCCGCCGGTGGGCGGCGATACGCTGTTTGCCAGCATGTATGCCGCCTATGATGCGCTTTCGCCCGCGATGAAGGCATTCATCGATCCGCTGACGGCAGTGCATGATTCCAACCACATCTATCGCGAGCTGTTTCCGGATGTGGACAAGAAATATCCCACCAACACCCACCCGCTGGTGCGCACCCATCCAGTGAGTAAGCGCAAGTGCCTGTTCTTCAGCAAGTCCAAGATCATCCGGATCAACGGCCTGACCAAGCCGGAAGGCGAGGCGCTGCGCGATTTCCTCGCCCATCATTGCGAGAACCCCAATTTCCAGGTCCGCTTCCGGTGGGAACCGCACTCCATCGCCTTCTGGGACAATCGCTGCACCCAGCATTTCGCCACATGGGACTATTTCCCCGAAACCCGCTCGGGCTACCGGGTGTCGATCGCCGGGGACAAGCCATACTGATGGCGCGGGCGCGATCTGCGATTGCCGCGCTTGGGCTGGTGCTTGGCGCGGTCATGTTGGCACCGCTCGCCCATGCCGAAACGCCGGCCGAGGCTCATGCCAGTGCCGTCGTCGAATTGCACGATGGGCTGGCGGCGATGATTGCCGAGGGCACTTTGCCCAATGCGCAGGTGATAATTTCCCGGAAGGGCCAGGATATCGTCCGCTTCCGCCTGGGCGATCTCGACCGGGAAAGCGGCACGCCGCTGCCCGAAGATGCGATCTTCCGTCTCTATTCCATGACCAAGCCGATCACTACCGTGGCGGCGATGATGCTGGTGGAGGAGGGGCGCATTTCGCTCGATGCGCCGATCGCCCGCTACATCCCGGAATTCGCGAATATGCGGGTCTATGAGAGCGGCGGGCTGGAGGACATGGTCACCGTGCCGGCCGCGCGGGCGATCACCGTGCGCGATCTGATGAGCCACAGCAGCGGGCTGACCTATAATTTCACCGGAAATACGCCGGTCCAGCAATATTACCGCAAGCATGGCGTGATGCGCGGCGGCGGTGTGGGCCGCCAGCCGGGCGACGCGCCGCCTGCCGCCACGATGGACGAACTGATCCAGCGCCTTGCCGCCGCGCCCCTGCTGCACCAGCCGGGCGAGCGTTTTTCCTACAGCAATTCCACCGGCGTGCTGGGCGTGGTGGTGGAGCGAGCATCGGGCATGTCGATCGACCGTTTCTTCAAGGAACGGATATTCGAACCGCTGGAGATGCGGGACACGACCTTCGTCGTCAGCGATGCCCAGCTTGCCCGCTTCGTGACCAATTATACCGCCAGCAGCAACGGCATGACGCCTGCGGAGACGGCAGAGACATCCGAATATCGCGATCCTGCCCGGATGTTCGACGGGGGCGGGGCACTGGCCGGGACGGCGCAGGATTATCTCCACTTTGCCCAGATGCTGGCCAATCGCGGCGAATGGCACGGCCGCCGCCTGCTCAAGGCCGAAAGCGTGGACACCATGTTCACGCCGCTGCTGGAAACCGGCGGCCAGGCGCATGAGAATGTGATGTTCGGCCTGGGACTGGGCATTGGCGATGCCGTGAGCGAGGCGATTGGCGGAATGCCTGCCGGGGCAGGGGGCTGGTCGGGTTCGGCCAACACCTATTTCTTCGCCGACCCGCGCCGCAATCTGGTTGCGCTGCTGATGACCAATGAACTGATCGGCGGCGAATTTACCGAGCGTACGGTGAAGATTCGCACTCTGCTGGACCGGGCAGCAGTGGAAGTGGGCTCGGAGGACTGAGGAGGGCCTCGTTCTTCGTCATCCCGGAACAAGTCCGGGGTGACAGGGTAATTCCTCAGGCCGTGAACAGGCCCTTGCGGATGACCGCATGGACGCCCCAATTGCCATTGGCGACCTGCGAGATTCCGAAATCGACCGCCACTGAGAGGAGCGAGATCGCCTCGTCTTCCGAGAGATTCTTGGTCGTCATCAGGAAACGGCGGGCCTTGCGGAAGGCGTCGCGCATGGCGCTGTCGATCGAGGCGCGCTTGTAGACTTCGCTCTGCGCGTCCTCGCCCAGTTCCTTGAGGTAATCGGGGTGGCTGAACCCCATGATCACCCATTCGCTCTCCGTCTCGATCAGCGGATAATCGAGATCGCGCATCATGCCGGAAAGATCACCCTTGGGGTGGCGGATCACCTGGATCAGCGCGGTCATCGAACATTCGATGGCCGTGCCGCAGAGTTCGGAATCCCCCTGCGAGGCATGCGGATCGCCCAGCGAGAGCAGGCCGCCGGAAACCTGCACCGGCAGGAACACGCTGGATCCCGGGCCGGTACGCCAATTGTCCATATTGCCGCCGAAGGAGCTAGGCGGAATGGAATCGACCGGGCCGGTATGGGCAGGCGCGACCGCGATCACACCGAAATGCGGGCGGATCGGAATTTCCACATCGCGCAGAATGTCGTAATTTCGCTCGATCGTGTCCGGGTCCACCGGCACGCCGGGGTAATCGTAGCGATCATGGACGATGCCCGAAGGATCGGTCTGCGGGGTCCAGCGGAAGGAATAGACCGCATGGGCAGTGGGCACACGTTCCTTGCCGCTTTCCACCTCATAGATCGTCACGACTTCGCGCGGATTGGGCTGAGTCAGCAGATCGTTGTACTGGAAGCCCCAGAAGGTTGCCGCATTGCTGCCGAAGGCCTTGCCCTGGAAGCGCGGATTGCCGCTGCGGCGCGGTTCCAGGCTGAGGATGCGGACTTCGATGATGTCGCCCGGTTCGGCATCCTTGATGGCGATGGGGCCGGTGCAGATATGCACGCCGAAGCCTTCGCCTGCGCCGCGGCCCACTTCGCTGGCGTCCATCGGGCCGGCGCCGCGGCGTTCCACGGCCTTGCCGTGTTCGTCCCAGTGGAACACGCTTTCGGCGCCTTCATCGCCTTCCACCATGCGTTCGGGATCGTCATTGGCGTGGTGCGTAAGCGCCTCGACCGTGACGAAATCGCCCGAGCGGATGGTCAGCACCGGCTTCAGCAGCGAACTGAAATAGCCCCAATGGACCGTGTTCGGGCTGACGGGCAGATGGTGGTGGCGCACAGTGCCATCATCGCCGATCGGCAGAAGGCTGGTGGGAATGCCCACTGTCTCGTTGGTTTCGGGGAAGGCTTCTGCCTGCGCGGCCTCGTCAGACGCGCTGCGGCGGGCAGGGCGCCCGCGTCGCAGGGTGTTCTGCCCTTCGCCATCGTCATACAGGCCGGTCTTGCGATATTCGCGCGGAGAAATGCCATATTGCTCGCGAAAGGCGCGGCTGAAGGATGCGGAATCGTTGAAGCCCCACTGGAACAGGATGTCCGAGATGGATTTCTGCGTGTGGAGCGGGCTGCGAAGGTCCAGCCGGCAGCGTTCCAGCCTGCGCACCTTCACATAATGGCCGAAGCTGTCATCGATCGATTCGAACAGCTTCTGCAGATAGCGCGGGGAAATGCCGTGCTCGCTGGCCACCTGCTGATAATTGAGGTGCGGATCGGACAGGCGCATTTCGATGGTCTGGAAGATGCGCTCCAGCAAGGCCGCGCGCATACCCGCCGCGCCGCCCAGTGCACGGGGCGGGGCATCGCTCAGCAGGGCGGCCAGGAGGAATTCGGGCAGGGCGAGCTCGACCGGGCGCAGCCCTTCGTCGGGCACGTCGCTGGTCGTCATATCCGCGACGGAGCGCAGCATGCTGGAAAGCACGCGGCCCGGCCCGGCATCGGAGGAAAGACGGCGCGGCTTTTCCGGCAGCGGGGACTTGAGCCGCTGATCCAGCGATTTGGCCGGGATTTTCAGCAGCAACATGCGGTGATCGCTGGTGAATTGCAGCGATACCGGGCATTCGCCCTTGCCGCAGATCATGTCGCCATCGTTGAAAGTGATCGTTTCGGCGCCGCTGCGGGCGACGCAGGCCCCATCGAGCAGTACGGCAAGCCACAGGCTGCCCGGTTCCTCGCGGAAGTCGACGGTATATTCCTGCGCGGTACCCACCAGCCTGACGAACTGGATGCCGACATCGCTGCTGAACTGGATCAGCTCGCCATAAAGGATCGCCTCATCGGCGGCCTCAAGCGCCAGCGACGCGCGCTTTAGCGCAAAGCGCCAGGCGTCGTAACGCTGTTCCTTGGGATAGGCATTAGTGGTGAAACGCAACGGGGCTCTCTATCAAACAGGTACCGGCCCCTCTCCCGGCGTGCTCTTTTTACACGCACTAAGTGATATTTCGGAGGCCGCACGTCAACAGGCCATTCTGATACTGTATCAGAATGGCCACATCATGTTGCTGGCGAACCGCGCCCACCCCGTCCTTCGGGGCGCGGCTCGCCGGGAGTATGTGCCGGTTCAGGCAGTCGCCAGAGCCGGCTGTGTTTCTTCAGCGTCACCCGGCGGGGTAGGGCGCTTGAACAGCGCCAGCGCCAGCAGGAAGGCCGCACCGATCAGCCCGCAAACCAGGAACACCAGCGAGAAGGAGCCGGTCTGGTCGCGCATGTAACCGCCCAGCGCCGGGCCGATCGCGGCCGAGGTGGAGATCAGGCTCATGGTCGAATAGAGTTCCAGATTGGGGCGCTTGCCGAACACATCGAGCAGCAGCATCGCCACGCTGACATAGCTGAAGCCGATCCCAATCCCGAGGCCTACCGTGGCGACCGCGATGGCGGCCACATGGCTTCCGCCCATCAGGCCGAACACCCCGGCAATCGCCGCCGCGAGCGAAAGCATGGAAAGATTGCGGGGCTTCATCTTCTCGCCCGCGACACCGGCCACGGCGGAGGCGCCGGCGCTGATCAGGGCCAGCGCGCTCATCATGGTGGCCGCGCCGCCCATGCCAAGCCCGCTGTCTGCAAGGTGCTGGACCGCGAAGCCGTGCACGGTTGTGCTGATCAGCAGCAGGGCGGTGTAAGCGCCCACGATCACGTAATATTGGGGAGTGCGCATCGCCGCACGGACGCCCCAGCCGCCCTGTCCTTCGCCGCCCTTCGCCTTGGTGGCGGCGTCCTTGTTGTTCCAGCGCTTGGCCGTGACGGCGGAGGTGAACATGGAGAGCACCAGCGCTGCGATCGCCGCGCCGCCCCAGAAGAAGCGCCACTCATGCGTGAGTTCCTGCGTCGCATAGGCGATCAGCGGGCCCGCGACCGAGCCGAGGCCGCCGATGGTGAAATAAATCCCCATGGCGGTGGAGTGCTTCTTGAAAGAGTGGGAAATCACATTGACCGCCGGCACCTGGCCGCAGATCGCGAAGCCGATGCCCAACAGGACGGTGCCGATGAAATAGATTGGCGCGCTGGTGGTCAGCGCGAGGCAGCCAAAGCCGCTGAACAGCACTGTGCCGCCCGTCAGCATGGTGCGCGATACGCCGATCTTGCGGATCAGCAGCGCGGGGATAAGGCCGGAAAGGCCGCAAGCGATACCCAGCAGGGTAAAGCCCACCCCGGCGGTGCCCCAACCCCAGCCCAGTTCCTCGACCATATAGGGAAGAACAACGCCCAGCCCATTGAAAGTACAGGCGTTCAGGATGAAGAAAAGCAACGCCAGCGCGCCCAGAACCAGATATTTCAACCGGCCGTCAAATGCCATGGCAGATGCCCTCCTTCAGGCGGATTCTATATCTGTAGAATGAAGGCACCCCCGGATTGAGTCTTGATCGCCTGCGCCCTCACCTTTTGCAGCGGGGGAACCCTCAGTGGGCGATTGCCACCGCCGCGCCGGCGGGAAGCGGGCGTTCTCCGCGATAGGCGGGCAGCAGGAACAGCAGCGTGCTGCCAAGGCCCATCACCGCCATGGAGACGACGATTGCCTCGCGATAGGTGCCCAGCATGTCGAAGGCCGCATCCAGCAGGACGGGGGTGATGCCCTGTCCGGCGATCACGGCGGAATACATCACGCCCAGGATCGCGCCGAAATGGCGCAGGCCGAAATAGCGCGCGATGAAAAAGGGCAGGGCACCGAACTGCGCGCCCAGCGCGATCCCCAGGCACACGCCCGAGGCGACCAGCATCGGCACGGAGGTGCCATATTCCAGCAGGAACAGGCCGGGGATGGCCAGCGCATACATCGGCACCACGATCCGGGGGGTATTCACCTTGTCGAGCATCCGTCCGCTGGCGACCTGCCAGGCGGAGGCGGAAAGGGCGAAGACGCTGACCACCGCTGTGCCCACGCCCAGGCTGAAGCCGCGATCGCCCACGATCGGCACCACATGGCTGAGGATGGCGGTGGAGATCCCGCCGCCCGCTGCAATGGCCACCATCAGCAGCCAGAAGGCCGGAACGCGCATCGCCTCCCTTACGGAAAGCCCTTCCAGCTTGGCCCCGTCGGCCGCGCGCTGCACGGGATCGCTGCGGCTCGGCACATCGTGCAGCAGCAGATAGAACACCGGGAAGCCCACCAGCAGGATCAGCCCGGCAATGCCCAGATAGCCGGCACGCCAGCCCATGGTGGTGACCAGCACCGCCGCCACGATGGGCATGACCACCGCGCCCAGCCCATTGCCGAAGCCGGCGCTGAAGCCCATTGCCGTGCCGCGATTGCGATCGAACCATTCGGCCACCAGCTTGGCGAACATGGCCGTGCTGGGCAGGGCGCCGAAAATGCCGATGGCGAGGAAAGTGAGATAGAACTGCGCCAGGCTGCCGCTGGTCAGCGCCAGTGCCGCGATGGACAGGCCCAATGTGACATTGCCAAACAGGATCATCTTGCGCGATCCATGCTGGTCCGAATAGCGGCCCGCCAGCGGATAGGTGATCGCGCAGGAAATCGCGATGATCGCCATCACTGCCGAGATGCTCGCCCGGGTCCAGCCGAAAGTCTCCGATAAAGGCACCAGAAAAGTGCCGAACACGGCATGGACCGTGGCGGTGGTGGAAAACACGCTGCCCATGGTCGCGGCGGCGAGCACGCCCATCTGACGGCGACTGTCGAAGAATCCGGTCATTGCGGCGATCCTTGCTGGGTGTCGCTCCACGCCGCCACCAGTGCATCGCTGGTGGTCAGCAGGGCGCAATTCTTGTGGAGGACCTTGAGCGAACTGTCATGCAGCTCTTGCTCGTAGGATGCGCAGGCATCGCTGACGATGAAGATGTGGAACCCCCGGTGGAAGCCTGCCCGTGCGGTGGCGTCCACGCAGCAATCGGTGGCTATTCCGGTCATCAGCAGCGTGTCGATCCCGCGTGCGCGCAGCTGCTCTTCCAGATCGGTGCCGTGAAAACTGTCGTACAGCAGCTTGGCGATCTCGATATCGCCCGGCTCGGGCGCGACGCGATAATAATCCGCGCCGCCATCCGCAGTCCGGCAGATCGCCTGTCCGCCCGGCCGGCCCTTGCGCGCATAGAGCGCCTTGAGCGCATCGGAATCGCTTTCGTCCGTGGTCACCACCCGCATGAAGGCGAGAGTTGCCCCGGCCTTGCGGGCAATGGGAATGATCGCCTCGATCCTGTCGATCGTCGCCTCGGCCAGCGTCATGTCCACGCCGACGCGCTTGAGCAGGCCGGAAGGCCCGGCAAAATCGTTCTGGATGTCCACCACGATCAGCGCGGTGCGTTCCGGATCGATCAGCGGCGCAAGCGCAGCCGCGTCCAGATGCGGCAGATCGGCATAGGCCGCCTCAGCCATGAACCGGAACCTTCTCCCCGGCGGGGAAGCGTTCGCGCAGGGCGGGGAGGATCTTCTCGCCGAAGGTCGGGATGCCCTTCAGATAATCGTCGAAGATCAGCATCAGCCCGTCCGAACCGGAAATCTCGAACAGGTCGGTGAGATAGGCCAGCACCGTCTCGGGCGATCCGGCGATATGCGGCGCCATGAAGCCGGAACGGGCCTTGCGGGTGAAATCGTTTTCCTTGCCGACTTCGCTGTCGAGGAAGCCATAGGCGCGCATCATGCCCGCCAGCGCGCCTTCATCGAAGCCTTCGCGGATCGCCTGCACCTTCTCATCCGCCTCGGCATCGCTTTCGCCGAAGACGACGGTGAGCATGGAATAGGTGCGGATCGAGCGGCCGACGGCGGCGGCATCGGCCTTGGCGGCCTCGCTCTCGCGCTTCAGCTTCTCGTGCTGGCCGCCATAGAGGAAGATCGCGTCCATCTCGGCCGATGTGAAGGCCATGCCCTGCTTGGAGGTGCCCGCGCAGACCAGGAAGGGGCGAGTGGAAGGCTTGGGCCAGCTCTGGCAATCTTCCAGCTGGAAGTAATCGCCATGCTGAGTGACGCTATCCTGCGTCCACAGGCCCTTGATCGCCCTGATCCATTCATGGGCGAGATCGTAACGCTGATCGTGCCCGACATTTTCCGGCCATGCGCCCATCTGGTCGAACTCGCCGCGATAGGAACCGGTCACGACGTTCAGGCCGGACCTTCCATGGCTGATCTGGTCCAGCGTGGCGACCATCTTGGCCGCGACGGCCGGGTTCTGGAGGAGAGTATGGATCGTGCCCCACACCTTCACCCGGCTGGTCGCCTCGGCAATGCCGGCGACGGTGAGGAAGGAATCGAGCTGTTCGTCCCAATGGCGCGTCTCGCCGCCGTAACCGCGGAACTTGGCCATCGCCATGGCGAAATCCAGCCCGTGATCTTCAGCCAGAACCGCGGAGGCCCGGCAGTAATCGTAAGACCCGTCGATCTCCGGCTTGTTCTTGGACATGATCCAGCCGCCATTGGCGATGGGCAGGAACACGCCCAGATCCTTGCCACCAGTATCGGAAGGCAACCCGAAGGGCGTATGCTCAAGCTCGCTCATATTTCTTCGATTCCGTATTTCTGATGGCGAAGGTGAGCTTATGCCTTGCAGGCAGGCGATCTTGATCGGGGGCGTAGTTTAATTTGGCGGGTTCGGTCCTGGCTCTCTTGGAGCCTACCTGCTGCCGCATTAAGGCTGGGCGGACAATCGGAGACCCGCATGATCACGCTCGATACAGACCGGCTTGTGCTACGAGCTTTCCGCGAAGGCGACGCGGAGGATCTCTTCGCCTATCTGCGTGAGCCCGGAGCGAGTTGCTTCCTTTCGATGAAGCTGAAGGATCTCGCGGCTGCCCGCGCGGAAGCAATCGAGCGGGCGGGCTCCGACGATGTTTTTGCGATCGAACATCGCGAGAGCGGCCGCGTTATCGGTGAGGTGTTCGGCCACCTTGAGCCGCCAGATACATTCTCGATCGCCTGGCAGATGAACGCGGATTTCGCGGGCCAGGGCTATGCCTTTGAGGCAGCGCGAGCAGCGATCGACTATTTGTTCGAGGCGCGCGGTATCCGTCGCATCTATGCTTACGTCGAGACTGACAACCTTGCCTCGCAACGCCTCTGCGTGCGCCTGGGCATGAGGCAGGAAGGCCTGTTTCGGGAGTTCATTTCCTTTGAAGTGGATGACTCAGGGGAGCCGATCTATGTCGACACACTCCAGTTTGCGATCTTGAAGAAGGAATGGCGGGGCGGGGAGGCGATGCCTCACGGGGATATAGCCAAGCCTGTTTAGGCTCGCGGCGAGTAGCGTGTGGCTGGAAGGCGACGGGCCATATGGCCAAGGTGCAATCGCCTGAGCGGAATCAATCAGAGCTGACTGTCAGCGTTCCACGACAACCTCGCCGTCCGGAACGCAGATCGGACGGCCTAAAAGCTGACTGTCCGGACACGACAACATTGCGGACGTTAGACTACCCGACTGCTCATTGCTTACTGAAGCGCCACTTTTGGATCGCCCGAACCCCGGCAAGGGCGATCAGCGCTGCTCCCAATATCAGCCAAACCAATCCCCATCCATGAAAGACATCGGTTTTATTGGACATCTTCCAAACCAGCCCCCCTCCCATCAGCGGCACTAGCGCTAGTTGACCGTAGGTGATCTTGGAGAGAGCAAGCGCACGCGCCTCCTCCTTCGTCAATGCAGCACCTTCCGGAGTTCGTCGCTCCAACTCACGGGATGGAGCATTCCATGCCCAGTAGTAGATCGCCATGAAAGGTACCAAGATCGCTGCGATCCCACCCCACATCGCTATCTCCGCGGAAGGGCTATCTGCATCCGGGGTCAGCCATACTAGCAACAGTATCAGGCCAACTGTGGCCGGAAATATCGACCAAGTTCCATAACGAATGCGCTTGTTGAACGTCGCTATAAACTTGTCTCGCTCAATCTCGCTTACGCGAACTGGTGCACCTTTCTGGCCTTTGCGATAAACAAACCCGCGTGAATCTCCCGAGAACTGATCTGCGAAGAGTTGCCGCACACGGTCAGAGCGAGAATTGTAGAACATATTGAAAAATCTAGCGTGACGTATCGCAGCGTGCAACGTCCGTTTCCCACGACATTTCGGCCGCTAGGACACCAATCGACGCCGCCTGAAAGTGGAGGGTCCGGAGACGACACCATTGCGGACGCTTTACTAACCCCGTTCATCCTGAGCCTGTCGAAGGACGCGCGCTGGCGCTTGCCCAACAAAGGGATATGGGGCTGACGGTTTCCCGCGTCCTTCGACAAGCTCAGGACGAGCGGGTGTGGTGGCTTGGGATAAGGATTTTACTCGCTTACCTTCGTCATTCCCGCGAAGGCGGGAATCCAAGTTCAACGGTTGTCGCTGGGTTCCCGCCTTCGCGGGAATGACGAATTGGGGAGATTCCAGCGTCCCACCCCGTCCCGGTCGCATCGTTTCAAATTTGAGCCTCGAATCCAGACAGTCCGGCTTCGACCCGTCGCGGATGGTCGTCCTTCTCCCGCTGGCGGGAGGAAGCGCAGCTGGCCACAGGCCAACGATAGCGGAGCTTGGATGAGGGTGTTTTGCCTTCAGAGGAGAGCCAACCCTCACCCAACTTCGGCTAGGCCCTGCGGGTCAAGCCTGCGTATCCCTCTCCCGTCAACGGGAGAGGGTGGCGGCCTGCAGCGCCGCTTCCGCCTCTGCGCGCGAAGGCATGGCCGGTATTGCGCCTTCCTTCTGGGTACAGAGCGCCGCCGCTGCATTGGCCAGCGGCAGGGCGGCCTCGAGCGTTTCCCCTGTATCCAGCAATGCGGCCAGTGCGCCGCAGAAGCAATCGCCCGCGCCGATCGTGTCTACCGGCGTCACCGGCAGGGCAGGGGCGTGGAAGTGGCGGTCTTGCCATACCGCTACGGCGCCCAGCGCGCCGAGGGTTACGATCACGACCTGATCGGAGCGGCTGATGAGCTTGCGGGCGACGAGGGCCTGTTCGGCGGTCTCGGGGGCCTCGCCCAGGGCGAGATAATGGGCCAGTTCGTGCTGGTTCACGATCAATATGTCGGTCTGGCCGAAAAGCTCCTTCGCCTCCTGTATGGCCGGGGCGGCGTTGAGGATGCGGATGCGGCTCTCCGCGCCGGGCGCCGTGAAGAAGGCGCGGACGGTTTCGGTAGGGATTTCCAGCTGGGCCAGCAGCACCTTAGCGTCGGGGGCGAGGGTGCTGGTGTGGAACGGTTCCACCGCCTCATTCGCGCCGCTGCTGACGATGATCTGGTTCTCCCCGCCGCAATCGACCGCGATCAGGGCGAGGCCGGTGGCCTGGCCTTCGAGAATGGCGATCCCATCGGGATCCACTCCGTGTTCTTCCAGCAGTCCGCGCATCCACAGCCCGCCTTCATCGTCGCCCACGGCGCCGATCATCTGTGTTGCCGCGCCCATGCGCGCGGCGGCGACTGCCTGATTGGCGCCCTTGCCGCCGGGCAGGCGGACGGAGCGGAAGGACAGCACCGTTTCGCCCGGGCGCGGAAGCTCCTTCACTGACTGGATCAGGTCCACATTGATCGAGCCTGCCACCTGAACCGCCATTGCGGGCCTCCTTTTGATCGCCTTGTGCCCTGATGAACACGGGGTTTCATGAACACGGGTCAGCCGCGGATCGCAACCGGTAGCCCATGCTGTGCGCCAGCGGACAACAATTGCGGTTTGCCTTGCAAAGCGCTCCGCGCAGGCGGGCTTAGACAGCACAGGAGAAGCGAAACGAGCGAATTGAAAAAGGCGAACCGACATGACGAACTGGCTGATCACGGGAATTGGCGGCGGACTGGGCCGCGAACTGGCGCAGGCCGCGCTGGCGCGGGGCGACAAGGTATTCGGAACCTCGCGCAGCCAGGAAAGCTGCGACGCTTTCGAGGCGCTTGCCCCCGGGCAGGCCTTCGCGGCGGTGCTGGACTTCGCCGACCTCGATGCCCCGGCGCGGGTGGTGGCACTGGCGGAAGAGAAATTGGGCGGGATCGACCGGCTGGTGAACAATGCCGGTTTCGGCATGGTCGGCGCGATCGAGGAAGTCTCGCAGGCGGAAATGCGCGCTCTGTTCGACGTCAATGTGTTCGGCGCGATTGGCATGATCCAGGCCGTGCTGCCCTATATGCGGGAACGCGGGGCGGGCCATGTGGTCAACATCACCTCGGTCAGCGGGCTTGCGCCCTGGGCCGGGACGGCGATCTACGGCGCCAGCAAATATGCGCTGGAATGTATCGGGCAGACTTTGGCGCAGGAAGTGGGCCCGATGGGCATCCGGGTGACCAATGTGGCGCCGGGCGGCATGCGTACGGCTTTTGCGGGCGGATCGCTGCGCATCGCGGCGAAGGATATCCCGGCCTATGAGGATACGGCCCATTTCGCCAAGCGCTCGCTCACCGAAGGGCAGGGCAAGGAAAAGGGCGATCCGGCGCTGGCCGCTGCCGCCATCATTGCCGCGCTGGACGAGGCGGAGCCGCCGCTCCACCTGCTGCTGGGCAAGGACGCGCTCCATTATGCCGAAGGGCAGACGGACGCGCTGCGCGCCGAGATGGTGAAGTGGGAGAAATATTCGCTCTCCATCGCCTATCCGGAATATGCTGATGCATGATGTTGTTCTCCCCGAATGGGCCGTTGAGCGCGGCAAGTGGCTCAACTCCTTCGGGGAGATCGACCCGGCGCGCACGGCGCTGGTCATCGTGGACATGCAGGGGGCCTTCGTGGCGCAGGGGGAGATTTTCGCAAATCCCCATGCGGAAGCGATCATCCCCAATGTGAACCGCCTGGCCGCCGCCATGCGCGCGGCCGGCGGCACGGTGATCTGGACGCGCCAGAGCGTGAGCGGGGAGGCTCCGCTCGCCATGGCGCCCTGGCAATACGATCCTTCCGACGAGCGGGTGAGGGCGGCGATGGAGGCGCTGACGCCGGGTGCGGCCTCGCATGATCTCGATCCGCGGATGGAAAGGTTGAACACCGACCTGGTGCTCGACAAATATCGTTACAGTGCGTTTGAATGCCCGTTAGGTGCTCTTGAGCACAGGCTTGAGTGGCATGGCATCGAGATGCTGCTGGTGGCCGGAACGCTCACCAATGTGTGCTGCGAAAGCACTGCGCGCGATGCCTATATGCGTGGATTCAAAGTGTTTTTCCTCTCCGACGCCACGGCTGCCAAATGCGACGAGGAACAGAATGCGGCGCTGCTGAACCTGCGCCTCCACTTCGCCGACGTGCGGGATACTGCCGCAATTATTTCCATGCTGGAACAACAGGATAATCGGGATATTTCATGACCTCCCACACCATCCGCGCGACCGAACACCCCATCGACGAGGTTTTCACCCGCCGCTGGTCCCCCCGCGCCTTCGACTGCTCTCCGCTCGATGAAACCGCGCTTTTCCGCCTGTTCGAGGCGGCCCGCTGGGCGCCCTCAGCCTTCAACGTCCAGCCCTGGCGCTTCCTCTACGCCCTGCGCGACGGGCCGGACTGGGAACGGTTCCTCGACATCCTGGTGCCCTTCAACCGCAGCTGGGCGGCCAATTCCGGGGCGGTGATCTTCATCCTGTCGGACCGTTACATGCGCGACGAAAGCGGGGCGCCCAAGGAAGAACTGTACAGCCACGCCTTCGATACCGGCGCGGCCTGGGGCCAGCTTGCGCTGCAGGCGATCCACGACGGGCTGCATACCCACGGCATCACCGGGCTGGATTTCGAAAAGGCCTATAAGGAACTGTGCATTCCCGAGGATTTCCGCATCGAAATGGCGCTGGCCGTGGGGCGGACGGGCGATCCCGCCGAATTGCTGCCCGACTATTTGCGCGACCGTGAAGTGCCTTCGGGCCGCATGGCGATTTCGGAGCTGGCATTCCCCGGAAGCTTTCCGGCCTAATAGCCAGAATATAAACAAAAAGGCCCGGAAAGCTGATCGCGCTTTCCGGGCCTTTTCTATGCGGCAGGGCCGCCCCGATCAGACGATCAGGCGCGGCACCGAAACTTCGCGGATGCTGAAATGGGCGTCGGGATGTTCGGTCTTGCCATCGCGCGGGGCGGAGCGGATCTGGACCACGCCGTTCTTGCCGAAGCCTTCCACCACCGGGCGGTCGGTTTCGCGGTGCAGCCACAGGCGCAGCAGGTGGCGGCGGCGCTGCGGTTCCGGGAAATCGTAGAAAGTGGTGCGGGCGTGGAGCGCCGCATAGTTGGACAGCCACTGGATATCGCCGGGGCGGAAATCCATTTCGATGGCCATGCCTTCTTCATAGGTGATCTTGTCGAACAGCTCGAGCACTTCGAGCTGTTCCGGCGTCAGCTGCGGCACGCCTGGATAGGCCTGGGCGGTGACGATGTAGAGCGATCCGGCATACATGCTGAACACGCCGTCCTTCATGCTGATCACCGGCGAAGTATAGGTATCGGCCGGAGCTTCGGCATCCTGGCGGCGCCAGTCCCAGTGGAAGGGTTCGAGCAGCAGCGGGGCAAGATCGGGCCGGCGCTTGAGAATCTCGTTATAAATCTGTGCGCCGGAAACGAGGCAGGAAGCGCCGCCGGCCATGGCCGGGCGCAGGCACATCAGCGCCACCACGTCCGAACTGTCGGAGTGATAGACCAGCTGATCGCGTACCTTGGAGGATTTGGCGGTGGGATCGTCCATCGTCTTGTCGGAGGTCGCATAGACGTGGTCGATCAGATCGCCCATTTCGTTCTGGCGGATCGGATCGCCCATATAGAGGCCGAGGATGTAGTAGATCGCGGAAGAGAGCGCGTCGGAATAGAGATAGGTCCGCAGGCCGCGCACCAGCACGAAGCCGCGGCCGTAATCCACGTCTTTGCCCCATTCCTTCACCGCATCTGCGCAGGCGACCAGCGGATAGTCTTCCTTCTGCACGAAGCGCAGGTCAGGGTCTTCTTCGACGAAACGCTTGCCCAGCGTCTCCAGCTCCGCGACCTGTTCATCGGACAGCAGGTAAACCCAGTCCTGCCGGGCGGAAAGTTCGTCACCGCGCCAGGCGGCCTCGGTGCGTACGGGTTCCAGCTCGGTAATCACGGACATCGGATAGTCTCCTTGTTCGGCCACAGTCTCGCGGAATCGACACAGCTGTAACGTGTCTGCCGCAATCTCGTGTCTATCCCGATGCGCGAAAAGCATCTTGGCCGGTCGTGCAAGATTTCTGTTCCGGGCGCGAATCATATGCGTTCTAGCGCAAGTGGTGCGTCCGGGCGTTAACCATCCCGATATGGGAAACTGCGCCGCCGCGAGTGGTGCAGGCGCGATCGCGTCAACAAGTTCTGCGCGACTCCTCAAGATTAGAACGCCGCTTAATGGCTCAATACAGGTCAAGCGGCGCCCCGGGAAAACCGGGGGCCTCACGACAGGGTTGAGATGGGGGTGCCTCGATCGGGTTCGATTCCAATCGGGGATGCGCGATGACAATGATACGCAACAATAATCGGAAGTTCCTTCTGGCGGGCGTAGCCTTGGCTGCCTTTGCGCCGAGTGCCGCATGGGCCGAGGAAGCAGCAGCCGAATCCAGCGAATACGCCAGCGAGATCGTCATTACGGCGACCAAGCTGAATACCAGCCTTCAGGACGCCTCGCTTTCCGCGACTGCGGTTTCGGCCGATACGCTGAAGGAAAACAACATCACGGACGTTACCGGCCTGAATGGTAGCGTGCCCAGCCTCGTGGTTGCCAAGAGCGGCGGCGGCGAACGTATGGTCACCATCCGCGGCATTGGTTCGGAAACTCCGGAAAACCTCAATTCGCAGCCGGGCGTTTCCTACCACATCGACGGCGTCTACATCTTCAACTCGATCGCTGCCAATGCGGCCTTCGTTGATGTGAGCCAGGTGGAAGTGCTGCGCGGGCCGCAGGGCACCACCTTCGGCCAGGGTTCGACCGGTGGTACGATCAACGTCGTGTCGCGTGAGCCCATTCTCGGCGAGTTCGGGATGAATGGCGAAGTCGGCCTGGGCAATTACAACCTGCTCAATGCCGAACTCGGCATGGACGTGCCGGTTGGCGATAATCTCGCCTTCCGTGTCTATGGCAATCGCCGCAAGCATGACGGTTATGCCTATGCCACCGACGTCGAAGGCTACGACAAGTACGAACTCGACGACGAGAATTCGACTTCGTGGAAGGCCATGATGCGCTGGGAGCCGACCGACAATCTGAAGGTCACTCTTGCCACCATCCAGTATGACAGCAACACCCATGGTGCGGCGCAGAAGAACGTGCTCGATCCCTCCGATGATCCGCGCGTGCTGACCCAGGATTATCCGGGCCGTTCAAAGGTCGAGACCGACCTCTATTACGGCACCGTGGCGCTGGATCTGGATTTCGCCACGCTGAAGTCCATCACCAGCTACCAGAAGCTGCACAGCGAACAGGCTTGGGACGGCGACGGCCTCAATGCCGACCTGTTCAGCGATGTGACCTATTGGGTTGGCGCCAATCCGTGGGAAACCGGCTATTTCAACTATGACCACGTCGCCCTGTGGCAGAGCGATAACGAAAGCTGGACGCAGGAAGTCAATCTGGCTTCCAATGGTGAAGGTCCGTTCAACTGGATCGTCGGCGGTGTCTATCTCTGGTCGAAGAACGATCAGTATATCGTGGAATACCGTGCAGCTGACGACCAGATCGTGCGTCCGCCGCTTCCGGTCGATACTGCCTGGAACGATCCGCAGGTTCTGGATCTGACCTATGCCAGCCTGCAATCGGCCACCCGCAAGGCCTGGGCTGCCTATTTCCAGGGCACCTATGACATCACCGACCAGTTCGCGGTTACGGCCGGCATCCGCTACAATCATGACGAATATAGCGGCACGTCGGACAGCAATAATGGCGAATTTCCGGACTACGGCTCGGGTGCGTATCTGCAGCCCAGCGTGAGCCCGGGCCTGTCGACCAACGAATGGACCGGCAAGCTGGCGCTGGAATACAAGATCACGCCGGAAAACATGGTCTATGCCAGCTATACGCGCGGCTTCAAGCCGGGCGGTCTGAACGGCACCTCGACTTCCTATGTCAACTTCGGTTGGGAAACCGGCATCAAGCCGACCTATCAGCCGGAAGTGGTGGATTCGTTCGAAATCGGTTCCAAGAACCGCTTCTTCGACGATGCGTTGCAGCTCAATGTTTCGGCCTTCTACTACAAGTACAAGAACATGCAGTTCCTCGATGAGGATGCGATCCTGTACGGTGAAGGTACGGCCAATGCGCCCAGCGCGAATATCTACGGCCTTGAACTGGAAGCGAACTATCGGATCACCGACAATCTGCGTCTGGAAACCAGCCTGTCGCAGCTGAACGGCGAATTCGACGCGGACTATCTGGCCCTCGATCCGGTCGATGCCCTCGCGGCGCAGAATGCGGCCGGCTATCCGGACTGGCTGTTCTGGTCGAACTATTATGCCGCGTCGCTCGCTCGTGAAAGCGCGCGTTCGAACATCAATGGCAACAAGGTGCCCAAGCTGCCCAAGTGGCAGGGTTCCGCCGCCCTGGTGTACAACGGCAAGGTCGGCCCGGGCGATCTGACGGCCCGCGTGCAGTACCAGTATCGCGGTGAGTTCTTCTACCGCGTGTTCAACAACGAGTTCTACGACACGACCCCGGCCTACAGCGTGGTGAACCTGTTCGTTCGCTACGAACCGGCAGGCAGCCCGGTCTATGTCACGGCTTCGGTGAGCAATCTGTTCGACGAAGCGGGCGTGAACTCGCGCTTCTCCGATCCCTACGGCAGCTCGCAGGGCTTCGAGACCTACATCGCGCCTCGTCAGGCGATCTTCTCGGTCGGCTTCAAGTTCTGAGGCCTCCGGCACGCCGCTCTTGCGGGCGGGGTGAATTGAAGTGACAGAATTGCGGCTCCTTCCCGTCCGCATACGGGAAGGGGCCGCAACCACGTTTGAAACGGCACATTGGAAAGTGATTGCATGACCGTACAGCCGATTATCGAAGCCGACCTGCTCATCACCGGCGCCGAGATCATCACGATGAACGCCGGGCGCCAGGTGATCCGTGATGGTGCGCTGGCGATCAAGGGCAACCGAATCGTGATGGTGGGCAAGCGGGAAGAGGCCGAACGCACCGTCCGCGCCAAGGAAACGCGCGACGGGCGCCATTTCGTGATCTCGCCCGGCTTCGTCGACGGCCATATCCATATTACCGCCGATCCGCTGACCCGCGGTTTCGTGCGCCGCGTTCCGACCGACAGCTGGAACGACAACCTCACCAAATGGGTCATCCCCCTGTTCAAGTCGCAGACGCCTTCGGACGAGAAGCTGGCCGCCCAGCTCTCCGCGCTGGCGATGATCCGCTATGGCACCACCACTTTCCTTGAAGCAGGCACGGTGATCCATCTCGACGATGTGATGGAAGGCCTTGCCGAAGCCGGCATTCGCGGCCGCGTGGGCCAGTGGGTGGAAGGCCGCGCCTATGATCCTTCGGCCGATCAGGCAGCGAAGATCGGCGAGGCGATCGGGCTGCTTGAGGGCGAGGTCGAGGCCTATCCCGACGACGGCGATTGCATGCTGGCCGCCTGGCCGGTGCTGGTCGGCCATTCGACCAATCCCGACGAGGTCTGGCTGGCCGCCAAGGCGCTGGCCGACGAGAAGGGCTTGAAGGTTTCCGCTCATATGAGCCCGCGCCAGTCCGATCCCGACTGGTTCATGGCCCGCTATAACCGCCGCCCTGTGGAGCATCTGGCCGATATCGGCGCGCTGGGGCCCAATGTCTGCATCACCCACCTTGCCGCGATCGACCGGAGCGAGATGGAACTGGTGGTGGAAACGGGCACGACCTGCATCCATTGCCCGGACGCGGCCTTCAAGGGCGGCATGGGCTTGGCAAAACAGGGCCTCCATCTGGAAATGATGGAAGGCGGGGCCACTGTGATGCTGGGGACGGATGGCAATGCCACCGAAATCCTCTCCTCCGCGCGGCTGATGGCGGCGGGATATCGCGATGCGCGGGGCGATCAGGACCTGCTGCCGGCCACCACGCTGATGGAACTGATGACCGTCAACGGCGCGAAGGGCATGGGCTGGGAAGACCGGATCGGTACGCTGGCGCCCGGCTACAAGGCCGATTTCGTGCTCCACGATACGCGGTTGCTTGAATGGGGGCCGATCTTCGATTCGGTCGGCCAGCTGGCCCAGCATGCCCCGCCGCATGGCGTTCACAGCGTGTGGATCGACGGCCGGCAGGTGCTGGACGGCGGGCGTAACCTGTTGCTGGACGAGGAAAAACTGATTGCCGAGGCCGTGCCTGCGGGCGAGGCGCTGGTCGCGCGTACCGGCCTGCCGATCCGCACGCCCTGGCCGATCTTGTAGGCGCGGAGGCCTTCCGGCGGCCCGCGGAATGGCATGTCGTGCGCGTAGAGTTCAAAATCTGGGCATCAGTGGCAAAGTGCGCGAGCGCCGGGGGTGATAGGTTCGATCCGAACTCCCATCGGAAGGAAGCATCAAGGTGAATCAGATCGTGCATTCGGTAGGGCCCAAAAAGGCCACCTGGACCCACCTCGCATTGGCGGTGAAAAGCGTCGATGACACGATCGCCTGGTATGAAAAGTACACTCACCTGCGTGTGCTGCGCCAGCGCGAGGATGAGGATGGGAAGAACGTCTGGCTCGCCGATCCGAACGAGAAGGAACGCGCCTTCGTGCTGGTGGCCGGGCAGTTCTTCGAAGGCCACGATCCCTTCGCGCCCAAGGCGCATCTGCCGCTGGGGCCCTTCGCCCATATCGGGATCGAGCTGCCGACCAAGGAAGCGGTCGATGCCGTGGCCGAACTGGCCCGCGAAGGCGGTTGCCTTGCCCTGGGGCCGATGCAGTTTCCCAAGGAAGATGTCGGTTACATCTGCTTCCTGAAGGATCCGGACGGTAATACGATCGAATTCTCCTACGATCAGGGCGTGTTTGAAGCCGCGCGCGATCTCTGGCAGGTCGGGGTGGAAGCCTGACCGCACTTGCGGGCGCCCTGCGGGGCGCCCAGACTGCCCCTTTGACTGACGGAGTAACGGAATGAGCGGATGCGTCGGGCCGGCTGGCTCGATCGGTGAAATCGCCCGCGCGGTGCGTTCGGGCGAAACATCCGCCCGGAGCGTGGCGAGCGAGGCGATCGCGCGCGCTGACGCCTATCAGGCGATCCAGCCGCAAGTATGGATCGCGCGGGTTCCGCCGGCCGAAGTGCTTGCTGCGGCAGAGGAAGTAGACCGGCGGATCGCCGCTGGCGAAAACCTCCCGCTGGCAGGCGTGCCCTTTGCCGCGAAGGACAATCTCGACGTTGCCGGAATGGTGACGACCGCCGCCAGCCCCTCTGCCGGATATGTGGCGCAGCGTTCCGCCCGGGTGGTGGAGCTGCTGCAACAGGCCGGGGCAGTGCTGATCGGCAAGACCAATCTCGACCAGTTCGCCACCGGCCTCGTCGGCACGCGTTCGCCCTATGGGGCCTGTGGCTGCGTGTTCGACAAGGCCTATGTCTCGGGCGGATCGAGTTCCGGCTCAGCGGTTGCCGTGGCGGCGGGGGTAGTGCCCTTCGCGCTCGGCACCGATACGGCGGGTTCCGGCCGGGTTCCTGCTGCCTTCAACGGGCTTGTCGGCCTCAAGCCCACCAAGGGCCGCTGGAGCACGCGGGGGCTGCTTCCCGCCTGCCGCTCGCTCGATTGCGTCAGTGTTTTCGCCCGCTCGCTTGACGATGCGCGGGCCGTGGATGCGGTGCTGACCGCCTTCGACGAGGAAGATATCTATTCGCGCGAGACGGCCATTCACACCGGGCCGCAAAAGCCGCGCATCGGCATTCCGCGCGCGGAAGATCTGCACTTCCTGGGCGATGAGGAATCCGCTGCCCTCTATGCTGAGGCCGCGCGCCATGCGGCGACACTGGGCGAGGTGGTGGAAGTGGATATTTCCCAGCTGCTCGATTGCGCGCAGCTGCTCTATTCCGGGCCATGGGTGGCGGAGCGGACAGCGGCGCTGAAAGACCTGTTGGCAAGCAACCCGCTGGCGATCCATCCGGTGGTGCGCGGCATCGTCCAGTCCGGCACTACGAAGAGCGCGGTCGATGCCTTTGAGGGGCAATACAGGCTCAAGCACTATGAACGCGCCGCGCAGGCCCTTTGGCGCGCGGTGGATGTGCTGCTGCTGCCCACCACGCCCACGATCTACAAGGTGAAGGAACTGCTGGCCGATCCACTGGCGCTCAACAGCAACCTTGGCCTCTATACCAATTTCGTGAACCTGCTGGATATGAGCGCGCTGGCGATCCCGGCGGGCTTCCGCGCCAATGGCACCGGCTTTGGCGTCACGCTGATGGGGCCGGCCTGGGCCGACACCTATCTGCTCGATCTCGCATCCGCCTTTCAGGAGAACCAGACCATGGCCGCCACGCCGCCGCTCGACCAAACGCCGCACAAGGCGGATATCCAGCTCGCCGTGGTCGGCGCGCATCTGCATGGCATGCCGCTGCACTTCCAGCTGGAGGAACGCAACGCCCGGCTGGTCCGCAAGGCGAAGACGGCGCCCGCCTATCGCCTCTATGCGATGGAAACCACACCGCCCAAGCCGGCCCTGATCCATGTGGGCGAAGCCGATGGTTCGGCGCTGGAACTGGAAATCTACGAGATGGATTTTGCCAGCTTCGGCAGCTTCGTGGCGGAAGTCCCCGCACCGCTGGCCATCGGCACTGTGACGCTGGACGACGGCAGCGAAGTAAAGGGCTTCGTGGCCGAACCGCGCGCCATGGAAGGCTCGAAGGACGTTACCTCGTTCGGCGGCTGGCGGGCCTATATTGCTTCGTTGAAGGGGTAAGGGGCCAATCCCCACATCCGTTCGTCCTGAGCTTGTCGAAGGACGCGCGCTGTCCCTTGACCAAAGGGGAGTCCCGACCGGATGGCAACGCGAACTGGCGATGCTGCAATATCCCAACGATTAACGTTTCGCGCGTCCTTCGACAGGCTCAGGACGAACGGTGGTTGGAGGGTCGGAATCCTTCCCCCCACCACAAAACACTTTCCTACACACCCTCAAATGGCGTTTATCCTGTGCGATGAACAGCCTTGCCTCCGGTCAGCCTTGTGCGCTCCAAACCCGCACTAATACAGTTCGCCGGAACGCCCCGTGCCTGCACGAAAACCCGAAATGGAAGGTGACACTTCGGCTCTCCCGAAACCCTGAAAAACGGCTCAAAACCAAGCCAAACGAGGGTGGCACACCGCGAACGGAATGCGGCATTTTTCTGCCCGGAAAGGTGACAGGTCACCCAGCCCAACCCGGGCGAGGCGACTTCATCCCCTCGCCCGAAGCTGTGAGCGGCGCTCAGGCCCGCAGCAGCGGGTCGCTTACGCCCGGCTTGCCATCTTCGATGCGGCCCGCGAGGCGGATGGTCCAGCCTTCCGCGTCGATGGTGAAATCGTACCAGCCATGGCTTTGCGAGGCAGGCCAGGCGGCATTGGCCTTCTTGCCCGGCGCCAGGGTCAGTTGCTTGCGCGGGTTCGCGCCGTACAGATCGTTGCCCAGCATCAGCGACAATTCGCCGCCAGCGGCATTCTCCAGCACCAGCCCGAGCGATTTGCCTGTCACATCATACCGCGCCGTGAGGGCGGGCAGGGCAGCGCCTGCGCGCGCGGTGAAGGAACGCATGAAGCCGTTGGGCCCCAGCACCAGCAGATCCGCGCCCTGCTTGGCGTCGATGGCCCATTCGTCGCTCAGCGCCTTGCCCGCTTCCACGCAATAGCGGCGCGGGATGCGGTCGAGATGGAGCTTGTCATAGACATGGAAGGTGGTGCCTGCCTTGCCTTCGTTGACGAAGCTGAGCGTGATCGCGCCGTCGGCGGCCTTCGCATCGACATGCAACACATAGGGCAGGGGCCGGGCGCGGCGCAGGCCTTCTTCCTGGAACAGCCCTTCGGCGGCGCGCGGCGGCAGGATCTTCGGGCGCTTGAGATGTTCGGCCAGCACGGCCACCGATCCGCTGGCATCGGGCAGCGGCGGGAAGGCGGCATCGCCTTCCATGCTGAAATCGAAGCAGGATGTCAGATCGCCGCACATCTTGCGGTGCCACGGGCTGATCGCCGGAATGGTGAGATCGAAGCGCTGTTCGAGGAAACGGCCGACGGAGGTGTGGTCAAAGGTTTCCGAGCTGACCCAGCCCCCTTTGCTCCAGGGGGAGACGACATAAAGTGGCACGCGCGGCCCAAGGCCGAAGGGGCGCGTGGTGCCGGAGACATTGTCGTCCCGCGAGGTGTATTTATCCTCGTGATCGTCGAAATATTCGCCGTCCAGCGGGAAGGTGGCCTTGCCGGCCAGCGTGCCGTCGAGATCCCAGGAAGGCGGGGCAGGCGGGGGCAGATGGTCGAACAGCCCGTCATTCTCGTCAAAGGTCTGGAAGAAGACGGTGCTGGCCCAGACTTCCGGATTGGCGGTGAGCGCGTCGAGGATACGGGCGGTATATTCTGCGCCCTCGATGGGGGTGGAGGCGGAGGGGTGTTCCGACCATTCCTTGGGCGGCAGTACCCAGGAAACGGCGGGCAGGGTGCCATCCAGCACGTCCTGCTCCAGCTGTTCGAGCGACCAGTGCTTCATGCCGCGCTCGTAAAGCGGCTCGCCCGGCTTGCAGTGGCGGAAGCCCTTGAAGGCCAGCCCGCCATGCATCGCGCCGGTCCAATTGTCGTTCGGGTCCTGATAGATGCGCCAGTCCACGCCGTGCTGTTCCAGCACTTCGGGGATGGTGGGCCATTCCAGATCGTTGCCGGCATAGGTGTAGCCCGGCTCCGGCAGCGCGCCCTTGATCCAGCAGCGCAGATTGTTCGGTTCGGATTTGTCGTCACGGCAATTGCGGCCGGCGGCCTGTTCGGCGGGATCGAAATTGGAGCCGGACCAGAAGATGATACGGTTGGGATCGGTGCCCGTGGTGATCGAGCAGTGATAGGCGTCGCAAATGGTGAAGGCTTCGGCCAGGGCGAACTGGAAGGGAATATCCCCGCGCTTGTAATAGCCCATCGAATAATCGGTCTTGAACTTGGGCCACAGGCCGAAGCTGCCCTGGTTCCACGCCGCCTGCGCATCGGCAAAGCTGTGCGGGGTGCCGGGCACCTTCATCGCATTGGTCTTTTCCGTGTCCAGCCAGAAGGGCGGCAGCACGCGAGCGCCGTTGGACTGTTCCCACACGCTGCGCCCATCGGGCAGCGGCACGGTGTGCCGGTCGCCAAAGCCGCGCACGCCCTTCATGGTGCCGAAATAATGGTCGAAGCTGCGGTTCTCCTGCATCAGGATCACGATGTGCTTCACATCCTTGACGGTGCCGGTCACGCGCCTGGCGGGCAGGGCGAGCGCCCGCTCGATGCTCAGCGGAAAGGCGGAGGCGGCACCCAGCGTGCCGAGGCCTTTGAGAAAATCGCGCCTGTTGTTCTTCACCACGGGACCGTCTCCTGCAGGGGTGGAAGGATCAGAGGAAGCGCCTGCGCAGCCGGGCCGAAAGCTGGTCCAGCGCGAGGACGACAAGGAAGATGGCGATCAGGATCGTGCCGACATGGCCATATTCGAACATGTCGTAGCGGCCCTTCAGCTCCTGCCCGATGCCGCCGCCGCCCACGAGGCCGATCACCGTGGCCATGCGGACATTGCGGTCGAGCACATAGAGCGTCGCGCCGATGAATTGCGGCATGACCTGCGGCAGCACGGCCATGCGCCAGATCGCCAGCCGCCCCGCGCCAATGGCCGCCAGCGCCTCCTGCGGGCGGGGATCGGCATTCTCCATGTCGTCCGCATAGAACTTGCCCAATGCGCCCGCCGCGTGGAGACCCAGCGCCATGAAGCCGGCAATCGGCCCGAAGCCATAGGCGATCACCAGGAACAGGGCGCTGATCAGTTCGGGCACCGCGCGCAGAAAGCTAACCGCGGCGCGGGCGACGAAGCGCACCGGCCCATGCGGCATGATATTGCGCGCGGCCAGCATGGCGAGCGGCAGGCCGATAGCCACGCCCACCAGCGTGCCCCACAGGGCAATCTCCAATGTTTCCAATATCTTGACCGCCACATGGCCGAGATAGCCCAGCGGCCGGACGAGATAGGTCTTGGTAACAGCCCGGCTCTCAAGCTGGAGTGTGGCCGGGTTAAGAGCCTCTTCCCGCGCATGCACTTCTTCAACATACGCCAGCGGGGGCAAGTGCTCGGGATCGAAATCCGCGATCCGCGCAACGTCCTGCCGATCGGAAATCTGCAACGGGAAGAGCCTGTCCATGACATTGCCCAGCCCCCTGCCGCCGCTCTCGTCCTCAACCACGCCAGCCTTGGAAAGCAGAGCCGTGCCGGTGAGCGAGATCATCCGCCCGACCTCGACCCGCTGGCCTGTGAAGAACAGCAGCGCCAGCGCCGCGATCACGATGAGAACGCTCTTCGTACCGAAGGGCTGCGGATATGACCATGCGGCCGCGCCGCTACGTGAAGTGGTGGAGGTCATACCGCCTCCTTGAGCGGGACGGGCTCAAGAGGCGGAGCGGGTTCGGCCTTGGCGTAGATCACGGCAAGGTCGCGCTCGCACAGCGCTTCGGGCGGGCCGTCAAAGATTACTCGCCCGCGATGGAGCGCAACGATCCGATCGGCATAGGTTCGCGCGAAGTCGAGCTGGTGCAGGCTGCACAGTACGGTGGTGCCGCGCTCGCGGGCCTGTGCTCTCAACAGGTCCAGCACTTCGCGGCCCAGCGAAGGATCGAGGCTCGCCACAGGCTCGTCCGCCAGGATGATCGCGGGATCGGCCATGAATGCGCGCGCAAGGCCGAGGCGCTGCTGTTGTCCACCGGAGAGCCGTTCGGCCCGGCGGCGCAGGTGAATCTCTTCCAGCCCCACCGCTTCGAGCAGGGCACAGGCCTTGCGCCTGATCTGCTCCGGATAAAGCCCGGTCATCACTCGCCAGAGCGGCAATTGGGCGACTGCGCCCGCCACCACATTGGCCGCCCCGCTGGAGCGCGGGACGAGGCCGAAGTGCTGGTGGACCATGGCGATCCGGCGACGCAGGTCGCGGAGCGAGCGGCGCTCTACCGGCTGCCCGCCGATCAGAACCTCTCCCTCGCTCGGTGTCTCCAGCCCGTTCACGCAGCGCAGCAACGTGGACTTGCCCGCGCCGGAATGGCCAAGCAGCACGCAGAACTGGCCCGCGGGGATTGCAAGGTCGATCCCCGCAAGCGCCTGCGTGCCGTCCGGCCAGCGCTTGGCGATATGCTCGAAGCGAATATCCAGCCCGCCGGAGCTCACCGTTCGGACGCCTTATTGAGGATTTCACCTTTCAGCTCGTCGCTCACCAGCGCCAGCTTGCGTGCGGCGCCGTCAAAGCGTTCGGCAGGGAAATGGGCGTCGTACCCGTCGATCTGGGCACCGCCATAGCCGCGAATCATCTCGGGCTTGATGCCCGGCGCCTTGGCCACGCCCTCGAACGCATCGCGCAGCTTCTGCTTCGTCTCTTCGGGGAGGCGACTATTCACCACCAGCGGCGGATAAGGAATGGCCTCGCTGCGGGCGATCACCTTCACATCGGTCGCACCTGGAACGCCTTCGCGCACGGCCTTGTCGTAGGAATCGAACGAAAGCGCGGCCGCATCCACGCGGCCTTCGATCAGTGCGGCCAGGCTGTTTGCGTGGCTTCCGGTAAGGCGCAGGGCTTTGAGATCCTTTACCGGATCGACACCGGCCTCGATCAGCATCGCGATCGGGAAGGCAAAGGAAGACGTGGAATTGACATCGCCGAATGCGACATCCTTGCCCTTGAGGTCGGCAATCGCCTTTAGCGGCGAATCCTTCCGCGCGAACAGCCCGGCGTAATAGATCGACTGCCCGTCCTTCACACCTACGGCGAGCAATTGAGCGCAATCGCGCTCCTTGGCCTGAAGGTATGTGACCGGGCCGACGAAGGCGACATCTGCATTGCCGTTGCACAGGGCCTCGACCACCGCGCCGTAAGATTGTGCGACCTTGAGGTCGAAACTCATCCCGGCGGTCTTGCCCACCGCATCGAACAGCGGGCGGTAATCGGCCAGAGTGCCGCTCTCGGTGCCGCCATCGGCAGGGATGAGAAGTACGTGGAGCGGAACCTGTCGGGCTTCGTCGCCCTTTCCGGAACAGGCCGCGAGGCTGATCAGCGCGAGTGCTGCAAAGGTCTGCAAAGCTGCCTTGAACTTCAGTTTCATTGTCCCGTCCTCCTGGGCAAAAGCATGTGCAAGCGCGCGGCTAGGCCTGCGGCATGACGGGCGGATGAAACGATGCGGCGTGCTGGACCCAAAGGGGGCGTCCTTAGAAATGGGTGCCGGGCGGAGAGTGAGGGCACTCCGCCCGGCGGCGGGGCATCAGAATGTAGTGGAGTAGGAAACGAACACGCTGCGCGGCTTGCCTTCGAACGGATAGCCGAAGTAATATTCCTCGCTGCTGGTGGTGATCTCGCCCCGGACGAATGCCTCGCTGAAGCGCTGGTTGCCGTAGCCGTAGCGTTCGGCATATTTCTCATCGAGAATGTTGACGAGGCGCAACTGGAAGCGGTGCTGCTGTTCCTCGCCCGCCCAATAGGCAATCGATCCGTTCATCACGAAGTAATTGCCGAAATTGTGGCGCAGCTTGCCGCCGACACCGCCGGTGGACCATTCGGGGCCCTGATAGCGGGGG
Organism: uncultured Caenibius sp.; assembly: GCA_963662855.2. Classification (GTDB taxonomy): domain Bacteria; phylum Pseudomonadota; class Alphaproteobacteria; order Sphingomonadales; family Sphingomonadaceae; genus Andeanibacterium. Next base: position 407,722 of record CAXXWL010000005.1, read on the forward strand.
AACAGGCTGATATGGAAACGCTGGTCGGGCGAGTTCCAGTTCAGCGTGCCCTGGATCATGAATTCGGGCGTTTCGTTGATCTGGTTGGGCGAGCCCTTCAGATGCGCGTCCTGCTTGGTGAAGCCGAGGTTGAGTACCCACTGCTTGCCGATCGCCAGGTCGAGATCGGCGGTGATGCCGCGGATCTGAGTAATAGCTGTGTTGTTGTAGTAGGTGTTCGGCGTCAGGCCCGAAGTGGACTGGATACGGTTGGTAATGTCGGTGTGGAACAGGCCGGCCTCGATCCGCAGATTGGCGCCGCCCAGGTCTTTCTGGAAGCCGATCGCGCCATTGTAAGTCTCGGTCGTTTCCGGCTTCAGGTCGGGGTTGCCGACAACTGTGGCGCTTTCCGCATAGAGTTCGTTGGTCTTGGGCAGGCTGTAGGACGTGCCGCCATTGGCGCGGACGTAGAAATCGCCGATCGGTTGGCGCAGGCCGAACTTCCAGATGAACTTGCTGTCGAACGCTTTGGAGAAGTCCATGCGACCGGCAAGGCTGATGGCCGTATCCGGGCTAAACGGCAGAACCGGGCGCAAATCGGCATAGATGCCGGTCGTGGTGTTCCAATCATTGCTGATCGGGAAGACCGGATCGGAATCATTGCGGTAGGACGTGCGCTGCACGCCGAGCACGGCCTCGCCGACATTGTCGAACGTGAGGGTGTTGCGCAGGTTCAGGCCGTATTCCATGAAGCCACTGACCTTGGACGCATCGCCAAAGCCCTTGTTGGCATAGGGGATCGAGTGGCCGGTGGCCTTGCCGAAAGCGACAGGCTTGCCATTATCGGGATTGATGCAGCCCGCCGGCTGGCGGCAAATCTCTGCATAGGTTTCGGTATTATTGAGCTTGGGATTGCTCCAATAGGCTGTGAATTCGGTCAGCACTGCATCCGACCAGCGATGCGAGATACCGCCATCGATGATGGGGTAGCGCACGCGGTTGGGCGAATAGGTTTCATTATCCGGGAACGCGTCCTGGAATTCGATCTGGGTGTACTGGCCGTTAAGGGTCAGCTCGGTCTTGTCGCTGGGGGCGTAACGGAACTTGATGCCCACATTGTTGCGGTTGAGCGGGTACTTCTGAATGCCACCGGCAGCCGCGACATTGTCCACAAAGTCGGCCGGGTTGAAGATGCGCGGGCCGTCGGTGTTCTGGGAACTGCCATAGACCATCACGCCCAGCTTGCCTTCGGCATCGAGCTTGGCCTGGGCATTGCCCCACAATTCGCGCGAATTGAACGAGCCGTAGCTGGCGCCCAGTTCCACCTTGTCTTCGCCGGTGGGGCGCTTGGTCTTGATGCTGACCACGCCGATGCCGCCATTGGAGCCGAAGAACAGGCTGTTGCCGCCGCGGAACACTTCCACATGGTCGATCATGTGCGGATCGATGGTGGTGGTGCCCCAGATTTCTTCCAGGGCAGGGCCGCGATCATAGAGAGGCACGCCATCGAGCACGACCAGCGTGTCGCGGTCGCCGCCGCCATCGAGGCGGATGGTGTATTCGCCTTCGTCGGGCGAATAACCGACATTGGCCCCCTTGATCAGGAACTGAGCCAGTTCGGCGAAGTTGCTCGCGCCGCTTGCTTCGATCTGCTGCGAGGAAACGACCTGGACGTAATTGCCGTACTCGGCAGCTTCCTCGGCCACTTGCGAGGCCTTCACCGCTTCGCCGGTGACGACGATGGCGTTTTCGCTGGTCGAACCTGCCTCGGCGTTCGCTTCAGTCGCATGCGCCGGTGCTGACGTCATGGCTGCCGACACGGCCAGCATCGCCAGAATGTGTGCGACGGAATGATTAGAGCGTTTCTTCACCGCTGGTCCCCTGAATTGGATTGGTGTCGCAGCGCTGGCCCGGATCGGATGCGGGTTCGCCGTGAGGCTTCCGCAGGTCTCGATTCGGACCGTCGCTGCGGACCGGGCACTAGGCGGGCGATATGACACTTGAATGAAAAATGCTCATTAGAAGGAGATATAAAAAGTGCGCTTTACGCATTTCTGGTTGAGGTTTTCGGGATTGAGGGAGGGCAACTGCAAGGAAAATCGCGGCTTTCGAAAATTGAGTATCACTCAATGCTGGCGGCCTTCCGGTTGAATGTGCATGATGATCCAAAGCTGAAAGAGGGGGTAGAGGTGACGAATTCACGCGATGCGGCCAAGCCGCCGAAGAGCAGGGCTTCTCAGGCCGACAACAGGCCGGTCGATAATGCGCTCGGCCGCATCAGGGTGGCGCAGCCCAATATGGCGAAGAGCGCCCAGCGCATTGCACAGTTCATTCTCGAACGCCCCGAAGAGATCGTGGGCATGTCTGTAACCGAACTGTCCGAGGCAACGGGAGTCAGCGAAGGCAGCGTGATCAATTTCTGCCGCAGCATCGGCCTTTCCGGCTTTCAGCAGATGAAGCTCAGCCTCGCGCAGGAGATCGTCCAGCCGGTTCAGTTCATCCATGAAGACCTTGAGCGCAATGACGACATGGACACGATTTGCCGCAAGGTGTTCCACTCGGGTATTCAGGCCTTGCGCGATACGCTTTCGGTGTTGGAAGCCGATGCGGTGGGGCGGGCCGTGGCGGCCGTGCGCGGCGCCAAGCGGGTGGAGATTTACGGCATAGGGTCTTCAGCACCGATCGCGGAGGATGCACAATACCGCATGCTGCGCATCGGCCTGGATGTGAGGGCGGTGACGGACAGCCACATCCAGGCGATCAGCGCCTCGCGCTGCGATCCCGATGTCGCCACCATCACGATTTCACATAGCGGCGCTACGCATGAGACAGTCGCCGCCACACGCCTCGCGCGGGAGGCCGGTGCGAAGACGATTGTGATCACCAATTTCGCCCGCTCGCCAATCCAGGCCTTCGCGGACATCGTATTGTTCACCATGGCGCGCGAAACGCGCTTCCGCACAGAGGCTATGACCAGCCGTATCGCGCAAATCTGCGTGGTCGATGCACTGATCGCCGGACTGGCGCTGGCGGATTACGATCACGCGACGGATGTGCTGAAGAAGACTTTCGACGTGCTTTCGATCAAGCGTTTCTGATCACTCCGCAGCCAGTGGCTCCAGCAGGTCGTCGAGTTGCAGGGGGGATTGGCCGCCGACCAGAATGGGGCGGATGCCGAGTTGGAGCGCACCCTCGCCATCGGTCTCGGGATTGTCGCCGATCATCACCGCATCGCTCGCGTGGATGCCCAGATGGGCACAAGCCCGCTCGAACAGCAGCGGGCCGGGCTTGCCGATTATCAGCGGCCTGCCGGCATCGGGGCCAAGGCAGGCGAGCAGGGCGGCGAGCAGAGCACCGGTTTCGGGCACCAGCCTGCCGCCGAGGCCAGGATGCGTCCGGTCCGCATTTGCCACGACCAGCCGCGCGCCGTCGCGCACCGCATTCGCGGCGCGTTCCAGTTTGGCATAGGTGAAGCGCGCATCGCGCATTAGCAGCACGAGGTCGGGGTTCTCCCGTACCAGCGGTATGCCAAGATCCAGCGCATGGCGCCGCATGGTGGGCGAGGCCAGCATCAGCACGCGCCTGCCGCCAGCCGCGGCAACATGGCGCAAGGCTTCCATCCCGGCGGTGAATATCCGTTCCTCGGGAATTTCCAGGCCGTTCGCATCCAGGATGCGAGTGAAATCCGCCGGAAGATGGGTCGAATTGTTTGTTATGAGCGCGACCCGGCCTGAATGGCGGGCAATAAGCCGCGCGGCGGCAGGCAGGATGCGGTTGTTTACCGCAACGCAGCCGTCCCAGTCCAGCAGCAGGCCCTTCGCGGCCTCAAGCGCTTCGCGTTCAGCCCAACCAAGCTGGGCCAGCCCATGCAGCGACAAATCACTCCCCCTCACTCGCGAATCCGGGGGCTCTGCCTAGTTTCAATTAAATGTCGTGTAAATATGAGTACATCTCATTATTTTCAGCCAATGGTCGTTCCGGGAGGATCGGGCGGGCTTGCCCGGCGGTGCGTTTTCTCTGATGGAAAAGGCTAGCCCTGTGGTTTCGACAGCCGCCGGGCTCGCTGATTGTGCAACGGAAACTTCGTTGAGTCAGCGCAGCAGCGACATCACGTTCTGCTGGCTCTGATTGGCCTAGGCTAGCATCGCGGTCGAAGCCTGTGACAGGATATGGGTCTTGGCCAGCTTGGTCGTTTCGGTAGCGTAGGTCGCATTTTCGAGGCGTGAACGGGCTTCCGTCAGGTTCGCGACGTTGTTGGTCAGGTTGTTCGCGACCGATTCCAGGCGATTCATACCGGCACGCAGCGAAGCGCGGGCGGTGGCAACGGCGTCCAAGGCGGTATCTACATCGCCGGTCGGGGTGGTCGCTGTCCGTAGGCGGGGCCGAGGTAACCCGTCAGGCGCTGATCCGCATGGACGTGGTCTCGGATCGTTTCCATAAGATCGAAGGTGTGGCCGATGGGGAATTGCCGGTGAGAGACAAGCCGCAGAACCTACGCAATCGTTGCCTCTCTATCTTGATGTTGAGCTGAACCAGCGCGGGAAGAGCATGTCTTAGCCGGTTGTTAACGCTATTATCCTAGATTTCGTTTACTACGATGCCGGGCTTCATGTGCGGCCTTTAGGAGGGAAAAGTCCGATGTTGGCACCGATTGAGGCGAGCGTTGCCGAACCCGGGAAGCTTCCCGAGCGCCGCGAAGGCAAGCGCCACAGCCTGCTCATGCGGGTGGCGAAACTGCGCTGCCTCAGCGGCGAATATGCCTGCATCGTGCATGATGTGTCCGGAACAGGCACCAAGCTGCGCCTGTTCCACAATCACCCGCCTGAAACGTATATGTTCCTCGAGCTTTCCAATGGCGAGTTGTACGCGATCGAGCGCCGCTGGATCGACGGAGAATTCGCCGGCTTCCGCTTTTCGGCGCAGGTCGAGGTGGAGGAATTTACTCGCGAGCAGAGTATCTGGGGCAGGCGGCCGATCCGGCTCGCGCTCCAACTCCCGGTCACCTTCTCCGCCGATGGACAGCCCGGCCAGGCGTTGATGCTGAACTTCTCGGCACAGGGCGCCTGCATCGAGGCAGGTCGCCAGATACCGGTGGGCCAGATGCTGAAAATCGAACTTCCGGGCGTCGCCAGCCGCTACGCCCATATCTGCTGGCGTCGCGAATATCGCCATGGCCTTGCCTTTCAGGACGCGCTGGCGTTGACCGACTTCGCGCGGCTAGCACATGAGCTTCAGCCATATGGCGAGGAGGCCGGAACTGCGGGTGAGGTGGCCGCAAAGGTGTTGGAAGCGCGCTGCGCCTGAACCCGATCGGGCACGCGGTGCGCGCAACGGGTGACATGGTGGGCATCACCCCCTAAAGCCCCGGGAATAGTTCCAAGGGCAGAGCGATGCCGAAAATCCGGCGCATACCGATTGATACACATCCGGAAAACACGGCCTTCCTACTGCGGCACGGCAATAATTATTCGCCCGAGCAGTTCCAGGCCCTGCGCAAGCTGCGCGTAAAGGCCGATTGCCGGGAAATTCTCGCCACGCTGGCGCTGGTCGACGATCCGGCAATCGTCGCGCCGGACGAGATCGGCCTTGGCGAACAGGCCTTCCGCCGGTTGGGCCTGCCCGAGGGTACGGAAGTCTCGTTCGAGCAGGCACTCGCCCCGGCCAGCCTGGAATATGTCCGTCGCAAGATCGGCGGCTACACGCTGGGCGAGGGTGAAATCACGGCCGTCATCCGCGATGTTGCTGCCCATCTCTATTCCCCGATGGAAATCGGCGCCTTTCTGGTCGCCTGTGCGGGGTTCATGAGCACGGAAGAAACGCTGGCGCTGACACGCGCGATGATCGGCGTGGGCAACCGCCTGCACTGGGATGCGCCGCTGGTGGTGGACAAGCACTGTATCGGGGGCATTCCGGGCAATCGCACTTCCATGATCGTGGTGCCGATAGTTGCCGCACATGGCCTGATTTGCCCCAAGACCTCCTCGCGCGCGATCACCTCCCCTTCCGGCACGGCCGACACGATGGAAGTGCTGGCCAATGTGGACCTTACCGAGGCGCAGATGCAGGCCATCGTCGCGCGCGAGAAGGCAGTGCTGGCGTGGGGTGGGCGGGTGAACCTCTCGCCTGCGGACGATGTGCTGATCTCGGTGGAACGGCCGCTTCGGCTCGATACGTTCGAACAGATGGTCGCCTCGATCCTCTCCAAGAAGATCGCCGCCGGTTCGACCCATCTGGTGATCGATATTCCCGTGGGGCCGACCGCCAAGGTGCGGACCCAGCGCGACGCGGTGCGCCTGCGCAAGCTGTTCGAATTTGTCGCGGGCCATATCGGCCTCGTCACCGATGTGGTGTTCACCGACGGCTCCCAGCCGATCGGCCGGGGGATCGGGCCGGTGCTGGAGGCGCGCGACGTGATGGCGGTATTGCGCGGCGATGCCGATGCGCCGGAAGATCTGCGCGAACGGGGCCTGCTGCTGGCGGGCCATGTACTGGAATTCGATCCCTCGCTGAAGGGCGGGGAAGGCCACCAAAGGGCGCGGGAATTGCTGGCCAGCGGTGCGGCGCTGGAGGCGATGGAGCGGCTGATCGATGCGCAGGGGCGCAACCGCGAACACCTCGTACCCGGGACATATTGCCACGAAATCCTCTCGCCCCGCGAAGGCGCGGTGATGGCCGTCGATTGCGAGCGGATTGCCCGGATCGCGCGCCTCGCCGGTGCACCGATGGACAAGGGGGCGGGGATCGACCTGTTGCACAAGGTGGGCGGCAGGGTGGCGGCGGGCGAACCGCTTTATCGCATTTACGCAAATTCGGAGACGGGGCTGGGCTTTGCCCGCGATCTCGCCGCCGAGAATTCCGGTTATGGGATCGCATGACAATGGCCATTCTGTTTGCCTTTCCCGAATGTTCCTGCGCGGCGAAGCGGCTGGCTGGGGAACTTGGCATCGGCTTCAGCGAGATTGCCCTGCGGCATTTCCCTGACGGTGAGAGCCTTGTGCGGACCGAGCCTGCGGCCGGTACGGCGCTGCTCTATCGCTCGCTCGACAATCCGAATGCGAAGCTGGTGGAACTGTTGCTGGCGGCTTCCGCCTTGCGGGAAAACGGCGCGAGGCGGGTGATGCTGATCGTGCCCTATATGGCCTATATGCGGCAGGACATGGCCTTTCGCCCAGGCGAGGCAGTGAGCCAGCAAATCATCGGCGGGCTGCTGGCTGATCGGTTCGACGGGTTGCTGACGGTCGATCCGCACCTCCACCGGATCAGTTCGCTCGGCGAAGTGATGCCGGGTACGGAGGCGATTTCCCTTTCCGCCGCTCCAGCCCTTTCAAAAGCGCTGGCAGGGGCCGACCGTCCGCTGCTGGTGGGGCCGGATGGCGAATCCCGCCAATGGGTGGAAGCCATCGCCGCGCCGCTCGGTCTGGACGTGCTGGTCGGCGAAAAGTTCCGCAGCGGCGACCGGGAAGTGGCGATCCGGATTCCGGGCATTGAGCAGGCGCAGGGTCGCCTTGCTGTGCTGGTGGACGATGTCGTCTCCAGCGGGGAGACGCTGATTGCGGCCGCGCAACTGCTGAGGGATGCTGGCGCGGCGCGGATCGAGGCGCTGGCGACCCATTGCCTTGCGCATAAGGCCGATCTTGCGCGGATGCAGGAGGCGGGCATCGCCTTGCTGCGGTTCACGGACAGCGTTGGCCGGGCAGGCGGTACGATCTCGCTCGCCCCGCTGATCGCCGCCGAACTCCGCCGCAGCGGCTGGATCGAGGATTGAGAGGAAGACCATGGCCGAATTCCCCCTTTCGCTGACCTTCCACGGTGCGGCGCGCACTGTCACCGGCTCCTGCATGGAGTTTCGGCATGACGGGCACTCGCTGCTGGTCGATTGCGGGATGTTCCAGGGCTCGCGCACGCTGGAAAGCCTCAATATGGGGAACTTCGCCTTCAACCCCGCCGGTATCCCGGCTGTCGTGCTGACACACGCCCATATCGATCATAGCGGCCTGCTGCCCAAGCTGGTGGCGCAGGGCTTCAAAGGCGCGATCTGGTGTACCGAGCCGACGAGGGATCTGCTGGAATATATGCTGGCCGATGCGGGGCGGATTCAGGAAAACGATACGGAACGGCGCAATCGCAGGCGCGACCGTGCAGGGGAAGACGCCTTCGAGCCGGCCTATACTGAGCGGGATGCCATGGCTGCGTGGAAGCTGTGCCGCCCGGTGCCGCTGGAAGAATGGTTCGAGCCTGCCCCCGGTTTCCGCGCCCGGCTGTGGAATGCGGGGCATATTCTGGGCTCTGCCTCGGTAGAACTGGAAGCCGGCGGCGTCAGGGCGATGTGTTCGGGCGACGTGGGGCCGGAAAACAAGGCGTTCCAGCTTGATCCGCAAGGCCCGGCCGGTTTCGACCATGTGATCTGCGAATCCACCTATGGCGACCGTCAGCGGGAGAAGGTGACGATTGCGGAACGGCGCAAGCTGCTGGAGGCGGAAGTGCGCGCCGCGATCACGCGCGGGGGCAATCTGGTGATCCCCACCTTCGCGCTGGAACGGACGCAGGAATTGCTGCTCGACCTCGCTTTCCTGCTGCGTGAGGGCGCGATTCCGGATGTGCCGGTGTTCATCGATTCCCCGCTCGCCAACCGCACGACCGGCGTATTTGCGCGCTATTCGGCGGAACTGGAGGATACTGGCGGGATCAACGTGTTCGATCATCCCTCGTTCCATTTCGTGAACGATGTTTCAGAATCGATCCGGCTCAATTCCGTATCGGGTGCGATCATCATGGCGGCTTCCGGCATGTGCGAGGGCGGGCGGATCCGGCATCACCTGATGCATAACCTCCACCGGCGGGATTCCACGATTTTATTCGTGGGATTTCAGGCACAAGGCTCGCTTGGGCGGGTGATTCTGGACGGGGCGAAGGCGGTGCGGATATCCGGGGCGGATGTTCGGGTGAGGGCGCAGATCCGGCGGATTGACCATTATTCGGCCCATGCCGATCAGGGCGAATTGCTTGCCTGGATCGCCGCCAGGGCGCCGATTTCCGGGAGTTTGCTGCTCGATCACGGGGAGCCGGAGGGGATGGAGGGAATGCGGCGGGAGCTGCAGGTTCGGATGCCCGATCTGGCGGTGCGCCTGCCCGAGCTGGGGGAAACCTATGGCCTTGCGCCGGGCGTGCCGGCCAAGCGGATCGCCACCGGAAATATCGAGCTGCAACAAGCAGTTGGCCGCGATTGGCAGAATGAATATGCGTCTTTCATCACCGGCCTGAAGGGCGAACTTGCCCGCATCAAGGACGAGCGCCGCCGCGAGGAGGCTATTGCCCGGATGCGCGAAGTGCTTGATTCCTATGAGGAATTCAGGGACGGCAAGAAGGAGCGGAACGCCCATGGCAAGGGTGTGCACAAAGGCACCCAACGCGCGCACAAACGGGGCTAGCGATAGTCAGGCGGCGTTGTCCGCAGCCCAGGCGCGTGCGCCGGCCAGCAGCTCGATCACCTCGGCATCTTCCGTCTGGGCGAAGTCCCCATAATGCGCCCCGATCGCGTAAAACGGCTCGGGCATCGCAAGGCAGACCACCTTCCCGCACAGGGGCTCCAGCTGCCACAGGGCCGAGCGCGGGGCGACCGGCACGGCGAGGGTGACCGACGCCGCACCCACTTTCGCCAGAGCCTTGAGCGCGGCCTTCACCGTGCCGCCCGTGGCGATCCCATCGTCCACCACCACGATGTTGCGCCCGGTGAGCGGGATCGGATCGCCGGTGCGATAGGCCGCCCGGCGGCGCTCGATCTCGGCCAGCTGGCGGGCGCATTCCCGTTCGATATAGGCGGCGTCCGCCCCGGTGAGGCTGGCGGCTTTCTCGTCGATCACGATCTGGGGGGAGGCCCCGTCCACCAGCGCGCCGATGCCATATTCCTCATGCCCCGGCGCGCCGATCTTGCGCACCAGCAGAATGTCGAGCGGGGCGTGCAGCCGCCTGGCGATCTCATAGCCTAGCGGCACCCCGCCGCGCGGCAGGGCCAGTATCACCGGATCGGCAAGGCCCAGCGGCTCGATCGCCTCGGCCAGCATCCGCCCAGCCTCGCGCCGGTTGGCGAAATGATCCCGGCCTGCAATCATGCCCCGTCTCCCGGCAGATGCCGCGCGAACCAGCCCAGCGCCAGTTCCACCACTTCGTCCAGCGTGCCCGGCTCCTCGAACAGATGGCCCGCGCCGGGGACGAGCACCAGCTGGCGCTCGCAATGCATCGCCTCATGGGCGGATTGGTTGAGGTCGATCACGATCCCGTCGAGGCTGCCCACGATCAGGAGGGTGGGGGCCTGCACGCTGGCCAGCGCGCGGTCCCCGGCAAGGTCGGGCCGCCCCCCGCGCGAGACCACGGCGGCAATACGCGGATCGCCCGCCGCCGCGCGGATCGCCGCGCCGCCGCCGGTGCTCGCGCCGAAATAGGCGGGGCGCAGCGCGGCCGTGGCAGGTTCACCCGCGCACCAGTCTACCGCCAGCCTGAGGCGCGAGGCGAGGAGGGCAATGTCGAACACATTGCGCCGGTCCTGCTCCTCCGCCGGGGAAAGCAGGTCCAGCAGCAAAGTGGCAAAGCCGCCAGCACGCAGCCGCGCGGCGACATAATTGTTGCGCGGGCTCAGCCGCCCGCTGCCGCTGCCATGGGCGAAGATCACCACGCCGCGCGCCTTGGCGGGCACGCCCAGAATGGCGGCAAGGCCCGGATCGCCCACTGTCACTTCGCGGCAATCGGGCGGGAGGGCCCCAAGAGAGGCAGGCGCGCTCACAGCCCGAACGGCCATGTCTCGGGCGCGCCATGCGGGTGCTCATGCCCCAGCGGCGTGACCGCGCGACTTTCCTCGAACCAGACATAGGCGTCAAACTGGTCGGCCAGAACGGCCTCGAAATAATGGCTCGAAAGCTCGCTTTGCGGGCGATAGACCACGCCGATCGCGCGTTCGAGCAGGGTCTGCGAAAGCGCTTCGACCAGATCTTTCCTGCGTCTCCCGCGCCAGTCGGTCAGGCTGCGGGCAATTCCGGTGCCGCGAAAGGCGCCTTCCCAGCTATCCTCGCGCGCGGGGCGCACCTGCATCACCTGCATTTCCGCCCCCCAATCCGCAGCGGCGGCCACTGTGCCGCGATCGGTGCCGAAGCCCATCAGCACGGCCTGATCGCCATAGGTGTTGCGCACCAGCTCGCCGATATTGAACTCGCCCTGCCAGCCCATCGAAGTGGCGGAGGCATTGCCGACATGGGAATTATGCGCCCAGATCACCGCGCGGGCATCCTTGTGATGCGCCATCAGCGATTGCAGCGTGTCGAACATGTGCCGGTCACGCAGGTTCCAGCTTTCCGCCGCACCGCGATACATGGCGCGATAATATTGCTCCGCCGCCCGCACGATCCGTGCATTCTGCTCGGCATCGAAATAGGCTTCCCCATCTCCTCCGCCATGATCGGCGATCAGTTCCACCCGTCGCGCCAGCAGCTGGTTGAGCTGCGCCACCATCGTGTCTTCGCATTTCTCCAGCTGGCCGTAATGAACGGCGCGGCCATAATGCTGGGGCTCGTCCTGCCAGGGGGTGAGACAACCATAGCGGCGGCGCGCTTCGCCGGCCTCCTCGGGGCAATGCTCGTCGAGATAGGCGATCACCGCATGGATCGATTCCCGCAGGCTGTAGACGTCCAGCCCGCGCATGGCGGCCCGCTCGCCTTCGGGCAGCGCCGCATTGTGGCCACGCAGCCAGTCGGCAAAGGCCAGCACTTCCCGATTGCGCCACATCCAGGTGGGGAAGCGGGCGAAGGGTTCCCCGCTCATCGGGCGGGGCGCGCCGTGGCGGACGTAATCGTCGATCCGGGCGACGTCCGGCCAGTCACCTTCCACCGCCACAATGGTGAAGCCGTGATGTTCGATCAGCCGCCGGGTGATCTGCGCGCGGGCGGTGTAGAATTCATGGGTGCCGTGGGTGGCCTCGCCCAGCAGCACGATGCGGGCATCGCCGAACCGATCGAACGCCGCGCCGAAGTGGGGCGTATCGGGGGAGGGGAGAATTTCGGCATGGCTGCGCAATACGGCGGAAAGGTCTTCCGCAGGTAGCTGTAGCGGCGAACGAATGGGCATGCCCGGCGCACTCCCGCAAGAGGGAAGCTATTGGGGCAGTGTACTGCACCGGAGCGCCGCTGGCCACATTGACGTGCATCGAGGGCCCCAAGCCCTCTCCCGCTGGCGGGAGAGGGATATGCAGGCTTGGCCGGAACCGGCCTAGCCGGAGTTGGGTGAGGGTGCCTGACGCTTCGAGAGGGCGCCAACCCTCATCCAAGCTCCGCTAGCTCCAGGGGAGCAAGCTGCGCTATCCTTCTCCCGTCAACGGGAGAAGGATGAAATTGCGCAATGACGACTTCCACGCCCTAGAGCGCGTCGCCGCCGATCTTGTAGGTGACCTGCAGGAAGGCGCTGCGGCCTACGCTGTCGAACCAGCTGATGTCGTAATAGGGATAGCTGGAATAGGTCGGGTCCTTCACCGGATCGCTGTCGAGCAGGTTCTTGACCGTGAATGATGCCCGCAGATGGTCGGTGATGTCGTACTGGATGGTGGCGTTGTAGAGGAAGCTCGCCGGGATATAGGCGTCTTCGTCATAATTCGGGATCTTGCCCAGACGCTTGCCTTCCAGCGTGGCCCGGAAGCCGTCCAGCGCCCAGCTCACGCTCGCCGTGCTCTTGTCGCGCGGCATGTAATAGCCGCTGTCAAAGGCCAGCTTGTCGATCGGCGTATCGCCCGGATATTGCTGGAACGTGTGGTTGAACACATGGGTGTGCGACATCGATAGGCTGAAGGTGCCGAAGCTGGTCGGCAGGCTGCCGCGCAGGGTGATGTCGATGCCGTCGGTCTTCTCGCGGGCGATATTGACCGGGTTGACCGACACTGCGTCCAGACGGCCTTCGTTCACGCCGCCGACAAAGCGCTGCACGCGGGCGATGGCATCCTGGCAGGTGGGCGAATTGATATCCACCGCGCTGCCGCCCATGGTTTCGCCGATGCGGCAATCCGCCTCGTCACGCAGCAGCGTGTCGATGCTGAGATCCTGCACCTGATCGGCCAGCGAGACCCAGAAATAATCGACCGAAACGTCGAAATTGCGGGATGGCGCGAAGACGAAGCCGGCATTGAACGAACGGCTCTTCTCCGGCTTCAGGCCCTTGTTGCCATTGCGCTGGGCAACGATGCCTTCATCGGAATAGCTGCAATCGCCCAGATCCTCGTCCGGCTCTTCGGTGCGGCACAGGTAATAGTCGGTCGCCGCCGGATGGGTGTTGCCCGGCCCGGTGAACACATAATGCAGATCCGGCGCGCGGAAGCCCGTGCCATAGGCGGCGCGCAGCAGCAGCGAGGACATCGGGCGGACTTCCAGCCCGGCATTATAGGTGAATTTGTCGATCGTATTATCGGCGAAGCTGAAGGAATCGTAGCGTCCCGCGCCCGACAGTTCGATGAAGCTGGTCACCGGAACGCGCAATTCGCCGCCCACGGCCCAGTGGGTGCGCGTGCCATAGCCGTCGCTGTCCTTGAGGCCGTAATAATAATCGGTCAGCGCCAGCGGATCGGGATTCAACTCGTAACCCTGGCCGCCATATTCGGCGACGGCGGCGAAGCCGACCGGGCCGGCGGGCAGTTCGAACAATTCGCCATTGCTGATGGTGGCCTGGAGATTGTCGGTCCAGCTGCGGGGATTGTAGATGCTGTAGACCGCGATGGAATTATATTCCGCCTCGGTCAGCGGGGTGTAGAGCCGCGCCGGATCGGCATTGAACACCGGATATCCGTAATCGGGATCGACGCCCTGCTGCTCGCCCAGGAACAACGCATTCGCCTTGGCGGCGATGATCTGAGGGAACTTCACGCGCGAACGATACTGGCTGTGGTTGAACGACAGTTCGTAATCCCAGCTCTTGCCGAACCTGCCGCGAATGCCCGGCGTGACGGAGAAGGTTTCCTGCCGGTTGCGGGTCATCACATTGTCGAACCCGCCGGATTCCTCGGGCGCGAACTGGCGGGACCAATCGTCCAGCCGGTCGTCGAAGCTGTTGTAGAACGTGGTGTCGCTGCTGCCCGATTCCGGCTGGTAGGACCAGTTCAGCACGTCGGACATCAAGGCGACATTGCTGACGCCGTACTGCACATCGAGGAACAGTTCCTCATTGTCGGAGAATTCGACGCCCATCGAGGCGAAGCCGTTGAAGCCCTCGCGCCGGGAGATGATCGTGCCATAGCCGATCGAGGTGGAACTGCCGCAGAAATAGCCCGGGCCGTAATCGTCCAGATCGGGGTCATAGGCGCCATAGCGGGCGCGCTGGGCGTAATAGGTGCTGCCGCCATTGAGATAGGACAGTCCATCGCAGGTCGCCTTGCCCGGATCGACATATTCGTCATTGTCCGGATCGTAACGCAGGAAGGCGCGGCGGGAGAGGTCGTAGGACAGGGTAGGATTGTCCGCCGTGCTGTCCTGGATCGAACGGTCATAGGCCCACAGCGGAAGCTGCAGCATATATTCGCCGCCCGCGATGATGTGGAACCTGTCGTTCGACCAGCCGGTGGTGATGGTGGCACGGTGGGATTCCCCGCCGCCATGTTCCGTCATGCCGATGCGGTAATCCAGCGTGGTGCCGTCGACTTCTTTCTTCAGCTTGAAGTTGATCACGCCGGCAATGGCGTCGGAACCATAGATGGCCGAGGCGCTGCCGCTGAGCACTTCCACCTGATCGATCAGGCCGACCGGAAGGTTGGAAATGTCGGTGAAATTGCTGCGGCCCTGATAGGGCAGCGGGAAGTCCGCGATGCGGCGGCCATTGACCAGCACCAGCGTGTGGTTGGGGCCAAGGCCGCGCAGATCGACCTGCTGGGCGCCGGGCGTGAAGCTGGCGCCGCTGAAGCTCTGCTGGCTCTGCGTTTCGCCGCCATTCTGGGTCACGGCGCGCAGGATGTCGGGCACGCTGGTATAGCCATTGTCCCGGATCGTATCGGCGTTGATCGTGGTGACGGGCGCCGGGCCCTCCTGCACCGCGCGCGGAATGCGCGAACCGATGACCAGGATTTCGGCCGTGTCGCTCGTATCGTCTTCCTGCGCCAAGGCAGGCGTGGCGACGATCGTCATGCAGCCGCCCAGGAACAGTGCGGTCCTGAGGGAGAATTTGCGCAGATCGGACATTGGATACCCCATTTCTTGCCCCTGAAATCACTCTTTCGAGGCGCCCCCTCCAGTCCGCCCCGGAGGCTGACTCAACAGAGGGTGAAGAAAATTTCAATCATTATGTCGATCTTTGCCCTCAAATTGCGCATAGTGACCTCCAACCTGTAACATTTTGCCCACAACCTGCGCGGTTTCGGGCATTCGGTCTGGAGGCTATATGCGGTTGCGCAAGCTGATGGCGCTGGTTCTGGCAGTGCTGCTCACTCCCCTGATGGCGATCTCGCCCGCTGCGGCGAAGGGGCCGGGGCGCGGTTACGAATACTATGTCATCGGCGATACTGCCGCGCCCACGCCGGGCAAGGTTTCCGGCGGCCTGCTGCTGATGGGGGGCGGCGATCGCAACAACGATGCGATGCGCTGGTTCGTGGCCAAGGCGGGTGGCGGGCACATCGTGGTCCTGCGGGCTTCCTATGCCGGCGAGATCGGCGATGAATTCTACGAGGATATCGGCGGGGTGACTTCGGCGGAGACTTTCGTCTTCTCCAGCCGCAAGGCCGCGAGCGACCGCAAGGTGCTCGATGCGATCCGCAAGGCGGACGGCATCTTTATCGCGGGCGGGGACCAGTCCAATTACGTGCGCTTCTGGAAAGGCACCGAGATCGCGAAGCTGCTCGATGCGCATGTCGCGGCAGGCAAGCCCATCGCGGGAACCAGCGCCGGCCTCGCCATGCTGGGCGAGAAGCTCTACGGCGCGATGGACGGGGGCAGCATCGCCAGCCCCGGGGCGCTGGCCGATCCCTTCGGCCCGGCAGTGACCATGGAGGAGGATTTCCTTCACCTGAAACCGCTCGACCGGGTGGTGACCGATACACATTTCAAGGAGCGTGACCGTCTGGGCCGCCTGTTCGCCTTCCTCGCCAAGGCACAGGCGGGCGAGGGGGCGGACAAGGCCCCGATGTTCGGCCTGGGCGTGGATGAAAGCGCCGCGCTGGCCCTAGATGCCGATGGCTCGGCCCGGATCTACGCCACGGACCCGCAGGGCATTGCCTGGCTGGTGGACGGTTCGTCGCTGAAGGGGTTGCAGCCCGGCGGTCCGCTGGAAGCGCCGCGCATTCGCGTGGTCGGCATCGGGCCGAACTCTGTGCTCCATCTGCCCGAACGCAAGGTCGACAATCCGCTTTTCGTGCGCGATTATTTCGCCAGCAAGGGCAAGTTCGGGATCGTGCCGATGTGGTCGCTGGCAATCCATGGCGGGGCAGGCGTGCTGGAGCGCGGGGACCTGACGCCCGAGAAGGACGCCGCCTATCGCAATGCGCTTAACGCCGCCCTGGCGGCAGGCAGCAAGGTGCTCGAAACGGGCGGAAGCTCGATCGATGCAGTGCAGGCCGCAGTGCAGGTTCTGGAAGACAATCCGCTGTTCAACGCAGGGCGCGGCGCGGTGTTCACGGCCGAGGGCAGGAACGAACTCGACGCCGCGATCATGGACGGCAAGACGCAGAAGGCTGGCGCCGTAGCGGGCATCACCCGTACGCGCCACCCCATCGCGCTGGCCCGTGCGGTGATGGACAAGAGCCGCCATGTGATGCTGATGGGCGCAGGAGCGGACAAGTTCTCGCAGGAACAGGGGCTGGAACAGGTCGATCCCTCGTGGTTCCGCACCGAAGAACGCTGGCAGCAGCTGGAGGCCTGGCGCAAGAACCAGCAGGCCGGGATCGATCCCACCCATATGTATGGCACGGTCGGCGCGGTGGCGCTGGACCTGGAAGGCAATCTGGCCGCAGCCACTTCCACCGGCGGCACCACCGGCAAGCGCTGGGGCCGGGTGGGGGATTCCCCGATCATCGGTGCGGGCACCTATGCCAAGAACGGGCAATGCGCCGTCTCCGCCACCGGCACGGGCGAATATTTCATCCGTGAGAGCGCCGCCCGGCAAGTGTGCGACCGGGTGGCCTGGCATAGCGAGAGCGTGACCCAGGCAGCGCAGGCGACGATCATGGCCGTGGGCGCGATCGGCGGCGACGGCGGCCTGATCGCCATGGGCGCGGATGGCACGGCGGCCTTCGCGATCAACGATCTGGGCATGTATCGCGGCAAGGCGTCTTCGGCCGAGCCTGCCCAGACGGCGATCTATGCAGATGAGGGCTTCGCGCGCTGATGGCCGGCACGCCGCCTCGCCTCGACGAGATGGACGAGCGTCTGCTCGCCCTGCTGCGGGTCGATGCGCGGCGGCCGATCGTGCAGCTGGCGAAGGATCTCGATATTTCGCGTGGGCTGCTTTACTCGCGGCTGGCGCGGCTGGAGGAAGAAGGCGTGGTGGCCGGCTATACCGTCCGGCTCGGTCCCGCATTCTCGGGCAGCCGGGTGCGCGCCCACATGATGATCAAGACCCTGCCGCGCTGCCACCGCGAAGTGGAACAGGCGCTGGCGGAAATTCCCATGGTGCAGGCGGTGTTCGCGATCAGCGGCGAATATGATGTCATCGCCATGCTGGAGGCCGAAGATACCGCGCATCTCAACGATCTGATCGACGAGATCGGCCTGTTCGAAGGGGTGGAGCGAACCACCACTTCCGTCATCCTGGCAAGCAAGCTGGAGCGGTAGAGGGATAGCCTCAGCCGTTGTCCTGCAGGCTGGCCCCGGCCTTGAACAGCAGCCGCAGCATCGTCTCCCGCTCCTCCTCGGTCAGCGTTCCGAAGGTCTGATCGATCAGCTGGCGGCGCAAGGGTTCCGTCTTGGCCACTGCTTCGATTCCCTTTGCCGTGATGGTGACGAATTTGGCGCGGCGGTCATCCGGGTCGGGCTTGCGCTCCACCAGTCCGTCACGCTCCAGCCCGTCGATCGCCTCGGTCACGGTGCGGGGGGACTGGCTGAAGAACTCCGCAATATCCGTCGCGCGCAGCGACCCGCGCTTCTGCAGGCAGAGCAACAGCTTGGTTCGCGCAAGCGAGGCGCCTTGCTCCGCCATGCGACGATCCATCGTCCGCATCAGGTGCAGATACAGTTCCGCATAGGCGGATACGAGGGGTTCGAGATCAGACATTCCTGAGGTCCCACAATATATGGTATTGCCATATGCTGCAATTGCGAGCATTTGGCAAGCAGTTCCGGCTCGCGCGTGAGTCGTTCGAAAGGATCATGAGACAGTGACCAGCCCCACCGCCGAGGAACTCGGTGCAGACGATGTCGTGTCTGCGGCCGAGGCAAAGCAATCGCCTCTCAAGCGCAAGGGAGTGCGGCTTGTCATACTGGGCGTGGCGATCGTCCTGCTGGTTCTGGGCGGGAGCTGGTTCGCAAATTACTGGATGGTCGGCCGCTATTTGCAGGGCACCGACGATGCCTATGTCCAGGCGGACGCGGTGATCGTTTCGCCCAAGATCGGCGGCTATGTGGAGCAGGTCTTCGTTGCCGACAATCAGGCGGTGAAGGCCGGCGATCCGCTGTTCAGCATCGATCCGCGCGATTATCGCTCGCGCGTGGCGCAGGCGCAGGCGCAGATCGATGTCGCCAATTCCAGCGCGCAGGGCCTTGTCGCCCAGATCGCGGAGCAGCAGGCGGCAGTGGACAGCGCCCGCGCAAGGCTGGTTTCGGCCGAGAGCGACCTGCGTTTCGCAAAGACCATTCGTGACCGTTACGAGGCGCTGGCCGCGACCGGCGCGGAATCGCGCGAGACCTTTGCCGAAAAGCGCAGCCAGTTTGAGCGGGCCGAGGCGGCAGTCGCCGGGCGCAAGGCCGATCTGGTCAGCGCCCAGCGCCGCGTGGCGACGCTGCAGGCGCAGGTCGGCCAGGCGCGCGCCCAGGCGGAAGGCGGGGTTGCCCAGAGGGCTTCCGCCGATGTCGATCTCGGCTCTACCCTCGTGCGCGCCAGCATTGCCGGCCGCGTGGGTAACAAGACGGTGCAGCGGGGCCAGTTCGTTCAGCCCGGCACGCGCGTCATGTCGGTGGTTCCGCTGGATCAGCTTTATATCACGGCCAATTTCAAGGAGACGCAGGTCGGCCTGATGCGCGTCGGCCAGCCGGTTACGATCGAGGTCGATGCGCTGGAAGGCGTGGAACTGCATGGGCGGGTGGAGAGCTTCGCCCCCGGCACCGGCGCACAATTCTCGCTGCTGCCGCCGGAGAACGCCACGGGCAATTTCACCAAGATCGTCCAGCGCGTTCCGGTGCGGATCGCCGTGGATGCAGGGCCTGAAACCCGCGCCCTTCTGCTGCCCGGCATGTCGGTGCATGTCTCGGTCGATACGCGTTCCGCCAAGGGTGCGATCGACAAGATCGCGCGCGAGCAGAAAGCGCTGGAGCAGGCGAAGAAGTAATGGCCGCCGCTGCCGCCACGATGGACGCGCCCACCGCCGGTGAACGCCCCGCCAATGCCGATCTCGGCGCATGGCTGGCCGTGATGGCCGGAACGCTGGGCGCGATGATGGCCACGCTGGACATCTCCATCGTCAATTCGGCGCTGCCCACGATCCAGGGGGAAATCGGCGCGAGCGGCACGGAAGGCACGTGGATCGCCACATCCTTCCTCGTGGCCGAAATCATTGTCGTGCCGCTTTGCGGATGGCTTGAACGATTGTTCGGCCTCAGGCGGTTCCTGCTGATCTCGGCCATCCTGTTCACCGCCTTTTCGGTGCTGTGCGGCGTGGCGGACAATCTCACCACCATGATCATCGGCCGCGCCGGGCAGGGCCTTGCTGGCGGGGGCATGATCCCTACTGCGATGACCATCATCGCCACGCGCCTGCCGCGCCATCAGCAGCCGATCGGCACCGCCCTGTTCGGGGTGACGGCCATTCTCGGCCCCGTGATCGGCCCGCTGCTGGGCGGCTGGCTGACGGAGGAATTCAGCTGGCACTACGCCTTCCTCATCAATGTGCCGATCTGCGGCCTGCTGGTCGTGCTGCTGCTGGTTGGCTTGCCGAACGACAGGATGAAGCCGGAACTGCTCAAGGATGCGGACTGGCTGGGCCTGTTCGGCCTGTCCATCGGTCTCGGCTGCATGACGGTGGTGCTGGAAGAGGGCAATCGCGAACAATGGTTCGCCTCGAACCACATCATCCAGCTGACCATTGCCTCGCTGATCGGTTACGCCATGATGATCGTGGGCCAGTTCCGCGCGAAGGACCCGATCATCCGCCTCGCCCTGCTGTTCGACCGGCAATTCGGATCGGTGGCGATCATGGCGGTGATGCTGGGGATGGTGATCTACGGCACCTCCTACGTCATCCCGCAATTCCTGGCCGCCATCGCGGATTACAACGCGCTGCAGGCAGGCAAGGTGGTGATGATTTCGGGCATCCCCTCCATCATGATGATGTTTGTCGCGCCGATCCTGATGCGTGTCTTCGACATCCGCATCGCGGTGATCCTGGGCCTGCTGCTGCTGGCATTGAGCTGCTGGGTCGATACGTCGCTGACTGCCAATGCAGTGGGGGGCGATTTCGTCGAATCCCAGCTGCTGCGGGGTGTGGGTACGGTGCTGGCCTTCCTGTTCCTCAACCAGGCGGCGATCTCGTCGGTGCCGGTGCAATATGCGGGCGATGCTTCGGGCCTGTTCAACGCAGCGCGCAACATCGGCGGCTCGCTGGCGCTGGCTTCGATCGCCACCATTCAGGACCAGCGCATGTGGTTCCATTCGCGCCGGATCGAGGAGACCCTGCAGGCCAACAGCGTCGCCGTGCAGGAGCATGTCGGCGCCATGGCGCAGATGCTGGGCGGAACCGATACTGCCCTGCGCGCGATTTCCGGCACTATCACCCGCGAGGCGCTGGTGATGACCTATAACGACATGTTCTGGCTGCTGGCGGTTGGCATCCTGCTGGTGAGTCCGCTCGTCCTGCTACTGCGTCCGCTCCCCAAGGACATTTCCGCCGCTCCGGCCCATTGAGACATCCTATGCGACATTCCACGCGCCATCTGATCCTTCCTGCCTTGCTGATGCTGGGTGCCTGCACCGTGGGGCCGGATTATTCCGGGCCGCCGGCGCTCAAATCGGTACCTGCCGGGGCTGGCTTCGTGCGGGGGGACGGCACTGCCGGGCAGGCTGCGCCGCAGCTCACGGCCTGGTGGAGCGTACTGGGCGATCCGGTGCTGGACGAACTCGAGGCACGCGCCCTTGCCGGCAGCCCCGATCTTGCCGCCGCCGGCGCCCGCATCGCGCAGGCGCGCGGCGCGCTGACGGTGGAGAAGGCAGGCAGCAAGCCCTCGCTTACCGCCATGGGCGTCGCTGCCCATGTTCGCATTCCCGATCTGGGCGGCGGAGAACAGGGTAGCGATACGCCGGCCACCGACGCTTCCGGCGGCACGACTTCAACCAATTTCTACAATCTGGGTCTCAATGCCGCGTGGGAAATCGATCTTTTCGGCGGTCAGCGCCGCAAGGATGAGGCCGCCCGCGCTGAATTGGGCCGGGCAGAGGCCAGTGCCGACGATGCGCGGGTGAGCCTGACGGCCGCTGTCGCGCGGGCCTATCTCGAATATCGCGACCGCCAGCAGCGCGTTGCCCTGGCGGAGGAAGCGCTGAAGCAGCGCGAGGGTCTGGCGGTGTTCGCCCGCCAGCGCTTCGAGCTGGGGTCCGGCACCTCGCTTGCGGTCGAGCGCGCCCATTCGGCGGTCGAGCAGGCGCGCCAGCAAATCGCGCCGCTGCGGGCCGAAGCGGAAAGCTACGCCAATGCGCTGGCGATCCTTGCGGGCGAGGCCCCGGGCGCGGTGGATGGACTGCTCGCAGCGCCTGCTGCCATTCCGCTGCCGCCTGCCAGCGTTGCGGTGGGTAATCCCGAGGATCTCCTCAAGCGCCGCCCCGATATCAGGGCGGCCGAACGGCGGCTGGCGATGGAAACCGCGCGCATCGGCGAGGCGGAAGCCGCGCGCTTCCCCCGGCTGAGCTTCATGGGCATTCTGGGCGTGGGTGGCAGCCAGCCCGCCGATCTTACTCATCTGGACGATTTCACCGCTATCGGCGCACCGATGCTGCAATGGAACTTCCTCGATTTCGGGAAGGGCAAGGCGCAGGTCGGCCAGGCGGAGGCCCGGCGGGACGAGGTGGAGGCGCTTTATCGCGGCACCGTGCTGGGCGCGCTGCGCGATGTGGAAGATGCCTTGTCCGCCTTCCGCGCCTCGCGCGAGAATGTGGCGAGCCTTGCCCGGGCAGAAGCCAGCGCGGCCAAGGTCGAGGAACTGGAGCGCCAGCGTTTCGATCTTGGCGCAGCGGGCAAGTCCGCTTTGCTGGATGCGCAATTGGCGCATAATTCGGCCAGACAGGGGCTCGGCCGCGCGCGGGCGCAGCTGACGATGAATTTCGTAGCGCTGCAGAAGGCCCTCGGGCTCGGCTGGTCGGCGGGCGAGTAAGAGCCCCCGCTGCATCCGGCCGCAGTAACGCGGTGTTACGCGCCGCGTTACTGTAATTAACTTCCGCCCGCCCCGCCTATCCGCCAGCCTCGGTTCGCATAAGAACACAAGCGGCCTGTTGGCGGAGGGGCGACGAAAATCATGAGCGACCTGCTGTTCGCATTTACCGACTGGCTGCGGAACACGCCGCTGGTCGAACTGTCCCTCTGGATATCCAACACCTGGCTGTGCATGGTGATCGTCACCAATTTCTGGGCGATCCCCACGATACAGACGATCCATATCCTGTCCGTTGCCGCGCTGTTTGGCTCGGCGGTGATGCTCAATCTGCGCGTGCTCGGCCTGCTGTGGGGCCATCTGACATGCGGGCAGGTGGCCAGCCGCTTCGTTCCCTGGATGCGCTGGGCCTTCGTGATGCTGATCGTCTCCGGTTTCCTGCTGATCGTGGGTGAGCCGGTGCGCGAACTGATCAACCCGATCTTCTGGATCAAGATGCTGCTGGTCGTGCTGGCGGCCGTGTTCAGCCTGTTTTTCAATCGCAGGGCCAGCGCCATTCCTGCGGGCGGAGCCGCCAGCCTGCAAATGCGGCAGGCGGCGGTTCTGCTCCTGATCCTGTGGTGCGCAGTGATGGCAGGCGGCCGCTGGATCGCCTACGCGCCGGTTTGAGGGGAACGCGACATGACGGCAGCTTCCGAGACGATCTGGCAGAAGATCGAATATTCCCCGGTCGGCGATTTCGTCGCCTCGTCCGAATGGGCATTCCCGACGTTGGAAACCATCCATGTGATCGCGCTGGTCACGGTGCTCGGCTCGATCGCGGTGATGGATCTGCGTCTGCTGGGCCTTGCTTCCAATTCCAGCGCAATCACGCAGGTCGCGCGTAACACCGTTCGGCTGACGTGGATGGCGTTCATTCTGGCCGCCACTACCGGCCTGCTGATGTTCGCGGCCAAGGCCGGCAGCTACATGATCAACCCCTATTTCCTGATCAAGATGGGGCTTCTGGCGCTGGCCGGACTGAATATGGCCTATTTCCACCTCGTCACCTGGAAGGCGGTCAAGGACTGGGACAAGACTACTGCCATTCCCGCGATGGTGAAGCTCTCGGGCGCCCTGTCGCTGGTGTTCTGGGTGATGGTGGTGTTCTTCGGCCGCGCGATCGGCTTCACGCTGGGCATGTTCTATTGAGCCGGTCCGGGCGGCTGGGCGGCAAGACCGAAAGGAACTCTTCATATGAATAATCGCATTGCCGGCTTGCTTGCCCTGGCCGTGATGACGGCAGGCTGTTCCGGCAAGGAGGCCGACCAGCAGGAAGCGGCGTCTGCGGTAAAGACGGTTCATGAGATGATGCTGGAACGGATCGATCCCGATGCGGACGCAATCTGGGCAATCGGCAATGCCGCAATCGACGATAACGCCTCGATCGATCCGGCCCTGATGGACGATAAGAAGTGGGCGGACCTAGCGCAGGCCTCCAGTCGCATGGCAACCCACGCTGCGGACCTCGCGAAGCTCAACCCGCTGATCGTAACCCGACCGGGAGTGAAGATCGCCGATGAAGGCATGACAGGCGCCCCTACTCCCGAGCAGATCCAGGGCCATATGGACCGCGATGCGGATGTGTTTCGTGCACTTGCCACGGCGCTGGCGGATCACTCGACCGAACTTGCGGCCGCAGCCGCTGCCCGCGATGCGACTTCTGCCGGGCGGTTGATCAACGAGATGGATGGGGTGTGCGAGAGCTGCCATCTGGAGTTCTGGTATCCCGAGCAGAAGGCCATCATCGAACAGATGGGGCTGCTGCCAAAATAGAGTTACGTCTGACGGGAAGGCGCGGAAAACTGCGGTGTAACAGGCTGTAACCGGCAGGATTACCGTAATTAACTTACCTGCCATCCCGATTGCCGCGATCCCGGCTCCGGGGAAGCGGAACGATCCGCGGCAACAGGCGCATTCACACCCTGGACGGGTGGTGCGGACATATTTCGGAGTTGGGATGTAATGATGAAGGGGAAAGCCCGCGCAGTCCGGCGCAACGGATTCGGATCGGTGGCGCTGGTGGCAATGGCATTTGCGCTGGTTCCGCAGGCTGCCCATGCGCAGGCCGATGAGGAGAGCGGGGCAGCGATCGTGGTCACGGCCTCCCGCTCCGGCGAAGGGGTTCGCGCAGATCAGCTTGGCTCGTCGGTAACCGTGATCGACAGCGAGGCGTTGCAGGAGCGCCAGACCCGGATTGTCTCCGATGTGTTGCGCGATGTGCCGGGCGTGGCGGTAAGCCGGCTGGGCGCGGTGGGCGGGCAGACCCAGGTTCGCCTGCGCGGATCGGAAGGCAATCATGTGCTGGTGCTGGTCGACGGGATCGAAGTGGCCGATCCCTATATGGGCGAGTTCGATTTCGGCACGCTGATCGCCGATCCGGCGGCCCGGATCGAAGTGCTGCGCGGCCAGCAAAGCTCGCTCTACGGCTCCGACGCTATCGGTGGCGTGATCCATTACATCACCCTGTCCGGGCGCGAGGCGCCGGGCATCAGCCTGCGGGGCGAGGGTGGTTCCTTCGGCACGGTAAGCGGGGCGATCCGCGTGGCGGGCGCTTCGGACGATGTGGACTATGCCGTATCGAGCAGCCTCTACAACACCCAGGGCTATCCCACTGCGCGCGGCGGCAGCCGGGATATCGGATCGACCAGCGTGGGCGCCAGTGCCAAGGTGAACTGGACGCCGGGCGAGAATATCAAGCTCAGCGGCGTGCTGCGCTACAGCTACACCGACGCCGACACGAACAATAGCGACGATGATCCGGCCAGCCCGCTGTTCGGTTATACGAAGGACAGCCCCGGCGTCCATTTCACCAATGAAGCGATCTATGGCCTGCTCTCGGCCGAACTGACCGCGCTCGACGGCCGCTGGACCAATGTGCTGAGCGGCCAGTTCGCTGACACGACCCGCAATGGCTACAATGCCGAGGGGCTCGACTATGGTGACAAGGGCCGGCGCTACAAGGGCAGCTTCGTCTCCAGCTTCCGCTTCGGCACCGATGCGATCACGCACCGGCTGACCGGCGCGGTGGATGTGGAGCGGGAGGAGTTCCAGAACACATCGCCTTCGCCATGGGCCTTCACCGGCAAGCGCAATACCGACAATGTCGGCCTTGTAGGCCAGTATGAGCTGACCGCCGGCGACTTCGCCGCCGGGGCCTCCATCCGTCATGACGACAATAACCGCTTTGCCGATGCCACCACCTGGCGCGTGCAGGGCAGCTATCGCCTGCCCACCGGCACCCGCATTCGCGCGGCCTATGGCACGGGGGTGAAGAACCCCGGCTATTTCGAACTCTACGGCTATATGGACGGCACCTATATCGGCAATCCGAACCTCAAGCCGGAGGAATCCGAAGGCTGGGAAGCCGGGCTTGAGCAGAGCTTTGCCAATGGCAAGGTGACGCTGGGTGCGACATATTTCGACTCCGTGCTGGAGCATGAGATCTACACCACCTATCCGGCCCCGGATTACGTGGCGACGCCGGACAACCGGACCACGAAATCGAAGCAGCACGGCGTGGAACTGTTCCTGGCCGCGCGGCCCATACCTCAGCTGCGGGTGGATGCGTCCTATACCTGGCTCAAGGCAGAGGAGAACGGGGTGGAGGAAGTCCGCCGCCCGGGCGATATCGCCAGCTTCAACGCCACATGGTTCAGCAAGGACGATCGCTTCTCCACCACGTTGACGGTGCGTTACAACGGCCGGACCAACGACGTGGCCTATACCGATCCGAGTTACGTGCCCGTCACCGTCTCGCTCAAGCCCTATACGCTGGTGAACCTCAGCGCTCGTTACGAAGTGCTCAAGGGGCTGTCGCTCTTCGGCCGGGTCGAGAACCTGCTGGACGAGAAGTACGAGGAAGTCTTCAGCTTCGTCACGCCGGGCACCACGGCCTATGCCGGGATCAGCGCCCGGTTCTGACCGGGCGCGCATCTCATGCCAATGCCGCGACCGGCGACGCGGTATTTCCTGCCGCTTCTCCTGCTGCTGGCGGGCTGTGAGCATGTGTCTCCCCCGGTGGCGAGTTCGGGGGAGATGCGCGCGCATGAGCTGAGCCTGGCTGTCTCGCCCGAAAGCAGCTGGGCGGCATGGCATGGAGGGGCAGGGGAGGAATCCGCGATCTATCTCCAGCCGCTGGGCGAGGGCGGCGCTCTGGAAGGGCGGCCCTTTCGGCTGAGCAGCGAGGGCAAGACCTTCGCCTATGAGCCGGACCTGATCCTCGCGCGGGGTTCGCCGGTGGCGGCGTGGTATCAGAAGAACCCCTTCACCAACGAGCTTTCGGGTTGGCTCGCCCGGCTTGAGGCCTCGGGACGGCGCGAATGGCTTGTGCCGCTGGAGGAAGGGGCGGAATGGTCCCGCAATCCGGTGGTCCGCCTCGCCGGGGATGTGCTGCAGACCGCGTGGATCGGCCAGCCTTCCGAGGCGACGTCCGCGCGCGATCCGGCGATCTGGTATCGGGAGTTCACGCTGGCGGGAGAGCCGCTCGCCGCGCCGCGCGAAGTGGGCCGGGCGGATCGCGACACATGGAACCTCAATGCCACTTTGGCCGGCGGGGCGATGGTCATCGCCTACGACGCGGCGGGAGCGGGCGAGGTCAACGAACTGCAGCTGATCGAGGTAACCGGGAAGGGTGCCCGGCAGGTCCAGCTCACCCCGGATGACGGCCACGCCTCGCTCTATCCCGATATGCAGGTGAACGAGGCGGGTATGGCCGCGCTCACCTGGTTTGACGAGCGGGACGGCAATCGCGAAATATATCTTTCCGTCGGGCCACTCGCGGATTTCCTCTCCGGGCATATGCCGCCGCCGATCCGGGTGACCCATGGCGAGGGCGAGTCCATCGGCGCCTATCTCGCCTGGAACGGCGAGCGGATCGGTCTGGTTTGGAGCGACGAGACTGGCGGCGAACGGTGCATCTTCGCCCAAGGGTTCGATAATGCGGGCCAGCCGCTGAGCGTTGCGCGCCAGCTTTCCACCGGCCCCGGCAAATCTTCCATCCCGGCTATCCGCGCGAGCGGGGACGGGTTTCTGGTTGCCTGGAACGATTACGAGATGGAAGGGACGGGCGGCCATGCGCAGGTCATCTGGTCCCGCCCGCAGATCGCCCGCTTCGATCCCTAGGCTATTTGGACGAGTGCGGCGGTGCGGATGTGTCACCTTTACCGACCGGAAAATGCCCTGTTTTGTGCGAGGCGTGTCACTCCCTTCCGGCCTGATTTTCAGCCGTTTTCTGGCGCTGAGCGCTGCCTTAGCTGTAACCTTCCATTTCGGGTTTTCGTGCGCGGCCTGTGGGTTCAGGCAAGCCGGAAATGCGCAGGATTCAAGGAGGCAGGGCAGGGCGGATGCAAGGCTGTCCATCGCGCAGGGTAAACCCCATTGGGGTGCATGTAGGAAAGTGTTTTCTGGCGGAGTGAGCCAAGGGAACTGTCTAAAGCCGCCATTCCGGATATGACCCGATTACTGCCATCCCAAACCCCGCTCGTCCTGAGCTTGTCGAAGGACATGCGCTGGCGCTTGCCCGGCAAGGGGATATGGGGCTGACGGTTTCCCGTGTCCTTCGACAAGCTCAGGACGAGCGGGTGTGGTGATTGGGATAAGGGTTTCGTCCGCTCACCACCCCATCCCAGTCGCCGCATTCACCGCGCTCCTCACTGCAAACAGCCTGTCCGAACCTGCCCGCTCCGCCTAGGCGGCTTTCAGGGCAGCACCCAGCCGCCGTTCCCGCCAGTTCCAGCCCAGCAGCAACAACAGGAACAGCGCCGCCGGCCAGAGGAGGTTCCCGGTCGAGAGCGCCGGCAGTCCCGGAGGCTGGGGGGTGCGGATGGTGGGCGTGCGGTCTTCCTCCGCCATCACCTGCCCCTTGAGCTGGGGGGCCTTGGAAGGCGCATTGCCGCCAGGTTCCTGCTGCGAGGAGGATTGCGCCGGAGCCTTCTGCGAACGGGGCGAGGGCGTCTGACCGGGAGCGCCTGCCTCTTGCGGCTGGGCAGGGGCATTGCGGGCCACCAGATCGCGGGCCTGCTGGCGTTCCGCAGCCTCGCGCGCATCGTTGCGGCGGGCGAAGTCACGCAGTTCCTGTGCCGCGCTTTCGATTGAGCGACCCATGGCCTTCTCGAACGAAGCGCGCGCCTTGGCGATAGTGCTGGCGGGCACGCCGCTGCGCTGGGCCTCCTGCATCACATATTCCAGCAGCCGCCCATTGCCGCAGGACACTGCCGTGCAGTTCACGCCGTGGGTGGTGACGTTTTCCAGATATTCGCTGACCAGCTTCTTGCGAGTGGCTTCATCCGCCTTCCAGTAATCCTTGCGGATCGTCTCGATCATGCGGGCGGTGATGTCCTGATAGGCGAAGGGGGAATTCTTCTCGAAATAGGCCTTCATGCCCATGTTGCGCTTGTCGAGCACATAGGTTTCGTAGGTTTCCTGCCACATCGCATCGTCCACCACATCACTGGCGGTGGCATCCCAGCCCCAGAGATATTCCACGAATTCGCGCATCGCGCCTGCGCCGGCATAGCCTTCCTTCTGCATCCCTTCGATCCAGGTGGGATTGACGTAGCGGGAACGGAATTCGCGGCCGATGAAGGTATCGAGCCCGGTCATGGCCGGTTTGCCGGGATCGCGCGTGTCGGTGATCTGGAGGTCCGGCGTTGTGCCATCAAGGCTGCGCACGGCAGAGGCTAGGCCGCCCATATACATGAACATGTCGTCATTATCGAGCGTGCCATAGAGCATGGTCGAGTTCGAATGGACGATGGTTTCCGTGCCGGAGATCGCCAGCCGGAACACGTCCGGCATGGGCTGGCCCCAATAGCCATTGCCGTATCCGTGGCCCATCTTGCGGATGTAATCATTGGCAAAACCGGCCTCGTCATCCCACGAGCCACTGGCGGCCACGATGCTGGAGGTGTTGAGGTTATAGGTGCCCGGCGGCTCGTCAAAGATGCGCACGCCGGCCATCCTGTCGGCATCCTCGGGTTTCACGCCTTTCTCGATCAGCACCTGCTTGATCTGGAGATAGTGCTGGCGAACCTGATTGTCGGCCTCGTCCAGCGCCTTCACCTTCTGCACCGCCTCGTCCATCAGGCGAGTGACATTGCCGAACAGGCCTTCGGCGGCAGAGGCAATCACGATGTCCACGCGCGGGCGGCCGAGCTGTTCGCGCGGGATCACCTCCACGCCCACCACCTTGCCGCGCGGGTCCCACACAGGCTTGGTGCCGAGCAGGTAGAAGATCTGCGATTCCAGCACACCTTCATGGCGCATGGTCTCGTCACCCCAGATCACGAAGGAGACCTTGGAGGGATATTTGCCGTTCTTGCGGAAGGACTTTTGCAGCAGTTCCTCGGCCAGTTTCGATCCCATTTCCCAGGCAGCGGGCTTGGGCACCTTGTCGGGATCGATGCCGTAGAAATTGGCGCCGGTCGGGTAGGAATCCGGGTTGCGCACCGGCTCGCCGCCCTTGCCCGCGGGCACGAAGCGCCCGGCAAGGCCGATCATCAGATTATCGAGTTCGCGCGGGCCTGAGGCAAGGATGCGCTGGCGCATATCGTCCGCGAAGACTTCCTTCGCATCGGGCAGGGCGGAGCGGTCCACGCTCATGATTGCCTTCACCGTGCTGTCCACCGCATCGGGCACCGGAGTGCGGCCGAAAGCGTGCATACCATAGGGAATGATCTGGCCGCGCAGTTCCAGCAGGTAATCCTCCACCTGATGGAGCTGGCGGTCGGTCCATTCGACATCGGGATCGAGGCCGACATCCTTGGCGACGCCGAGCTTCACGGCCTGTTCGCGTGCCTGCCTGCCATAGATGCGCGCAAGCTCGGCGTTCTTGCTCTCGTTCTTGGTGTGGTCGTTGAGCAGTTCGCTCAGCTTGGCGAGGTCCTCAGTCAGGCCGCCTTCGGTGAAGGGGGGCACCATGTGGTCGACCAGAGTGGCCATGCCGCGCCGTCTTGCGACCAGACCTTCGCCCACCACATCGACATTGTAGATATAGAGATCAGGCAGGTCCGATATCAGCGCATCGGGGGCGTCATCTTCCGCCAGCCCGGCGTCGCGCCCGTCGAGCCATTCCAGCGTGCCATGCGTGCCGATATGGACTACCGCGTCGGCCTTGTAGCCATTGCGCAGCCAGGCGTAGGCGGCGAAATATTGGTGCGGCGGGGCCAGATCCTTGGCGTGATAGAGCTTGTCCAGATCCTCGCCCCAGGCGCGGTTGGGCTGTGGCATCAGTATGACATTGCCATATTTCACACCGGGCACGATGATATTGACGCGCCCGTCCTTGCGTTCGGTCATCAGCTTGGCATCGGCCGGATCGCCCCAATCCTTCAGGATCTTGTCGCGCAGTTTGGGGGCAAGGGCGTTCAGCGACTTGCGGTAATCTTCCACGTCGATCCGGTTGGCGCCGCCCTGCGCGATCATGTCCTCAAGCTCGCCCGGCGCGTCGCTGCCGACATTGCGGGCCTTGGTGGTGATGGCGGCGAGTACTTCGTCGCTCGTCGGCGCGGGGCCGCCGATATCATAGCCTTCGGCCTCCATGCGGGCGAGGATGTTGGCCAGCGATTCCGCTACATTGAGATAACTCGCCGCAATGCCAGCCTTGCCGGGCGGGTAATTGTAATAGATCAGCGCGACCTTCTTGCTCGCGTTCGGCTTGCGGGAGAGTTCGGCATATTTCAGCCCGCGACTGACGGCCATTTCCACCCGCGAGCGGATCGGGCTGGTGATGACGGAATTGAGCCCGGTCAGCGGGTCGAGGATCTTCTCCTTTGTGCCCACCACCGTGGGGGCGATGGTGCCCGCCAGTTCCGGCGAGGCGAGGTTGAAGGTGCCTTCGAAGGCGGAGAGGCCCTGCGACGAATTGCGCCATTCCTCCTCGCTGCGGCCGTAGAGGCTGATGAGATTGATGACGGGAATGCCCACCCCTTCCAGCACATTGGCGGAATCGGCATCGTTGAACTGGAAGAACAGGCCCAGCCCCACATCGGCGCGCACATCCTTGCCTTCGCCCAGCAGCTTCTGGAACGCGACAGCGCCGGGATAGCCGAACACTGGAACGGCCTCGGCGCCCTGCCGCTCGACTTCAGCGATCACGGCATCCAGCAGGCCGGTGTCGCCGGTGTAGTAATTGGCCTTGAAGAAGCCCACCGCCACGCGGGGAGCGCCGGGGTGCAGCTTGCCATTGGCGGCGCGCCAGGCCTGGAATTCGTCCCATGTGGCGAAGACGCGGCCGGTTTCCCCGTCAGGATAGTAATAGCCGAAGTCCAGCGAAGGTTCGGGATCGGGCAGGGCCTCGAAGCCTGCGACCCCTGCCTTGCCCAGCGCCAGCTTCAGCAGGGCGAGCTGGTTCTTCGGCCCGCCATGTTCCCAATAGGCGCGTGCGCGCGGAACCCATGTGACGCCCAGATTGGCGAAGAATTCCTCGCTCTGCAGGCCTTGCCCCACGCCCAGAACGGTGCCGCGCTTGCTGACAGTGCCGACCAGATCGACGCCCTTTTCCTCGTCGAAGCGGCGCAGCATCTGTTCGTTCATGATGTCGAACACCAGCACATCGCTGGCGGCCAGGTTCTCCGCGTTCACTTCGCCGAAGGTGGATTCGGTGAGCAATTGCAGTTCGACCTTGCCCTTCAGATCGGGCCTCTCCTCCACCAGCTTGCGGAAGGCCGCCAGCGTGCCGGGGATGTTGCCGTCCGAAAAGACATAGCCCAGCCGCACGGGCTGCGCTGTCTGCGCATGGGCAGCGGCGGGCGCCAGCAGCAGGGCGATCAACAGGGTCTTAAGGGTTCGGAGCAGGGTCATTGCCGTCAGGCTTGCCTTCGCTTTTCGCGGTTTCCGCATCGGGCACATAGATGATCTGGCCGTTGGCGAGGCGATAGGCCGCGCCGAGGCGTTCCCCATCGCCCTGTCCGGTGGCGCTGGTCATCTTGTAGGCCTTGATGGTCTCGCCTTTCTTCACGATGATTTCCTGCATGCCGTTGGCATCGGTCTTCACCATCGTCACTTCGCTCTCGCCGCTCATCAAATCGCCCATGTTGTAGACGGAGAACAGGGTGATCATCAGGCCGACGATGAAGACGATGGAGGCGTCGAACAGATTGGCGACGCCGGCCAGCGGATCTTCCTCGGGCGGTTCTTCCGGCGCGGCGAGCTTGATGAAGCGGCCCATTACTGGCTCTCCATTTCGGCGGCGATCACTTCGGCCAGGTAACGCTGTTCGCGGATTGAGGCGCTGGCCCAGCTCTGGCGCAGCACCACCAGCCCATAGGCGACCGTCCCCGTCGCAAGGCCGATGATCGTGCTGGTGAAGGCCACCACCATCTGCCCGGCCATGGCGTTGAGATTGCCGCCCGCCATTGCCGCGAGCGAGGTGCCCATCGGGATCAGCGTGCCGATCAGGCCAAGGCTCGGCCCGACCTTGACCAGTGCACGCGGCCCGTCGAGCCCGTGACGCAATTGTTCCTCGAACTCGGCGACGACATTCTCCAGCCCGCCGTGATGCAGTGCCTTGGCGGCGTCCAGCTGCTGGATCGAGCCGAGCATGCCGCGCAGATTGGCGGGCAGGGCGGCGCGGCGTTCCTCGGACGTATCGAGCACGCGGCCTTCCTGAAGCCATTGCTTGAGGTCGAAGCCGGAGCGTTCGCTGCGCCTGCGCACAGCCTCCACCAGATAGCTGCCGCCGTAATAGAGGACCATCGCCACGCAGACCCACAGGAGCAGCATCACCGGCAGGCGCAGCACCTGCCCCAGCGCGAAGAGGCCGTTTTCGAGGAGTTCCGAAAAATTCATCGCTTGATCCACATTCCCTTGAGAAGCCCGGCGGCGAGCGCCAGCACTACGATTGCGATTGCCCAGACTGGCGGCAGCGGCGCGGCGGCCGGTGCATTGTCCTGGGCGAGCATGGTGGCAGAGCGCCACCCGAACAGAAGGTCGCCAGCCAGCCCCACGACAGGCGCGCCCAGAGCTGCAGCGACCAGTGCCGCGCCCCGCATCGCACCATTGCCGCTGGCCGGCCGGGCGAGGAGGAGGGCTGCGCCAAGCGCCGCGCCAGTCACTCCGGCGGCCAGAAGCAGGGAGACGCCGCCCGCAATCTGCAAGGCTGCGGCCAGTCCCGCGCAGGTTCCGGCGATCCATGCTCCGGCGCGGGGCAATGGCCCGGCGATCAGGCGCCAGCTGGCCAGCAGGCCCACGATCACGCCGATCCAGTTGGGCTGCGGATTGACGTAGCGTGCGGCGGCCAGCGTTGCGGCGAATGCCAGCGCCGCCGCAAGCAGAGTGCCCGGGCCGCGCCTGCAGTCCTGCAACGCCGCAGCCCCCGCCAGCATGGCGAGCAGCCAGATCAGGGATACGGAGACGGACAGCAGCACGGCTATTCCCCGGCTGCCGTGGCGCCGCTGCGCGGGCGCAACGCGGCATCGAGGCCTGGCACTTGGATTCCTCTCGCAAGGGGCGGGCTTTGCCCGCTGGTTCTTGACTGCAGGGCTAGGGCAGTGGGCGGGGGCGGCAAGTTATTTACAGTAACGTAACGCACAGATTACGTAACAGCTGTAGATATGGCGATATAATATGACGTTAAAACAATGGTTTAAGGCATAGCTTGACGGCACCTCGGTCGGAATTTATGCAAACGCATAAATCAGCCGGTCCCAATGCATGGTCCGGCATGGGAGGGACAGCTATGCGCACGCCGCCGGGCATTTCGGCCGCCACATTCGCCGACGGCATTGCCGAGATGAAATCCGCCGTGGGGGAGGAGTGGGTCTTCACCTCCGATCCCGATGTGGACACCTATCGCGATTTCTACTCCGTCCTGTGGGGCGAGGAAGACGAGCGGATCGCCTCCGCCGCCGTCGCTCCGAAGAATGTGGAAGAAGTGCAGGCCGTGGTCCGCGCCGCCAACGCGCGCGGCATTCCGCTCTATCCCGTCTCCACCGGCCGCAACCTCGGCTATGGCGGTTCCGCCCCGGTCTATTCGGGCAGCGTGGTGCTGGACCTCAAGCGGATGGACCGCATCATCGAGGTGAATGAGGGCAATGCCTCCTGCCTCGTCGAGCCGGGCGTGTCCTATTTCGACATGTATCGCCATTTGCAGGAAACCGGATCGAAGCTGTGGATCGATGTGCCCGATCCGGGCTGGGGCAGCATGGTGGGCAATGCGCTCGATTCCGGCGGCGGCTACACGGCGGCGCCCTATCGCGGCCATTTCGAGGCGCAATGTGGGATCGAGGCGGTGATGGCCGATGGCGAGGTCTTCCGCACCGGCATGGGCGCTCTGCCCGGCAGCGAGACCTGGCAGCAATATAAGATGGGCATCGGCCCCTGCCTCGACGGATTGTTCCGCCAGTCCACTCTGGGTGTGGTGACCAAGATGGGCTTCTGGCTGTTCCCGCAGCCTGAGGCTTACATGAGCTGCTCGGTAGAACTGCAGCGCTTCGAGGATATCGAACCGCTGGTCGATCTGTTCAACGAGCTGGAATATGGCAACATCTTCAACGGCATGCCCTCCATCGGATCGCCGGTGCTGGCATCGGGCAATCCGCTGATCTTCGCCGAAATCCCCGAGCCTGAGGAAATGAACCGCCGGGTCCGCGAAACCGGCCTTTCCGCCTGGCGCGGATCGATGGTGTTCTATGGCCCTGAAAAGGTGATCCGCGCGCAGTGGGACTATGTGCAGGAACGCTTCGCCCATTTCGAAGGGGTGAAGCTCAAGGAAAACCAGTTCGTCAAACTGCCGCTGCGTCCGGAGGACATGGAGAAGATCCAGAAAAACCGCTTCGGCATTCCTTCGATGGAAATCTTCGCGGTCGGCTCGCGCGGCTTCGGGGATTTTAACCCCAGTGATGGGCATATCTGGTTTTCCGCCATCATCCCGCGCAGCGGCAAGGGCTTCGTAAAGGCCAACCGCGTGATGCGGCAGGCCTGCGCGGAACATGGCGTGCCGCTCTTCATGTTCAGCCCGGCAGTCACCTGCTGGACCCGGTCTTTCGTGCTGTTCGCCGCCGTGCCGGTTTACAAGGACAAGGAAAAGAACCGCCGCCTGCGCGAATCTGTGCTGAAGGTGATCCAGATCTGCGCCGAACATGGCTGGGGCGAATATCGCTGCCCGCCCGCGTTCCAGGATGCGGTGATGGATGCCTATAGCTTCAACAACAACATGCTTCGCCGGGTGAATGAGAAGATCAAGGACGCGCTTGATCCCAACGGCATCCTTTCCGCCGGGCGCTATGGCGTCTGGCCCAAGCATCTGCGCGACGGGAGGCACGCATGAAGGCGGCCTACATCGCGCTGGGCGCGCTCGCGCTGGCAGGCGCCTATGCCCTGCAGGCGCAGACCGGAAGCACCCCCGCGAAGACGCCGGGCATGATGACGCAGGGCGATCCCACACTGGGCAAGACAGCGCCGCAACTGGCCGAAGGCCGGGCGGTGTATGAGCATTGGTGCGCCCCCTGCCATGCGCCCGATCCCAAACTGGCGGGAACGGCTGCCCTGCGGGTGAAATATGAGGGCGAACTGCCCGCCGCGCTGGTTCACCGCGAGGATATGGACAAGGATACGATCGCCTATTTCGTGCGCAACGGCGTCGCCTGGATGGCGCCGTTCCGCAAGACGGAGATCACCGATGCGCAGCTCGACCAGCTGACCGATTTCCTCACCGCTCCGCTGGAGCAGCGCGGGGTCAATCCGGATGATGTGAAGACCAAGGGGGCAGGCAAATGATCAGCCGGCGTGACCTGATGAAATGGGGCGCACTTGTGCCCGCTCTGGTGGGCGGTTCTGCCCGCGCCATGGCCAATGTGCCCGACGGGCTGGACGCGCTGGTGGTCGATGTCCGCCATGCCCCCGGCATCATCGCCAATCCCGGCGGGGTGCAGGTGCTGCGCTTCGATGGCGATGTCACGCAATTGTGGTTCGAAACGCTCGATCCCCTGTGGCGCAAGCCGGGCTTCGTGCTGGGCGGCATTACCGGGCGCGATGCCCTGTTCGTGCTGGAAACCCTCTCGTGGGATCGCGGGCGCCGCGTGGTGAGCCGCAAGGATATGCCCGGTCGTTCGGGCAGGATGGATGGGGCGGCCAATGGACCAGTGAGTTGGGTGATCGCGCCCGTTCATCCCAGCGTGAAGAAGGGCTGACCCGGTGGCAGTGCTTCCCCCCGATCTCGACGCCGCGAATTTCGCGCGCTTCCTTGAGGAACTGCGCGGCGCGGTGGGCGCGGACTGGGTCTGGTCCAGCGAAGAGGACCTTGGCCCCTATCGCGACAGCTTCTCGCCCGTGTGGAACCAGCCGGAGGAGCGGCACGCCTCGGCCGCAGTCGCGCCTGCCGATGTGGAGCAGGTGCAGGCCATCGTGCGGATCGCCGGGCGCTACAAGGTGCCGCTCTTCCCGATCTCCACCGGCAAGAACTTCGGCTATGGCGGGCCTTCGCCCAATGTCACCGGCAGCGTGGTGCTGGACCTGAAGCGGATGAACCGTGTGCTGGAAGTGGACGACAAGCGCCACTTCGCACTGGTGGAGCCGGGCGTCTCCTATTTCGATCTCTATCGTCACATCAAGGACAAGGGCCTGAAGGTGATGATCGACTGCCCCGATCCGGGCTGGGGCAGCCCCATCGGCAATTCGCTGGAGCGCGGCATCGGCTATACTATGCCCCAGTTCCGCGACCATTTCGGCGCCAGCTGCGGCATGGAAGTGGTGCTGCCCAATGGCGAATTAATGCGCACCGGCATGGGCGCACTGCCGGGATCGCAAAGCTGGCAGGAATATAAATACGGCTTCGGCCCCGATCCTTCAGGCCTGTTTGCGCAGGGCAATTTCGGCATCGTCACCAAGATGGGCTTCCGCCTGATGCCGCTGCCCGAATATTACCGCACCGGGCTGATCACCGTGCCCCGCCGCCGCGACTTCGTGAAGCTGGTGGAGCATGTGAACTATCTGTCCGACAGCTCGCTGATCGGGGAAGCGGTCTATGGTAGCCCGCTGGCCGCGCTGATGGGCGACAAGAGCTTCTATGCTCTGGCCACCAAGCAGGGCGGGCCTTCCGATGCGGAAATGGACGCTGCCGCCAGCAAGGCGGGCCTGCCGAGCTGGCAGGTGGACCTGCAATTCTTCGGGCCGGAAGCCGCGACGCGCGAGAATTGGGAATTCGCCAAGCAGCGCATTCTTGCGGATATTCCTGGAGCGAAGGCAATCGACGGGGACCACTTCCCGCTGCCCGCCACCGAGGAACAGCTGCTCAACACGACCCAGCCCTACAAGACCGGCATCCGCCGCTATGGCGCGCTGGGCGTGCCGAGCCTGGGCATCTGGCGCATCGTCAGCGGCAATGGCCATGTGGGCTTCTTCCCCGTCCTGCCGCGCAGCGGGGAGGCCGTGTTCGAGATGCAGCGCGTGATGTGCGACGGTTTGCGCGAATTCCCGCTGGCCGGGCGTTTCTTCAACGCCACCACCGCGCCGCTCTATTGGCACAGCTACGCCTTCCAGATGGTGTTCGCGCCTTCCGTGAAGCATGACGATCCGGCGCTGAACGCGCAGGTCCATGCCGCGATGAAGAAGGCCGTGGCGGTCGCGGCAGACCATGGCTGGGGCGATTACCGCGCCGCGCCGATCTATCAGGATGACGTGGCCGATACCTACAGCTTCAACAATCACGCACTGCGCCGCTTCCACGAGCAATTGAAGGACGCGATCGACCCTGATGGGATCGTCGCGCCCGGGCGCGGCGGCATCTGGCCCCGGAGGTTCCGCAAATGAGGCGACTTGCAATCATGGCGTTGCCCTTTGCGCTCGCCCCGCTGGCGTGGATTGCCTTCGGGGCGGAGGGGGCGACCGGGCAGACTGTGCGGCCGTCCGCTCCAGCGCATGTCGTGAAGGCAGACCTGCCCGGCCGCGCGATCTTCGAGCATAATTGCGCACCCTGCCATGGCGCGGGGCCGGGGGATGATGGCGCGCCCATGCTGCCCGGCACCATGGCGCTGGAAAGGCGCTATCAGGGCGAGGTCCCCGCCGCGCTGGAACTGCGCGACGATCTGGACGGAGACACGCTGCGCCTGTTCGTCCGCAACGGCATCGGTGCCATGCCGATGTTCCGCAAGAGCGAGCTGAGCGATGCGGATGTGGATGCGGTGGCGGCCTATCTGAAGGCGACGGCGGAGGCGAGCGCGGTGAAGTAAGGGGCGGATTCAGCCTCTATTCCTTCTCCGCGCTGGGCCGCCTGCCGGTCATCCGCTGGTAGAAGCGCGAGAAATAGGATGGATCCTCAAAACCGAGTTCCTCCGCCACTTCGGCGCAGGTCGCGCTGGTGAAGCGCAGCACGCGGCGGGCCTCCAGCGCGATGCGGCGGTGCAGCGCCTCGCTGGGGGTAATGCCCCAGGCCGCGCGGGTCAGGCGGGACAATGTCCGCTCCGTGCATCCCACTTCCTGCGCGTAAAAGGATAGCGGAAGATGTTCGCGATAATGGCGCTCCACCAGGGACTGGAAGCGGGCGAGCTGAGGAGATATTCCCGGCGTTTCCGGCCGGGCGAGGGGAGCGGTGGCGATGCGCAGCCAGCTTTCCGCCAAGGCCCGTTCCAGCAGCGCGCGGGTGGGGCTGCCACGATCCCGCTGCGCCTCCAGCAATTGCCGCCCCAGCACCATCAGCCGCCGCTTTGCCCTGAGGTCCAGCGGCACCAGCGCGGGGGCGGCCAGATGCGCCGCCAGCGGATCGTCCTCACCCAGAGCCGCGCGGAATTCCCGGGCGAGCGTCAGCACGAAGCCCACCGCGTTTTCGGTGAAGCGAAAGCCGTGGACCGCGCCGGGCGGGGCGAAAATCAATGCCGGGCCCATCACGCGCGATTGCTTGCCATCGAGCAGGACTTCAGCCCCGCCCGAGGCGAGGAAAAGCACCTGTGACAAAGCGAGGTGGCGATGCGGCGCGATCTCCCATTCATACAGCCGGCTGCGCGCCTCGATCGTTTCGCAATGTATATATTCCCCGAACTCCGGAGAAGTATCCTCCCCATAAAGCGCATAATGCGGAATGGATGGGGGCTTGGCGCTCATGTCTGTAAAATACCAGAAACCGTCGCCCGCGTCCCTTCCAATTTCCCCTTCCCCCGGCGAAATCGCGGCCATCGAAATTACGGGTGAGGATTATGAAGACCCAGGTTTGCATTATCGGCGCGGGCCCTGCGGGGCTGATGCTCGGCCATCTGCTGCGGGCGGAGGGCGTGGAATGCGTGGTGCTGGAACGCCAGACCGGTGATTACGTGCTCGGCCGCATCCGCGCGGGCGTGCTGGAAACCGTCATGGTGGACCTCATGGCCCGGCTGGGCCTCGACGCCCGGCTCAAGGCCGAAGGGCTGGTGCACGACGGCTTCAACCTCGCCGATGGCGAACGCCTGATCCGCATTGACCTGGCCGATCTCACCGGCAAGCACGTGACTGTCTATGGCCAGACCGAAGTCACCCGCGACCTGATGGAAGCCAGCGCCGAGCGCGGGCTGGAAGTGATCTACGAAGCGGGCGACGTTGCGCTGCATGATGTGGAGAGCGATGCGCCCTATGTCACCTACAGCAAGGATGGCGCGACGCACCGGATCGACTGCCGCTTCATCGCTGGGTGCGACGGGTTCCACGGCCCTAGCCGCCAGGCGATCCC
The DNA here is from genome assembly GCA_963662855.2 of uncultured Caenibius sp. Taxonomy (GTDB): domain Bacteria; phylum Pseudomonadota; class Alphaproteobacteria; order Sphingomonadales; family Sphingomonadaceae; genus Andeanibacterium. The sequence continues at coordinate 447,886 of CAXXWL010000005.1, forward strand.
CGCCAATGCCGGGCAGGCGTTCGAGAAGGTCTATCCCTTCGGCTGGCTGGGCATCCTGGCCGATGTGCCGCCCTGCAATCACGAGCTGATCTACGCCAATCACGAACGCGGCTTCGCGCTCGCCTCCATGCGCAGCGAGACGCGCAGCCGCTATTACGTGGACGTGCCGCTGACCGACAAGGTGGAGGAATGGAGCGACGATCGCCTGTGGGACGAGCTGGCCATCCGCCTCGGCCCCGATGCCGGATCGCGCATTACGCGCGGGCCCGCTCTGGAAAAGAGCATCGCCCCGCTGCGCTCTTATGTTTTCGCCCCCATGCGCCATGGCAGTCTGCTGCTGTGCGGAGACGCGGCCCATATCGTGCCGCCCACCGGCGCCAAGGGCCTGAATCTTGCGGCTAGCGACGTGCTCTACGCCGCCGATGCGCTGACCGGTTTCTTCCGCCGTAACGATCCCGATTCCATCTCCGGCTATTCGGACAAGGCGCTGGCCCGCGTCTGGAAGTCGGAGCGGTTCAGCTGGTCGCTCACTATGCTGATGCACCGTTTCCCGCAGGACGGTCCGTTCGAACGGGCAATGCAGGTGGCGGAGCTGGATTATATCGCAACCAGCCGTGCGGCGCGCACCGCGATTGCCGAAAATTACGTCGGCCTGCCGGTCTGATCTTTCGGCGAGAAGCCGGGGCGGGGTATTCGCGCGGCGAAATGCCTTCCTCTCGCGGCAAGGGCGAACTAGTCTCCACTGCTAGTCTGTCTGGAGACATATGTGCTTATTCGCGGCCGGATTTCGCCCGGCCTTGCCCTTATCCGACCTGTCGCGCGCGGCTTGCCCACGGCAGCGTGGATTGCGCTGGCTGCGGGTTTGTGCCCGCCTGCCCATGCCCAGGATGGCAGTGCAGCGCAGAAGCCGATCGTCTCCGACGAGGAATTCGAAAAGGCGATTCCCCCGCTCGACGGCAATCTTGAGAGCCTGAGCGAATGGGAAGCGGAGCAGGAGCGGCTGGAGGAAGAGGCTGTCCTGCGATCAGGCGCCATGCCGGTGCGCGTGCGGGGGGAGGGCGAAGAGGCTGCGCCTGTCGCACAGCTGCCGATGATCGACGATATGGGGGAGCCGATCCCGCTCGACGCCGCGCTGGACGAGCCGCTCAGCCCGCTGGCCGAATTCGATCTCGAGCCGGTGGACGCCAAGGCACTGGGCGAGGATACCGATCTCGACCGGAAGCTGCGCTATGACTGGCGGATAGACGGGCTTGCCGATCTGCAGGGCACAGTGTCGGAGGATGACATCCGCTCGCGTTTCCGCGAGATTTCGGCGCTCGACGATGGCGATGGGGACAGTGCGAGCGGCACGCAGCTCAGCGCCAGCCTGACGGCCGACCGGCAATTGCTGGCAGACATCCTCTCGGCTTCGGGACATTTCGATGCGGAGGTTGAACCCGCCATCGAACTGCCTGCGCCCGGTGCGGAAGGGCGGGCGAGTGCGGTGCTGACCGTGCGGGCCGGGCCGCAATACAGTTTCGGCACAATCACTTTCGATGCCCCGCCGGTAGTGCCGGAGGATCTCATCAGCCGGAATTTCCCGCTCAAACCGGGCGATCCCATTCTGGCTGAGGACGTGCTGGGCGCGGAAGCGGCGATTGCCGTGGGCCTGCCGCGCAATGGCTATCCTTTTGCCGATGTAGGCCAGCGGGACATCTTGCTGGATGAGGAAACACGCACCGGAGACTACACATTGCCGGTCACGCCGGGCCCGCGTTCCCGCTTCGGGGACGTGGTAGTGGAAGGCGATCCGGTGTTCGATCCGGAGCATGTCTATGTCCTCGCCCGCTTCCGCAAGGGCGATCTCTATGATGCTCGAAAGCTTGATGATTTGCGCGATGCGTTGGTTGCGACCGGGCTGTTCGCGGTGGTTGCGGTGGAACCCCGCAAGACCGGGCGGGATGCCGGAGAAGGGACGGAATTTGCCGATCTCGCCGTTCGGCAGAGCAAGGGGCCGGTGCGCTCCATCTCGCTCAGCGGGGGTTACAGCACCGGTCAGGGCCTCCGGGCGGAAGGCAGCTGGACGCATCGCAACCTGTTCCCGCCCGAAGGCGCGCTGATCCTCAGCGGCGTGGCGGGCACGCAGGAACAGGGGCTGAGCGCCACTTTCCGCCGCTCCAACGCCGGGCGGCGCGACCGGACGGTGGAACTCGCCCTTTCGGCCCTGCACAGCAATTACGATGCCTATAGCGCCTATACCGGGCGGCTGGCCGGGCGGATCAGCTATGACAGCACGCCGATCTGGCAGAAGAAGCTGACCTATTCCTATGGCTTCGAACTGCTGGCGAGTAATGAAAAGAGCTATGTCTTCGCGCGTCAGGCGCGGGAGCGGAAGACCTATTACATCGCCGCCCTGCCGGGTCAGGTTGGCTGGGATACCACCAACGATCTGCTCGATCCGGTGCGAGGTTTCCGCATTAACCTGAAGCTTTCGCCGGAATTTTCGGCCGGCGAGCAGAAGCTGTTCTATGGGCGCGGCATGGTGGAAGGATCGGCCTATCGTTCCTTCGGCGATTTCGTGCTGGCCGGGCGGGTGCGGGTAGGCTCCATCGTGGGGGCACAGCGCGAGGATCTGGCTCCTTCGCGGCGCTATTATGGCGGCGGCGGCGGATCGGTGCGCGGCTTTGGTTATCAGGAGCTTGGGCCGAAGGATCCGGACGCCAATCCGGTTGGCGGGCGCAGCCTTGTGGAGGCGGCGGTGGAGGCGCGGTATCGCTTCGGAGACTACGGAATCGTGGGTTTTGTCGATGCCGGGCAGGTCTATGAAAGCTCCACTCCGGGCTTCAACAATATCCGTTTCGGCGCCGGGATCGGTGGGCGGTTCTATACCAATTTCGGCCCGGTGCGGCTGGATGTGGCGACCCCCATTGGCAGGAAACCGGGCGAATCCCGCGTCTCCGTCTATGTCTCGATCGGGCAGGCCTTCTGATGGACGAGGATGTGCTCAACGTGCCCGAAGAGGCGGACAAGGGTGCTGGGCGGCGCGTCAGGCGTCCATGGCGAATACTGGCCGCCCTGCTGGCGCTGATCGTGCTGCTGGCGGGGGGAGGTCTGGTCTGGATCGACACGCCGGGCGGCCATCGCTTCATCGCGCGCCAGATCAATGCGCTGGAATTCCAGAACGGCCTGACGATCCATGTCGGGCGGATCGACGGTTCGATCTATAACAAACTCGAAGTGCGCGATCTCAGGATCGGCGATCCGAAGGGAGTGTTCGCCAGCGCGCCTCGGGCGGCGATGGACTGGCGGCCTTTTGCCTATCTTTCGAACCATATCGATATCCGCTCGCTCACCGCGCCGCTGGTGCAGGTGAAGCGCATTCCCGAATTTCGAGAGGTCAAAACCGACGAGCCGCTGCTGCCCGATCTCGATATCGACGTGGCGAAGCTGGAGATCGCCCGGATCGAGATCGACCCCGCCGTAACCGGCCAGCGCCATGTCGCTTCGCTGAGCGGGACAGCCCACATTGCCGACCGGCGTGCAGTGGTGGATGCCAGGGCGCAGGCGCTCGATGGCGGGGACCGGCTGGCGATCAGGCTTGATGCCGTGCCGGAGAAGAACCGCTTCGATGTCGCGCTCGATCTCGCCGCGCCGGCCGATGGTCTTGTCGCCGGGCTCACCGGAAGGGCCGAACCGTTCACTGCCACACTCAAGGGCAAGGGCGACTGGGCGAAATGGGACGGAGCCTTCACTGCCGCCTATGGCAAGGCCCGCTTTGCCGATCTCGCGCTCACTGCCCGCAATGGCACTTTCGGCATCAAGGGAGAGGCCAGCCCCGGCCTGCTGCTTCCCGCTTCCGGGGCCACCATGTTCGCCCCTGCCACGCGGATCGACCTGACCGCCGCGCTCGACCGGCGGCGCGTGGATTTGCAGGGCACGCTCGACAATGCCAATTTCCACCTTGCGGCCAAAGGCCTTGTCGATCTGGGCGAAAACAGTTTCGAGGGCATGGCGCTCGATTTCCGGCTGCTGCGCCCCGCCGCCATAGCGCCCGATTTCCGGGGGCAGGGCGTGGCGGCCAGTCTGAAGCTGGACGGCGCCTTCGCCACGCCGCGTATTGCCTATACGCTCACTGCCGCGCGGCTGGGCTTTGGCGATACCGCCATCGTCAGCCTTTCCGCGCAGGGTGAGGGGCGGGTCGATGCGGACAAGGTGCTGGTGCCCGTCCATGCGCGTGCGCGCCTGATCGAAGGGCTGGATGCGGCGGCGGGCGAATTGCTCACCAATGTGCGGGTGGATGGCGATCTGGCGGTCAAATGGCCGCGCATCCTGTCCGACAATCTCAAGATCCGCTCCGACCGGATCGATGCGACCGCCATATTGGTGGCCGATGTTTCGACCGGGCTCTACACCGGCAGCCTCAACGGGCGGATCGGCGATTACGCCGTGGCGGGCATCGGACGATTCGACGTTTCCAGCGCCTTCGACCTCAAGACCGAGGGCAAGAGCTTCCGCATCGCAGGCACGGTAACGGCGCGAAGCCGCGAGATATTCAACGAATCCGCGCGCGATTTCCTGGGTGGCAACGGGCTGATCACGGCCAATATATCTTATGGCGCGGACGGTGTGGCGCAGGTTTCGGCGCTGCGGATCGCCGCGCCCGAATTCCGCATGGCCAATGGCACGGGCTTCTATCGCCCCGGCGGGGCCATCGGCTTCAAGGGTGCGGGCATTTCGGATCGCTATGGCGCGCTGTCGCTGGAAGTGAACGGCACGCTTGCCCGCCCGGTGGCCATCGTCATCGCCGAAAAGCCCGGCCTGGGCGTGGGCCTTGCCAATCTGCGGGCGGAGATCAGGGGCACGGATAGCGGCTATGCCCTGCTGGCGACGGGGGAGAGCGACTATGGCCCGTTCGATGCCGATCTGGCGATCCTGTCCGGCACGGGGCCGCTCACTATCGACATCAACCGCGGGAATTTCGTGGGAGTCGCCTTGTCGGGCCGGGTGGTGCAGAGCGCGGCCGGGCCCTTCACCGGCACGCTGGCGGCCAGCGGTTCGGGCATAGACGGGCAGGTGCAATTGCTTGGCGAGGGCGAGTTCCAGCGTGCGCTGGTGAATGCCACGGCCAGCAATGCGGTGCTGGGCAGCCCGGCGCGGCTTTCCATCGCCCGCGCCATCGCCACGGCGGATGTGACCCTGTTCGATCAGCCGCATGTCGTGGCCGATGTACAGGTGGCGGGCCTTGCGATGGATGGCTTCGCGCTGGAAAAGGCGCGCGCCCAGATCGATTATCGCGGCGGTTCCGGCACGGCGAAGCTGCTGGCCAGGGGCAATCGCGGCACGCCGTTCGAAATCGCCGCCAATGCGCAGATGGCGCCCGAACAATGGCGCGTCGCGCTGGATGGCAGCGCGGGCGGGGTGGCGTTCCACACGATCGATCCCGCAAGGATCAAGGTGGGGGATGGCAATTATGAGCTGCTGCCCGCCCGGCTCGCCCTGCGGCAGGGCAGCGTGCAGCTTGCGGGCAACTATGGCGCGCAAACGAAGCTGCAGGCGCGGATCAGCGATGTGGACCTTGCCGTGCTGCGCCCGGTCCTGCCCGAACTGGGGCTGGGCGGCGTGGCATCGGGCAGCGTGGATTTCACGCAGGAGGGCAGCGGATTCCCCAAGGCCGATGCGCGGCTGACGGTGAAGCGATTTACCCGCACCAGCCTTGCCGCGATCAGCCAGCCGGTGGATCTGCGCATGGTCGGCCGGCTGCAGCCCGATGGCGGCACTTTGCGCGCCGTGGTGGAACGCGGCGGCGCGACTGTCGGCCGGGTCCATGTCGATCTGCGGCCGCTCGGCCCGGAAAGCGGCAGCTGGACGACACGGCTGATGGCAGCGCCTCTGGGCGGCGGCATTCGCTATAATGGCCCGGCCAGCGTATTGTTCTCGCTTGCCGCCCTGTCGGACCAGCACCTGACAGGCGCGATCGGCGTGGCGGCGGATTTCACGGGCCGGCTCCAGACGCCTTCGCTGACGGGCGTGGTGCGCGCGAACGACCTTACCTATGTAAACGATGCCTATGGCACGCGGCTGACCAAGATGCGGGTGCGCGGCACTTTCACCGATGACCGGCTGGAAGTGAGCGAGCTGACCGCCAATGCCGGGAATGGCACGGTGAGCGGCAGCGGCTTCGTGAGCCTCTCGAGCGAGAAGGGCTACCCGCTCCAGCTCGATCTCAAGCTGGACAATGCGCAGCTCGCCGACGCCCCCGGCATGGAGGCGCGGGCAACGGGGACGCTGGCCATCGTCAACAATCCGGGCGATCCGGCGGTGATCCGGGGCACGATCCGCCTGCCCGAAACACGCTATCGCATCGTGCGCGAAGGGGCGGCGCAGGTGCGCACCCTTTCCGGCATAAGGCGCAAATCCGATGCGGCGCAGGCCGCGCTGGCGGCGGCTGCGGCCCAGACGGCGAAGCCGAATGCGATTTCGGGCGTGCCGTCCAACTGGCGGCTGGAAGTGGACGTGGTCGCGCCCGAACGGGTCTTCGTCAGCGGGATGGGGATGGAATCCGAATGGTCCGCCGACATCAAGCTGCGCGGTACCACCGGCAATCCGCGCATTACCGGCGGGATAGACCTCGTGCGCGGCACGCTGGATTTCGCCGGGCGCAGCTTCAATCTTCAATCCGGCCGCATCCGCTTCAGTGATGGCGATCCTTATAATCCGACCCTGTCGGTGACGGCCGAAGGCGAGGCGGATGACGTGACTGTGGCGATCGAGCTGGCCGGATCGGCGGGCAATCCGCGCATCACCTTCAGTTCCACGCCTTCGCTGCCGCAGGATGAAATCCTTGCCCGCATTCTGTTCGGCAGTTCCATCGGGGAACTTTCGGCCATTCAGGCAGTGCAGCTGGCCTCCTCGCTCAACGCCCTGCGCGGCACGGGCGGGTTCAGCCCGCTGGGCGTGCTGCAATCGGCATCGGGGATCGACCGGATCCGCATTCTGGACGCCGATGAAGCAAATGGGCACGGCACTGCGGTGGCGGTGGGGCAATATATCACCAATGACATCTATGTTGAGATCGTGACCGACGCGCGCGGCTATACCGCCACCCAGCTCGAGATCAGCCTCACGCCCTCGCTCTCGGTGCTGAGCCAGATGGGCAGCTTCGGCGGGTCGAGCGTCAATGTCAGATATCGCAAGGATTATTGAGATGCGCGGTGCGGCCGTCCTGCTGCTGTGCCTCGGCCTGCTTGCCTGCAGCGAGCCGGATTTCGACCAGCGCTATTCCGAAAAGGAACAGCAGCTTTCCAGCGAGGCTGCGGCGATGCAGGCGGAACTGGACCGGCGGATGACCGAGAAGCCGGGGATGGAGACGCCTGAGGCTGCGGGTTCACCCGCTCCTGCACCCTAGGCAGCAGGATCGCCGCACCACACATTCGCGATTACCTTATTGACTCAGTCAAAATTATCGGGCTAGACCTGTGGGGCGAGCGCGGCAAACGCGCTGTCGAGGAGGTTTGGGTGAGCAAGGGTTTGAAATATGCCGTGCTGGCTCTGGCGGTGCCGCTGTGTTTCGCGGCCCCGGCGCTGGCGCATCACAGCTTTGCCATGTTCGACCAGAAGAAGATCGTGACGCTGGTGGGCACAGTGGCCGAATTCCAGTGGACCAATCCGCATGCTTTCATCGAAATCGATGTGCCAGCGGGCAGCAAGGTTGTGCATTGGAGCATCGAACTTAACAGCCCGAACAATCTCAAGCGCCAGGGCTGGAGCCGCGCCTCGCTCAAGACCGGGGACAAGGTTTCCCTGCGGATGAACCCCCTGCGCGACGGGAAGCCGGGCGGCCTGTTCCTCGATCTGAAGAAGGCTGACGGCAAACTGCTCGATTCCGGCCTGCCGAAGGACGGCAAGCCCGTCAACGTGTTCTGAGGATGAGGAGGCTGTCCATGCGCCGTATTGCAAGGCCGATTCTCGCCGCCCTGTCGCTGGCTGCCGCCTTCGCCGCGCTGCCCGCCGGGGCCCATCACAGCTACGCCATGTTCGACATGAACAAGACCGTCGCGCTCGATGCCACGATTGTCCGCTTCCGCTGGCAGAACCCCCATTCCTTCATCGAGGCGAATGCGGCGGTGAAGGGCGGGGCGGAACTATGGGCGATCGAGATGAACAGCCCCAACAATCTCGTCAGCGAAGGCTGGAAGCGCACTACGCTGAAGCCCGGCGACAAGGTGAAGCTCTATGTCCATCCGCTGCGCGATGGCAGCAAGGGCGGAAGCTATGCCGGCGTGCGCCTGGCCGATGGCAAGACCCTGGGCACTGTGAACTGACATGCGCGGGCCCGCTTCTCCGTGGGCCTGTTTCAAGCCGTTTTCTCAGCGGGAAATACCTCACCGATCCCTTGTATTTCCATGCTGATCGTTCGCCCGGCCCTGGTGCCGGGCGAACCTTTTTGACTTTGCAAAATTAGCTTATTGACGGAATCAATATGCGCCGATAGGCTTCAATGAAATCGCCCGCGAAGACGGGCGGACATGGAGAAGAGATGCTTGAGGTTTACACTTGGGAACCCAACGCGAATTCAGGCAAGCCGCTGCTTTGTCTGCATGAAAAGCGCGTTCCCTTCACGCATCACTATATCGACATGGGCAAGCTGGAACAGTTTTCGCCCGCTTTTCTGGCGATCAATCCGGACGGGACGATTCCCGCAGTCGTGCATGACGGCTTCGTGATGACGGAATCGACCCCGGCGATGGAATATATTGACGATGCCTTCGATGGCCCTGCGCTGCGTCCGGCCGATCCGTGGCAGCGGTGGCGGATGCGCCAGGTGATGCGTTACATGGACAATATCGTCGCCCCTTCGCTGGCGATGCTCGCGTCCAACCGGCTTGCCGCCCCGCGCTATGCGGAAGTGGACGAGGAAGAGAAACGCCGCGAGCTGGACAAGATCCCGCTGCCGGAGCGCCGTGCCGCCTGGGAAAAGCTGATGTTCGGCAAGACCCCGCAGGCCGATCTCGATGAATCCGCCCGCCGTATCGCCGACAGCTTCGATGTGTTCGAAGGCTGGCTGGCCGAAGCGCCCTTTCTGGCGGGGGAGGAGTTCTCGCTGGCCGACATCAATGTGATGGCCACCTTCTATCACCTGCCGCAATCCTATCCCGACGATGTGAATGACGAGCGCCGCCCGCATATGATGGCGTGGCTGCGCCGCTGCCATGCGCGGCCGGGATTGCAGCGCGGCTTCGGCACGGGGCGGGGCTTCATCACGCAAAGGGCCGCCGATGTCCGCCGCCTGCTGGGCGTGGAGGACGCGGCATGATCGAGCTGTATCATGGCGGCCCGGTTGGCCATTCCGCCTCCGTCCTCATCGCCCTTGCCGAAAAGGGTCTGGATTACGGGTCGGTCGAATTCGACCTTTCGCGGTGCGAGAACCATTCCGACGCGCTGCTGGAACTCAACCCGGAAGGGCAGGTGCCGGTGCTGGTGGCCGATGGCAGCGCGCTGACCGGAACCTTCCATATCCTGCTCTATCTCGACGAGACTTTCCCCGAGCCGCCCCTCGGCGGCGGAGACCCTGCGGCGCGATATGCGGTCCACAAATGGGGCAAATATGTGGAGACGCATATCGCGCCAAACCTCGCCATCGCACGCTGGGCGCAGCTTGGCGGTGTTGCGGATGCCCGGCCCGACCGGCTGACGCCGGAGCGCGCGGCGCTGTGGCGGCAGGCGCTGGCGGGCTATGCCGAAGATCAGGTGGCCGATGCGCGCAAGGCGCTGGAAAAGGCCGCAAATCGCGTGGCGCAGGATGCGGCACAAGGCGGCTGGTTGGCCGGGGGCGCTTATTCGATCGCCGATATCGCCGCCTATCCGCACCTCGCCCAGTTCGCGGCGCTGGGCATCGCGCTTCCCGCCGCTGCCGAGGATTGGCTGGCGCGGGTCGCTGTCCGCCGGGCCGTGCGGGATGCGGCCGGGGAAATGCGGGTCGTGGCAACCATGGGCCCCGAACTGGGCCGTTGGGGGTGAAGCAATCAGTCTGAAAGAACCTGCCGGAGCATCCGTGAAAAGCCGGAGCCCGGACAGCAAGCACAATAACCAGAATCAAATGGGGAGAGAGCAAATGAAGACCGATAAGCGCGTGAGGCGGCTGTCCGCCCTTGATTTCGCTACCCGAGCAAGCTGCGCCGCCCTGGCGGTGGCTCTGCTCGCTCCGTCCGCAGCCTATGCGGAAGAGGGCGATGCCGAGGCCACGACGGGCAATCAGGAGATCATCGTTACCGCCCAGTTCCGCGAACAGGCGCTGCAGGATGTGCCGATCGCCATCTCCGCCGTCACCAGCGAGGAGCTGGAACAGCGCAGCGTCAAGAACGTCCTCGATATCGCCAATTCGGTGCCGAATGTCGAAATGACCAGTGGCGGTTCCGGTTACGGCGCGCAGACCAACCAGGCCTTCATCCGCGGCCTCGGCCAGGCGGACTTCCTTACCGCCTTCGAACCGCGCGTGGGTTTCTATGTCGACGATGTCTATTACGCGACCACCTATGGCTCGGTGTTCGACGTGCTCGATCTGGAGCGCGTGGAAGTGCTGCGCGGGCCGCAAGGCACCCTGTTCGGCCGCAACTCCGTGGGCGGCGCGCTGCGCCTGATTTCCAAGAAGCCCAAGGGCGACAATAGCGGCTATTTCGAAGTCACCGGTGGCAGCCGGGAGCGCTACCAGATCCGTGGCACCTACGATCTCGGCCTGAGCGACCAGCTGGCCCTGCGCGTTGTCGCCAATGCCAAGGGGCAGGAGGGCCACGTCAAGCGGCTCGACTATAAATGCCTCAACCCGCAATATGGCAATGAGAAGGTCGGCGGCGTCGGCCTCGGCCCGGTGAATGGCGACAGCTGCCAGGTCGGCACGCTGGGCGGCGGGCACAGCTACAGCTTCCGCGGCACGCTGGGCTGGGAGCCGAGCAGCGACGTGCAGGTCTATCTTTCGAGCGATTACACCAAGGAGACGGCGGAAAGCTCCGCCGAAGTGATCATCGATACGCAGTCCTCGCTGATCAATCCCGAGACGGGCCTTGCCGGCGGCACCATTCCGGTGGGCGGCGTCGATAATAACGGCCTCGCCAAATGGTTGAAGGGCAGGGGCACCAGCTATTACGGCTTCGACGTCTCGACGCCGCAAAAACTGCAGGATGTGATCGCCTCGTTTGAATCGCCCGATGGCTACAGCACCTATGCCCGCTATGGGAACGAGCGCACCGGCCTGATCAATCCGCCCGAAGGCACGATGGAAGCCTATGGCGGCTCGCTGACGGTCGAGGCCAATCTGGCCGATAGCCTGCACCTCACCTCGATCACCGCCTATCGCAAATATTCCGGCGATTTCGGCCAGAGCCTGCTCGCCGTGCCGGTGGAAGAAGTGCGCAACGGCATGACCCACCGCCAGTTCAGCCAGGAACTGCGCCTGCTGGGTTCAACCTTCAACGATGTGCTCGATTACACGCTGGGCGCCTATTACCTCGATACAGAGACGCTCAACCCGGCGCGTGTGCAGACCGAAGGCTTCACACAGGCACTGGACTTCTTCAGTGACGATACGGCTACGCTCAAGAGCTGGGCCCTGTTCGGTGCGGTGGACATCCACCCGGTCGAGCGGCTGACCCTGTCCGCCGGCGTGCGCTATTCGAACGAGAAGAAGACCTACACTTTCGACCGCGATTATTCGCCTTCGAACCTAAGCGTGCTGAACTTCGTTTCGACCGGCGAGAACCACGACGATCGCGTCAATCCGCGCTTCTCGATCGCCTATGAGGCTTCGGACAATGTGAACCTCTACGCGTCCTATTCCACGGGCTTCACGGCTTCAGCCTTCAACGCCCGTCCGTTTGGCGCGAGCGGGATCTTCTCGCTGCAGGCGGAAGACGTGAAGTCCTACGAAGTCGGCTTCAAGTCGAACCTGTTCGATAATATGCTGCGCCTCAACGCGGCTGCCTATCTGACCGAATTCGACAAGATCGTGGGCACCGTGCGCGATCCGGCCTATCGGGGCGGCGCTTGCGCGATCTTCTGTAACGAAAATGTCGGCAATGCGGAGATCAAGGGCTTCGAAGTGGAAGCCATGGCCCGCCCGGCGCCCGGCCTGATGATCTCGGGCAACGTCGGATATACGGACTTCCGCTACAAGGAACTGCTGGCCACGACGCAGGGTCTGACGCTGGACAGCCCGCAGACCCGCGTACCCAAGTGGAACCTTTCGGGCGCAATCCAGTATGACGCCGATCTGGCCGAAAATCAGACGCTGACTCCCCGCGTGGATGTCAGCTACCGGTCGGATATCGCCTATTCCAACAATGTGCTGGCAGTCTCCTCCGTTCAGCCGTCCTACTCGCTTGTGAACCTTCGCCTGACCTATGCGAACAAGGATCTGGGCTTCTCGGTCGCGGCGGCAGTGACAAACCTGTTCGACGAGTATTACCTGACGACAATAACGGACCAGCGGGAAAGCTACGGCTTCCTCAGCGCGACGGTCGGAAGGCCGCGGGAATGGTCGCTCACGCTGCGCAAGGAATTCTGAGCGCGGCATGATGGGGAGGCGGGGCATGGCTCCGCCTCCCTGCGTCAGGGATATAAGGGGAGAGCGAAATGGGCAGCATTGCCGGGGATGATTCCAGCATACAATTACCGCCGGTGGCGGGTGAGGCACAGGCGGCCGGGAAGGCAACGGCCGCTGGCTATCCGCCGCCAAGGCAAGCCTGGTACACTGTCGGGGTTCTTGCCGCGATCACCACCTTTGCACTGCTTGACCAGAACATCCTTGGCCTGCTGATCCAGCAGATTAAAACGGATTTCCAGCTGAGCGATGCGGAGGCCGGGCTGCTGCTCGGCCCCACGCAGGCGATTTTCTACGCGCTTGTCGCGGTGCCTTTCTCGCGCTTCATCGACCGCTGGACGCGCAAGTGGATTATCGCAGGCGGGCTGATCGTGTGGAGCATGGCCACTGCCGCATCGGGCCTGGCCAGCACCTTCGCCCAGCTTTTCATCGCGCGCGTCGTCGTGGGCGCGGGCGAGTCCGTCAATGGGCCGACGGCCTATTCCATGGTTGCGGACTGTTTCCCGCGCGACAAGCTGCCCCGCGCGGTATCGACCCTGCAGATCGGTTCGGTCGCGGGCAGTGGTTTGTCCCTGCTGCTGGGCGGGGCGATGATCTGGCTCGTCGCCACGGTCGGTTCGCCCGATCTGCCGATCGTGGGCGTGTTGCGCCCGTGGCAGGTCGTGCTGCTGGGCGTCGGCCTGCCGGGCCTGCTCATTTCTCTGCTGCTGATCACGGTCAAGGAACCGCCCCGGCATAATCTGCGGCTGAACGCCCGCAAGACCGGCTTCCGCACCACGATCAAGTATCTGTGGCTGCACTTCGCCGTGTTCGGGCCGATGTTCATCGGGCTTACCATCGGTTCGCTGGATGCCGGCGGCCGTGCATGGGGTGCGGCGTTCTTCGAGCGGACCTATGGCTGGTCCCCCGCGCAATATGGGATGGTATCCGGCGTCGTCTCGATCTTCGCCATGCTGGCGGGGCTGTTCCTCGGGGCGAAGTGGGCCGAATGGTTCCAGAACCGGGGCGACCCTGCCGGGGCCTATCGGGTGATCCTCTATACCCGCTTTGTCGCCATTCCCTTTGCGATCCTGCAGCCGCTGATGCCCACGCCCGAACTGGCGATGGCCTTCAGCGCGGTGGCTTACCTGTCGCTGGGTATGAATGGGCCGATGCTCAATGCGGTGATGCTCGCCATTTCGCCCAACGAAATCCGCGGGCAGGTGATGACGCTTTACCTGTTCATCTACACCGTCGTCGGCGTGGGCCTCGCGCCATTCGTCACCGGCCTTACGACCGACCATATCTTCACGTCGCCCGACGATCTGAGGTGGTCGATCATGCTGCTGCATATCGTGTTCCTGCCGGCCGCGCTGGCTGTCACCTGGCTGGGCCTCAAGCCTTTCCGCAAGGAAGTCGAGCGGCTGAACGCCGAAGACGCGAAGACCGCATGAAGAGCCTCACGAGGGAGAGAGAGATGTTCAAGAAACTGATTGCCGCTGCGGCCGGGATACTCGGTCTCGCCTTCGCTCCTGCCGCTGTTCAGGCCAAGGATGCGCCGATCCCGTGCGAGCGGGCCTGCATGGAGGATCTCGCCGGGCAAGTGCTGAATGCGCTTGCCTCGCGCGATGCGTCGAAACTGCCGCTGGCCAAGGATGCGCGCTATACCGAGAATGGGCAGGCGATGGGCTTCAACAACGGCATGTGGCAGACGGCCAGCAAGGTCGGCGCCTATCGCCACGTCTTCGCCGATCCCGCCACCGGCCAGTTCGGCATGTTCTCCACCATGGACGAGAACGGTCATGGCCTGACGCTGGGCGCACGGGTGCGGCTGCATCTGGGCAAGATCACGGAACTGGAGATCGTCACCTATCGTACCGGCGCGGGGCCGGCCTGGAACGATGCAGGCTATGGCTATCTGGAAAAGATGCAGAAGCCCAAGGCCCTGTGGGCGGGCAGCCCGCCCGCAGGCAAGCGTCTCAGCCGTCAGGAACTGATCGCGGCGGCCAACAATTACTTCAGCGCCATCGAGAACAATGACGGCAAGGGATATTACCCCTTCACCGACGATTGCGACCGGCTGGAAAACGGCACCCTGACCAGCAACAATCCCGGCATCGTCCGCATGGGCGGCATCGATATCGGCGGCATGGGCTGCAAGGAGCAGTTCTCCACCGGCCTCTATGGCGTAGTCACCGAAGTGCACGACCGCCGCTTCCCCATCGTGGATGAGGAACGCCAGTCCGTCTTCGCCTTCGCCGTGTTCGATCATTGCGGCTGCAAGAAGGAACTGGTCATGCCCGATGGCCGGAAGGTGGATGTCGGCATGTTCAACAAGCCGTCCAGCATCCTGCTGGCCGAAGCCTTCAAGCTGAAGGACGGTCTGATCCAGCAGGTCGAGGCGGTGGGGACCACGGTGCCCTATCATTCCGATCCGGGCTGGAGCCGCTGATCCCCCTCCGCTGAGCAATCAAACCGCTGAACTCGAAGGCTGGCATCGGCAAATATGGCGCAAAGCGAAACCCGGCCGCGCGGCCCGGGCACATGGTCGCCGCTGCGGCACAGGGTCTTCCTGGCGATCTGGCTGGCAAGTATCGTCAGCTCGATCGGCAGCCAGCTCCAGCAGGTGGGCGCAGCGTGGCTGATGACCTCGCTCGCCCCCTCGCCGGAGATGGTGGCACTGGTCACGGCGCTCTCCACCCTGCCGATCCTGCTCTTCTCGCTTCCTGCCGGCGCGCTGGCGGACATACTCGACCGGCGGATGGTGCTGTTCGGTGCGCAGATATTGATGTTCGTCTCATCCGCCGTCCTGGCCGGGCTCGCCTATGCCGGGCTGGTCACACCGGCATTGCTGCTGCTGCTTACCTTCATGGTGGGATCGGGGCAGGCGATCATGGCGCCGGCCTGGCAATCGACCGTGGGCGATCTCGTCCCGCGCGAAAAAGTGCCTCATGCAGTGGGGCTGAACACCATGGCCTTCAACATTGCCCGCACGGTGGGCCCCGCAATCGGCGGGGTGCTGGTGGCCATGGTGGGCAGCAAGGTGAATTTCGCGCTCAATGCGGTGAGCTATCTGGCGCTGATCGGCGTGCTGCTGACCTGGCGGCCTGCACGGCGCGAGGGGATGGCGGCGGATTCGGTATTTGCCGCCATGCGCGACGGGGTGACTTACGCGCTCCATTCCACGCCGGTGCGCAGGGTGATCGTCCGCGCGATGTGTTTCGGTTTCTGCTCCTCCATCGTCGTCGCCCTGATGGCTCTGGTGGCGCGCGACCTGCTGCATCATGGGGCAACTGTGTTCGGCCTGCTGATGGGCTGCATGGGCGTGGGCGCGGTGATGGGCGCGGCCCAGCTCGGCCGGCTGCGACATCGTTTTTCCAGTGAAGGCCTGATCCGCATCGCCACGCTGGTGACGGCGGCCGCGCTGCTGGGCATAGGCTCTTCCCGCTATCTGCCGTTCACCTGCGCGGCGCTGTTCGTGGTGGGCGCAGGGATGGTGCTGGGGCTTTCGACCTTCAACGTGGCCGTGCAGATGAATGTGCCGCGCTGGGTCTCCGGCCGGGCGCTGGCGCTCTATCAGATGTTCACCTTTGGCGGGATGACAGTGGGTGCATGGTTCTGGGGCCATGTCGGAGAATGGGTGGGCATCGGCCCGACCTATATGATTTGCGCGGGCGTGCTGTTCACCACCATTGTGCTCGCATGGTATCTGCCTGTGGCTGAAGTTTCCTCCAGTGCGCTCACCTCCGCCCCGCATGAGGACGAGCAGGTCCTGCCGGAGGCGCCGAGCGGCGTGGGCGTGGTGGTGGTGATCGAATATATCGTTCCTGCCGACAGGCTGGAGGACTTCCTCGGTGCCGTGACCGCGCGCCAGCGCATCAGGATGCGTGACGGTGCGCAGAAGGTCACCCTGCTGCAGGACGCCACAAATGGGGAACTGTGGGCCGAACGTTTCCAGGTGAGAAGCTGGGCGGAGTATCTGCGACAGCGCCAGCGCCGCACGCTGGAGGCCAAGGAATATGACGATTTCCTCGGCCAGTGCCACCGTGGCAGCCGGCCACCTGTGACCCGCTATTATTTTGAGCATCGGGCCAGGCCGGATAGCGGGGAAACACTGGTTTCTTACCCGCTGGGGTGAGGGTGGGCGGGCCGTCCCTCCTAGGAACCGCCCGCCCTCATTCTTCTAGTTCGGGTTCGCGTGGGTCCACCCGTCATTAGTGCCATAGGGAATGGTGACGAAGGGGAAGGCTTCCACTTCGTAGATCTTGCCGTCGCGGATGCCGAAGGTCTCCATGGTGGTGAGGTTCAGGACCATGCCCGCGCCGCTTTGCGGGCGCTGCAATCCGCCTGGCACCTGATCGCGCACGCCGTCATGCACGAAGAAGGGGAAGGTCGCGACCAGGCCCTTCTGCTGATCGACCACCAGCGCGCGGTGCGGCCAGATGCGCTTGATGCCGTTGAACACGCCGATATCGATCTGTTCCTTGCAGGTCATGGTCGACAGCTTGCTGAAGTAACGGCCCATTTCGGTGTTGAGATCGGGCATCTTCGGCGTGGGCGAAGCGCGGCTGGGCTGCTTGTTCGCCACGGTCTGATAGCCCTGTTCATAGCGCACGCATTCGTCGGCGAAGGGCGCGATCGACCCGTCTTCCCCCGTCAGCGCGTCGAAATAGCTTTCGGCGGCATAGGTCAGATATTCGCGGCTCATCTGCTTGTCCTTGGGGACGTCCGCCAGCAGGGTGGGGCGCGGATAGGTCAGCAGTTCCATCGCTTCCGGCGCGACATTGCGGTCATACCAATGCTCCACCTCGGTGATCATGTTGCGCTCCACCCTTATGCGGATGGCGATCATCGCGATCTGGCCGTCGATCTTCATCACCGTCTGGAAGGCCAACTGGCCCTGCACCGGATCGGCCACGGTGATCTTGAAGGTGGTGGGTTCCATCTTGGCACGCCAGAACAGGCCGGTGCCCATGGTGATCTTGCCGGTATTCTCGGTGGCGATCACCTGTTCGGCAACGGGCAGAGCGCTCATGTCCTTGCTTTGCAGTGCGGTGAGATAGGCCTCGCCGATGCTCACCAGACAGGTGCGGTCGCACGGCTTCACATTGGCCGGGTTCCACGTCTTCTTGTACCACGGCTTTGCCGGCTGATCCGCTGCTGCGGCGGGGCTGGCCGTGGCCGACACCGCAAGCGCCATGGCCAGCGCCAGTCCGACGCCGGAATACTTCCTTAAAGACATTCTTCCTTCTCCCCAGTTGTTTCGGGCCCCTTCAGGGTGCCTCGCGATAGATCGGGCTGCCGACCAGCCCTGGAATAAGCTCAAGCGCGGTCTTCTCCCGCTCCTTGTCTCCTCCGATGGCCCGCAGCATCGCCTCGAAACGGTCAGTGATGCCGGGGCGGAATTCGGGCGCGGTGAAGATGTAGAGCGCGTTGTCGCGAATTCCCTGAAGCACCATCTCGCCTGCTTCCTCGGGGCTGGCGGTCAGCTTCGAGAGCCTTGCCCGGTCCTCCTCGCTCAGATTGAAGCGCGGGGGCGGCCCCTTGGGCGCTTCGTCCTGCGCGGCGAAGCGGGCAGGGCGGGTCTTCTCGTACTCGCGGATATTGCTGCGTACGCCGCCGGGGCAGAAGGCGGAAACGCCGATCCCGTGCGGCGCTAGCTCCGCCCGCAAGGCCTCCGACAGGCCCACGACGGCGAATTTGGTCGCCACATACATCCCAGCCTGGCTGTATTGCAGCACCCCGGCCATGGAGGCAGTGTTGACGATATGCCCCCCTTCGCCATGGGCGCGGATCATCGGCAGCATGGTGTGCACGCCGTTGAACACGCCATTGAGATTGACGTCCACCGCCCAGTCCCAATCGGCATAGGCGGCGCTGCCAAGGCTCTTGAGGATGCCAATCCCGGCATTGTTGCACAGGATATGCAGCTTGCCGATCAGCCGCCCGACGTCATCGGCGGCGGCGGCATAGGCATCGCGGTCGGTCACGTCGAGCAACAGGCCATGGACCTTGCCCGCAAGGCCCGCCTCGGCCAGTTCCGCCTGCGCGGCGTCCAGATGGTCCTGCCGCACATCGGCGATCACGACGTTCATTCCCGCCCGGGCGAAGACCATCGCCATGCCCAGACCGATCCCGCTGGCGCCGCCGGTGATGAAGGCGCCCTTTCCGGCTACATCCTGCATATGCCTCAGCCCGCCTGACCCAGAGCGTCGGCGACGGCCTTGGCCTCCGCCGTCATCCGCGCGCGGCGTTCTTCACTGGCCTGGCGGCGCTCGTCGAGTTCAAACTCGACGGGAAAAGCATCCAGCATATCGTTGAAATATCCGGCCACTTCCTCGCGGAACTCGCCATGGGGGAAGATATAGGGGCGGTTATGCTCGATCGCTTCGGCTACCACATCGCCCAGTTCGAACGGGTCCATCCCGCCTTCGATCGTGGCGCGCTTCTCTTCCTCACCGGCGCCTTCATGCGCCTGGCGGTAGACGTCGCCCGCCGTCATCGCGCGGGTCTTCACCATGCCGGGGCACAGCACCGAAACGCCGATGCCATGCGGCGCCAGTGCCAGCCGCAGCGAGTCGCTCAAGCCGCGCACCGCGAATTTGGATGCGGCATAGACGCCCGCGAAAGGCGGCACGGGGATCATTCCCGCCATGGAAGAGGTGTTCACCACATGGCCGCCTTCGCCATGGGCCTTCATGCCGGGCACGAATTCGACGATGCCCGCAATGGTGCCGCCCAGATTGACGTTCAGGACATAGTCCCAATCCTCATAGCCCGCCTCGTCGATCGGGTTGCGCTGGCTGACACCCACATTGTTGCACAACACATGGACCTTGCCGAACACGCTGGCGGTTTCGGCTGCTGCTTCCTTCATCGCCGCGCGGTCCGACACGTCCAGCTTGATGCAATGCAGGCGGTTGGTGGCGGAGAGCAGTTCGCGCGCTTCGGCCAGATGGCTGTCCAGCAGATCGGCCACCACCACATTCATACCCCGGTCGAGGAAGGACTGGGCCATGCCTAACCCGATGCCGCTCCCCCCGCCGGTGATGAATGCCGTCCTGCCGCGAAACTCACGCATATCCTTCTCCCCTATTGCCGCCCCGTGTCCCCAACCTTCGTTGTCCGGAGCCTTTGCATCGCGCGCCCTAGCCAATCGCGAAAGGATCGGTAGAAGGCGCTATCAAGGAGAGTTAAAACACAAAAGCCTTTTTGACACCATCAAAAAGATGGTGCGAAGGCTGCTTCGATTCCCGTGGGGGTTAGATTGAGCGAGTTAAAGACCAAGGTGCAACAGGTGGAACAAAGCGAGGAACAGCCCACGATCCGGCGTAGCCCGACGCGGCGTTCCGGCCCTTTGGGCGAGCTTGTTACCATGCGCATGGTCATCCTGTTCGGCCTGTTGCGGCGCAGCGGCGTGCTGGCCCAACGCCGGCAGTTCGACCTTTCGGAAACCGAATGGCGGATCATGGGGCAAGTGGGCGAATTCGCACCGCTCTCGCTCAATGGCCTGGCCGAACTGCTGCTCCAGGATCGTGGGCAGTTGAGCCGTGCCGTGAAGGGCATGGTGGAGCGTGGGCTGCTGTCGCGGGAACGCAAACCGGGCGGCCCGGAGATCGAGATCGACCTGACGAAGAAGGGCCGCGAGGTCTATGGCCACATGGTGGAGCGCGTGGTGGAGCGTGACGCCAAGCTGACCGAGGGCATTCCGCCCGAGGATATTCAGGTGCTGTGGCGCGTGATCGACACGATGGTGGGCCGCGCCGAGCAGATGATGGAGGAAGAGCGCAAGCTTGGCGGCGAATAGAACGCCGGGCAGGCGTCGTTTTCGGCCTGTCTTTTCGACATTGTTGCGCTTCCCTCTCGACATTTTGATAAAGTCAAATATGTGTCTCCCGAAACATATCGGGGAGAAGGCTCTTGCTCGCGCTTTATCATTTCGGTCCGGTCGCCAATTCGCTGACACCGCTGCTCTGCCTGTTGGAAAAGGGGCTGGAGTTCGAGAATCGCTTTCTCGACAGCCGTAAGTGGGAACATCACGCGCCCGAGTTCCAGGGGCTGAGCCCTGACGGCATGGTGCCGATTCTGGTGCATGACGGGCGGGTTGTGCGCGAATCCACCGTGATCAACGAATATATCGATACCGTCTTTCCCACCCCGCCGTTGCGGCCGGAAAACCCCTGGCTCTGCGCGGAGATGCGGGTGTTGACCAAATATGTGGACGAGTATTTCTGTCCCGCGCTCACCGTGGTCGGCGCCCATGGGGCGACGCCTTTCGCTTCGAAGATCGACAAGGAGGAAATGGAGCGGATTCTGGCCCGGATGCCGAATGACGAAGTGCGCCAGAAATGGCAGACCGTCTCGAAGAAGGGCTATTCGGAGAAGGAACTGGCCGATGCCCGCCGGCGGCTGGGCAATTGCATCGCGCGGGGGGAACAGCACCTAGCCCATGGGGGCGACTGGCTGCTGGGCGAGTTCTATTCGCTGGCGGACATCAAGTGGTATTCCATGGCGCCGGCCCTGCCGCGCGTGATGCCGGAACAGTTCAACGAGGAAAGAGCACCGCTGATGAGCGCATGGCTGAGGCGCATGGCCGAGCGCCCCGCAGTGAAAGCGCTGGAGAATTACCGCCGCAAGTGATCGGCGCTCTCTGAGCAATCCCGCAGCGCCACGCGGTGCCCCTCGCGGTCCAGCGTGACGGTGTAGGGGCGTCGCGGATCGGCTGAGACGAAAGTGAATCCTTCCGAGGCCGGGTCTTCCCAATCCGCCACGGACATGGGCCGCCCGTCGGGATGTAGCCATTCGCCGTGCTCGGGGAAGCACTGGAACCATTGGGTGCGGGCAGCGCGCCATGCGGCGAGGGCAAAGGCGTGGGCCTCAAGCTCCCGATCGCGTCCCTCCCAGTCGAGCCAGGTGATCTCGTTATCCTGGCAATAGGCGTTGTTGTTGCCGTGCTGGGTGCGGCCGAACTCGTCACCCGCGGTCAGCATGATCGTGCCGGTGGAGGCCATCAGCGTATCGAGCATGGCCCTGAGATCGGCCTTGCGCTCGGCAAGGATCGCCTCGTCATGGCAGGGCCCTTCCACGCCGTGGTTCCATGAGAAATTCTCGTGGTGCCCGTCGCGATTGTGCTCGCCATTGGCGTGGTTGTGGCGGTGTTCGTAGGCGACCGTATCGGCCAGGGTGAACCCGTCATGCGCGGCGAGGAAATTGACGCTGCGATTGTGCCCCTTGCCGAATATGTCGGAAGAGCCGGCGATACGCGTGGCGAGCAGCCCGATGCCGACATCGCCGCGCCAGAAGCGGCGGATATCGTCGCGATAGCGGTCGTTCCATTCGAGCCAGCCTTCGGGAAACTGGCCCAGCTGGTAGCCGCCCGGGCCGATGTCCCATGGCTCGGCGATCAACAGTCGGTCCGCCAGCAGCGGATCGGCGGCGATCTCGGCAAAGATCGGCGCGGCGGGATCGAAGCCCGGTCCGCGCGCCAGCACCGGGGCGAGATCGAAGCGGAAGCCGTCCACCCCGCAATGGCCGATGAAATGGCGCATCGTTTCCAGCGCGAGTTGCCGCACGGCCGGATTGGCGAAGTCCAGCGTGTTGCCGCAGCCCGTATCGTTGACCAGCGCGCCGCCCGGTTCGTGGGCATAGGCTGCATCGTCCAGCCCGCGCAGGCAGATCACGCCGCCATGGAGATCGCTTTCGCCCGTATGGTTGAGAACGATGTCGAGGATCACGTCGATCCCGGCGTTGTGGAGCGTGGCCACCGTCTCACGCAGTTCGGCCACTCCGCCGGGGCACAGGCCCGGATCGAGCGCCATGGGTGCCACCGGGTTGTAGCCCCAGGCGTTGACGAGGCCGAGCGGGGGCAAATGCCGCTCGTCGATCCAGGCGACGATGGGCATCAGTTCCACCGCGCCGACATGCAGCGCCTTCAGATGTGCGATCACGGTGGGATGGGCCAGTGCCGCTACAGTGCCGCGCAGATGCGGCGGAACCTCCGGATGGCGCATGGTGTAGGCACGCACGCCCAGCTCATAGACCAGCCCGCCCGGCACGAAGTGCGGCTTGCGCTTGCGCACTGGCGGCAGCTTGCCCGGCACCACGGCGCGCGGGACGATGCCGCCGGTATCGGCGCGATGTTCCGCCAGCGAAGGATGCTGGGTGAAGCGCCGGTCAAGCTCCAGCGCATAAGGATCGACCAGCAGCTTGGAATGATCGAACCACAATCCCTTGTCGGGCGCCCATTCGCCCGATGCGCGATAGCCGTAATGCGCGCCGGTGAGGTCTTGCGGCAGGTCCGCGATCCAGTTCTCGCCATCGCGGTGCATCGGCACATGCGTCTCGCGCCCATGTTCGAACAGGCACAGGCACATCCCTTGGGCACGCGGCGAGCGGACGGCAAAGCGGGTCCGCCCCTTGCGGACGCTGGCGCCGAGCGGAATGGTCACGTCACCACGTCAGGCACGGTGCGGCCCGTGTGACGGGCGATCCCGGCGATTGCCTCGGCTGCGGCGATCAGATCGGCCAGCATGGCGGGGGTTTCCTCGCTCAAGGCAGCGCCGACCGGCTCGTACCGCTCCAGATAGACGCGCAGGGTCGCCCCTTCGGTGCCGGTGCCGGAGAGTCGGAAGACGATGCGCGATCCGCCTTCGAACAGCACGCGGATGCCCTGATTGGCGCTGACCGAGCCATCGACCGGATCGGTGTAGGAAAAGCTGTCCGCCTCCGCCACGGTCAGCGGGCCGAATGCCTTGCCGGGCAGGGTGGGGAGGGCGGCGGCCAGTTCCGCCATCAGCGCATTGGCGCTCTCGGTCGGCAGGGCCTCGTAATCGTGGCGAGCATAGTAGTTGCGGCCATATGTCGCCCAATGTTCCCGCGCCAGTTCGGCCACGCTGATCCGGCGGACGGCCAGGATGTTGAGCCACAACAGCACGGCCCACAGCCCGTCCTTCTCGCGCACATGGTCGCTGCCGGTGCCCGCGCTTTCCTCGCCGCAGATCGTCGCCATGCCGGCATCGAGGAGATTGCCGAAGAATTTCCAGCCAGTGGGCGTTTCGTAGCAGGCAATGCCCAGCGCAGCGGCCACCCGGTCCGCCGCGGCGCTGGTGGGCATGGAGCGGGCAATGCCTTTCAGCCCGCCACTATAGGCCGGCGCGAGATGGGCATTGGCCGCCAGCATGGCCAGCGAGTCTGAAGGAGTGACGAAGCAGTGCTTGCCGATGATCAGATTGCGGTCGCCATCGCCATCCGAAGCCGCACCGAAGGGCGGGGCGTCCGGGCTCATCATCAGGTCGTAGAGAACCCTGGCGTGGACGAGGTTGGGATCGGGGTGATGCCCGCCGAAATCCTCCAGCGGAGTGCCATTGTGGACTGTGCCTGCCGGGAAGCCGAGACGGCGTTCGAGGATATCGTGTGCATAGGGCCCGGTCACGGCATGCATCGCGTCGAAGGCCATGGTGAAGCCGTCCGCCACGGCCGCGCGGATGGCGGCAAAGTCGAACAGGCTTTCCATCAGCTCGGCATAATCGCTGACCGGATCGATCACTTCCACCGCCATGCCCGCGACATCGCAGGTGCCCAGCGTATCGAGATCGACATCGGGCGTGTCCACTGTCAGCCAGCGGTCGATCGTGGCACTGCGGGCAAAGATCGCCTCGGTCACGCCCTCGGGCGCGGGGCCGCCATTGGCGATGTTGTATTTGATGCCGAAATCTTCGTCCGGCCCTCCGGGATTGTGGCTGGCGGACAGGATCAGCCCGCCGCTGGCCCCATATTTGCGGATCACATGGCTGGCGGCGGGGGTGGAGAGGATGCCGCCCCGGCCCACCAGCACGCGGCCATAGCCGTTCGCGGCGGCAATGCGGATCGCCTGCTGGATCACAGTGCGGTTATGGAAGCGCCCGTCTCCGCCGATCACCAGCGTCGATCCCGCCTCCGGCTGGACCGCATCGAATACGGACTGGATGAAATTCTCGGCATAACTTGCCTGCTGGAATATCCGCACTTTCTTGCGCAGGCCTGACGTGCCGGGCTTCTGCCCCTCGAACGGCGCAGTGGGGATCGAAATCACCGACATTCTCAGCCCTCCGTCAACTGCCGGTAGAGCGCGGCATAGGCCGCGCCACTGCGCTTCCAAGAGAAGTCGCAGCACATGCCGTTCTTCTGCAGCCGCTTCCATTCGGCGGGGTTGCGATAGAGTTCGATCGTGCGGCTGATCGCAGTGGCCAAGGGGTGGTAATGCACTCCGCCGAACTGCACGCCGGTGGCCACGCCCTGCGCCAGCGCGGCTACATTGGCGTCGATCACCGTATCCGCCAGCCCGCCCGTGCGCGCCACCACCGGCACGCAGCCATAGGCGAGGCCGTAAAGCTGGGTGAGGCCGCAAGGCTCGAACCGGCTGGGGATCAGGATCGCGTCGCCGCCGCCCTGCATCCGGTGGGACAGCGCCTCGTCATAGCCGATGCGGATGGCGATCCCCCCCGGATGGCGCGCTGCCGCCTTGTGCAATGCCTGCTCGATCGCCTTGTCGCCCGAGCCGAGCAGGGCAAGCCGCGCACCATTGCCCACCAGATGGTCGGCAATCTCGGGCAGAACGTCCATGCCCTTCTGCCAGGTGAGGCGGCTGATCGCGATGAACAGGGGCCCGTCATCGATCTCCAGCCCGAATTCCGCCTCCAGCGCGCGCTTGTTTTTCAGGCGTTTGGAGAGCGTTTTTGCAGTGAAGTTCGAAGCAAGAGAGGGATCGGTTGCGGGGTTCCATTCCTCGGCATCAATGCCGTTGAGGATGCCGCTCACCCGGTCTCCCCTGCTGGCGATCAGCCCTTCCAGCCCCATGCCGAATTCGCTCATGCGGATTTCGGCGGCATAGCTGGGGCTGACGGTGGTCACCCGGTCGGCCAGTTGCAGCCCGGCCTTGAGGAAGCCCACCCCGGCATAGCTTTCCACCCCTTCGATCGACCATGCGGCCTGTGGCAGGCCCAGCCCGCCGAAGATCGATGGCGCGAAATAGCCCTGGAACGCCATGTTGTGGATGGTCATCACGCTGGGCACATTGTGCCCTTCGAACGGGGCGAAGCGCAGATAGGCGACGGCCATGGCGGCCTGCCAGTCATGCGCGTGGAGTACTTCGAAGCGTTTGCCCTTCACGGCGCCGCCAGCGACATCGGCGGCGGCCCGGCCGAAGGCGGCAAAGCGCCGCCAATTGTCGCCCCAATCCCGGCCGCCCGGATCGGAATAGGGGCTGCCGTCCCGGCTGAAATAGCCCGGCGCGTCCAGCACCAGCAGCGGATGGGTGCCCAGCTTTGCCGAAAGCAACCGCGCCGGTTCGCCCAGCAGACTGTCCCAGCGGTGGACTTCCTTGGCGCGGGTGAGGCCGGCCAGCACCTTGGGATAGCCGGGCAGCATTGTGGTCATGGCCACGCCATGCGGCTCCACGGCGGCGGGCAGGGCGCCCGCCACATCGGCAAGGCCGCCGGTCTTGATCAGCGGCACGGCCTCGGAGGCCAGTGAGAGGACGTTGAGCGGCATCAGTCCTGCAATGCGGCAATCATCTGCTTGGTGATCAGGCATACGCCGTTTTCGGTGCGGCGGAAACGGCGCGCATCGAGTTCCGGATCTTCGCCCACCACCAGCTTTTCCGGGATGCGCACCCCGGAATCGATGATCACGCGGGATAGTTGCGCCCCCCGGCCGATGTTGCAGTAGGGCAGGATCACCGCCTCATCGACGCTGGAGAAGCTGCCCATCTTCACCCCGGTGAACAGCAGGCTGCGCCGGGCAAGCGCGCCCGAGACGATGCAGTCCTGGCTGATCAGCGAGGAAATGGCATGGCCGCGCCGCCCATCCTCGTCATGCACGAACTTCGCCGGGGCAGCCACGATCTGATCGGTCCAGATCGGCCATTCCCGGTCATACATGTTGAGCTTGGGCACTGTGTCGGTCAGGTCCAGATTGGCTTCGAAATAGGCGTCCAGCGTGCCGACATCGCGCCAATATTCGCCGATCTGCTCGGCCGCGCGGATGCAGCTGTCAGAAAAGCGATGGGCAACTGCCTTGCCGTGTTTGACGATGTAGGGGATCACATCCCCGCCGAAATCGCGCGAGGATTCAGGATCGGCGGCATCGCGGCGCAGCTGTTCGAACAGGAACTGCGTGTCGAACACATAGATGCCCATCGATGCCAGCGCATTGTCCGGATCGCCCGGAATGCCCGGCGGATCGGCGGGCTTTTCGATGAATTCGGTGATGGTGTTGTCGGCATCCACCTTCATCACGCCGAAGCCGGTGGCTTCCATGCGCGGGACGACGAGGCAGCCGATGGTCACATCCGCGCCCGAATTTACGTGCTGGCGCAGCATCAGCTCGTAATCCATCTTGTAGATGTGGTCGCCCGCCAGGATCACCATATATTTGGGGGCGTGGGCTTCGATGATGTCGATGTTCTGATAGACGGCATCGGCCGTGCCTTCATACCAGTGCAACTCGTCGATGCGCTGCGACGCAGGCAATATGTCGAAGCTTTCGTTGCGTTCCGGCCGCATGAAGTTCCACGCGCGCTGCATGTGCCGGATCAGCGAATGGGCCTTGTATTGGGTGGCGACGCCGATGCGGCGGATGCCCGAATTGATCGCGTTCGACAGGGCGAAATCGACGATGCGGCTCATGCCGCCGAAATAGACCGCGGGCTTGGCGCGGTTGTCGGTCAGTTCCTTCAGGCGGCTGCCGCGCCCGCCTGCCAGCACATAGGCCATGGCGTCACGCGCCAGCGGTTGTCCGGATAGATCCCTCATCGTCCTGCTCTCTCAGTCCTTTCCCGCATATTCCAGCATGATCGTGCCAAGCGGCGGGAGGATGACATGCGCCGCCCCGCCTTGCGCCACGACCTGCCCGCGATTCCCCTTGCCCGTGCCGCCATAGAATTCGGCATCGGAATTCAGCACTTCGCGCCACACCCCGTCGATCGGCAGGGGCAGGCGGTAATGATCGTGAAGGGCAGGGGTCATGTTGCTGACCACTGCCACTGGCGCGGCATCCGGCGCCTTGCGCAGCCAAGCGAAGACGGATGCGGAGGCGTCGTCCGCCACCAGCCATTCGAAGCCATCGCCCTCGCAATCGCGCGCATGGAGCGCGGGGCGGGTGCGATAAAGCCGGTTGAGATCGCGCAGCAGGCGCCGCACCCCTTCATGGGCGGGTGCATCAAGCAGGTCCCAGTCGAGCGCGCGTTCCTCGCTCCATTCGCGGCGCTGGGCAAATTCCTGCCCCATGAACAGCAGCTTCTTGCCCGGATAGCCCCACATGAAGGCGTAATAGGCGCGCAGATTGGCGAATTTCTGCCAATCGTCGCCGCTCATCTTGTTCAGCAGCGATCCCTTGCCATGCACCACCTCGTCATGGCTCAGCGGCAGGACGAAATTCTCGGCAAAGGCATACATCAGGCCGAAAGTGATATCGTCATGGTGGAAGCGGCGGTGGATCGGCTCGCGCGCCATGTAGCGCAGCGTGTCGTGCATGAAGCCCATGTTCCACTTGAAGCCGAAACCCAGATTTTCGCGCGGGCCATCGTCATAGGCGGGCAGGGTGACGCCGGGCCAGGCGGTGCTTTCCTCCGCCACGGTGATGGTGCCGGGCTGGCTGCCATAGACGGCGCGGTTCATGGCGCGCAGGAAATCGACCGCTTCCCAGTTCTCGCGCCCGCCTTCCCGGTTGGGAATCCATTCGCCCGCCTCACGCGAGTAATCGCGATAGAGCATGGAGGCGACTGCATCCACGCGCAGCCCGTCCACGTGATAGCGTTCGGCCCAGAACAGGGCGTTGTTGACGAGGAAGCTGGATACCTCCCGCCGCCCGAAATTGTAGATCGCCGTGTTCCAGTCGGGATGGAAGCCAAGGCGCGGGTCTTCATGTTCGTAGAGTGCGGTCCCGTCGAACCGGGCGAGGCCATGTTCGTCGGTGGGAAAATGCGCCGGCACCCAGTCGATCAGCACGCCCACCCCGGCCCGGTGTGCGCCGTCCACGAAGCGGGCGAAGCCGTCCGGCCCGCCGAAACGCGCGGAAGGGGCGAACAGGCCGGTGGTCTGATAGCCCCAGCTGGGATCGTAGGGATGCTCGGACACCGGCATGAACTCGATATGGGTGAAGCCCATTTCTACCACATAGGGGATCAGCCTCTCGGCCATCTCGTCCCAGGTCAGGAACCAGCCATGCTCGTTCCTCTGCCATGATCCGGGGTGGACTTCATAGATCGAGATCGCCTCCCGCCGCGGATCGACAGAAGACCAGTGCCGCCGGTGCGCATCGTCGCCCCAATCGTGCTTGACCGGATCGGCAGTGAGCGAGGCAGTCTTGGGGCGCAGTTCGGAAGCGAAGGCGTAGGGATCGGCCTTCAGGGGCTGCACCGTGCCGTCCGGCCCGACGATGCGGTATTTATAGGCGTGGCCCGGGCCGATGTCGGGAATGAAAATCTCCCACACGCCGATATCCACGCGATTACGCATCGGATGGCGGGCGGGGTCCCAATCGTTGAAATCGCCCACCAGGCTGACCAGCCGGGCATTGGGCGCCCAGACCGCGAAGTGAACGCCGCTGGCCCCTTCATGGGTGATGCAATGCGCGCCCATCTTGTCGAACAGGCGGTAATGCGTGCCCTGGGCGATCAGGAAATCGTCCACCGGGCCCAGCACCGGGCCGAAGCTGTAAGGGTCCGTCACCCACCATTCATGGGCGCCCGCGCGGCAGCGATATTTCACCGGCCGTGGCTTGCCGCGCAGCTTGCCTTCGAACAATCCGCGTGGATCGGTGCGGGCCATCTTGCCCAGCGCGCCGCCCTTCAGGCTGTAGGCGCTCGCTTCCTCCGCCCCGGGCAGAACTGCGCGGGCAAAGGTGCCTTCAGGCCCTTCATGGGGGCCTAGCAGCGAAAACGGATCCGAATGCGTGCCATCGAGAAGCGCGGTAATTGCGGATTTGGATGGCTTCACAGGACTCCCCAGATCTCCCGGGCGTATTCGCCGATGGTCCGGTCCGAAGAGAACCAGCCTACATTGGCAATATTCCGGATCGCCTTCTCGCGCCAGCCCGCTTGATCTTCCCACATGCGGTCGATTCCGCGCTGTGCGGAATGATAGGCGTCGAAATCGGCGGCGGCCATGAACCAGTCATGGTCATAGAGCCCGCGCATGAGATCGGCATAACGATTCGGATCGTCGGGCGAGAACACGCCCGAGGAGATGCAGTGAACGGCCTGGTGCAATTCGCGCGAGCCTTCGATCACTTCGCGCGGGATATAGCCATTGGCCCGCTTTTCCGCCACTTCATCGGCGGTCAGGCCGAAGATGACGATGTTCTCGTCGCCCACCCGGTCCTTGATCTCGATATTGGCGCCGTCCAGCGTGCCGATGGTCAGCGCGCCGTTAAGAGCGAACTTCATGTTGCCGGTGCCGGATGCTTCCATGCCGGCGGTGGAAATCTGTTCCGAAAGATCGGCCGCCGGGATGATCTGTTCGGCCAGGCTGACGTTGTAATTGGGGATGAACACCACTTTCAGCAGCCCGCCCACCGAAGGATCGGCATTCACCCGCCGGGCGATGTCATTGGCCAGTTTGATGATCAGCTTGGCGTTGTGATAGCTCGCCGCCGCCTTGCCGCCGAAGATCTTGACCCGCGGCACCCAGTCCATTTCGGGATGGCTGCGGATCTGGTCATAGAGGGCCACCGTTTCGAGCAGATTCAGCAGCTGGCGCTTGTACTCGTGGATGCGCTTCACCTGCACGTCGAACAGGGCATCGGGGTTGAGGCGGATGCCGGTCAGTTCCTGCACCCTGGCGGCCAGCGCCACCTTGTTGGCGCGCTTCACTTCTGCGATCCGCTCGCCCAGATGGGCGTCGGCAGCCAGTTTGTTGAGGTCGGCCAGCTTGTCCGTATCGTCGAGGAAGGCATCGCCGATGGCGTCCTTCAGCACGGAGACCAGCCCGGTATTGCATTGCTGCAGCCAGCGGCGTGGGGTGACGCCATTGGTCTTGTTGTTGATCCGGTCGGGATAGAGCTTGTGCAGATCGGCGAAGACCGTGGTCTTCATCAGTTCCGTGTGCAGCGCGGCCACGCCGTTCACGCTATGCGCCCCGGCAAAGGCCAGGTTCGCCATGCGCACGCGGCGGCCATTGGTCTCGTCGATCAGCGAGATCGCGGCGATGGCGGCATCGCCCAGGCCCTTCTTGCGGGCTTCGCGCAGCACGCGGCTGTTGATCGCATA
This sequence comes from uncultured Caenibius sp., assembly GCA_963662855.2. GTDB lineage: Bacteria > Pseudomonadota > Alphaproteobacteria > Sphingomonadales > Sphingomonadaceae > Andeanibacterium. Next base: position 478,680 of record CAXXWL010000005.1, read on the forward strand.
GACGATCTGCATGTGGCGCGGCAGCAGCCGTTCGAACAGCGGGAGGGGCCATGCCTCCAGCGCTTCGGGCAGCAAGGTGTGGTTGGTATAGGCGATGGTGCGGTTGGTGATATCCCACGCCTCGTCGAATTCCAGCCCGTGCTGGTCCACCAGCAGCCGCATCAGTTCTGGCACGGCCACGGCCGGGTGCGTGTCGTTCAGCTGGATCGCCGCGTGATCGGGCAGGGTGCGCACGTCACCCTGATACTGGACATGGCGGCGCACGATGTCCTGGATGGAGGCGGAGGTGAAGAAATATTCCTGCCGCAGCCGCAATTCCTGCCCGGCCGGGCTTGAGTCCGCCGGATAGAGCACGCGCACCAGGCTGTCGGCGCGCAGATTGGATTCCAGCGCCCCGAAATGGTCGCCCGAATTGAACGCATCGAGATCGATCGGGTCGAGCGAATTGGCGGTCCACAGGCGCAGGGTGTTCACCCTCTTGCCGCGCCAGCCGACCACCGGAGTATCGATGGCGGATGCCTCCACCTGTTCGGCGGGCTTCCACACCGCGCGGTCCGCCGCGCTCATCACTTCGCCGCCGAAGCCGATCAGATAGGCGCTTTCCTGCCGGTCGAATTCCCAGGGATTGCCATGGTCCAGCCAGGTTTCGGGCAGTTCCACCTGCCACCCGTCCTTGATGCCCTGCCGGAACATGCCGTTCACATAGCGGATGCCATAGCCATAGGCCGGGATATCGAGGCTGGCGAGGCTCTCCATGAAGCAGGCCGCCAGCCGCCCGAGGCCGCCATTGCCCAGCGCCGCATCGGGCTCCAGATTCTCGATTTCGGCCAGATCGAGCCCGTGGCTGCGCAGCGCCTGCTCCATCTCGCGGGTCAGCCCCATGTTCGAAAGGGCATCGCGCAGCAGCCTGCCGATCAGGAATTCGAGGCTGAGGTAATAGACCCTCTTGCCCTGTTTCTCGTAAGTTTCGCGGGTGGATTCCATCCACCTGTCGATCACTTCATCGCGCAGGGCGAGCACCGTGGCGGTGAACCAGTCGTGCTGTTTGGCCGCACGCTCGTCCTTGCCTACGCGGTGGCGCAGCACGTCGATCAGATTGGAGTCGATTTCCTGGGTCTTCTTGCTGGGGGTGGCTGGCACGGATGGCATGCTCCGAATTCGGTTGCACCGGCCGGCCGGCACCGCGTTTCCGCGAGACCGCCGACGACTCTTCCTCCGTAGCTCCTCACCTCATCGCCTAAGCCATTCAGGCCCCCGCCCGCAAGCACTTGCCGCAGTGCAGCGAATAATTCTTTTCCCGGCGTTGCAAGGCCACTCCACTGGCGCGAATTTTCGCCTATGCTGCACTGCACAGTAATCTTGCGGGGCCACTGATGACCGAAGCCGACCGGAACCGAGACCTGCCCTGGTGGCGCGGGGCCGCGATCTACCAGATCTATCCCCGCAGCTTTCTGGATACGAATGGCGATGGGGTGGGCGATCTGGCGGGAATCGCGGCGCGCATGGGCCATGTCGCCTCGCTGGGGGTGGAGGCGATCTGGATTTCGCCCTTCTTCACCTCGCCGATGCGCGATTTCGGCTATGATGTGGCGGATTTCTGTGATGTCGATCCGGTGTTCGGCACGCTGGAGCACTTTGACCGGGTGGTGGAAGCGGCCCACGCCCACGGGCTGCGGGTGCTGATCGATCAGGTCTATGCCCATACGTCCGATCTGCATCCGTGGTTTGCGGAAAGCCGCTCCAGCCCGGATAATCCGAAGGCGGACTGGTATGTCTGGGCCGATCCGAAGAAGGACGGCACGCCCCCCTGCAACTGGCAGTCGGTGTTCGGCGGCCCGGCCTGGACCTGGGATGGCCGCCGCCGCCAATATTATATGCATACCTTCCTGAAGGAGCAGCCGCAGCTCAACGTCCACAACCGGGACGTACAGGATGCGCTGCTGGGAGTGGCGCGCTTCTGGCTGGACCGGGGAGTGGACGGGTTCCGGCTGGATGCCCTGAACCACGCGATGCATGACCCGAAGCTGCGCGACAATCCTCCGGCCCCGCGTGACGGCAGGCCGCTCAACCGGCCGTTCGATTACCAGACCAAGCTCCACAGCCAGTCCCAGCCGGGCGTAGTGCATTTCATCGAGCGTATCCGCGCCCTGTGTGACGAATATGGCGCAATCTTCACCATGGCCGAGGTCGGCGGCGAGAAGTCCGAGATCGAAATGAAGGCCTTCACGGCCGGAAACCACCGCCTGAACAGCGCCTATGGCTTCAATTTCCTCTACGCGCCTGAACTCACCCCCGCGCTGGTGGCTGAAGCGATGGAGGAATGGCAGGGCCTGCCCGGCAAGGATGGGCTGGCGGAAGGCTGGCCGAGCTGGGCCTTTGAGAACCACGACGCGCCGCGCGCCGTCTCGCGCTGGTGCGCGCCGGAGGATCGGGACCGTTTCGCCCGAATGAAGCTGGCTCTGCTGGCCTCGCTGAGGGGGGACATCATCCTCTATCAGGGCGAGGAACTGGGGCTGGAGCAGGACGATATTCCCTTCCACCTGCTGCAGGACCCGGAAGCCATCGCCAACTGGCCGCTGACCCTGTCGCGCGACGGTGCGCGCACGCCCCTGCCGTGGACCGCCGATGCACCGCTGGGCGGCTTTACCACCGGCACGCCGTGGCTGCCCCTGTCGGAGGCCAATCTTGCGCGGGCCGTGGCGGAGCAGGAGCAGGACGAAGGATCGATCCTCAACCTCACCCGCCGCCTGCTGGCCTTGCGCAAGGCCCATCCGGCGCTGCGGCACGGCAGTTTCGGCCGCTGTGTGGCGGTAGGCAGCCTGCTGGCCTTTGAGCGCGTGGCCGGGGACGAGCATCTGCGCTGCGTCTACAATCTCGGGCCGGAGCCGATCGCGCTGGCCGATCTGGAGGAAGTCAGGCTGGACGGGACGCCGATCCTGTCGCTCAATCCGGGCGGGGAGGGCGAGTTGGGCGGCTATTCGGCGCTGTGGCTGGCGCTGTGAAATTCTCCTGCCCGAAGGCGCAATGTTGACGCGAAAGCGGGGGTGAAACCCTGTGACTTTACCCCGATAAATATACGTTATTTCAATATGTTGGCGCATTTTCGGCGATGTGCAAATGTGACTTTCGCCAAAGGCCCCCATTGCAGGAGCGAACCGGCCGATTTCAATCATCCCGCCATGTCAAAGAGCGGGGCGGGCCATAGCTTGGGCGATCCCTTGTAGGAAAATGAATTCGTGGGCGGGGATGCCTGTCCACCTCTTCCCCGCCTCGCTCGTCCGCGCAGCGAGGCCTTGCGGATCGCAATCGCGATGGGAACAGTCTCTAAAGCTCCACCCGTGCCCGCAGCCCGGTGGGCGTGGTGCGCAAATCCAGCTTGGCCTCCAGCGCCTCGCATACGTCGCGCGCGATGGCGAGGCCGAGGCCGGAGCCGGGCTTTTCCGGATCGAAACGGGTGCCGACTTCGAAGGCGCGCTGGATCTGTTCCTCGCTCATGCCCGGCCCATCATCCTCCACTGTCACCCGCACATGGCCGTCTTTCTCGTCCACTGTCACGGTCACGGTGGAGCCGGCCCATTTGCCCGCATTGTCGAGCAGGATGGAAAGCAGCTCCGAAAGGTCCACCGGATCGGCCTGCACCACCTTTTCGCCGCCCAGATGGTTGCGCAGGATGAACTGCACATCGGGATGCAGGCGCTTCATCGCGCTGAGGATCGGCACCAGCAGATCGGGCAACACGCAGGTCGATCCCGGCACCCGCGCCCCGGCGGAGCGCGCGCGGGCGAGCTGATATTCGATCTGCTGCTCCATCATCCGCGCCTGATCGAGCAGCACGCGGGCGGATTCGGGCGCGCGGTCCCCTTCGGCCAGCCGCTCCGCCTCGTCGGTGACGACTGCCAGCGGCGTGCGCAGCGAATGGGCGAGATTGGCCGCCTGCACGCGGGCGCGGGCGATCATCTCGGTATTCTGGCGGATATAGTCGTTGAGGTCGCTGGCCAGCGGGGCGATCTCGATGGGATAAGTGCCTTCCAGCTGCACCGCCTGCCCCGTGCGCAGGCGGGAAACGGCCGCGCCCAGCCGGTTGAGCGGCCTCAGGCCATAGCGGATGATCGCAAAGCCGGTGGCCAGCAGCATCGCGCCCAGCAGGGCCAGCGCAAGGGTGAGTTCGCGGGTGAAGTTGCGCACCACGCGGTCCAGCTCTTCCTGATCGGTGGCGATCACGAAGTGGATTTCGCCGCCCATGCCGTCGGGCCGGGCCATGCCATAGGCGATCACCGGGCCGGTCGGGCCCTGTTCCACCCGGTGCGCGATAGTATGCGAATGGGCGATCTCGTCATCCAGATCGCCCCGCGTCATGGAGGCGGAACGCAGCACCTTTCCCGAGCTTGCGTCGACCTGCCAGTAATAGCCGGAAAGCGGCTCCTCATAGCGCGGATCGGACAGCGGGCGGATCAGCCGGGGTGCGCCTTCTCCGTCCAGCTCGGTCAGCCGGGCGAGTTCGCGCACATGGACGTTCAGCTCGTCATGGAACTGCTGTTCCACATGGCTGGTGAAGACGCGGGTGGCCGAAAACCAGATCGAGGCGATGCCCAGCACCACCCACAGCATCACCGCCAGCAGGAAGCGCAGGCGCAGGCTGCCAGACTGAAGCCGGGCGGGGGGCAGGGCGGCGGTCATTTTTCCAGCCTGTAGCCCATTCCTCGCAGGGTGGTGATCCTTTCCTTGCCGATCTTGCGGCGCAGGCGGCCCACCAGCACTTCGATCGTGTTCAGCTCGCGCGCGGCTTCCAGCTCATAGAGGTTCTCAAGAATGTCGCCCTGCGGCAATACCTGGCCTGCGCGGCGCATGAACAGGTGCAGCAGGCGGAATTCCTGGCGGCTGAGATCCAGCGGCACGCCGTCCAGTGTCGCGGTCTGGCCCAGCGGATCGAGCGTGAGATTGCCCAGCACGATATTGCTTTCGCGCTTGCCCAGATGGCGGCGGAACAGGGCGTTGAGCCGGGCGAGCAATTCCTCGAAGCGCACGGGCTTGACCACGAAATCGTCCGCCCCGGCATTGAGCCCTTCGACCTTGTCCTGCCAGCTTCCCCGCGCCGTCAGGATCAGGATCGGGCAATCCGTCCGTTTCGCGCGCCATTGGCGCAGCAGCTCGATCCCGTCGCCATCGGGCAGGCCGAGATCGAGGATGATCGCTCCCATCTTGTCCAGATCGGGCCAGGCCTCGGCCTCGGCGCTGTTGCGCGCAAGGTCCACGGCAATGCCTGCACCGCGCAGGCGTTCGCTCAGGCGGCGGCCCAGTTCGGCATCATCCTCCACCAGCAACAGGCGCATAGGGTTTCTCCTTCGTCCGGGAGGAGGAATGGAACAGGAAACTGACAATAAGCTGCCAGTCTGACAAGTTATTGTCAGCTTGGGCGGACATGTCCGGCGCCATGGTCCTACGCATTCTTCTCCCGCTTGCCGCCTGTAGCGCCTTTGCGCTCCTAGGGGCCTGTTCCGACAAAGTGGCGGAGGAGCCGCAGGAAGCGGCTACTCCCGCCGGCACGCTCGATGCTGCGCAGATGAAGCGGCTGGGCATCGCCACCGCTCTGGCGCAGGCGGTGGACGCAGTGCCGCTGGGCACCGTGCCGGGGCAGGTCAGCCTGCCGCCCGAGGCGCGGGTGGCGGTAACCTCCAGTTTCCCCGGCGCAGCGGTGCGGATTTATGTGATCGAAGGGCAGGAAGTTTCCCGCGGACAGGCCCTCGCGCTGGTCCGTGCGGCAGAGCCGCTGCAGATCACGGGCGAACTCGCCCGCGCCCAGGCAGAGCTGGACCTTGCCGCTGCGCGGGCGAAGCGGATGGCGCAGCTCGCCAAGGAAGGCGTGATTGCCGAAGCCCGCTCCGAAGAGGCGCAGGCAGCCTTGCGGCAGGCACGTGCATCGGTTTCTGAGCAGCAACGGCTCACCTCGCTGGCGGGGGCAGGGCCGGACGGGACCACTACCTTAAGGGCCCCCATCTCCGGCCGCGTTGCGCATGTCGCGGTGGAGACGGGTGGCCCGGTCGACGGGATGACGGCGCCCTTCGTGATCGAAAACGCCAGCGCCTATCGCGTGGACCTGCAATTGCCCGAGCGGCTGGCCAAGTCCGTGCGCCCCGGAATGCCGGTGGAAGTGGAACTTGGTATGGGTGAGGATGGCAAGCCGATGGTTGTCGGCGGCCAGATTCTCTCGGTCGCGCCTTCGCTCGATCCGCAGACACGCTCGATCATGGCCAAGGCCAGCATCGGCGCCGCGCCCGGATTGGTGGCAGGCAAGAATGTGATGGTGGTGATCGCGGGGCAGAGCGCCCAGCCGGGCGTAGCCGTTCCCGCCACTGCCGTGACCCGCATCGGCGAGGACGACATGGTCTTCGTGCGCAGCGGCAATCGTTTTGTCAGCCGCAAGGTGACGCTGGCCGGGCAGGCCGCGGGCAAGGCCTATATCGCACAGGGGCTCAAGCCGGGTGAGGCGGTCGCGATCAGCGGCATTGCCGAACTCAAGGCGATGACGGCGGAGTAAGGCTCAATGCTTCGTCTGCTCGTAGAAAAGGCCCTGTCGCTGCGGCTCGCGGTGCTGGGCCTTGCCGCCCTGCTGGCCGCGATCGGCGGCTGGTCCTTCGTCAATCTGCCCATCGACGCCTTTCCGGACATCAGCTCCACTCAGGTGAAGATCATCCTCAAGGCTCCGGGCATGACGCCCGAGGAAGTCGAGAGCCGGGTGATCGCGCCGATCGAGATGGAGATGCTGGGCATCCCCAACCAGTCGATGCTGCGTTCGGTCGCGAAATACGCGATTGCCGATATCACGATCGATTTCGAGGATTCCGCCGACATCTATTGGGCGCGAAGCCAGGTGTCCGAACGGCTCAACGCCGTGATGGGCGATCTGCCCGTCACGGTGGAAGGCGGCATGGCGCCGATCTCCACCCCGCTGTCGGACATGTATATGTTCACGCTGGAAGGCCCGCAGAGCCTTGCCGAAAAGCGGCGTGTGCTTGACTGGATCGTGCGGCCGGCCCTGCGCACTGTGCCGGGCGTGGCGGACGTCAATTCGCTGGGCGGCTTTGTCGAAACCTTCGAGGTCGCGCCCGACAATGCTGCGCTGGCCTCCGCCGGGCTCAGCACCGCCGATCTTGCCGCCGCCATCGAAAGCGGTAACCGCAACGACGGCGCTGGGCGCATTGTGACGGGCGAGGAGGCGCTGATCGTGCGCTCCACCGGCGCGATCCGCACGCTGGAAGATCTCGCCTCGGTCGTGGTGAAGAACGCCAATGGCGCGGTGGTGCGTGTGGGCGATGTCTCCACGGTCCGGCTGGGCAGCCGCACCCGCTACGGTGCTGTCACCGAAAGCGGCAAGGGCGAGGCGGTCGAAGGCCTCGTCATCGGGCTGCGCGGCGCCGATGCCAGCAAGGTGGTGGCCGGGGTGAAGGCCCGGCTGGAGGAACTGAAGCCCAGCCTGCCCGAAGGCATGGTTGTCGCCCCCTTCTACGACCGTTCGGAGCTGATCAGCCACGCTGTCGGCACGGTCGAGGAAGCGCTGCTGGAGGCGACGCTGCTGGTGGTGATCCTGCTGCTGCTGTTCCTGGGCGATATCCGCGCCTCGGTAATCGTGGCGCTGGCCCTGCCAATGGCAGCCCTGCTGACCTTCATCTTCATGCGCGCCATCGGCCTTACGGCGAACCTCATGAGCCTTGGCGGCCTCGCCATTGCGGTGGGGATGCTGGTGGACGGCGCAGTGGTGGTGGTGGAAAATGTGGTCGAGCGGCTGAGCGATCCCAGGCACGCCAAGTCCGGCAAGCTGCATTCGATCTTCATCGCCTCGGCCGAAGTGGCCAAGCCCGTTGCCTCCGGTATGGCGATCATCGCGCTGGTGTTCCTGCCGCTGCTGACGCTGGAAGGGCTGGAGGGCAAGCTGTTCGCCCCCGTGGCGCTCACCATCGTGCTGGCGCTGCTTTCGGCGCTGGTGCTGTCGCTCACGCTGATCCCGGTGCTGGCCTATTTCCTGCTCAAGGTGAAGCAGGGGCATCACGAACCCTGGGTGATGCGCAAGCTTTCGCCCTTCTATGCCCGCACGCTGGGGGCATCCTTTGCCCACAAGAAGCGCGTCTTCGCCATTGCCGGCGCCTCGCTGGTGCTGACGGTGGGGGCCTATACGATCACCGGCAAGACCTTCCTTCCGACCATGGATGAGGGCTCGGTCGTGCTGCAGCTGTCCAAGCTGCCCTCCGTCTCGCTCGAGCATTCGGTCGCTGGCGATCTCAAGGTGCAGAAGGCGGTGATGGCAGCCGTGCCCGAGGTGGAGAAGATCGTGATGCGCGTCGGCTCCGACGAGATCGGGCTGGATCCGATGGGCCTCAACGAAAGCGACGGCTTCCTCCAGCTCAAGCCGCGCGAGGAATGGCGCGTGAAGGATAAGGAATGGCTGGTGGACGAGATCCGCAAGGTGCTCGACCAGTTCCCCGGCATCGAGCCGGGCTATACCCAGCCGATCGAGATGCGCACTTCCGAAATGCTCACCGGCGCGCGCGGCGATCTCGCCATCAAGCTGTTCGGGCCTGACCTTGGCGAACTGTCGCGGCTGTCCGGGCAGATCCAGTCCCGGCTGGAGACGATCCAGGGCACCAGCGAGGCGATGACTGTGGCGAACGACAGGGTCGACTATCTCCAGATCGATATCGATCGCGTCGCCGCCGGCCGCGCCGGAATGCCGATCAACGATCTGCAGGACATGATGCGCGCCCAGATCGAAGGGCTGCAGGCCGGTATCGTGGCCGAAGGCAGCCGCCGCGTGCCGATCATGCTGCGTGCCGATAGCGCGAATGGCATGACGCCCCAGTCCTTTGCGGACCAGATGTTCCGCTCCCCCTCTGGGCAACTGGTCCGCGCCAGCGATATCGCGCAGGTGCGGCAGGTCGCAGGCCCGGTGAAGCTGGAGCATGAGAACGGTTCGCGCTTCGCCATGGTGCAGGCCTTCGTCTCGGGCCGCGATCTGGTGGGCTATGTGGAGGAGGCCAAGGCCGACATTGCCCAGCATGTCGATCTGCCGCCGGGTTATCGCATCGTCTGGGGCGGGCAGTTCGAGAACCAGCAGCGCGCCAGCGCCCGCCTGGCGGTGGTGCTGCCGATCTCGATCCTGATGATCTTCGCGATCCTCTATTTCACCCTCGGCTCGCTGCGCGCCTCGCTGCTGATCCTCGTCAACATCCCCTTCGCCATGGTGGGCGGGATGATCGCGCTGGCGGCATCGGGCGAATATCTCTCGGTTCCCGCATCGGTGGGCTTCATCGCCCTGTTGGGCATCGCGGTGCTCAACGGCTTGGTGATGGTCAGCTATTTCCGGCAATTGCGGGAAGAGGGCGTGCCGCTGGCCGAAGCCGTGCGGCGCGGGGCCGAACGCCGCCTGCGCCCGGTGCTGATGACCGCCACCATCGCGGCCTTCGGCCTCGTGCCCCTGCTGTTCGCAACGGGGCCGGGTTCGGAAATCCAGAAGCCGCTGGCGATCGTGGTGATCGGCGGGCTGGTTTCGGCCACGCTGCTGACACTGATCCTGCTGCCGATCCTCTACAACCGCTTCGGGGAAAGCCGTTCGGAACGCGAGGCGGGCGATCTCGAACATCCCGTGCAACAATCGGAAGCGGAGAGCTAAGCCAATGCGCAAGACGATCCTCTTCCTGCTGCCGCTGGTGGCCCTCTCCGTGCCTCTCGCCGCGCCGCTCTCCGCCGAAGCGGGCCTGCCCGATGCGGCGGCGGTGAACACCGCGCTCGACGATCATCCCTCTGTCGTCACTGCCCGCGCCAAGGTGAATTCCGCCCGCGCCGATGCCCGCGCCCGCGCCAAGGGGCCGCATGAAGTCACCTTCAGCGGTTCCTACACCCGCCGCGACATCGATCAGGAAGGCTCCTTCAGCGAATATGACGCCCAGCTGACCCGCGCCTTCCGCCTGCCGGGCAAGGCCGGGCTGGACCGGGAGATCGGCCAATATGGCGTCGATGCGGCGGAGAATATGGCCGAGGATGCCAAGCATCAGGCCGCGCTGCTGCTGGCGGGCCATTGGTGGGACTGGCTGGGCGCCGCTGCCGAGGCCGAGGTCGACCAGCAGGCGGTAACGAATTACGGACAGGCGCTCAACGCGGTGAAGCGGCGGGTGGAACTGAAGGATGCGGCCCCGCTGGAAGCCGATCAGGTGGAAGCGGCGCTGGGCAATGCCCGGCTGATGGCGGAGCAGTCCGCCGGCCGCGCCAGTGTCGCCCGCGCTCGGCTGGCGGCGCATTTCCCTGCGCTCTCCGTGCCACCGGGCGCGCCCTCCGTGCCCCAGCCTGAGATTCCCGAAGGCGGGCTTGAGCATTATCGCGAGCTGGTGGTGACCAACAGCCACGAAATCGCCGCCGCCGACGCGCAGGCGCACAAGATGTCGAGCCAGGCCGAACGGACAAGGCGCGAGAAAATGGCCGATCCCTCTTTCGGCGTGCGTCTGTTCTCCGAACGGGGCGGGGCGGAGAAGGGGGCAGGGCTTGTCTTCTCCATGCCGCTGGGCGGCGGCCACCGCGCAGCGCTGAGCGATCAGGCCGCGGCTGAAGCCAATGCGGCGCAATCCGATGCACAGCTGGCCCGTTTCATGGTGCGTGAGATGGCGGATTCCGACGTGGCCGAGGCGACCTATCGCTTCGAGGCATGGAAGCGCGCGCGCGAAGGGCTGAACGCCCAGATCGCCGCGCTGACCAAGCTGCGCAAGGGCTACGATCTGGGCGAGATCGACCTGGCCGACCGGCTGCTGGCCGAACGCATGGTCCACGACGCCTTCCGCGCCGAAGCCACCGCCCGCACCGAGGCCCAGCGCGCGATCACCAAGCTGCGGATCGACAGCCACCAATTGTGGCTGGGAGATTGAGGGGGGCGGGCTGTCGGGCCTTATCGTAGGGGGAGATTTCCCAACCTCCGTTCGTCCTGAGCTTGTCGAAGGACACGCGCTGGCGCTTGCCAAGCAATGGGACATGGGGCTGACGGTTTCCCATGTCCTTCGACAAGCTCAGGACGAACGGGTGTGGTGATTGGAGGAAAAGACGGTGCCTTTCCGCCCCCTCTCGCCAGCCCCCTAAAGCCCCAGTTCCGAAAGCCCCGGATGGTCGTCCGGCCGGCGGCCCAGCGGCCAGCGGAACAGGCGGTCTTCTTCGCGGATCGGCATCTCGTTGATGCTGGCGTGGCGATTGCTCATCAGGCCGTCCTCGTCGAATTCCCAGTTCTCATTGCCATAGGCGCGGAACCAGTTGCCGCTGTCGTCGTGATATTCATAGGCATAGCGCACCGCGATGCGGTTGCCGGTGAAGGCCCACAATTCCTTGATCAGGCGGTAATCGAGTTCCTTGGCCCATTTGCGGGCAAGGAATGCCTCCGCCTGATCCCGCCCGCGAGGGAATTCCACGCGGTTCCGCCATACCGTGTCTTCCGTATAGGCCAGCGCCACCTTGGCGGCATCGCGGCTGTTCCAGCCATCTTCGGCCAGCCGCACCTTCTGGCGCGCAGTTTCCTCGGTGAAGGGCGGAAGCGGGGGGCGGGACATGGTATCAATCCTCCTTGGCGGGCAGGGCGTAGACATAGATGGCGGAGCTGTTCACCGGCGGCATCTGGATTTCCGGCGTCAGCGCGCCAAGGCCGAAAGACAGCGGATTGCCGCGCCCGGTGACGATGGCGATATATTGCTTGCCATCCACGGAATAGGAAATGGGCGAGGCATTGGGGATGTCGGTCACGCCCGCGCGCCACAGCACTTTCCCGTCCGCCTGATCGTAAGCGATGAACTGCCGGTCCACCGATCCGGTGAACAGCAAGCCTCCAGCGGTGGCCAGAATGCCCATGGAATAGGGCGCGCGCTGGTGGACGGTCCAGGCGATCTTCTGGTTCTGCATGTCGAGCCCTTGCAGCATGCCATAGCGCCCGTCGCTGCCTTCGGGCGGGGCATAGCGCATGTTGATCCCGGTGGTGAGGAACCCCGGCTTGCCCGGCACGATATCCATGCAGACATCGCGCGCATTGACGAACAGGTGCCCGGTGCCCTGATTGAAGGCCGTGGGGCTCCAGTTGCGGCCGCCACCGCCATTGGGGCAGGCGAAGAAGGGCGCGCCGCCATCGGGGATCTTGGCCGGATCGTAAATCTTGTCGCCCGTCTTGGGATCGACCCCGGTCACGATGTCCTGAATGCCCATGTCGAGCGTGGAGAGATATTTGCCGGTCTTCGCATCCACCGTGTCGAACAGGCCGATCTTGCCCGCCGTCATCACCACGCGCTGCTGCTTGCCGCCGCGTTCCAGCGTGCCGATCACCCGGTCGAACACCCAGTCGAGATCCCACTGGTCGTTCTTCATGTGCTGGAAATACCAGACCAGCTCGCCCGTGCGCGGGTTCAGCGCCAGCGTTGCGTCATTATACAGCCCGTCATTGTTCATGCCGGGCTTGCGATCGCGCAGCGGAGCAGTGTCGTAAGTCTGGGCGACGCCCCACAGGGCCAGCTTGTTTTCCGCGTCGTAAGAGCCGGAAGTCCAGACCGAACCGCCGTGGCGCTTGTCCAGCGGCAGGCCGTTCCACGTGTCCCCGCCCGGGGCGCCTGGCCGGGCGACGGTGTGGAAGGTCCACAGATGCTTGCCTGTCTCGATCTCGAACCCGTCGATCTGGCCGCCGCCTGCTTCCTGCGTGGCCATGCCGATCATCACCACGCCATCGGCGGCAAGAGGCCCGCCGGGGATGCGGAAGCCGGGCTTGTCGGTGATCGGCGCATCCCACACCGGCTTGCCGGTGCGCGCATCCAGCGCGACCATGTGAAGGTCGCCGGTCGCCAGCAGCACCTTGTCGCCATAGAGCGAGATGGTCTTCTTGGAAGTGGCAGGCGGGGCATCGTGCTTGCGCTGATAGCGCCACAGTACGTCGCCATTGGTGGCATCCAGCGCGAAGACCTCGTCCCCATAGCCATAGGCATACATCACCCCGTCGCGCACCAGCGGCTCGGCCATGTTGGGGCCTGCCGGGAGGGACTGCGCCCAGGCGACCGTGAGGGTCTTCACATTGCCCGTGTCGATCTGCTTGAGCGGGGAGAAGCCCTGTCCGGTATGGCTGCCGCGCCACGCCAGCCAGTTCTCGCCCGCAGGCGCGTTCAGCATCGCATCGGTAACGGGGGTGAAAGCTGCGAAGCGGTCGGGCCGGGCAGGCCATTGGGGAAGCGGCCTGCGCGTGGAGATGCCGCCAAAGCCGACATCGGCCGCATCGGCTGTCACCGCATCCTTCGGCACGATGATCGCGGCAAGCTGCGCGGCGTCGGGGCGCAGGGGCGAGTCCAGCTTTGCGCCGTTTTCCGCCAGCATCGCCGCCACGATCGCGGCATAGGTCTCGTCAGGCAATCCGCCCGTATTGCCCGGCGGCATGGAGGCGCGAATGTAGTCATACAATTTGTCCGTCCCCTGTCCGCCCCATTTGGCCTGGAAGGACGCGCCCTTCAGCGCCGGGGCGAAAGTGCCATTGTCCATCGTGCTGCCATGGCAGGCCGCGCAATCATTGACATAAGCGGTGCGACCCTGCTGCACCTGACTGTCGAAGCTGGTTTCGGCCGCAGGCGTGCTTGCCGCCAGCGAAAAGGCGCCGATGGCGATGGCAAGGCCTGATGTGCCCAGCGCCATGGCGCCGCGGACGGCAGAAGTGCGATGCATGATGAAAACCCTCCCAGATTGTCGTTTGGGCGCTTGCTAGGCGATCAGGGGATTTGAGGGCAAGGAAGGAGTTCGATCCTAATTGCAGGGCCCAGTGCGCGCACCGGTCAGGCGATAGTCGAGGTAGATTTCCGGCACCTTCTCGAAATCGCCGCTCACCACCTGCGCCGGCACCCTCACTCGCGCGCTGACGGCCACCGTATCGGGGCCATAGCTGCCATTGCTCTCCACCGGGCGCGCGCCGCCATATTGCGGGAAATTGCAGGTCAGGCTGGCGCGATAGGTGCCCCCGGCCAGCGCATAGCTGCCCGCCCGGCAACCCATGGAGGGGCGGAAGGGGAAGGCGCTGGCGCGCGGCTGGTTGGCGACATCGTCGCTCACGCATTGCGACCAGCTTTCGCTGCGGCCGATGCCCTGCCGGTTCAGCTGGAAGCTGGTGTCCGACATGTCCACCTTGGAGACATTGGTGAGCACGGTGGTGAAAGTCCAGTTGCCGGACATGATCGGCGTCAGCATCTGCGGCGCGGAGTTGGACGGGGCATCGCTGGCGGGAGTCGACGCGCTCTCGCTCGGCGTCGGGGTCGCGCTCGGCGTGTCGCTCGGCTCGGGTGTTGGCGTCTCGCTGGCCTCGGGCGTGGCGCCTATGCCCGGCACGAATTCGCCCAGGGCGAAGCGGATAACTGCGCCAGGGCGACCGCCTTGCAGCGAGATGAGCACAAAGGCGCCCCCACCAAGCAGGACGAGGCCCGAGATAATCCCGCCCGCAAGCAGCAAGCGCCTGCCCCAGCGCCCGCCTTTGACCGGAACGGGAAGGCGCACCGGGTCTGCCGCGGTGGCGATAGGCGCGCCGCACTCCCCGCAAAAGCGGTCGTTCGCGTAGATCGCAGCGCCACAAGACCCGCAGATTTCCATTGCGTCTCCTTACCGGCGCGCTGACTAACCTCTTGCCCCGACTATTTCCAGCCATTGCGCGCCGGCCGTCTCGCAAAGGGCCGGCGCGCGATTTGCGATTTACACGGCGGGGCGGATCGGTGCAGGCAGCCGCCGCGAAGGGCTGCACGCAAGGTCAGGGGAATTCATGCAGAGATGTTTCACATGTGATGCTCAAAACCGCGACGGGGTGCGTTTCTGCACGTCCTGCGGCAGCGACCATCTCGTGCTGGAACTGGACGAGGCGGATGCCGCCGAACCCGAGCTGGAGCTGAAAAGCCCGCCCGCCCTCGCGTCCGCCTGCTGGCGTGGCAACAGGAGCCCCCACGAACTGGACGCCCTGCGCGCGGTCGTTCCGCTGGGCACGGTGGAGCCCTTCGGCCGGTCTGGTGGCTGGGACGGCTTCCGGTCCCGCCTGGGCAGCGACGCGGCGGAACTGTTGGGTGGCCCGGCAGTGAGGGCAGATGCGCCGGACCGCGCGGTGGACATGCCCCTGCCTGGCAGAGAAATTGACGGCGTGGAATCTCTCCCCGCCCTGTGGAACAGAGTGCGCCTTGCCGATGCGCGGGCCAGCGGAACGCCGCCGGCTCGCCTGTCACCGGGCATTCCCGCTGGAACCGTGGAAGCCTCTCACGCGGCAATCGCCGAATGGCGCGCGCAGTCCGGCCCTATGTCCGGCCATGGAGCGCGCTGAGATGGCACGCCGCCGTTTTACCCTGTCGGCCGCGCAGATGTCGGAAGGTTTCGCCGCCGCGCGGGCCATTCCGGCCAATTCCGGTTTCCTCGCAGGGCTCCTCGCCGCAAGCGGCATGCTACCCGAGGAACTGGCCGGGGAGGATGGCGCGCTGGATTCTGCTGCGCGGCTGGCGTTTGAAACGCTGGCCCGGCCTCTGTGTTCGCTGCGTTTCCTCGGTTTCGCGGAAGGCAGCGCAACCGGGTTCGAAACCCGTCTGGCGACCGGCGATGGCGAGAACTGGATCGCCTTTGCCCGCGTCGCGGCGGATCGCTGGGACCTGGCATTGATCGGCGGGGCGGTGCAAGCCCTTGCGCTGGCGGATGAAGTGCTGGGCGCTTCGCTCGTTCCTGAGCCGGGCCCTGGTGCCGGCGGATCGCTGGCAATCGATCTGGGCGGCGAGGAACTCGCCCTGCTGGCGGCGTTGGCGCAGCAGGCCCGGCTGGAGACGCTGCGGGCACGGCTGCAGGGGCGCAGCGATGGAGGGCAATGCCTGCTTTCCCCGATAGAGTTGTTCGCCCTTGGCGCGATCGTCCGGCGTGAACGCGAGCGGCCCGATCCGGGCTCTCCCCTCACACGGCTGGCGATGCTGACCGGGGAGGAATGGCTCGCCGGAATTGATTCACACGCGCTGCGTCGCGGGCTTGAGGGACTGATTGCCCGCGACCTGGCGGGGGAGGGCGGCATTCTGACCGCGCCGGGCTGCGCACTGGTCGAACTGCTCGCATCGCGCACCGCAATGACCCTGGTTCAGTCCGCTCGCCGCGTGGGGGAAGGGCCCATGGGTGCGGGTAACGAGATCGTTACAGATGAACTTGTGGTTCTGCACGGGCCGGGCAGCCTGCTGACAGGCAGCTGGTTGCATTGGGCTCCGGATGACGGTGGAGAACACGGCCTCGCACCGGGCCTCCTGCTTCGCACGGCGCGGGGCGGCGATCTGCTCATGCTGCTCGACCGCCTTCTGGTGCGCTCCGAAACCGGGGCCGACGGTGCAAGTGAAGCGCCTGTGGAAGAATCATCTCCCGCCCCTGCCGACGAAGCGGGCATCTGCGACGCCTGCGGGACTCTTTATCCGGCCGGGTCGCGTTTCTGCCGCGAATGCGGAAGCGCGCTCGCGCCGGCCAAATAATCGCCAAGTATAGATAATTAAGGGTTTCTACGGTAAAGCCCTTGCCGGAATTGGTGAAAAGGGGGTCGACTCAGAGGCCTCAAATTTTTCCGGTGAAACGACTTGGAACTGTCCCATTTTCCGCGTAGAGCGGCCGCAGGGGTCCCCAAGAAACAGAGATATTTGGTTTTTTTCCGGTTGTTCCGGCGGAAAAGCGTCGACACGGCGCTTGACCATCGGTAAACAACCATGGTTAATAATGGCCTTCGGTTCGCGCCAATTGCCTGTTTCCACATTGCCTCACATGCCGTAGCAGTGGGGCAAGTGGCGCAAGTGCGAAACGTAGTTTTGGGGGTATTCATGAAGCGTCTGCTCGCGTTTACGAGTGTGTTCGTCCTTGTTGGCTTTGGTTCAACTGCGGGCGCAAACAATGTTGGCGAGAATTACGCCTGGCAGTTCCAGACTACTGCGGACAAGGTCAATCAAGCCGCGATTCTTGACATGATCGAGAAGAAGCGCAGTGGCTATTACGCCCCTCCGACCTACATCACGAACATCGACAAGCAGTATAATTGCAATGTCGCCGCCACAGCGACAGGTAACGAAGGCACGAATACCAATCTTGCCAATTCGCCTACCACGTCCGGTTCCAGTGCAACTTCCACCGGCAATAACAATTCCACCGATATCGACGGCTGGAAGGGTGATACCGATACGACCAATGGTCAGACGAACAGCGGCAGTGTTGGTTCGTCGGTGGATGGGTCGACTTCCGCCCATGTGAGCGGGTCGCCCAATCAGGCACTCAATTCCACGCAAACCAATAGCGGCGATCAGACCGCTACGGTGAACGACAGTACGGCTTGTCATTTTGCGAACGTACTGAACTAAGACTTTGAGAGGATCGAGCATGAGCTTCAGGCTTCCCGTGGGGCGGGGTAAGCGTCTTCGCACTTTGTCTTTGGTTTCTGTTCTGGCGGTGTCGGTGACGCTGGCCGGTTGCACAACTCCCGAGGCGCAGTCGGTTGCGCCGGGTGAACTTCCCCTCGTCATCGGCCCGCCGGTGCGGGACAATGTCACTCCGCTGGAAGGCGTTCTCGCCTGTTTCGCGGACCATGTGGCATCCACCGGCATGCCGCCGATCGTGATCGGCGTGGGCGACGTGAAGGATTTCACGGGCAAATATTCGCTCAACGAAGGTAATGCGCTGACCCAGGGCGGCGCATTGATGGTCTATTCGGCGCTCGGCAAGCTCTCCGGCGCCGTGCGCATTGCCGAACGCTTCGATCCCTCGATCGCGGAACGCGAACTGGGTTACACCGATCGCCGCCAGCTCGGCGATGGCCAGATCCACGATCTCGACGGTCCCAACGGCAAGCAGAAGGTTCCATGGCTGCCCTATTTCGGCGGCACGATCCAGCAGTCGGACTATTTCATCGTCGGTGGCATCACCGAAGTGAACTACGATATCCGCTCCGGCGGTTTCGAAGCCGGCGTCAACCAGGTTGGCGGCAAGGGCCGTACCTACAGCCAGCAGGTGGCGATCGATCTGCGCATCGTCGATACCAGGACGCTGGAAGTGGTGAAGACGGTCAGCCTCGCCAAGCAGTTCACCGGCTATGAAGTCGGCTTCAACGTCTTCCGCTTCTTCGACAACGACCTGTTCGACATCAATATCGGTGCGCGCGGTCAGGAGCCGATGCAGCTTGGCGTTCGTGCCGCGCTGGAAGAAGGCGTGGTTCGCCTCGTCTCGGCCGTCACCAATGTCGATTACGAACCGTGCAAGGCAGTGCAGATCGGCGGCCGTTATTCGGTGACGCCGGCCGACAAGCTTCGCGTGGTCGCCAATCCGGCCAGCGGCTTTGCCGGCCCATCGCCGGTGGTCAAGAATTCCGGCGCCGTGGTTAACAGCGGCGGAAACACTGTCGCTTCTGCCAGCGGTTCGGACATCAGCATCGGTTTCGAATTCGGTTCGGCGCAGCTCGGCGGTGACGCGCTCGCCCGTCTTGACCAGATCGCGGCCGCAGCCAAGCAGGGTGGCATCAACGTCTTGATGGTGTCGCGCGACACGGAAAACTTTGAGCCGGGCAAGCGCGATGCGCTTTCCGATCAGCGTATCGCTGCGATCACCAGCGCATTGGCAAGCCGGGGCATCGCTCCCGCCGCTATCACCATCATCTGGCGTCCTGCGCCCTCTGACACGTCGATCCATCGCGACGGACCCGGGATGCAGGAACTCGTGAGGCTCAGGATCGGCGGCTGATCGCTGCCGGGCGCAAGCTGTAATTACCGTGTTTGGTTTATCGATTTTATTAAGTTTTTAACTGAGTTTGTTTTCTGATTTGCATATTGAGTACCGTGATTGTGGCGTTCTGCTGAACGTCGGAATTGTTTTTTTAAAAAGGGGCATGTTATGACTAAGATTACTGACAAGGGCCGGAATCAATTACTGGCGACTGTAGGCACCGCAATGGCGGCGTCGATGATGGTAACCAGCGCTTACGCCGCTGAAACCGTTGTGACCCCCGTACTGCCCGGTCCGCTGACCGTTGATACCAACGTCAATGGCCATGACATCATTGATGCCGTGCTCGACAATGTCGCAACCATCAACGCCACGATCAGCGGCACCAGCGGCGGCGTCGGCGTTGAGGAAACCTCCACCACCACTTCTTCGGTGAGTGTCGACGGTAACGACATCCTCGGTACCGCCATCGGCAACAATTTCGACAATGAGATCGATCTTTCGGTTCTCGAAAACGATATCGTCTCCGACGGTGCTGCGGCTCTCGGTTTTGAGACCAACACCGGTGCGATCACCACGACGATCGAAAACAACGACGTTTTCGTGTCGATCCCCGATTTCCAGACCGGCAGCGTCGCCGTGACCGGCAACGACATCGAAGGTCGCGCTACGGGTAATGCCGGCAGCACCAACCTCGAAGGCCTGGTTCCCAACACCTACAGCTCGGGCATAGCAGGCAGCTCGGTCCTCGCTTCCGGCGCGATCGTCGGCGATTGGCTCAATGCCGATGGCAGCGTTGTCGCCAGCACGGTGCAGATCAATGCCAATCCCGACATCGAGAGCAACGTCATTGACAACAACATCTATCTCGAACTGATCAGCACGGGTGACAACACCGTCACCGCCGCGCCGACCGTGGATAGCAACACCATCGCTGCCAACGCCAAGGGCAACAGCTCGAACTCCACCATCGGCATTGAAGCCGGCGGTTCGCCGGACTTCACCGGCAGCCTCGTCCTGACCAACGCTCAGAGCAATGCCGATGTTCTGGGTAACGGCCTGATCGAAGCCGACAATCTTGACTCCGAAATCTATGGCGAGATCGAAGCCAATCTCCTTCTCGACATCAACACGCTGAACGGCAGCCTCGCAGTCGAAGGCAATGCGATCACAGCCACCGCTTCGGGCAATGACGCTCTCGGCGCCAATGGCGTGGCCGGAAACCGGATCCTGATCGCCGATGGCATGTCCTTCCAGGGCAATGCTGTGACCGCTTCCTCGGTCAGCGCCTATAATTCGGGCGTCGTTTCCGATGTGGTGACCGCTGACGTCGTGATCAGCAGCAGCCAGGGCAATGTCGGCGCCTCCAACGGCAACCGCATGGTGATCGAAGCCGAGGTGGATGACGGCAACATCTATGGTGACGTTGAATCGCTCGACACGGGCTCTGTCACGGTCGCCGACAATGATGTGAGCGCAACCGCTCGTGGCAACGCCGCAAGCAGCTCGTTCGCAACCGGTGACGGTTCTGCCTATTTCAACGGCACCGTTGCTGTCTCGAACCAGCAGACCAACCTCTACACCAATGTGCAGGCTTATAACGACGTTCCGGATATTTCTGCGGATGTCGCCTACAGCGACGGTGCAGTTCTGGAAGACAGCACCGTCTCGGTTGACGGCAACAGCACTTCCGCTTCCGCATATGGCAATCTGGTGAGCCAGAGCGTGGCGCTGGAAGCCACGGCCACGAACCTGCCCGACGACCGCGTGAACCTCACCGGTGGTACCGGTCCGGACGGCAACGTTTCGGCCCAGGGTAATGTCGTCGTCACCAACCTGCAGAGCCAGTACAGCGCCAATGTCCTCGCGGATCTCGATGACAGCGAGATCTATGCTGACTCCGACGCGGTCCTGACCGTCGACAGCTCGATTTCGGTGACGGACAACACGCAGGAAGCGATCGCGATCGGCAACTCGGCTTCGAACGGCCTGTCGCTCTCAGGCACGACCGTCGATACCGGCGCCGGTATCTCGAGCGTCCAGATCGTTGCTGACGCTTCGAGCGTCACGGCAGTGGGCTCGGCGCACGCCTATACGCAGACGGACGATGTGTCCGGCAGCACTGTCGAAACCAGCGGCAATCTGCAGCGCTCGATCGCCTATGGCGGTTCGGCGGGCAACACTCTGGCGGTAGACGCAGAAACCATCACGGTTTCGTCGGACGTCGCGGATGTGGCTTCGACCATCACCGTGAACTCGGCAGCTACCGATGGCTTCGCGCTTGACTTCACCAATGCTCCGGCGGTCGCCGCAGCCTATGGTGTGCTCAACGTGCAGTCGGTTTCGGCGGCTATCTCGGCCGAAGCCAACGGCGGTGACGGTAGCAGCTCCGCCTATAGCGACATCAATGGCGACGTCGTTGCGGGTTCCAGCGTGATCACCGACGGCAACAGCATCGTTGGCGCCGCTTACGGTACGGATGCGAACAACCAGGCGAGCCTGGATGTCGGCAACCTGACTGCAACGCCTGCTACGATCCCGCTCGAGCCCGACTTCGCCACGGTGATGAATGTCACCAACGCGCAGACGGTCACCGAACTCGCGAGCGTCTATGCCGAGGCTTCGGGTAGCGAAACCTTCGAGAGCTATATCGGTGGTTCCGTGGATCAGTCGAGCGTTTCGACTTCGGAAAACACTGCCCAGGCAGTCGCTTATGGCAACCGCGCAAGCAATGGCGTGACGGTTACGGCGACGAACATCGACACTGAAGCGGACTCCTTCCCGGCCGGTACTCGCGGTACTGCACAGGTCGTTGGCGCCGTGATCAGCACCGATGCCTCGTTCAGCGTGAACAGCGCCCAGTTTGCCGGCGGCGCCATCACCGCCACGGTGCTGGACGACGTTGTTACGCCCGATACGTCGGCGGAAGTGTACACTTACGTCGATCTGGATGTGACCTCGTCCTCGATCGTCAGCAACGGCAACGTCCTGACTGCCGGCGCCACGGGCAACCGTGCGGACAATCTGGTCGATCTGAGCGGCAACACGCTGGCCACCACCAGCGCGCTGACCAACTTCCAGCAGTCCGAAGCCGACATCCAGGCGCTGATCGGGATCGAAGGTGGCCCTGCTACGCCGGCTGTTGCCCCGGCCATTGGAGGCACCACTTCGGACATTGGCCAAGCCACCGGCACGATGGACTATAATTCGATCTCCAACATTCTCGATGTTTCGGGTTCGCCGGTGACGATGACCTTCACCGGTCACAACTTCACGGCTGCTGAAGTCGCGTATCTGAACAGTCTCAGCTACGTGAGTGGCGCTACTCTTGGTGGCAACAGCATCACGATCGCTGTTGGTTCGCACCTTGTCTATCCCGACTTCAACGGCTTCAGCTTCAGCACTGGTACCCCGTCCGCGGGCGATGAAACGATGTCCTTCATCGGCTTTACCGCTCCGAATGTGGCGGGCGCGGCCGCAAGCCCAGGTACTCCGAACGTCGGCGGTGTGACCGTCGCGATCGGTGACGACGTCAGCGCCTCGACCGTCTCGGTCAACGCTAACTCGACCGCAGGTTCGGTGACCGGCAACAGCGCAGTCAACAGCGTGGCGGTTGACGGTACCTCGGTTCCGGACGGCAGCGATCACTTCCAGACCACGGCGACTGCCGATGGCCTCGATACCGTTGCTTCCGGCGATCACATGCTGACCAACGTCCAGGTCACCGGTGACTCCGAACTGACCAGCACTGTCTATGGCACCTTCGCCATCGACATGACGGAAGGCGCGGACATCACCGACTCCACCCTCACTGTGGACGGCAACAGCCAGAGCTCGCGTGCGGTGGCCAATACGGCTTCCAACAGCGTTGAACTGGATGCCACCAACACGGATGCGGGTGCGGTGCTTGCTTCGAACCAGGCCAGCGAAGCTGCGGTTTCGGCCCTGTCGAATGTCGACATCTTCGCTCCGGTGTCTTCGGACAACACGAGCGTCAGCATGTCGGACAATTCTAACCTGGCCGTGGCTGTGGTGAACAACGTCAGCAACAGCCTGACCATCGATGGCACCAACGTCTATCCGAACTTCACCTCGCGCGACGTGCTGCTTGATGTTGACACCAATGTGTACGGTTCGGGTGACGGCATCCTGCTCAACCAGCAGGTTGCCCAGACCTCGGCTACCGCAACGGCTGTGACGACCATCTACAATGAAGACGGTACCTATCTGGCTACCGACGGGGTTGTAGACGGTACGGTGAAGATCACCGGCAACAGCACGACTGCCGAAGCTTCGGCCAACCGTGCGGTGAACGTTGCCAATGTCAGCGCCGGTGCAAGCCTCGGTGCCAGCGTGGGTATCGTCAACGCCCAGAACAGCAGCGCCACTGTTGCTTCCAATGCCACGACGAATGCCGGTGTGGTTATTGCGGGTGACGATACGCTCAATACTGCGGCCCTCAACGGCAGCAGCGTGACCCTGGGTACCAACAGCACCAGCTCGCTGGCTCGCGGTAACTCGGCTACCAATGCGCTGAACTACTCGGCTGGTGCCAATTATGGTGACATCGACCTGCTCGCAGGCACCGGTGCCTACACCAACACCACCGCTGGCAATGTCTCCACTTCGGCTCGCGCCGCTGTGCTGAACGTCCAGGGCAACTCCGGTGCCGTGTCGGCCACCAGCACTCAGGCAACCTATGTGGTGGCTCTGAACTCCAATGCTGCTGATCCGAGCATCACCAACGCCACGGTCGGCGTGATCGGCAACAGCGTCGCTGCGGCCGCCTATGGTAACACCGCCACCAACTCGGTGACGGTCGCTGCTCTGAACACCAACATGCCGACTGTCGCGGTCGGTAACGTTCAGAACAACACCGGCCCGGTCAGCGCCACGGTCACCACGGTGAGCTACGGCGTCAGCGGCGGCTACGGCGCCATCGCCGGCAGCGCCCTGTCGGTCACCAACAATGCTGTCACCGCCACCGCGGTTGGCAACAATGCGGTGAACGCAATCATCGGCAACTGAGCCGAACGACATAGCGCCCTCGAAAAGGGTGGCTCTTGAAAGGGGCGGGGGAAGGGCAACCTTCTCCCGCCCTTTTTCCTGGGCGTTCGGATGGTCTGGAATCAGGCAAGGCGGAGCCGGAGCGGCCGTGCCCTCGGGGGGCAAGGGGCCCACGCGCAGAATGGTGGATGAGAGCCGCCGCCAGCGGGGCACCCTTTCGCCAGCCACCGATGCAGTGACTCACGCGAACGAGGGAGCATGGCGAAGGGCCTGCGACGCCATTGACCCAATCCACCAGCAGCCCTTCAGCGTGGCTGCGGGCGCCAGCTCCGGGAGCGGCCTCAGCCGCCCAGCAGGTAACTCGCATAGGTGCTGAACAGATAGGCCAGCAGCAGCGCCAGGCTGATCCAGCTTACCGTGCCATGGATCCGGCTCTGCGGCCTGAACAGCAGGGCCACGATGAAGATGCCCGACATGATCGCGGCGGCAAAGGCGGTGATGGCGTGGGAATCCGATACTGACGAGAGCAGCGGCCCCTTGGTGTAGGCCAGATCGTCAATCGCCAGGATCAGCACGTCGAACAGATTGCTGCCCAGCAGGCTGCTGATCGCCATGTCCACCGCGCCCATGCGCAGGGCGCTGATGCTCACCACCAGTTCTGGCACGGAAGTCGTCGCGGCGATCAGCAGCGTGCCGACGAAAGTGGTCTGCCAGCCCATGCTTTTCGCGATTTCCACGCCGACGAAGGGCAGCCAGATGCCGGCGCCCACGACAATCGCGGCCGCACCCAGATAGCGGGCAATCGCCTGGCGCAATGTGATGCCCGGCGGTGCATCGCCCGCCTGTGCGGTTACCACGGCGCGCCGCTGGTAATCGAAGGCGGATCGCATCGCGATGAAATAGAGGAACACCAGGAAAGGCGTGTAGATGCTCACATGGCCCAGGTGCAGGTCCAGACCCGCATGGTTGAGCAGGATCACCGCGCCGACCGTGCCGATCATGATCACGCCGAAACCGGCAGTGAGGATATGGCCCTGATCGATCCGGCGATAGACGGGCTCTCCCCGGCAAAGCTCGTCAAGCAGGACAAGCATCAGCAGGTTGAACACGCAGCTGCCCAGTGCATCGCCCACCGCAATATTGGGCGCATCGGCAAGGGTGACTGCGCTTACCCCGGTGAACAATTCAGGCAGGGACGTGGCGGTGGCCAGCAGGATGAGGCCGACCCAGGATCGGCCAAGGCCGGTCAATTGCGCGATCCGGTCACCATTTTTCACGAGAGCGGGGCCGGCAAGGGCGATCAGCCCCATGCACAGGGCAAGCTTGAGCCAGGGAAGTAGTGTTGCGATCAAGTGGTTTATGGTCCCCCGAAGATAAAGGTCGCTCTCGATCGGCAAGGCTAGGGCATTTGCGGGCGAGGGGGAACCGGGGGATTGGGGGCGCAACAGTGCTTATCTGTTTTCCCCGCTTGATGCTGGGGCTTTGCCCCGTGATCGGTTAATTACCGCGACAGCCGGGGAGATTGCCCCGCGAAACGGGGGGAGGGCCTGCGTGACCATGAAGAGGCTGATGCTCACCTTTGCCGCGCTTTCACTGGGCGGATGTGCCGGGCAGGCGGCGGGCCAGTTGCCGCCAATTGCGCCGGGTGCACAATATGTGGCGATGGGCAGCTCCTATGCTGCCGGGGCGGGGATCGGCCCGCTGCAGCAAGGAGCGCCCGCGCGGTGCCAGCGCACCACCAATAATTATGCCAGCCTTGCGGCGAAGCAGCTGCACCTCGTGCTGGTGGACGCCAGCTGCGGCGGGGCGACGACGGTGCATCTTCTGGAACCATGGGAGGAACTGCCGCCGCAGATCGAGGCGGTGACGGCGGATACGAAGCTGGTGACCGTGACCGTGGGCGGCAACGATCTCGGCTTTGTCATGACCCTGTTCGGCGGCAGCTGCCGTGCGGGGGTTTCGCTTCGGCCCGGCCCCTGCGCACCCGCCAGCTCACCGGACGAAGCCCAACTGGCGGAGGTGGAAGCGGGGCTGCGCGCACTGGCGCGGGCCGTCCACGCGCGGGCGCCGGGGGCAGTGCTGGTGTTCGTGCAATATCTGGCAGTGGTGCCGCCGATGCCGTGCAAGGATGCGGTGGTGACGCCAGAGGACGCACAGATCGCGGCGGAAACCGCGCGGCGTCTGGCAGAGGTGACTGCGCGAGTGGCGGCGGAAGAAGGGGCGAGGCTGCTCCCGGCCGACACACTGTCCCGCGATCACACGCCCTGCTCCGCCGAGCCGTGGAGCCACGGGCTTTTCATGGGCTATGACATGAAGCAAGGCGCGCCGTGGCATCCCAATGCAGCGGGCCATGCGGCAATCGCACGTGAATTGGTGAGGCTGCTTTCGCGCTAGGTTAGGTCGCGTGGACGAATTCTATTGCTTCGCTGAATGACCGTTATCCAGCGCTTGCGCTCGAAAGAAGCCATTCCGGATACGACGACGTTGCCGACGTTGGGTTGCGCTGCCATTCTCGAAGCATGACGACCAAGACGACTATGCCGGTTACCGCCATTTTGCTTTATCGCGTGGCGCTGTTCGTCGGTTTCGCAGCATCAGCCCTTACCATGGCCGCACTTTTGAATTTTCGAGTGCTGCACGCCGTTTTCAGCCACTGGGCGGGGATATGGGTACTGCTAATCCTTGCAAACCCGTTCATAGCTATCTTGCTTCGCCATACGATCCTGCTGGACGACAATCGCCCGCACAAGCTCCTGCTTCTTGGCTGCACGGTGTTTGCCATACCAACCGGATATCTTGCCTTTTCTCTTGCAGGATAAGGGCAGCTGACCACAACATTTCAGCCATAGAGACAGCGATCCGTACCGCTCCTTAGCGGACGCCCCGTCAGACCGGAATTTGTCCACGCGGAATAACGGTGTCAGTGCACTCAGTCACTGCTTCCGCCCTAGAAGAAAGCTCGCACCGTAGTGCCCGGCCTTCCGGAAAAGCACCAGCTTATCTGCCTCCCGCCCATCCGCTCGAACCATTTTCCTACATGCCTGCTATCTGCCATGGTCGCGGCGGCTCCTTGACAGTGTCGATTTGGCTCCGGCCGTCTGCTCCGTTGCGCGGGGGTCTGTCTGCGTAGTTGGCGGTGCGGGCAAGCTCCCGCGCCGAAAATCCGATAATTTCACACGGACTTTCCATGCAGCACATGCGTGAAAATGGTGAAGTTGTGCCTGTCCGCTCCCCGATCCGGGGGGCTACACTTCCTGCCCAACAGTGTAACAGGTGTAACACCCCCCGCCGCATGGAGGCGCGCAGGGGGTGAACAGGGTGCTGTCGAGGCTTAGTCCGCGCCCCAATCCTCATTGGCGCGGGCGATCAGGTAATTGTGGATCGCTTCCACCTCATCGGGCTTCAATATGTCGGCAAAGCTCGCCATGCCCTTGTCCTGATAGAGGCCCTTCAGAACGATGTCGTTGAACTTGCCGTGGGTTTCCATCGTCATGTGGCGCAGATCCTTCACGCCGCCCTTGGCATTGGCCCCGTGGCACAGGGCGCAGGTATTGGCGAACAGCTCTGCGCCTTTGGTCACCGATGCCTCGCTGGCGCGCAATGGCGGCGGGTTGGGGATCGCTGCTGCCTTGGCGAGCGGGGGGAGCTGCTGCGTGCCGCCCAGCTTGAACACCAGCAGGCGGGCAGGGGCGCGGGGTAATTCGATCCCGGCTCCGCGCTCGATCTGGGCGGCGCCGCCACCCCAGCCGGCATTGATGGCGACATATTGCACGCCATCCAGCTCGTAGGTGATGCCGCCGGAAACCGGCGCGCTCTGCGTCGGATATTCCCACAGCACCTTGCCGCTCTTCGCATCGAAAGCGGCGAAGGTCTGCTTGGTGGTGCCTTCGAAGACGAGGTCGGACGCGGTGACGAACACGCCGCCATTGCCGTGGCGGGGCAGGGGCACCTGCCAGGCGATTGTCTGCTTCACCGGATCATAGGCAGTGAGCCACGCCTTCTCGTCCGCATTGGCCTGTTCCATCAGCTTCATGCGCTTCTGCATGGCTTCGCCCGTATAGCCGCCCCAGCCCGCATTGGAGCGGAAGGGCTGCGGCTTGAAGTTCGGGTCCAGCGCATAGACCATGCCCGACTGATAGGACGGGAAATAGGCCAGCTTGGTGCGCGGGCTGAAGGCCATGGGGAACCAGTTATGCGCGCCGCCGGGGCCGGGATAGACCAGCACCGGATCGGTGCCATAGCGGGTTTCGGGGTTCTCGATGGGGCGGCCGGTCTTCTTGTCGATGCCGAAGGCCCAGTTCACCTTCACATGCTTTTCCGCGCTGATCAGCTTCCCGGTCTTGCGGTCGATCACGTAGAAGAAGCCGTTCTTGGGCGCCTGCATGATCACCTGCCGCATCTTGCCGCCGATCTTCAGGTCGGCGCTGATGATCGAGGAGGTGCAGGTGTAATCCCAGTCCTCCCCCGGCACCATCTGGTAGTGCCAGGCATAGGCGCCTGTATCGGCATGCAGCGCGACGATGGAGCAGACGAACAGATTGTCGCCCTTGTTCTGGCTGCGGTGATAGCGCGAGAGGGGCGAGCCGTTGCCGGTGCCGACAAAGACGAGCTTGTTGGCGGGATCGTAAGCGATGGAATCCCAGGCATTGGCGCCGCCGCCCAGCTTCCAATATTCGCCGTGCCAGGTCTTGCGGGCCATCTCCATGATCGGGTCGGAGGCCTCGCCATCCGGGCCATCAGCCGGGTTGCCGGGGGCGAGGAAGAACTTCCAGAGCTTCTTGCCGCTATCGGCATCCAGCGCGATCACGAAGCCGCGCACGCCAAGGTCGCCGCCCGACTGGCCGACCACCACCTTGCCATCGAACACGCGCGGCGCGCCGGTGATGGAATAGGGCATGTCATGATCGAAGGTCTGGGTGGACCAGAGCTGCTTGCCCGTCTTGGCGTCCAGCCCGATCACGCGCCCGTCCAGCGTGGCGATGATAATCTTGCCGTTCCACATGGCCAGCCCGCGCGAGACAGGTTCGCAGCAGGCATAACGGCCATATTCGCGGGGAACCTTGGGATCGAAGGTCCACAGCAGCTTGCCGGTCTTCGCATCGTAGGCCGAGGTGATGTTCCAGGCGAGGATGTTGTAGAGCACCCCGTCTGCATAGATCGGCGTGCCCTCCACCCCGCGATAAGTGTCGAGATCGGCGTACCAGGCGAGGCCGAGCTGGCCGACATTCTGCGCGTCGATCTGGGTGAGCGGACTGTAACGCTGGGCGGTGTAGTCGCGCCCGTCGCTCGGCCATGCGCCTGCTGGCGGGCTGGCGAGCAGGCTGTCGGGGCCCTGTGCAATGGCGGGGGAGCCGGCCTGCAGCGTGAAGACTGCCAGAAACAGGGAGAGGAGGCCGGCGAGCAGCCCGGCAGGGCGTTTGCGGAAAGGCATCGACATCAGTCCTTGGGCGGTTCGGCGATCGGCTGCGTTCCATCCACCAGACGGCCGACCTTGAGCGAGGCGGCCTGCTCCGGCATGCCCGGCGGGCGGTGATAGGCGCCAACCTCGCCCCTGTCGGGGAGGAAGGCCTTGCTCGTCACCGGGTTCGGGTAGTGGAACGGCACGATGTAATAGGCCGGATAGGTCAGATAGATCGTGGACGGGGGAAGATCGGGCGGCGGATCGAACTTGTCCGGCCAGGTGTTGTTGAGCGCGTTCTTACCCCAGCCATCCCAATTGGTGTACATGGTGAAGGGGCCGGACAGGCGGCTGATGCGCCAGATGCCATCCTCGCCCTTGCGATATTCGTTTTCGTAAAGCGGCAGGCCCCAGCCGCCGATGCTCATCACATAAGCGCGGCTGCGGACCCAGCCGGTTTTTCCATCGGCTGAAATATCCGGCACGGGCTGGAACTGCATGTGATTGGCCAGCATGCCGGGCTTCGCGCCATCGGGGCCGAATGCGGTCTGCATATATTCCAGCACGCGCTTCTTGCCCAGGAACAGGCCCTTGCCGCCAATTTCCAGCGTGGCATCGTCGGTGAACAGCTCGGAAAGCTGGGTCCACTGGCCCTTGTCCACGAAATAGCCATAGGTGCGCTGGAGGATTTCGATCTGGTTGAGATCTTCCAGCCGGGTAATGCGGGCTTCGAGCTGGTCGAGCTTCTGCTCGGCCGCTTGTTGCTGGGCGAAGGCGGGGGTGGCGGTGGCCGAAAGCAGGGCTGCGGCGATCAGGAAACGCATTGTCATCACTTCCTCCCCACCACATCATCGGGCGGTTGCGGCAGGTCTTTCAGGGACTTGCCGGTTACCGGGTGATCGAAGCTGAAGGGCGGAATATAATTGCCCGGCAGCGTGCGATAGACTTCCGTGGGCGGCCTGTCGGGCGGGAACAGGGCGCTCATCCCTTCCATCGGCAGGGCCGATTTCATGAAGCCGAGATCGTAATCGGTCAGCGCCGTAGGATAGAAATGCAGGCTGGAAATCTTCCACACGCCAGCCTCTTTGACATAGCGGTTCTCATAGATGCCCACGCCCCAAACGCCATTGCGGCCGGGCTCTCCCAGCATCACCATGCCCTGCCAGCGGCCGGTTGCGCTCTTGCCGTCCTTCGCGACCACGATCACGCTTTGCAGCTGCATGTGGTTGTTGAGATGGGCAGGCGCGAGGCCGTTCGGGCCGAACAGCAACAGCGCCCGGCGGATACGCTCGCGCCCGATATAGACGCCGCGCTGGCCATATTCGAAGCTGCCGTCCTTGCTGAACAGCTCAGCCACGTCGTCCCACAGAGCCTTGTCGAAATAATATCCGTAATCGGCCTGCAGGTTCTCGATCGCGTCCTGATCTTCCAGCCGCTCCACGCGCTCGCGATAGGTCGCAAGGCGGGCTTCCACGCCCTGGCTCTGGGCGAGGGCGGGCGTGGCGGAGAGGGCAGCGGTTGCAGCACAAAATGCCAGCAGGGGTTTGAAAGCGCGCATCACTTGCCTCCCTTCACCGGCTTGCCGGTCGCGGGATTGGGCGCCTGGAAGGGCGGCACCTGCACATCGGGGAAAGGCTTGTAGCTCGCCGTGGGCGGGCGATCCGCCGGATAGGCCTTGGAGGCTTCGGACTGCACCAGACCATCGCCCGACTTTAGCCGCGCCCAGCCCTTCTCATAGGGGGCGAGGAAGTTGACATAGAGATGCAGCGACTTGATCCGCCAGATCCCGTCAGCGCCCTTCTCATAGCGGTTTTCATAAATGCCGTCGCGCCATTCCGCATGCTTCTTGTACTGGCCGAGCATGCCGAGGTCGCGCCAGCGGGCGGTGGCGCTCTTGCCGTCCCTGGCGACGTCGACGGAGGGTTGCAGCGTCACCCACTCGTTGAGCTGGCCGTAGATAAGCCCTTCCTGCCCGCCGTGGAGGCGCTTGAGGTATTCGCGGATGCGCGCCTTGCCGACATAGACACCGTCCATGCCGATCTCGATTGTGCCGTCATCTGCGAAGAGGTCCGCCGCTTCGCCCCATAGCCCGCGATCGACGTAATAGCCGAAGGCACGCTGGAGCTTCTTGACGGCGCGGGTTCCCTCCAGCTTCTCCACGCGGGCGGTTAGCGCGTCGATCTCTCTATCGACTTGTGCCTGCGACATGGACTGCGCAGCGGCAGGCAGCGGCAGGGCGAGGGCTGCCCCGGCAAGGGCAATGGCCAGCGCGCGCATCATGGCCAATCCGGCAGCGCGAAAGCGCGGATGATGAAGGGATCGGGGCTCTTGTCCTTCAGCGCGGGGTCGAACATGTAGCCGATCTTGCCTTCGGTGGCATAGGCAACGCCGTTCACATGGGTGACGCCCGGCGAGGAATCGAGCCCGGTGCGGATCGGAGTGATCTTCGCCGTATCGCCGTCAACTTCGACATAGGTCACGCGACCACCGGGCCCTTCGGCCTGAACGAAGCGATTGTCGCCCAC
This sequence comes from uncultured Caenibius sp., assembly GCA_963662855.2. Classification (GTDB taxonomy): domain Bacteria; phylum Pseudomonadota; class Alphaproteobacteria; order Sphingomonadales; family Sphingomonadaceae; genus Andeanibacterium. The sequence continues at coordinate 510,333 of CAXXWL010000005.1, forward strand.
CAGCCGCAGGGCGTCAGGCCCGTTGACCGGTTCAGAGAGAGTGAGCGTGGTCAGCCCGGCATAGATATCGCCCGCCTTCACTTCCACGCGCTGGACGAGGTTCTTGCGGACATTGTTGATATACATCGTGCCGTTGCCGGAAATGGCGATGCCGTCCACGCCCACCAGTTCCGGGTCCTGCGCGAAGATCTCCAGCTTCTCGGCGCCTGGTGCGAGATGGAATATCCGGCCGCCTGCCGTATCGGTCACATAGATGTCGGCGATGTTCTGGATCGTTATGTCATTACAGGCGGCTGGGCCGTCGCCCGGGAAGTCGTATGTGCCCATCAACTCGCCGGTGATGATGTCGAAGCTCTTGAGGCCGGACTTTGCACCGGGTTTGGGCGGGCCGCCGAACGCAGGGTTGTTGCACACCCACAGCAGTCCGCGATTCTCGTCCGCCCGCACGCCGAACAGCGAAGTGAGGCCATTTTCGGGAGTTGGCACAATCCACGGCTCGGCCACCGTTCCTTCGCTCTCCACGCGATAGACGATGCCGTTTGCGCTGCCGATATAGAGGTTGCCATCGATATCGGCGCTGATGCTCTCGGGGAAGACCCGGCCGCCGTTGATCGGAATATCGGCAGGGGCACCATCGGCTGCCTGAAGCGTGGCCGGCAAGGCAATCGCACCGACAAACAGCAAGGCCGCAAGCCTTGCGCTGCGTCGTGTCATTTCAGTTCTCTCCCCCGAATGGGAACGATAGGTTCCTATTCGCCGCTACAATATACTCCGATGGCGGCGTGAAAAGGGGTGAGGCGCAACTTAATTTGTTTTGCTTGCTAACAAGGCTTCACTTTCCTTGGTGTGACCGGCAAAGCTGATCCCAAACCTGCTTGAACGGGATTGAGGATGATAACGGATTTCCAACGCGGCGCTTCGCGCCTTGCCTCGCGTGCGGTGGGCGCTCTTGCGGCGATCGGCCTGTTTGCCAGTTGTGTATCGGCCAGTGCCGGCCCGGTGAATGGCGAGCGGCTGCGCCACGCAGATGCTCCGGCAAATGTCGGCGATTGGATGAGCTATGGCCGCACCTGGGACGAGCAGCGTTTTTCTCCGCTCAAGCAGATCAATGACGGCAATGTGCAGCGCCTCGGCCTTGCCTGGTATGACGATCTGGAAACCTATCGCGGGGTGCAGGCCAGCCCGCTGGTGGTGGACGGGGTGCTCTATAATGAGAGCATCTATAATGTCGTCACTGCCTATGACGGGAAGACCGGGCGCAAGCTGTGGACCTATGATCCCAAGGTTGGCCCGGAATGGGCGCGGCTGGCCTGTTGCGGACCTTCGGCACGCGGCATCGCGGCCTGGAACGGCAAGATCTATATCGGCGCACTGGATGGCCGTCTGATAGCCATCGATGCCAAGGATGGGCGCGAAATCTGGTCCAGCCAGACCTTCCCGGAAGGCCAGGAATATTCGATCACCGGCGCGCCGCGCGTCTATGACGGCAAGGTGGTGATCGGCAATGGCGGTGCGGATTACGGATCGCGCGGCTTCGTCACTGCATGGGATGCGGAAACGGGCAAGAAGCTCTGGAAATTCTACATCGTTCCCACCGATCCGGCCAAGGGCCCGGATGGGGAGGCTTCCGACAGCGCGATGAAGATCGCCCAGCCGACCTGGTTCGGCAAGTTCTGGGATGCGGGCGCGGGCGGCAATGCGTGGGACGCCTTTGCCTATGATCCGGAACTCGACACGGTCTATATCGGCACCGGCAACGGCGCGCCGCATATGTGGCACTTCCGCAGCGAGGGGAAGGGCGACAATCTGTTCCTCTGCTCCATGGTGGCGGTGAGCGCGACCACGGGCGAGTACAAGTGGCACTATCAGATGGTGCCGGAAGAGGACTGGGATTACACCTGCACCCAGCCTATCGTGCTGGCCGACATGAAGATCAAGGGCAAGCAGCGCAAGGTGGCGATGCAGGCGCCCAAGAACGGCTTTTTCTACGTGATCGACCGGAAGACGGGCGAGCTGATCTCCGGCAAGTCCTATGTCTCGGTCAACACCTGGGCCAGCCATATCGACAAGAAGACCGGCCGCCCCGTGTTGCAGCCCGGCGCGCATAACACCACCACGCCGCATCTGATGAGCCCCAGCTGGATGGCCGGGCATACGTGGCATCCGATGAGCTACAGCCCGATCACCGGCCTGATGTATTTCTCCGCGCAGGAACAGGGTTCCGTCTATGCGCGGGCGGAAGATGGCGCCTATCGTTACATCAAGGGGCGCAGCAACTCCGGCCAGGCCTATGGCAATGAGCAGGAATTGCGAGCGAAGCTGCAGGCGGAAGCGGTAGCCAATGAGAAGGGCTATCTGCTGGCGTGGGACCCGAAGACCCAGACCGAGAAGTGGCGCGTCGATTACGGCATTCCCGGGTCGGGCGGCGTGCTTTCCACTGCGGGCAATCTGCTGGTGCAGGGCACGATCAACAAGACGCTGGCGATCTACCGGGCGGATAATGGCAAGAAGCTGTGGGAGATGAATATCGACCAGGCGCCGGTGGCCGGGCCGATCACCTATATGATCGATGGCGAGCAATATATCGCGATCAATGCCGGCTGGGGTGGTTCGCCCGTCTACAACATTAACAAGAATGGGCCGTTCCGCACGGCCACGGCCAAGCTGCTGGTGTTCAAGCTGGATGCCAAGGGCGTGACCCTGCCGCCTATGCCTCCGCCATCGCAAATCCCTGCACCGCCTCGGCTTACGGCAACGGAAGCGCAGGTGACGCGCGGGCGCGAGCTTTATGCTCAGACCTGCGTGCGCTGCCATGGCGAAGACGCGATCGGCGGGGTGAAGGATCTGCGCTGGATGGACAAGGAAGCGCACAGCCTGTTCTCCGATATCGTGCTGAAGGGCATCTATCGCGAGAAGGGCATGGCCAGCTTCGCCGATGTGCTGAAGCAGGAGGATGTGGACGCGATCCACAGCTACCTCATCGCCCGCGCGAATGAAGATTATCAGGACGCTTCGGCGGGCAGGAAATAAACGGGGGAATTGAGGATGCGTTTTCATCGGACCATGCTGACGGCGCTCGCCGCTTCGGCCGCCTTGCTGCCTGTCGCCCCTGCTTTCGCGCAGGCGGCGGGAGAGGAAAGCGCGGTGCCTGACAATTCGTGCGAGCGCGATTGCCTGATCGGGCTGCTGCGCGATCATATGGCCGCGCTGGCGGCGAAGGACCCGTCGAGGGTTCCCTTCGCGGCGAACGTGACTTTCACTGAGAACAATGTGCCGATCACAATCGGGCAGGGCCTGTGGAAGACAGTCACGGCCGTCGATCAGGTGGGGCTGGAAGTGGCCGACAAGGTAACCGGCAATGCCGCATGGTTCGGATCGGTGAAGGAAAACGGCGCGCCTGCGATCTATGCCGTTCGCATCCATGTGAAGAACGGCAAGATCGACGAGGTGGAAAGCGTCGTCCATCGCAAGACCGGGCTTCCCGCGCCCTTCGGCGATGTGACCAAGATGGTCCACGATCCCGAATTCAACGAGATCCTGCCGCCCGAGCAGCGCCGCTCACGGGAGCGGATGCTGGCCATTGCCGATTCCTATTTCGATACGGTGGAAGTGAATGACGGGCAGGTCTTCGCGCCCTTCTCCGACGATTGCGGGCGGCTGGAAAACGGCATTTCCACCACTGCGCCCACGCCGGGCAGCACGGGCGGAAACGCGGCGGCGCTGGCAACCGGCTGCCGCGCGCAATTCGAACTGGGACTCTACAAGATCAACAAGCGCGTCCGCCGCGATTTCTTTATCGTCGATGAAGAGCGCGGGGTCGTGGTGGGGCGCGGTTTCTTCGACCATGCCAATGAGTGGGACCGTTACCTGCTTACCAACGGCCGCGAAATGAAGACCGCGCTCAAATGGCCCAACTCGATTACCCTGCTGGAAGCCTTCCGCATCAAGAATGCCGAAATCCAGCGGATCGAGGCGGTGTTCACCTATGTGCCCTATTTCAAGAACAATCCGTTCTGGAGGCCGGATTCCAAGGTTCCGACCTATGCACCCAAGCCTGCCGAATGCGACGATGCCTGTGTGGACGAGACGACCCGCAAGGTCGTGGCCAGCTTCGCGGGCAACAAATGGCGCGATGTCAGCTGGGCGTCTAAGGTCGGCTATGCCGAGAACAGCGTGGGCATCCGCGTGGGCGAGGGTATCTGGGCAGGCGTCAGCCTGGTCGACCCGAACCCTCTGGTGATAGCCGATGCCAAGGCGGGCAAGGGCGTGTGGCTCGGCCGGATCGAGGAACATGGCCAGCCCGCTTGGGGCGCGTTCACCGTATCTTACGATGGCAGGAAGGTCGGATCGATCGACGTGCTGATCCGGCGCAAGGAATATGGCCCGCCCTATGCAGAGCCGAATGGCGGGCCATCCTTCCCCGAACTCGCCCCTTCGGAGCGCACTCCAGCCAGGGTCATGCGAGCCGCGACCGAGAGTTTCTACAAGGCGATGAATGCCAAGGGGGCCAAGGCTCCGGCTGGCATCTCGGCCGAATGCCGTTGGGCGGTGAACGGGCAGGATGTGGGCGATTGCGTCTCGCCCTTCGGTGGCCCGGTGCTGCAAAGCCTTGAACAGGTGCGCGACCGCGAGGTGCTGGCGGTGGACGAAAAGCGCGGGCTGATCGTCTATCGCACCTTCGAGGATTTCCCGGCTGTCGACGGCGCTGCAGGCACCTATCCGCACAGTTTCCAGGTGGTCGAACTGTTCCGCTTCAAGGGCGGCAAGATCGAACGGGTGGAGGCGTTCAATTCCGAACTTCCCTATGGGATGAAACCGCACCAATAGAGCAGGCATGGAAGGACTGATCCCCTATCTCATCCTGTTCGGGATCGTCTTCGGGGTGAACCTCATGCCGGCCTTTGGGCCGCCGACATGGTCGATCATTGTCCTCTATGGGCTGAATTCGGACATGCCAGTGCCCGCGATCATTCTGGTGGGCGCGCTGGCGGCAGCATCGGGCCGCCTATTGCTGGCTTATGCCTTCCGCTTGCTTGGCACGCGAGTTTCGGAAAAGACCTGCGCGAACCTCGCCGCCGCGCGGGCGGCGTTTGAGCGCAATCGCAAGGGCGGCATAGCGGCGCTGGGGCTGTTTGCCTTGTCGCCCGTGCCCTCGGCGCAATTATTCGAGGCGGCAGGGCTTGCAGGCGTGCGACTTTTGGGCTTCACCGCGGCCTTCTTCACCGGGCGGATCGTATCTTACTCAATCTATGCCTTCGGCGCGCAGGAAGTGAAGCAGACATCGCTGGGCGAAGTCTTTGCAGGCGGTATCTCGAGCCCGCTGGGAATCGCGTTGCAACTGGCGATGATCGCTGCGCTGGTGGCGCTGGCGCGGATCGACTGGGCGAAGCTGCTTGCGCGCGGGGAGTGAAGCGAACTCTAGTTCGCGGCGAAGATCAGGGCACCGGAGCCTAGCCGGTCCATAACCTCGTTCGCCAACCGGCGTTCCAGCGCAAAGCAGCCCTGGCTCCGGCCAATGCGGCCCTGTGCGGCGATCAGCGAGGGAGAGACATAGTCCGCGCCATGGATCACGATCGCACGTTGCAGGGCCAGGTTGTTCTGCGGATCGAGCCCGATCAGCCGGCGGGACTTGCCGTGCTTGCCGAAATAGGTGTCGCCGGTGCGGTAGCTGCCTTCGGAAGACGCGTTGGATCCGGGGCGGTTGGAGAAGCGCGTGGCCCAGCCGCTATTGGCCGGATCGGACCCTCGGCCATGGGCGACGAGATAGGATGCCACCACGCGGCCATTGCCAAGATCGACGATCTGGAAGCGCTGTTCGCGCGAATGATGCGAGAAATCGACGAGGCCGATCACGTCGCGGCGTAGAATGGAATTGTGATGTTCGTTAAGTGCGGCCATTGCACGGGGGAGCAGATCAGGCATGGCGGAGTTCTTCACCGCAGCAAATGCGCGCGGCGAGGCCAGTCCTGCGGCTCCGGCAATGGCGGCACCAAGAAAATGGCGCCGGTTGAAATTCATGGTGCGATCCCGAATATGCGTTTTTGCTGATATAATCCATGAGTGGGGCCATGCAACGCGGGAGAATTAGAGTGTCGATGAAGCGAGCCTTACTTGCGGTGATTGCGTTGACTTTGTTCGGAACGGCTGTTCCGGCGGGTGCGCAGTCCACTGGCTGGACGCCTGCGAATCTCTCCGTACTCAAACGCTGGGTGGCCATGGCGCCGATGGATGCGCTGCCGGAACCCTCAACCACCGCGCTCGAAAAGGCGCAGGCGGCAGGCGATAGCGCCGCCATCGCCAAGGCGGCGGACGATGTGGCGCTGAAGCTCGCGCGGATGCATCTGCTGGGCTGCGCTACGGCGGCGGAGCGCAAGGGCTGGAATATCGTGGATACGGACAAATCGGTCGATCTGCCGGGCTTGCTGCAATCTTCGCTGCAGGCAGGCACGCTCGATGCCTTCTATGCCAGCCTGCGCCCGCGCGATCCGGAATATGCCGCATTGCAGGCCGCGCTCGGCGCCGCGACGGACGAGGCGGCACGCAGCGCCATCGCGCGCAATATGGAGCGCTGGCGCTGGATGCCGCGTTCGCTGGGGGACGATCATGTGCTGGTCAACGCAGCCGCCTTCGAGGCGAGCCTGTGGCGCGGCGGGGACAAGGTGGGCACCTGGAAAGTGATTGTCGGCAAGACGAAGACGCCGACCCCGATCTTCAACACCACCATCACCGGCGTGAACCTCAACCCCTGGTGGGAAATTCCTGCCAGCATCGTGCGCGAAAGCGTGGGGGCGCTGGTGCGCCGCAGCCCCTCCACCGCCCGCGCGCGCGGTTATGTGTGGGAAGGGGGGCGCTATCGCCAGAAGCCGGGGCCGAACAATGCGCTGGGCCAGATGAAGCTGGTGATGCCCAATCGCTACAGCGTCTACATGCACGATACGCCCAACAAGGAGTTGTTCGAGCGCGATGTGCGTGCGTTCAGCCATGGCTGCATCCGCACGGGCGATGCCATCGGCTATGCCGCGACCTTGCTGGAAGGCGTGAAGACGCGGGCAGAGGTGGACGCGATCGTGGCATCCGGCCAGTCGACCGTGATCGACCTTGCGCGCCCCGTGCCGATCTACATTGCCTATTTCACCGCGGTGAGCGACGGGCAGGGTGGCGTGAAGCTGCTGAACGATGTCTACGGCCGCGACAAGCGCTTCACGGCATCGCAGAGCGGATGCGGCGGTTAGTATTGCAAATTGTTACGGATTTTTGCGTGGACCGCTCCCCGCTTTCCTCTGCCGTCGGTTGAACCTATATGCAGCCGCTCGCAGTAACCGCATCGGTGGCACTTGTCCGCAAACCGTACCCTTTCCGGCCTCGAGGCAGCATTCCTCGAAAACCGCGAGCGCCTGTTGCGCTTCCTAGCGGCGCGCGGCGCTGGCGACGCGGCGGAAGATGTCCTGCATGAAGTGTGGCTGAAGATCAGCGCGGCGCAGACTGGGCCGATCTCCTCGCCGCTGTCCTATCTCTTCCGCGCGGCCGATCTGCTGATGATCGATCGCTATCGGTCAACGCGTCAGGCCGAGAAGCGGGACAAGGACTGGACCGAGCTGAATGGCGGAGCGAACCCCGGTGTGTCCGACGCACCTTCGCCCGAACGTGCGATCATCGCCCGCCAGCAGGCGCAGATGGTGGCGGAAACACTGGCCGCACTGGGCGAACGCCAATCGGCAGTGTTTCGCCGCCACCGGGTTGACGGTATACCCCAGCGGCAGGTTGCCGAGGAATTTGGCGTGAGCCTGAGCACTATCGAAAGCGACTTGCGTGCGGCATACAAGGCGCTGGCGAGGCTTAAGGAAAAAATGAATGTGGTTTGAACGTTTCGTCTACGTCTCTGGTGCAGGAGGCTTCGACCATGGCGTTTGACGATCGAATTCTGGACCAGGCTTCTGCCTGGGCGGCACGCATGGCCGACCCTTCTTTCGAAGATTGGGAAGGCTTCACTGCCTGGCTGGAAGCTGATCCGGCCCATGCGGAGGCCTATGAACTGGTGACGGCGGCTGCGGCCGATGCCGCCGAAGCGCTGTTGGCCGCGCCTGCCTTTGCTGCTCCTGTTGTTCCCGCTCCTGCGAATGACGACCCGGCGAATGAATATCGCGGCGGGAGCTTCTTGCGGCGTCGTTGGATCGGCGGCGCGCTGGCCGCGTCGCTCGCGGCGCTGGGTGCCGTTGGCATCTGGCAGATGCAGGGCGGCACTTACATGGTGGAAACCGCGCCGGGTGAAACCCGCATGATCGCCCTGGAAGATGGCAGTTCCGTTCTGCTGGCCGGCAGCAGCCGGATCGAGCTTGATCGCGGCAATGCCCGTTTCGCCGAGCTTGAGGCAGGGCAGGCGCTGTTCACGGTCCGCCACGACGCATCGAAGCCTTTTCGGGTGGATGTCGGAGAAAACGAATTGCTGGATCTCGGCACCGTGTTCGACGTCAAGCTGAATGGCGCAGTCACCACCATTGCCGTTTCCGAAGGTGCGGTGGCGTTCAATCCGGGCAGGCAGAATGTCCGGATCGATCCCGGCCATGTGCTGACGAGCGAGGCTGGCACCGCGGATTATACGCTGGGCACCATTGCCGCCGCGCAAGTGGGTGAATGGCGCGAGGGACGGCTGACCTTCCAGGACGAGACATTGGGCGCCGTGGCGGAAGACCTTGCGCGTGCCACCGGCCTTGCCTTCAGTGTTGCCTCCGGTGCCGAGCAGCGGCGCGTTTCGGGCAGCCTGTTGATCGATCCCGTGCGTTCCGATCCCGCCAGCCTTGGCCCCCTGCTGGGCGTCAGCGTGCGCAAGGTGGGCGAAGGGTGGGTTATCGGGGCGCGGTAAGTACCATGCGGCGTTACGCCCTCTTTGCGCTGGCGGCATTGGTCGCCACTCCCGTCCAGGCCAAGGGCGTGTCCGTCAACGCGCCCGCCGGGCGTGGGGGCGATGCTGCCGTGGCAATCGCGCGGCAGACGGGCACCAGCATCGTGCTGACGGACCCGGCGCTTTCCAATCGGCAGGTTCCCGCGATCAAGGGCAATTATTCGCCAGAGGGTGCGGTCAGGAAGCTGGCCAAGGCATTGGGCGCAAAGGCCATCCCTGCGGGCAAATCCGGCTGGCGGCTGGTATCGGAGGCCAAGCCCCGGCGGGCTTCGGCGCGGCCTTCCGCCGGGCGCAGCGCCGCCCCGCGCAGGGCAACCCCTCCACCGCGCTCGGTGTCTTCCGAGGATATCGTGGTGATCGGCTCCAAGCGCGACACCGAACTGGCGCTGTATCCCGGCGCGGTCGAGATGATCGAGGGCAAGGACCTGACCTTCGGCGGATCGGGCGGCACGGAAAAGATCATCCAGCGCGCACCCACGGTTTCGTCCACCCATCTGGGCAGCGGGCGCAACAAGCTGTTCATTCGCGGGATCGCGGATTCCAGCTTCACCGGCCCGACCCAGGCGACGGTGGGCCAGTATTTCGGCGATCTGCGGCTGAGCTATAACGCGCCCGATCCCGATCTGCGCCTTTCCGATCTGGAACGGGTGGAAATCCTCGAAGGGCCGCAGGGCACGCTCTACGGCGCGGGTGCGCTGGGCGGCATTCTGCGCATGGTCCCTAATGCGCCGAAGCTGGGCGAGACGACCGGCACCGCCATGATGGGCGGCAGCGCCACGCAGCATGGCGCGATTGGCGGGGATGCCAGCGCCACGATCAATCTGCCGGTCGGCAACAGTGTGGCACTGCGCGTCACGCTCGATACGGAAACGCGCGGCGGCTATATCGACAAGCCGCTGCTGGGCCGCAAGGATGTGAACCGGACCGACATCTTCGGCGGCCGCGCTGCCCTGCGCGTCGAGGCGGGGGACGAGTGGACGATCGACCTGATCGGTATTGGCCAGACCACCAGGGGGCACGACAGCCAATATGCCGATCGCAACGGCCCGCCTCTGACCCGTGCGGCGCAGGTGGGCGAAGGCTTCGATGCCGATTATGCCCAGGGGCAGATCGTGATCTCGCGCGATTTTGGCGATATTCGCTTCAAAAGCTCCACCGGCATTACCGGCCAGACGCTGGAGGAACGATATGACGCGACCGCGCCCGAAGGCGATCCGCGCCTGTTCGTGCAGCGCAACGAGACCGACATGCTGGCCAATGAGACGCGGATATGGAAACCCGCGACCGACCGTTTCGGCTGGATATTGGGCATCAGCTTCACGCGTAACCACACCACGCTGAGCCGCGCGCTTGGCGCACCCGACCAATTGGCGGCGACAACCGGTGTGCGCAATTCGGTGGACGAATTCACCATCTATGGCGAGGCGAGCTACAAGCTATCCGATGGCCTAGTGGCGACGGCGGGTGGGCGCTACACCCATTCATGGCTCAATGGCGAGGGGGAGGATATTGCCCTTGCCAGCCTTACTCAGGAAAAGATGCTGATCCTTGCCGCCGCAACGACGGCCCGCAAGGAAAGCGCCTTTCTGCCTTCCGCCTCGCTGGTGGCGACGGTGCTGCCCGAGACGACGCTGTATCTGCGCTATCAGGAAGGCTTCCGGCCGGGCGGGGTCGCGATTGCGAGCGATCTCGTCAATCGCTTCAAGAACGATCATATCTCCACCTTCGAATTCGGTGCGCGCCATGGCGACCAGGAGCGCGGGCCGTTCGATCTGGCGGCCAGTATTTCCTTCACGCGCTGGAAGGATATCCAGGCCGATTACATCGACAGTTCCGGCTTTCCGACCACGGCCAATATTGGTGACGGGCGCATCTGGTCCGCCAGTGTGAAGGGCAGTGTCGAAATCACGCCTGGGCTGCGCCTAGATGCGGGGCTCACCTATAATGACAGCCGCGTTTACAATCCTTCGCCATTCCTGGATCTGACTTTCGGAGGGGGATTTGCCTCTTCGACGATAGTGGGGCCGCCGCTGCAGGATACCAGCGTGGGCCGTACCAGCCAGGTCCCCAATATTGCGCGCTTCGCCGGACGGGTCGGTTTCTCCTATGACCGGGAGATCGGCGACGAACTTGTGCTCACCGCGCAGGGCTGGATGAATTATGTCGGCAAGTCCCGCCTTGGCGTCGGGCCGGAACTGGGCGAGGAACAGGGCAACTACATCGATACCGGGCTTACGGTGCGGGTTGGCAATGATGCGATGGGCTTCACGCTGGGGCTGACCAACCTTACCGATGAGGAAGGCAACCGTTTTGCCCTGGGTACGCCCTTTGCCATTGGGCGTGACCAGATCACGCCGCTGCGCCCGCGCACGATCCGGCTGGGGCTGGACGCTGCGTTTTAGCGAAGGCCGCTGACACGGGGCGGCATCTTCCGATAATTTATCATTTCTACGCCAAGGCTGGCGCGGGGCGGCTCCGTCTGCAGATCATACTCTCTGCTGGAGCGAAAAATGTCCCGTAACCTTCTGGTTTCCACTGCCGTGCTGGCAGTGGCCTCCGCATCTGTTGCCGCGCCCGTTTCCGCCGCCACTATTTCCACTGCCATCACCACACCCGTTCGCACCTCCACCGCCAATGGTGGCAGTGCGGATGCGATCACGATCAGTTCGACGGGTTCGGTCAAGCCTGCCAGCGGCACGGCCGTCACCATGGATTCCAATCATGGCGTGACCAATCAGGGCACGGTTGCGGTCAGCAATGCCGATGGCGCGGTGGGCATCGGTGCGGTTGCCGGGACCAATGGCGCGATCGTGAACAGCGGCTCGATCACGGTGGACGAGACTTACACCCCCACCGACACTGACAATGACGGCGATCTCGACGGGCCCTTCGCAACCGGATCGAACCGGTTCGGTATTCGCACCGACGGCGCGCACACGGGCGCGATCACCAATTCGGCCACGGGCATGATTTCTGTGGAAGGCAATGACTCGGCCGGTATCTGGCTGGGTGGCGCGCTGACCGGCGCCTTCACGCATGACGGCAAGACCACCGTGGTTGGCGACCGCAGCGTGGGCGTCCATGCCGGAGACGTCACAGGCAATGTCCGCCTGGCGGGGACTGTGTCGGCGACCGGCAAGGATGCGATCGGCGCCGAATTCACCGGCGACATCAATGGCGCGCTGGTGGTGCAGGGCGCGATCAGTTCCACCGGCTATCGCAAGACCGTGGCCCCGGCGGATACGTCGAAGCTCGATGCAGACGATCTGCTGCAGGGCGGTCCGGCGCTGGTGGTGGAAGGGAATGTCACCGGCGGGATCGTGCTGGCCATTCCCCCCAAGGACAGCAGCACGACCGACAATGACGAGGATGATGACGGGATCGAGGACGCCAAGGAAGGTGCTGCCGCGGTCGCCTCCTATGGCTCTGCCCCGGCCTTCGTGATCGGCGCGAGCGATCGGGATATCGCCATTGGCGCGGTGGCGGGAACGACCAGCGGCTATGGCCTGCAGATCGACGGCAGCGTGGGTGGATATGGCGTTTACAACGGCGTCAGCGCCACCGGTCTGGTGATTGGTGGGCAGGGCGGGGCCGTGAGCATCGCCAATGGCGTGGGCATTTCCGGCAGCGTCACTGCGACTTCCAAGGGCGCAAGCGCAACTGCGGTGCGCATCGGCTCGGGCGCGAGCGTGCCCACACTCCACGTTTCCGGCACGGTTTCGGCGGGTGGTGGCAGCGATGATGCCTCCAAGGCCGTGGCCGTGCAGGTCGATGCCGGGGCGCATCTCCCGGCGATCAGGAACAGCGGCACGATCAAGGCAGTTGCCGGCGGGGATGCGGGCCATGCCACGGCAATCCTCGACCAGTCGGGCAGCCTTGTACTGATCGAGAATTCGGGCACCATTTCGGCCAGCGGTGCGCTGGCAAGTTCCACCCGCAATATCGCCATCGATCTTTCGGCCAACACCACCGGGGTTATCGTCAAGCAGATTTCCGGCGCATCCGCCCCGCAGATCCTGGGCGACGTGCACTTCGGTAGCGGGAGCGACCAGTTCAGCGTGGCCGACGGCTTGGTGAAGGGGAATGTTTACTTCGGCGCAGGCAACAACAGCTTCGCGCTGTCCGGCGACGCAGTTTACCAGGGCAAGGCCCTGTTCGGCGATGGCAATGACACCGTCACCCTGGCCAACACTTCGGTGTTTGACGGGATCGCCGATTTCGGCGGCGGCGCAGATGTGCTGACGCTGAGCGGGACTTCGCTGTTCGTCGGGACGCTGCTCAATTCGGGCAATCTGGCGGTTACGCTGAATGGTGGCGCGCTGGACGTTTCCAAGCCCGCTTCGATCGGATCGCTCAGTGTGGCGGCCAATGGCGTGATCGTCGCCACGCTCGACAAGCGGACCGGGGCGGGTACGGCCTTCACTGTCGCCGGAACGGCCAGCTTCGCCAGCGGCGCGACGCTGTATCTGCGGCTGGCCGACACGAGCAGCGCCGAAGGGCGTTACACCATCATCGAGGCAGGGACGCTGACGGGCGCCTCGGGCATCACCACCAAGTCCGATCTGCTGCCCTATATGTTCAAGGCCACTGTCGCCACCGATGCCGGGGCCAACAAGCTGGCGGTGGACATCGCCCGCCGCACGGCCACGGAACTGGGGCTGAACCGTTCGCAGGCAGCGGCCTATGATGCAATCTATGCGGCGCTTGCCACCGATGACGATATCGAAGGCGTGTTCCTGGGGATCGCCAATGGCGACCAGTTCCGCAATCAGATCCGCCAGATGCTGCCCGATCATGCGGGCGGGGCGTTTTCCGCCATCAGCCTGGGCACGCGGGCCTTCGCGCAGCAGATCGCCGATCCCTATGGGCCGGTCTATTCCGCTGGCGGAATAGACATCATCCTGAACGCCGCCGCGTGGGATGCGAAGAAGGACGAGGGCAATACCGCGGCCTATGATCTGGGCGGCTACGGCTTTTCCGCCAGCGGCGAAATCCAGACCGGCGTGGGCAGTTTCGGCCTGTCGCTCAACTGGCTGTCGAGCGAGTATACCAGCGGCGGATCGGGCAATGTCGTCCAGTCCGACACTTACGAGATCGCCGGCTACTGGCGCGGCCAGTGGGATCGCCTCAACGCCTGGGCGCGCGGTTCCTATGGCATCGTGGGCTTTGACGGGCGGCGGACCTTTACCGGCAAGTTCGGCGAGAAGACCGTGGAACGCACCGCGCTGCGCAATTGGGACGGCAATGTCATCACTTTCAGCGGCGGCGCATCCCTGGAGCGCGGGGGGAGCCTGTTCTATCGCCCCTCCGTCACCTTCGATTACATCCGCCTGAAGGAAGACGGCTATAGCGATACCGGGGGCGGCAAGGGCTTCAACCTGATCGTGGAGGGCCGCACGTCGGATGAATTCGCGGTCAATGGCGGGCTGACTCTGGGTCTTGATTTCATGGGTAACGGCCGGTACGACCGCAATTGGTTTCGTTTGGAGACTGAAGGCGGCTGGCGTCAGATTGTCGCCGGTTCGTTGGGATCCACTACCGCACATTTCGAAGGCGGACAGAATTTCACCCTCGATCCCGATCAGACGACCAGCGGCTGGTACGCTCGTTTACGGGCTTTGGGTGGGGACTCCGTCTTTACCATGGGCGGCGAGCTGAGCGCCGAAGATCGCTTCGATCACACCGCCCTGTCCGTTCGCGGAACCCTTCGCATGGGGTTCTGATCCTGTGGGGGCGGAAGGTTGCATGCCCCGCAATCTTCCGTCCCCAACCCTTTCTTTCCAGCCTGATTTACCCATCCCTTGCCATGCGGGCTCCGTCGTGGAATTGATGGAGCAACCGGTACGGCATGGACGAAGATTCAGCCGACGGATCGCCGCCGCTGACTGGCTGCGGGCACGGGGGAGGAAGTTCGATGCGAAGCTGGAAACTGGGCGGTTGTGCCCTTCTGCTGGCAGGTACGGCGCTGACGCTTGGAAATGGCGCCCCGGCAGCCAATGTGGCTGCGGCAAAATCGGGACAGGCGTGTGCGGCCTTCGCCGCCAAGGCACTGGGGCCGGACGTCAAGATCACCGCCGCCACCCATGTCGCCGCATCTGACAAGCCCCAGACCGGTCCCGACGGGATGACCGTCTCGGCGCTTCCTAGCCATTGCCGCGTTGAGGGCATCATCAACGAACGCCAGGGCGCGGGAGGCAAGACCTATGGCATCCGCTTTGCCATCGCCCTGCCGGATCAATGGAGCGGCCGCTTCCTGCTGCAGGGCGGCGGCGGCCTGAATGGTACGGTCAATCCGCCTCTTGGCCCCGTAGGCTCCAATGGCCGCCCGGCGCTGGCCCGCGGTTTCGCGGTGATTTCCAGCGACAGCGGGCATCAGGGGCAAGTGTTCGATGCCAGCTTCATGGCCGATCAGCGCGCCGCGCTGGACTTTGCCGAAAGCTCCGTGCGCACAGTGGCGCTGCTGGGCAAGCAGGTGACGCAGAGCTATTACGGCAAGCCCGCCGCCCATAGCTATATGACTGGCTGTTCCACCGGAGGACGCGAGGGAATGCTAGCATCCCAGCGCTATCCCGAATTGTTCGACGGCATTATCGTGGGCGCCCCGGCCATGCGGACGGGGGATTCCAATCTCGGCGTGGAATATACTCAGGTGCTGTTCAATCAGGCTGCGCCACTGGGTGCCGACGGCAAGCCCGATTTCACCCGGATACTCACGGCGGCGGATCGCTCGACGATCCTCAACGGCGTTCTCGACCAATGCGATGCGCTGGACGGGTTGAAGGACGGCATGATCGAGAATGTCGCCCAGTGCGATTTCAAGCCGGCCAAGCTGCAATGCACCGGCGAGAAGAAGGATGGTTGCCTCAGTGCCGGGCAGGTCCGTGCGCTGGAACTGGGCTTTGCTGGCCCCTCCGACAAGGCGGGCTTCCCTATCTATGCCCCTATGGCCTTCGACACGGGGATCGTCTCCACGCCGATGGGCTATCTGCCCACGGGTGGGCCGGGCCCCTTCGGCCCGCCGAGCACCGCCACCTCTATCGATCTGGACGCGCGCGCCCATGCAATCCGTCAGGATGCCAGCCAGCGGCTGACCGACACCAATTACTGGACCAACCTCAACACTTTTCTCGATCGCGGCGGCAAGATCATGTTCTTCCACGGCGTTTCGGATTTCTGGTTCTCGCCCTTCGCCACATGGGACTGGTATCAGCGGGCGTCGGCCACCAATGGCGCGGGTTTCACCAATGCCAGCCGGTTCTACATGGTGCCGGGCATGCTCCATTGCCGGGGCGGCAATTCCTATGATGAGTTCGACATGCTGGGCAGTCTTGTGGACTGGGTGGAAAGCGGCAAGGCACCGCAGGAAGTGATCGCCCACCGCAAGAGCCCGGTCGAAGCGAGCCGGCCGCTATGCCCCTATCCGTCCCACGCACAATATATGGGCGGAGATCCGAACAAGGCCTCCAGCTTCACCTGCAAGGCGCCTGTCTGAACCGAGGCAAGGGGGGAAGCGATGGACACACGGCGTTCCTCGGGCGGCTATCAGGTCCTCCTCGTCACCCTGTTGTGCCTCAATTTCGGTATCCTGTTTTTTGACCGGAACGCGCTCAATTTCCTGATGCCCTTCGTTCAGCCGGAACTGGGGCTGAACTATACGCAGGTGGGGATGCTCGGCTCGGCCCTGTCGCTCACCTGGGCGATCGCGGCGATTTTCGTGGGCTGGCTGTCCGACAAGGCGGGCAAGCGCAAGATACTGATCGTTCTCTCGACCTTGCTCTTCTCCGCCTGTTCGGTCGTGTCGGGCTTCGCCTCATCCTTCCTCATGCTGCTGGGCGCGCGGCTGGTGATGGGCCTTTCGGAAGGCGGGGTGATGCCGATCAGCCATGCGATGGTGGCGGCGGAAGTTTCTCCCAAATGGCGCGCGCTGGCTATGGGGGTGACGCAGAATGTCGGCTCCAGCCTGCTGGGTTCCACCGTGGCGCCGCTGGTGCTGGTGCCTGTGGCCATCGCCTGGGGCTGGCGCGAGGCATTCTTCATCGCTGCCGTGCCCGGGCTGATCTCAGCCCTGCTGATCGTGTTGTTCGTGGTGGAACGGCCGGTTGCGAAGGCAGAGCCGCGCAAGATGGGCGACCGCGCGCCGCTGGCCGAGATCATCGCCAATCGCAATGTCGTTGCCTGCACGGTGATGGCGGTGCTGCTCGTCTCCTACCTCGTCATCACCTGGGCGTTCATGCCGCTGGTGCTGGTGCAATATCGCGGGATGGATGAAGGAACGGCAGCCGGGCTGATGGCGGTGCTGGGCGTTTCCTCCTTCATCTCCAGCTTCATCGTCACCACGATTTCGGATTTCGTCGGGCGCAGGCCGGTGATGGTGATCAGCACCTTCATCGGCGTGCTGCTGCCGCTGGGCGCGCTCTATTATGACGGGCCGGTGTGGATGATGGGTGCGATCTTCTTCGTCGGCTGGATGTTCAACGGCATCTTCCCGATGTTCATGGCCACAGTACCCACGGAATCGGTTTCGCCCCGGCAGGTCGCCACTGCCATGGGGCTGGTGATGGGTGTGGGCGAGATTCTGGGCGGGGTCTTTTCGCCCTCCATCGCGGGCTGGCTGTCGGATATTTACGGCCTGCAGGCGCCGCTGTGGTTCCTGATGGTGCTGGCGGTTCTGGGCGGCCTGACGGCGCTGTTCCTCAGGGAAACCGCCCCGCGCATCGTGGGCCAGCGCCCCGAACCGCAATTGCTGGACGATTTTGCATAGGATGTTCCCGAATGACTGATACGCTTGCCCAACTCGCGGCGGAAGTTGCCCGCCTGCGCGAAGAGGTCGCCACGCTGGGCGCCGCTGCGCGCAAGGCGGAAGATTATCACGCCATCTGCAATCTCCAGGCGGCCTATGGCTATTATGTGGACAAGGGCCGGTGGGACGATGCTGCCGATCTCTTCGCGCCTGACGGCACGCTGGAACTGGCGGGGCGCGGCGTGTTTGTCGGTCAGGACCGGGTGCGGGCCTATCTGCATCATCTGCCGCCTTACGGGCGGGGCGTGCTCTACAACCACATGCAACTCCAGCCGGTGATCCATATCGACAGCGTGGCCGGTACCGCCAAGGGCCGCTGGCGCAGTTTCATGATGGTGGGCGCACTCGGCGCGGAAGCGCGCTGGGGCGAGGCGACTTACGAGAATGAATACCGCCGGGTCGACGGTGTGTGGCGCATCGCGCTGCTGCACGGCTTCATGAACATCTACACCGATTACGAGCAGGGCTGGCACAAGGCCGGGGTCAAGCTGCTGCGCTCGATCGACGGTCTGCAGCCGGATCTGCCGCCGACGATGGAGTATGAGGCGTACCCCGAGCCGGTGATTGCGCCCTATCATTACGACAAAGTTTGATCCCGGTATAAAGAAGAAGGGGCCCCGTTTCCGGGGCCCCTTTCGTTTCAGCGCAGGCTCTGTTCCGCCTCAGACTTTGGGCGGGGCCTTGCAGTCGAAGTTCTTGGCTTCCGACTGATCGCCTGAACCCTTGTAGGTCGGGACCAGCGGATAGGGGCAGAGCGGCCGGGTGAGGGGCGGCAGGGCCGGGGCGGCGGGGCCGGGGCCCATGGCGGGCGCGGGAACCCGTGCGGCCACGATCCGGCGCGGGGCATTGCCGCTGGTCGCCCAATTGTCGATCACGCCGAGCGTATCGAAGGAAGAGGCCCCTTCGCCGCCCGAGCAATGTTCCATGCCGGGCGCCATGAACAGCCGCACCTGGTCGCGCGCCTGATCGGGCGGCAGGACGCGGTAGAGCGAACTGAAGAATTCCACCGTGTTGTTCGCCGGGATCAGCCCGTCGGACCAGCCATGGCTGAGCAGCAGCTTGCCGCCGCGCGCGAAGAAGGGCCGCAGGTCGGAAGGCGTGACGTCCAGAATATCCTTGCCGTAGAAATGGGCGCGACTGGAATCCGCGCCGTAATCGAAGCTGCGCCAGTCCCAGTTCGGCCGGTCAGCGAAGACCAGCATGCTCATATAGGTCAGCGCCACGGGGAAGGGCGCATCGCCGCCGGTCAGCGCGGCAAGCTGAAGTTCCGACCCGCGCGGGAAGCCGGGGAACAGGATCTGGCCGGAACGCGGTTCCTTCACCCCTTCATAGATCGCGCGCATCGACACGACCTGATCGGCATTGAGGCAGCCCTCGTTCGAACCCGATTTGCACAGCAGTTCGCCCGGATCGAAGGTGCAGGCATCGGGGCGGGAGATGATCCCGTCGGCCAGCCCGTCAAGCTTGTCGCACTGGGCGACGGCGGCCTTGTGCACCAGGCTGAGCGCGGCGGGCGTCAGCTTGGATTGCGGCGTGCGCTGCGACTGGTAACCCGCCCACATGGACTGGGTCATCAGCTGGGTCATCGGATTGGCCGGGGCCATGGCCGAGATCGCGTCGTAATCCTCGGGATAGCGGAAGGCCGCCATCAGGCCCTGACGCCCGCCGGTGGAGCAGCTGTTCCAGAAGGAAAGGCTGGGGCCCTTGCCGTAATAATCCTTGATCGCGGCCTTGGCCGTCACCGTCATCACATGGACCGCGCGATGGCCGAAATCGATCAGCTTCTGGGTGTGGCCGATTGCCCATTCGGCCGTCAGCCCGCTGCCCGTATGGCCAGTGTCGGTGGTCGCCACCGCATATCCGCGCGAGAGCGGATCGGCGAGCTGCGAATAGCTGAGCTGGCCCGCCCAGATGCCGTTGCCGATGCCCACGAACTTGCCATTCCAGGCGCTTGCCGGAAGCCAGACTTCCACCTTGATGTCGGAATCCGAAGTGGGCGTGAGAGTGGCCTGCACGCGGCAGAAGGATGGCAGGTCCTTATAGACGGCGTTGGCTACACCCGGCGGCGGCCCGAAAGGCGCGGCCGGCTGCTCGAATGCACCGGGCGCCACGAGTTGGGCAGATGTGACCTTTCCCTTGTCCAGCTGAAGCCCCACAAGATCGCTGCAATCCTTGGCCGAAGCCGGATTGGTGAATGCCAGCGCCGCCGCACTCGTCGCCAGACCCAGCGCGATCCGCATGCACTTCCTCAACCTGCGCTGATCTTTGCCATTGGCGTGCCCGGTCATCATGTCCTCAACCCCCGTCATTGCCCCAGATCTTCGTAGCTGCGTCTGGCCAGATAGGCCCGCAACGCATCGATGTCACTGCGAGTCAGCTTACCCTTGAAGCTCGGCATGCCTTGAGAAGCAAGCGCTCCTTCAAGGAGGATGGTTTCGAATTCATGTCCCATCACCAGCGGCGATTGCCGGAGATCGGGATAGGGACCGGAATTGACCGCCGAAGTACCATGGCACCGCAGGCAGAACCGGCCGTAAAGCGTGTCGCCTCGCGCTATAGCGGAAAGGTCTGTTGGCATCGAACTTACGATCGGTTTGCCTGCACCTTTGCGAGGCGTGACAGGCGGCAGCTTCGCGCCGCCGCCCAGCGCGAAGACCAGCAGGCGGTTCGGCCCGACGGGATTTCCGGCCTTCAGAGCCATCGGTCCGCCCAGCAAGGGCCAGCCGCCGCCGGCGCCCGCCATCACTGCCACATATTGCTGCCCGTCCAGCGTATAGGTGATGGGCGGAGCCACGATGCCGGTCTGCGCATCGAAGCGCCACAATCTGGCGCCCGTGCTGTCATCATAGGCTGCCAGTTCCCGTGCGGCGGTTCCGGCAAACACCAGCCCGCCGCCCGTGGCAAGCACGCCGCCATTGAAGGGCGCGGCCTGTTCCACCTTCCATGCGGGGGCCTGTTTCACCGGGTCCCATGCGATCAGCCACCCTTTCATGCTTGCTTGGAGCGCGGCGAGGTCCGCCCCTGCCATCCGCCCACCGCCCGGCAGGGCTACCCCGGAATTATAGGCCCCCACCATGTGTGGCTGGGCAAGATCCTCCGAATAGGGGATCGCGACGTCCTGCGCCGGGATATAGACCAGCCCGGTCCGGGGGCTGAAGGCCATGGGCGGCCAATTATGCCCGCCGCCCGAGCTGGGGAACTGGAAATACGGCTTGCCGGTGCGGTAATAGCGCGCTTCCGGCACTTCGATGGGGCGGCCCGTCTTGGGGGCGAGGCCGGTAGCCCAGTTTACCTGCACATAGGGCTTGCCCGAGATAAATTCTCCGGTTTTGCGGTCAATTATATAGAAGAAGCCGTTTTTCGGCGCCTGCATCAGCACCTTGCGTCGGTTACCGTGGATCTCCAGATCGGCCAGCACGATGTTCTGGGTGGCCGTGTAGTCCCAGCTGTCGGCAGGCGTTTCCTGAAAATGCCAGGCATATTCGCCCGTGTCGGCTTGGAGCGCCACGATCGAGCTGAGATAGAGATTGTCGCCTTTCCCGTCGGACCGCTGGCCGTGGTTCCAGGGCGAGCCATTGCCGGTGCCGATATAGATCAGGTCCAGCTCGGGATCATATTCGATCGCATCCCAGGCAGTGCCGCCGCCGCCCCATTTCCACCATTCGCCTGCCCAGCTTGGCAGTGCCTTTTCCAGCGCCGTGTCAGAGGCTGCCCCGTCGCGGGAGCCGGGCTTGCCGGGCACTGTGTAGAAGCGCCAGCGCAGTTTCCCGGTGGCAAGGTCATAGGCGCTGACATAGCCGCGCGCGCCGAATTCCGCGCCGCCATTGCCGATCAGCACCATGCCCTTCACCACGCGCGGTGCGCCGGTGATGGTGTAATTGACGGCATTGGGGGCAGATTGATCGACGGTCTGGACTTGCCAGACGGGCTTGCCGCTCTTGGCGTCGAGCGCGATCAGGCGTCCGTCAAGCGCACCCAGCAGCACCTTGCCATCCGCCACGGCAACGCCGCGTGAGACAGGGCCGCAGCAGCTATAGGCGGATGCCGCGCGGACATCTGGATCGAAACGCCACAAGGGAGCGCCGTCGCGGGCATCCAGCGCGTCGACTATGTCATAGGCGCTCACGATATAGATCACGCCGCCCGTGACGATGGGCGTCGCTTCCTGTCCCCGGTCAGTGCCCAGATCGTGGAACCATGCGAGGCCGAGGCGGCCCACATTCTCGCGGTCGATCTGTTCCAGCGGGGAATAGCGCTGGGCTTCGCTGGTGCGGCCATGCATCGGCCAGTCGGCGTCCGCTCCGCCCGAGCAGGCGGCCAGCAGCCCCGCCGCCAGTGCCGCCAGCAGCCGCCTCATGCGGAATGTTCGGCGCGTGCCCGTGCCCCTGCGCGGGTCGCGAGAAACAGGAAAGCGCCGCCCAGGGCAAAGAACATGGCGAAGATGGCGATGGCGCTGCGCAGGCCTGATGCCGAAGCCGCCGCGCAGGCAGATCCCGGCACCTGCGCTGCCGCACCTGCGCAATCGGCTGCAAATGTGCCGCCGGTATAGAGCATGGCGCTGGCCGTATCGCTGACCACGCCCACCAGCGGCGGGCCGAAGCCCTGGCCGATCATATGCACGATCAGCAGGAACAGGGCCGATCCGGTCGCACGGCTGAAGGAATCGAGCGAGGAATGAAGCGTCGCCACCGCCGGGCCCATCGCGGTGTAGAAGAAGAACGAACCCACCAGCATCACCGGGATGGCAAGGGCGAGATTGCCGCTCATCAGGCCGATTACGAACAGCGGCGCGCCGATCACCGAGCCGAGTGCCGGGAAGCCCAGCAGCCAGCGCGCCTCGCGCCGGGCCATCCATTCGCTGACATATCCGCCCATCAGCGTGCCCACCAGCGATGCGACACCCGAGATGATGCCGAACACCAGCCCCGCCTGCGCGGCATCCAGCCCATGTTCGCGGCTGAAGAAGGCCGGAAGGAAGGTGTTTACGCCGAAGCTGCCCAAGCTGATGCAGCACACGCCCGCGATCAGGAAACGCAGGGTGCTGCTGCCCAGCAGGATGCCCAGCACTTGCCAGGCGCTCATTTTCCTCACGGCACTATCGGCAACGGAAGCGCGCGGGGGTTCCTTCAGGAACAGGAAGCACAGCAGCGAGATGACGCCGCCTGCCACGCCGAAGAACAGGAAGGTTGATCGCCAGTCATAATTCTCTGCGATCGCGCCGCCCAGGAAAGAACCCAGCAGTGCCGCCACCGGCACGCCCAGCATGAAGAGCGAGATGGCCGAGGCGCGTTTTTCGGGCGGGTACATGTCGGAGATCATGGAATGGGGCGGGGCCTCCGTCGCGGCGCTGCCAACGGCCATCCCCAGACGGGCGGCAAGGAGTTGCGCGAAATTGACGGTAAGGCCCATCAGCGCGGTAAATGCCGATCCGATCATCAGGAAGGCTGCGGTGATGGTGGAACGGCGGTAACGCTCCGCCATGCGGGCGATGGGAACGCTCGCCAGTGTATTCACCACGGCAAAGGCGGTGCCGCCCAAGAGGCCGATCTCGAAATCGCTGACGAGGAACTCCGCCTTGATCTTCTCGGCCACCAGAGCGACCACCACCCGGTCGATGAAGCCGAAGGCATTCATCGAAGCGAGCAGGATCAGCGCAATCGCGCGTTGGTTACGGGTCACATCTGTCTCCCAGACACGCGGCTGTTCTTCTGGCCGTCGGCGCACCAAGGATTATGCCGCCCGGGCGCGAGGGGCGTGGACCAGCGCGCAGAGGCATGACTGGGCGCGCATTGTCAGGACAGGAGCGACGTCGCCCGATATTCGCGCGGAGTGACGCCGAAACGGTTCTTGAAGGCGCGGCTGAAATGCTGGGAATCGCTGAAGCCCCAGTGATGGGCGATTTCGGTAATGGAACGGCCCGAAAGTGCCGGATCGACCAGTTCCATCCGGCAGCGTTCCAGCCGCCGGTCCCAGATGGCGCGGGCCACTGTCATTGCCTCTCCCTCGAACAGCTTGTGGATCGTCCTGCTTGAACAGCCAAGCGCGGCGGCGATGGCCGGAACATCGAGTTCCGGATCGGCAAGGTGGCGCTCGATGAAATCCAGCGCGGCCTGACGGCGCTCGTCCCTGATGTCGGGAAGGGCTGCCGGATCGCCGCAGCGCAGGGCGATCTCCAGCAGTTCCGCCAGGTTCGCTCCCAGCATTGCCGCATCCGCTGGCCTCAGTGATCCCGCCGAAACGATCGAGGCCGAAGCGGCAGCGTGGAGGATATGCGCCGCGCCGCGCCGGAAGCTCTGTGGGCCTTGCCAGGGTTCCAGCGCCCCACGCGGGTCGCGCATCTGGCGGCAGGGCAGCGAGAGCGCGAGCTGGCGGGAGTGGCCCGGCGCCTCCATCACGAAGGCCTCGTCCTTGCGCAGCGCGCACCATTGCCCTGCATTGAGGAGGATCGATCCGCGTGTCTGGCGAATTACAGCCGTCCCTTCTTCCTGGAAGATGAACTTGAGGATCGGCGGGCCGCCGGAAGGGCGGGGCTGGCGCTGACCGATGCGGTGGCGACCCATGGAGACCATGCACAGGCGGACTTCGCCCAAATCCACCCCGCGCATCGAGGATTCCCGGTCATCGTCGATTTCCACCTGGTCGGCCTTGGTCAGGTCACACCATTGGCGGCTCCGTTCGAGCCGGCTTGCCGCCCTGGTGGTGAAGCTCAGGAACCCCACGCAACTCTCCCACTTCCCCGTGGCGGCGCTTGCCATTTGCCTAATGCGCCTGCGCATGGGTAGATAAACCCCGAACAGGAGGCTGTCCATGAAGGACGGCCCGGTGTGGGGAGAAGGATATGGCACGGCCCAAGGTCGAAGACGAACTTGCTATCCGCGAGCTTTATGCGCGCTATTGCTGGGCGCTCGATACGGGCGATACCGAGGGCTATTGCGATCTCTTCACCGAAGATGCCGAAGCGACCGAGGAAACGTCCAGCGGCGGGCTGGAAGTACGCAAGGGGCGCGATGAAATCCGCAAGCTGGTGCTGAAGTTCCATGACCGGCCCGACTTTCCGGGCCACCAGCATCAGATGGCGCAGTTCGTGTTCGAAGCCGATCCGCAGGGCAGGCTGGATCATTGGGTCGTGCGCACCTATGCTTGGGCGACGATCAACCACCCGCCCGAGCCGCCTCATCTCCACTGGTGCGGCCATGTTCGCGATGTCGTCGCCAAGGTGGATGGCGAATGGAAGATCGCCGCGAAGGACATCATGGGCTGGGCAGGCGAAGTCCTCTCGCGCTTCGACCGGGGCTGATCCTGCGCGCAGAGCCCCTTACGGGCGCATACAGACAATTCCGCGTCGTGCCGCACTGCTAATTCCGCCGTCTGATTTGCAGTTTGGGAGAGTTCGATGACGGCGGAGAGCGCGCTGCGAATGGCACAGCCCGAGGGGGCAGGCCACTTGATTGGCGGCGAATGGCGCGTGGCGGCTGCCGGCGGCGTTCTTGCCGTGGAGGACCCCTCCACCGGTGACACAATTGCCGAGATCGCCGCTGGCAATGCCGCAGATGCCGATGCGGCGGTGGCCGCAGCGCAGGCAGCGATGGACGCTGCGCGCAAGCTGCGCTGGACGCCGGCCCAGCGGCAGGAGGCGCTGTGGGCGCTTTCCCGTGCGGTCGAGCAGCGGGCAGAAGAATTCGCGCTGCTGGAAACGCTGGATGCTGGCAAGCCGGTCAACAATGCGCGGCGTGTGGACGTGCCCGGTGCCGTGGCGGCGCTGCGCTATTTCGCGGGTTGGGCCACCAAGCTGACCGGCGAGACGATGGAGCTTTCCAATCCGGGTAATTGGCACGGCCAGACCCGCCGGGAGCCGGTGGGCGTGGTCGGCCAGATTATCCCGTGGAACTATCCCCTGATGGGCGCGGCTTGCAAGATCGGCCCCGCGCTGGCGGCTGGCTGTGCCGTGGTGCTCAAGCCTGCCGAGCAAACCTCGCTTTCCGCGCTGGCGCTGGCGGGGCTGGCGGATGAATGCGGAGTTCCGCCCGGTTTCCTCAACGTGCTGACCGGCCTTGGAGAGGAAGTCGGCGCGGCGCTGGTGGAGCATCCCGGCGTCGCCAAGATATCCTTCACCGGCTCGACCCCGGTGGGGCGGGACATCGCTTCCTCCTGCGGGCGGCAGATGAAGCGTTGCACGGTGGAACTGGGCGGAAAATCGCCAGTGGTGGTGATGCCCGATGCCGATCTGGACGCGGCGGCGATGGGGATTGCGATGAGCATCTTCTTCAACACCGGCCAGACCTGCTCTGCCGGATCGCGCCTGTTCGTCCATGCCAGCGTGGCGCAGAATCTGCTTGGCCGGATCGCGGGGATCGCAAAGGCCATGCGGATCGGCCCTGGTATCGACCCCGATATGCAGATCGGCCCGGTCATCTCGTCCGCCCAGCGGGAGCGGGTGATGGGTTTCGTAGAAGGTGCGCTGGGCCAAGGCGCTCATACCGTGACAGGCGGCGGCCGGAGGGGCGGCACAGGCTATTTCGTGGAACCGACGATCCTCGAAGGCGTCGCGGCGGGCTTCCCTGCGGTGGAGGAAGAAATCTTCGGCCCGGTGCTCTGCGCCATGCCCTTCGAGACGCTGGATCTCGACGAGATCGCCGCGCTGGCCAATGAGACGCAATATGGCCTTGCCGCCTATGTCTGGACCCGCGACGTTTCGACTGCGTTGGGGCTGGTCGACCGGATCAGGGCCGGCACGGTGCGTGTCAATTCTGGCGGCGGCGCGGATTTTGCCATGCCGGTCGGCGGCGTGAAGCAATCCGGCTTCGGGCGCGAGAACGGACGCGCCGGGATCGAAGCCTATACCGAACTCAAATCCGTAACCATGGCCTATTGATCATGCAGACAGACGATCAGACCCCTATTCCCGGCCTCGCCCCGGCGTTCGAATTCCTCGTTGAGCGCGGCGCTCCGGTGGAACTGGGCGATCTCGCCATTGGCGGGCGCCGCACCCATGTGCCGGTGACGGGGGGAAGCGTGGCGGGAGAGGGGCTTTCCGGCCAGCTTGTCGGCGGAGCGGAGCTGCTGTTCGAGCGGGCTGACGGCGTGACGGTGGTGGAGGCGAGCTATCTTCTCCGCACCGGAGATGGCCATGCCGCCCGTGCATTTGGCCAGGGCTACCGCACGGCAGCTGGCGAGTTCGCCGGCACCCGCCTTACGCTGCTGTTCGAAGCCGACGAAGCCGGGCCGCTGGCGGGACTGTGCGCCGCAGCCTTCGTGGCCGAGGCCCTGCCGGGCGCGGTCCTGCTTTCCATCTCGAGGATCGTCTGATGCGGCTGGAATTCGCGCTGGAGATGCGCATCATTCTTGGCGCCCGCATTCATATCCCGGTGGCGGACGGCTATACGCGCGGCGCGGTGCTGATCGGGGAGGGTAGCTTCGAGGGGCCAGGCATCAAGGGCCGGATCGTGCCGGGCAGCGGCGGGGATTTTCCGCTCGTATGGCGCGACGGAGGCGGACGGTTCGAATCCCAATATCTGCTGGAAACCGATGATGGCGCCCATATCCTCAAGCGCAGCACCGGAGTGCGCGCCGCGCCGCCAGAAGTGGTGGCGAAGCTGCTGGCGGGTGAACCGGTCGATCCAGCGAGCTATTACATGCGCATGACCCCGCGCTTCGAAGCGCCGCAGGGGCCCTGTGACTGGCTCAACCGCACGATCTTCGTGGGCGTGGGGCGGCGCAATCCGGAAGGTTCGCTGTTCCGCTTCTGGAAAGTGGTCTGACCGCCGATGGAACAGTTCGACTATATCGTGGTTGGCGCAGGGTCCGCCGGTTGCGTGCTGGCCAATCGCCTGTCGGAAGATCCGCGCAACCGCGTGTTGCTGCTGGAAGCAGGGGGAAGCGATCGCCGGTGGGACGTGCGCATTCCGCTGGCCGTTTCGAAATTGTGGCCCAATCCCGATCTGACCTGGGGTTTCCTCTCCGAGCCTGAGCCGCAGCTTGGCGGGCGGCAATTGCCGGTGGCGCGCGGCAGGATGCTGGGCGGTACTTCCTCGCTCAACGGGATGATGGCGATCAGGGGCCATGCCGCGGATTACGACGGTTGGGCGGCGCAGGGCCTTACTGGTTGGGGCTGGCAGGATGTGCTGCCCGTCTTCCGCAAGCTGGAGCGGCACTGGCGGGGGGAGAGCGAATTCCATGGTGGATCGGGTCCGCTGTCGGTGGAGCGCCACCCTGCGCCGAGTCCGTTGATGGCGAATGCGATGGAGGCCGCGCGTTCGCTGGGCTTTCCTCTCACGGAGGACTTCAACGGCGAGCGGACGGATGGATTCGGAATGCCGGATTTCACCATTCGCGATGGCAGGCGCGATAGCGCGGCGGACGCTTATCTGCGGCCGGTCATGGCGCGGCCGAACCTTGAGGTTCGCACTGGCGCGCTGGCGGAAAAGGTGCTGGTGGCCGATGGGCGGGCCACGGGTCTGCGCTATCGCCGGGGCGGCACAGTGCACGAAGTCGCTGCCCGGCGCGAAGTGGTGCTGTGCGGCGGGGCGATCAATTCGCCGCAGTTGCTGCTGCTTTCGGGTATCGGGCCGGCCAGCGAACTGGCGCTTAACGGGATTGAAGTTGTGCTCGACAGCCCCGAAGTGGGGCTGAACCTGCACGACCATCCCGGTGCGGGGATGGAGTTCGATCTCGATCCCTCGCTCGCCTTCGAAAGGCAGTTGCGGTTCGACCGGATGGCCCTCTCGGCCCTGAACTGGTTCGTCTTCGGCAAGGGCCCGTTCGGTGCGCCGCCGCTGGCAGTCTCGGCCAATGTCGCGACGCATGAAGGCGATCCCAAGGTGGATCTGCATATCCTGTTGATCCCGCTGGCGATCGAATCCCGCGTCTGGTTTCCCGGCATCGCGCCGAAATTCGGGCCTCGCATGGGGGCGATGTGGTCGCTCAACTATCCCGAGAGCCGGGGGTGGCTGAAGCTGCGCTCGCCCGATCCGGCGGCACATCCGCGCATATTCTTCAATCTTCTTGGTGACGAGCGGGACAGGGCGGAGATGCTGCACGGATACAGGACTTTGCGCGCATTGCTTGCCCAGCCGTCGCTCTCGGGGGTGACGGGGCCGATCCGGCGGCCCGAACGCGATTTCGCCGGAGATGACGAAGTTATGGAGCATATCCGGGCCACGGCCGCCACGGCCTATCACCCCAGCGGCACCTGCCGGATGGGCGCGGACGATGCTTCGGTCGTGGATGGCGAATTGCGGGTGCGTGGGATCGCCGGGCTGCGCGTGGCCGATGCCTCGATCTTCCCGCGCCTGCCGGGTGGCAATACCAATTTGCCGGTGATCATGGTGGCGGAACGGGCAGCTCAATTCATCAGGGGCGGGGCGTGAGACTGCTCGACGGCAAGGTGGCGGTTGTCACCGGCGCCGGGCGGGGCATCGGGCGAAGCCATGCGCTGATGCTGGCGGCTCAGGGCGCGTCAGTGCTGGTGAACGATCTGGGCAGCGCCATCACCGGCGGGGGTTCGGACCCTGCCCCGGCGGAGGCTGTGGTGCGCGAGATCGAGGCACTGGGCGGCCGCGCGGCCGTGGACACTGCCGATATTTCCGATTGGGACTCCGCCGGAACAGTGATCGACCATGCGCTGGAACGGTTCGGGCGGCTGGATATCCTCGTCAACAATGCCGGGATCACTCGTTACGATTCCATCGAAGGGGAAAGCGGAGAAGGCTGGAACCGCGTGCTGGCGGTGAATCTCACCGGCACGGCGGCCATGGTCCATTGGGCGGCGCGCCATTGGGCGGAGCGGGGCGCGCAGCCGGGCAGGGCGGTCGTCAATACCAGCTCGCCGGCAGGCACCAATCCGCCGCCAGGCGCGATTTCCTATGTCGCCTCAAAGGCCGGTGTCACGGCGCTGACCGTCGCGGCAGCCAGCGAGCTTGCCCATCTGGGCGTGCGGGTTAACGCCCTTGCGCCGATGGCCCGCAGCCGCATGACCGATGCCGTGCCCAAGCTGGACGAGATCATGCGCGTGCCCGAGGGGTTTGACCGGATGGCGCCGGAGAATGTCTCCCGCCTGATGCTGTACCTTGCATCGCCCGAATGCCGTTTCACCGGGCGCGTGTTCGGCGTGGATGGCGACGATATCTATCTGTTCGAAGGGATGAGCGCGGAAAACCACATCTCGAATGGCGGCCAGCCCTGGGAGCATGCCGCACTTACCGCCGCGCTGGAGCAAATGCCCCGGCAGGACATGGCCTATATGATCGCGCCCTCGCTCCACCTGCGCGCGGGTTCTCCGCGGCAGGAGGTGCTGGATGGGCTGGACAGGATCGCCGGCGGAGAGCCGGTGGATCGCTTCTGGAAGCCGATCACCGGCTGACGCGGTTACTTTGCAATGGCGCGTTGATAGGCCGGGCGGGCTTTCAGCCGTTCGACATAGGCGGCCACCTTGTCGGACAGCATCTCTCCCATGCCCAGCATCTGCGCGATGATCAGCGCATAGCCGACGGAAATGTCGGCAATGGTGAACTTGTCGCCCATGATCCACTCACGCCCGTCTTCCATGCGCGCATCCAGCAGGGGGAGGCGACGGCCGAAGGCGGCCTTGAGATCGCGAACGCTGAAATTGTCCTTCTGATCGTCCGGGGCCAGCTTCACGGTCCGGAAAATGACCGAGACGGCGCACATCAGGCTCGCTTCGCCATAGTGGAGGAACTGGAGGTGGGCGGCGTAATCGGCGGGCGACGGATTGGGGCCGACCGTGAATTCCATCGACTGCGGCAGGCGGCGGCCCGTAATATATTGCAGGATCGCAAGGGATTCTCCCATGCGGATATCGTCGTCATCAATCGCGGGAACAGTGCCGGCCGGGTTGATTTCGAGATAGTCAGGCTGCAGCGGGAAGCCCAGCTTTTCAATGTGATATTCCTCGCCCAGCTCCTCCATCAGCCAGAGGACACGCAGCGAACGGGTGTGGGGAACGTGATAGACGGTAATCATTATCGGCCTCTCCTGCAGACGATGGGCGTTCTATCTCCAGAGGGCGGACAATGGCAATCAGGCGCTGTTGGCCCTTCCATCGCCCGGCCGGAGGCGTATGGGCGAGGGGCGCGCGATTGGCGTGTGGTATCTGGATTGCGCGAATGATGGCGTCAAAGGACGGAAAGATAGCCAGGCGAAGCCCCAGGAGCAGCTTCACGCTCTATCGCGAGGGCCGGTCCACGCCGGAAATCCGCATGACCGTGTTGATGGTGCTCACCGCGCGGCGCTGGCGATCGCTGCTGGACGATCGGCTGCGTCCGATCGAGCAAAGCTCCGCCCGGATGGAGGCGATGGCCGCCATCCTCAATTCCCCGCCGCTCAGCCCGCAGGTGGACATCGCCCGCAGGCTGCGTATCGAAGGGCCTACCCTGACCCGGATGCTGGACTCGCTGGAGAGGGGCGGACAGGTGGAACGCCTGCCCGATCCCAATGACCGCCGGACCAATCAGCTGCGGCTGACGGATGAAGGCGAGGCGGAACTGGCGAAGATATTCGAGATTTCCGACACCATGCGCGCGCGCCTGCTGGACGGTTTTTCGGACGAGCAAATCCGGCAGGTCAACGCCTTTCTGGAAGAACTGCTCGCCCGGCTGGATGCAGGCCTGCCTGATCCGGATTGACCGGGCGGGTCAGGCCGACGGCGGGTCGAAGTTCAGACGGACCGAGGCTGCACTGCGACTTGCTTCGCCATGGTATACCGCTTCGACATTGTTGCCGTCGGGGTCGATCAGGAAAGCCGCATAATAACCCGGATGATATTTGGTTCGCTCTCCGGGCGCGCCATTATCCTTGCCACCAGCCCTGAGGCCGGCAGCGTAGAAATCGTCGACCATTTGGCGGTCGGCAGCCTGGAAAGCGATATGATGGCGACCGGTCAGGACACCCGCCGCTTCCGGGCCGTCGGGCTTTGAGACGACAAGTTCATCTGCCCAGAAATAATCCGGAGAATTGCTTTCCACTGGCACCTTCAGCACTTTCAGGACCGCTTCATAGAACCGGCGGCTCGCTTCCAGGTCGGCAACCACGAGTTGGATATGATCGATCAGTCTGCCGCGATGCAGTTCCATCAGCGCTCTCCTTCGACATCTCCTATTGCAACGTTGCTCGTCCCAACCGGTTTCGGGAATCTGGTGATGCCGAATGATCGTAACCCGGCCGCCAACCGGTGGATCGGTCTCTGAAAACAAACCGGGCGAGGGGCATGAACCGCCTCGTCCGGGTTTGTCGGCCCGCTAATTTGCCGCCTTGGAGCCGGACAGGAGCTGTGAGAGATAGCCTTTGGTCTGGTTCGCCTGAGTGATGAGCTGATCTGCTTCCGCGCGCGATCGCACGCCGCGCATCGAGTTGGAGAGCGTGTCCAGATATCTCTCGTAATCGCGCGCCGTCGCGGCATTGGCCTGGCGGACGCGATACCCTTCCTTCTGGTCCTCGGTAGCATTCGCACCCGGCTTGTTACGGTCGGCCAGACGGATCACTTGCTTCGAAAGATCCTTGGCGCTGTCGACCGCCGATTTGAGTTGGCGCTTCTGGCCATCGGTGGCCGGTTCGTACCTGCCGGTGACCCGGGCCGTTTCAGTGACGGAGGCTGCACTTTCGGCACTGCTGGTCGCGGTCGAAGACGCCGGAGTGACCGATGCTTCGCCAGCGTTGGTGGTGGAAGCCGCGGTCTGTTCGGCAGATCCGTCCTTGGTGCGATAGGCGCGGGCGATTGCGGCATTGAACGCGCCGTTGCGAGCTAGGGCCTGCCGCGCGAATGTGAGCGACTGGGCGGTATCCGGCGCCTTTGCCGAATTCGCGGCGGCGGCGCGGATATTGCCATATGCTCCGCGAAGCTGAGCGGCGACCTGCTGCCGTTCCGCCGTCGCCCCCGCTGCGGCGCCGGCGTTGCGGGGATTGGCCCAGGGGTGATCGGCCGCGAGCCGCCGCGCGCGCCCGTCGGCATCGCTCGCCAGAACGGCGGCGAACTGGCTGGCCGCCGTGCGGGCGATCTTGCCCATTTCCTCTTCCTTGGCCTTAGCTTCGACGGCCTTGGCAGGATCGGCCGCAAGCTTCTTCCACTCGGCATCGAGCGTGGCGAGCTGCGGGGCCGCATCGGTCAGCCGCTTGATCGCGACCGCCGGTGCGCGCAGGCGGCCGGCCTCTTCGGCCAGCGCCTGAAGCGCCTGGGCGATACCGCCGGCATCTTCGATAGTGACTGCTTCCACCACCTCTTCAGTGGGCGCGGCGCTTTCATCGGCCAGCAGGGCATCGTCCGTCTCGCCCTTGGTTCCGCCGGTGCCGGAGAAGTACCAGCCGCCGCCTATCGCCGCGACGAGCGCCAGCGCCGCGCCGCCGATCAGGACGGGATTGATCTTTTTGCCCGAAGCGCCAGCTGTTGCAGGCTTGGTGGGTTGCTTGGGCGGAGTGGCGGCCGCATCCGCCTTTGCGGCAGGTTTGGGATCGGCGGACTTGGGCGGCTCAGCCTTGCCATCGCTTGCCTTGGCAGCAGATTGCGGTGGAGGAGGAACCTCGTCCGTCTTGCGCCCGGTGCCTGTATCTTCCCCGGCACGCTTGAATTTGACTTCCTTCGGGTCATCGGGAACGCCGATATCGACCTGCTCCACCTTGGCGATGCCTTCGGCGGGCGGATCGACCGGCACCAGTTCCTCGTGGGCGGAGACGAAGCTGGAGACGCGGGTTGCGTCCTCGTCCTCCGCGTCCGGCTGCGGCGTGGGGAGGGGCCCATCGTCGGCCCTGTCGAACAGTTCGAGCCATTGCGAGATCGATTGCGGCCGTTCGCCGGGCTTGATCGTCATGGCGGCATCGACGGCGCGCAGGAATTTCCTACTGTATCCGGGCCAGTCGCCATCGGCGAGGGGCTTGCCCAGCCCGCCATGCATCCGCTCGAGCACTTCGGGCGGTTTCTCGCCGGTGATGCATTCGTGCAGCACCACGCCCAGGGCATAGACATCGGTCCACGGGCCCTGATCGTAGGTCTTCACATATTGCTCGATCGCCGCATAGGGCGGGGTGTGGAACGTGACCTTGGTGCTGGTCGCTTCCCCGGATTCGAAGCGCGCGGAGCCGAAATCGATCAGCACCGGGCGCCCGTCGTCATTTACCAGGATGTTCGGCGGCTTGATGTCGCGGTGCAGCACGCCCACCCGGTGCGCCCGTTCCAGCCCTTCGGCGATCGGCCGGATCAGGGCGGTCAGGCTCTGTTCGTTGAAGCGGGTGCCCTGCTTGAGCAGCCTGGAAAGCGATACGCCATCCTCGAAATCCATCACCATGTATGCGGTGCCGTGAATCTCGAACAGGCTGCGCACGCTCACGATATTGGGGTGGCGCGTGGGGGTGGAGAGGTTCCAGAGGAGCTTGGCCTCCTCGACGAATTTCTTCAGACCGAGAGCGTGGACTTCTTCCGCATCGGAATCGATGGGGACGACCGTCGCATCCTCGTCCCGCTCGCTGATCGAACTTGGGAAGTATTCCTTGATCGCGACAAGCTCGTCGAAATAAATTCCGCGGCCCTTGTAGACGATCCCGAAGCCGCCCACGCCAAGCACCTGTTCAAGCCGCCACTCGCGCAAGATTGTGCCGGCCGGCAGCGCTTTGTTGCTATAGGCCTTGCTCATCGGTGACTTCCTGTGGTCTAAATGTTGCGCTGCAACGGAAAGTTGCACGATCCATGGCAAATATCCAGCCTTTAGGCAGGGCGTGTGTAAGGATTAAGTAATGGGTTTCGAATGCGTCCTGCGAACCCATGTCGGCCTGCGCCGGAAGCTGAATGAGGATGCCCTTGTCAGCCTGCCCGAAATGGGTCTGTGGGCGGTGGCCGATGGCATGGGCGGCCATGATGCCGGCGAAGTTGCCAGCGCCAAGGTGGTGGAGGTTCTCTCTGCCCTGTCGCCCGATCCGGACCCCGATTTGCGGACCCGGCATGCCGTGGAAGCACTGAAGGCCGCGAACAGCGCGCTGATCGAACTGGCGCATCAGGGCATGGAACAGCGCACGATCGGCAGCACCGTGGTGGGGCTGGCGATCGGCAATGGCCAATATCGCTGCTTCTGGGCGGGAGACAGCCGCGCCTATCGTTATCGCGACGGCACGATTGTGCAGATCACCCGCGATCACAGCCTGGTGCAGGATCTGGTCGCGGCCGGGATGCTGGATCCCAACGATGCCGAAAAGCACCCCAATTCCAACGTCATCACCCGGGCCGTGGGCGCGGCCGACGAATTGCACGTCGAAACGAAGGGCGGAGTTGCCTTTTCGGGCGATGTCTTCCTGCTCGCCAGCGACGGGCTGACGCGGATGGTGACGCAGGTGGAAATCCTGGCCGCGCTTTATTCCAAGCCGCTGGAGCAAGCTGCTGATTCGCTGCTGGAAATGGTCCTGGCGCGCGGTGCGCCCGATAATGTCACCATGGTGATCGTGCGGGTGAAGTGAGCCCCGGCCGAGCGGCATGACAGGCCTGGATTTGCCGGTTTTCCGTGCTTTCCGGGTGAAATGCACCCATGATTTTTTGCACTTGCGAATAGAAGGTCTTGAGATATCTTCCGCGTCCAATCGTGCCTGCGTCTCGGGGGGGAGTCGGGCGTGCTTCAAAAATAGATCGTCGCCGTGCCGTTGGTTTTTTTGAACGGTGTCTGGCGTCTGGGGTGAACTGCAAGAAAGACGATAGGCTAAGCGCCGAATTGGCGGATCGATTTTATCGGAGTGTCGAGTTGCACGGACAGGATATCTTCATTTCCTACGCCCGGGACGACCAGGATACGGCACATCTTTTTGCCGAGGCTTTTGCACAGGAAGGCTTCTCGGTCTGGTGGGATGCCGCCCTTCATTCGGGCGAAACCTTCGACGAGGTGATCGAGCAGGAATTGCGCGCCGCCAAGGCGGTGGTGGTGCTCTGGTCTCCGCGCTCCGTCATATCGCGCTGGGTGCGTGCGGAGGCCACGCTGGCGGACCGTAACCGGACCTTCGCCCCCGCGATTATCGAGCCTTGTAACCGCCCGATCATCTTCGAACTGACCCACACGGCGGATCTTTCGCATTGGACGGGCGATGTTGCGGACGCGCATTGGAAGAACTTCGTCAAGGATGTGCGCCGCATGGTCGCGGCCGGCCGCGCGACAGATGCGGCCGCAGGCCTTCCGCCGCCCCCGCCGCCGCAACCGGTCGCCACGCGCCCTTCGCCTGCCTCGCGTCCGGCAGCACCGGCATCGACGGGCGATCTGATCGCCAATGGCAAGGTGGACAATCTCCTGTCCGCCGTCGCGGCGCTGCAGGAAGCGATCATGAAGCAGGGCGGCACTCAGGCCGCGGCCGCGCTGGACGAGCCGGACGAATATGAGGCCACCCAGTTCTACACCCAGTCGGACGAATTCGCCCTGATGGGCAGCGATGAATTGCATTGCCTGGAAGTCTCGCTGGGGGACGAGACACCCAAGCGCTATATCGTGGGGCCGCTGGGTATCAAGATCGGTCGTGTCGCCCCGGCCGATGTGGTGCTGGCGGATGCCAAGGTCTCGCGCTCGCATTGCACGGTGGAATTGAAGGATAATGATCTCTTCGTTTCCGACCTCAATTCAACGAATGGGACTTTCGTGGACGGGCAGCGGGTGATGGGCGCAGCGGTGTTGCCGGTGGGCTCGGTGCTGACCGTTGGGCACTTCTCGCTCGTCCACGAAGTGCGGACGCGGGCGGAAGTCTGATCGGTCCGGCGGGCTTTACGCACAGGACCTGAAAACACTTTCCTACAGGCCCCCAAATGGGGTTTACCCTGTGCGATGGACCACCTTGCATTCGCCCGGCCTTGCGCATTTTCCACCCGTGTCGGCCCGGCGTTCCGCAGGGCGCGGGGCCTGCACGAAAACCCGAAATGGAAGGTGACACTTCGCACCGCGCGCAGGGCCGAAAAACGGCTGAAATCTGCGCCGGAAGGGGGTGATACGCTTTGCACTAAAACGCGTGTTTTCCTGCCCGGAAAGGTGACAGGGCTGATTCTAGCCCGGGATCGTCAGCCGCCTGCCTTCCGCCAGCAGGCGCCATGCGGCCACGTCGCTCAGCATGATATCGGCCGCACGGCGGGCGAATTCCTGGAGGCTGGCGGAATTCTTCGGGCCTGCCTCCCACCTGGCGAGCAGCGCGTTGAGGCCGATGGAAATCTGGTGTGCGCGGCCGGCAACGCCTTCGAAATCGAGGATGATGCGGATGCCGTAACTGGCCGTGGCGATGGCCGGAAGGCCGGCGGTGATGGTGGTGAGGACGTATTTCAGATCGGCCGCGATTTCTTCCGCCGTGAAATAGAGGATCAGCCAGCCGACGGAGGAGGCCAGCACTGCCGCGAACAATACTTCGCCGAAGCGTTCGATGCGGTGCGCGGCAAGGTGCATTCGGTGCGATGTGCTCTCGTTCCAGTTCGCCTGGCTCGTCACTTCGGCAATCAGCGGCTCCGCAGCGCTTTCCGGATGCGAGAGATCGATGGTTTCCATTGCGCAGCTGCGCGCAATCGCCCCGGCATACCAGCCGTTCGATCCGCCTTCGCCCGGATCGGCAATGCCGCGGCCGATGCCCACGCTGCGCAGCATAGTGCCCACGCGCAGCAATTCCGCCACCTGGCGGGATTCCAGCCAGCGTTCCTGCCAGCGCATCTGCCCGGCATGGACCGCGTTAATCAGCAGCAGCAGAATGGTGACGATTTCCGCCACCACGAACAGCCATTTGTAGTGTCCGCCCAGCACTCCGCTGGCGGCCAGCACGACCGCCAGCGCCGCGAGCGAGAAATTGACGATCACCGCCGAACGGAATGCCTGCGCGGCGCGGATGGCCGCATCGTCCCACCAGTGGAAGGCTTCAGCCAGCGCGCCCTTGGCGGGCGGATCTTCCCAGCTGCCGCCACCATTGCTCTTGCGGCGGAACCAGGGCCGCACTCCGGCCAGCTTGAGCAACAGGGGATAGGCTTCATGGATCAGCGGATTGGGCGGCATCTGGGCGAGCTTGCGCCACTCCGCCTCTTCCTTGCTGTCGCCATAGGTGCCGGCCAGCGCTTCGACGATATCGGGCAATATGTCGATCGAATGGACCGGGACATCCAGGAAGCGCATGGGCTCCCCATGGATCGCGCCATGGACCGCGATGCTCGATCCGTCGGGCGGGATCACTACCACCGGGATGGCGCGCCGGGCGGCCTGGCCGATCACTTCGCGCGTGCCGCCACGCCCGCGCCCCGCGCCGCCATCCCAGATGGCAATCAGCAGGTCGCAATTGTCCAGCAGGGTCATGCCGGCCGCTTCATAGGAGCGGGGCCTGTCATGCTCGTCGCCATCCAGCACGATCAGCGCGGAGGCGCGGTTCAGCAGCGCATGGAATTCGGCCCGGGATTCCTCGCTCTCGAAATCCTTTTCATATTCGGGGATCGGGAAGGGCAGGACCACTTCCAGCACTTCGCCCAGATCCAGCGCGGCTTCCGCCGCCATCCGGTCCGCCCCTTCGGCAAGGGCGGACACCATGCGCAGCGGATGCTTGCCGGCCTGAAACAGATGGCTGGATACGATCCGGCCCATTGCGCCCTGGATCGAACGGAGCACTTCGTCCAGCCGGGCGCGCACGGCGGGCTTGTCGGTAATGCGGTCGGCCCGGTGGCCGGTGATGCCCACGCTGAAGCCCAGTGAGGGGGGAGGCGCGGCATTGCTCATCAGGCGGCGCTCCGGCCGGGTTGGGCTGTCGATCGCATGGTCTGTAGCTCGGCAGTCAGTGCCCAGGCGGGCGGAAGAAGGTTCCACTTGGTTAGCATGGGCGTGGTGCAGTGCAACAGCCAAGCAGCCTTGCTGCAAATGTTTGAAAGAAATGAGGAGGCCGTTACACAAAACGGGTACGGGAGAATCAGGAAGTCAGAGGGGAATTTGAATGAGACTGAAAATATCCATGCTGGCAGCGACGCTGCTGGCAACGGGAATGCTGGCGGCAGCGCCTGCTTCCGCGCAGATGAAGCCGCTCAGCGATCCGGTAATCGCACATCCCGATCCGGTATCGCTGTTCAATAGTCCGGACCCGAAGGTCCACAAGAACAAGCAGGCCGCGCTCCACATCATGAAGGAGCTGCTCCAGTGCAACCAGTGGACCCGTGCGCCCGAATGGATCACGGACCGCTATATCCAGCACAATCCCTTTGCCGCATCGGGCCTCAAGGGCGTGATGGATTACTTCATCAATGTGGCGAAGCGGCCTGAGGACAAGGAGTGCAAGACGCTCACTTCGCCCATCGTGGCGGTGCAGGCCGAAGGCGATTACGTGACGGTGCTGACCGTGCGTACCCTGCCGATGCCGGGTGACCCGACCAAGAGCTACACCACCACATGGTTCGACACCTGGCGGTTCGTGGACGGCAAGGCCGATCAGCATTGGGACCCTGCCAGCCTGCCCGAAGGTTCGCCTCCGGCCGTGGGCAGCGTGGATGCGGAACTGCGCCGCGCCAAGGATCGGGAAGAGATCGAGGCGCTGATGTGGCGCTATGACCGTGCGCTCGACAAGTTCAACGCCGATGCCTACGCTTCTGCCTTTACCGAGGACGGTTCCTTCGGCGAGACCAAGGGCCGCGAGGCGCTGCGCAAGATGGTCGCCGACTTCACCAAGGACGGGAAGGCGGCCCCCAAGCTGCAGCATGCCACCAGCAATCAGTGGATCGAGTTTACCGGCCCGAACACGGCCAAGATCCACTATTACTGGCAGACCTATCGCCTGAGCGAGACCGGCAAGCTGGAAGATCCGCCGAAGCTGCTGGCTGCCGGCAATGGGGTGGACGAAGTCGTGCGTGTCAATGGCAAGTGGCTGTTCCACAGCCGCAGGGTCGTCGCGCCGGAAGATTGATGGCCTTAGGGGGCGAGGCTGGGAGTTCAGGCTCCCAGCTTTGCTTCCTCCAGCTTGACGAGGCGCCACAGCGTTTCGGTGACGGGGGCTTCGGCCCCCGCCTTCTTCGCCGCTTCCACGATCGCGCCATTGATCGAATCCACTTCGGTACGCCGTCCCGCCTTCACGTCCTGCAACATGGAGGCTTCGTGATCGGCATGGTCGGTCATGGAAACGACGGTAAGGTCGTGGATCGGCTTGGAGGAGATCGCATAGCCATTGGCATTGGCGGCGGCGGCGCCTTCTTCCACCACGGCATGGATCATGCCGCGTGCTTCCGGCTTCTCGAGAAAGAAACCCGGCGTGCGGCGGGTAAGGGCGCAAAGCGGGTTCATCGCCGCGTTGAAGATCGCCTTTTCCCAGATCGCCTCGTGGATCTTGGGTTCGAGCAGGGCGGTCATCCCGCCTTGCGTCAGCTTTTCGGCGACTTGCACGGCAAAGCTCTCGTCGCTTCCAAAAGCGGGATAGAGCCGCGAGCCGCCTTCGCCCTTGGAGCGGACCCTTCCTGGCCCTTCAAGATCGGCAGGCAGCGACGCGATGCCAACCAGCACGCGCTCCTTCGGCACATGGGCGGCAATCCGCTCCGCATTGCCGAGGCCGTTCTGGAGGGTGAGGACGTGGGTTTCCGGGCCGATCAGGTGCCTGGCGCCCTCCATCGCGGAATCGGTGTGGAACACTTTGGTGAAGACCAGCACCAGATCCATGATCCCTTCGGCATCGGCCGGAAGGCGAGCGGGCAGGGGCAGCACTTCCAGCCCGGCGCGAGTTTCCAGCTCCAGCCCGCGCGCGTTGATCGCATCGATATGCTCGCGGTTCACATCCACCAGTGTCACGGCGCAGCCCGCGCGGTGGAAGGCCGCGGCATAGAGGCAGCCCATGGCCCCGGCGCCCACGATAGCGATCTTCATCTCTCTCTCCCTTGTGCCGCCAGCGTGCGGCTATTTCACTACGCTGTAGCCGAAATCCGGCGTGCGCCGGAACAGTATGTCTGCCCGGTGCGGCATGGCCATCCACAGGGCGCGCGTAAAGCGCTCATAATGCTGGACGAAGCGGGTCACGGCCTCCCGGTCCATGCGCGGCCGGTCGCTGCCTGCGGCAAGGCCTTCTTCCTGCTTGAGGCGGGAGGCGATGACGGTTTCGATATCCGGCACCTCGATCGAGACGAGCAGAGCGAAACGGTCCCAGATGGCGGAATAGTCGCGTGCCAGCTCTCCCATAGACCAACGGACCCATTCGCCTTCCGGGTCTTCCGCAGCTTCCAGTTGGTTGATCGGGCCGGTCCATTCGGGCACGTCTTCGGCGCGCAGGCCTACGCACCAGCCTTCCAACAGGATCGCGTCCGGGCGACCGTCGAAGTCCGGCCATTCCTCGCGGCTGATCCGGTCGTCATCCAGCTTGTCGAAGCGGGGCAGGGGCGTGCGGCTGTCAGGCCCGGCCTTGGCCAGCGCATCAAGCGTATCGGCCATCAGCAGCACATCATGCGTGCCGGGCACGCCGCGCGTTTCGCACATGGGGTGTACCAGCCGGGCAAGTTGCAGGCGCGGGGGTTTGCCGAAATAGAAATCGTCCAGCGAAAGCAGGGCCGGGCGCATGGCGTGGAACCGTTCCAGCGCCAGTCCGATAAGCTGGGTGAGCGTGGATTTGCCTGACCCTTGCGCGCCGTTGATGCCAATGACCGGCGGAGCATCCCCACGCGGCAGACTGGCGATCCGTTCCGCAACGAGGCACGCCGCCTCGGCAGAGGAAAGATTGGCGGGGAAGCCAACAGGCAGGAAGGCGAGCAATTCCTTGGGCCGGGACATTACTCGCCGATAATGCCTCCGCCGAGCAGCATCAACAGCCGCACGTCGATCCCGTGGCCCTTTGCCCGGAATTCGGCGATGGTCTGTGCGATCTGGCTCAATTTCACGCGGTGGACGGTGATATTCTCGCCCGGAGTGCCGCCGCCTTCGCCCACTTTGGTAAGGCCGGTGGCTTTCAGCAGGGTGAAGCTTTCGCTGACCATGCCGGGGGAGGAGTAATATTCGCCCAGATTTTCCCAATGGGCGGCGTGATAGCCGGTTTCTTCTTCCAGTTCGCGCTGGGCTGCGTCGAGGGCATCTTCGCTATCTTCACTATCTTCGCGCTCATCACCGATGAGTCCGGCCGGCAGCTCCAGGCAGGGGCGGCCCAGCGGCACGCGGAACTGTTCGACGAGCACTACCTCGTCCCCCTCCAAGGCCAGGATCACGGCGGCGCGGATATCGCGGGCGCGGCTGACATATTCCCAGTTTCCGCGGGTTTTCGCGATGATGAAGCGGCCCTGCCAGCGGATTTCTTCCAGCATGGCGGCGTCGGGCGGAATGGTGTTTTCGGTCATACTTCGATCAGGCGGTCCGGCAATTCGTTCCTATCATCTTCACTGCGCGGGAAATGCTGTGCGAGGATAACGCCCACGTCCTTCACGCCCACCGCCATGCCATCGCCGATGCGGCCTTCCTTGATATGGCCTAGCATGTCAGCCATCGCCTCGCCCCAGACGGTGGCGGGGACTTTCCCGGCAATCGCCTCGTCGGCCACGATCTCGGCCCGATGCTCGCGCAGGGAGAGATAGATCAGGATGCCGGTGCGGCCATGGGTGCGGCGTTCCGCGCCCACCTTGAAGAAGCTCACCGCCCGGTCACGCACGCGGGCGGATTTCACCACCGAGGGGATCAGGGCAAATTTCAGCGGCTGAATCAGTTGCAGCAGCATCATGGCGATGAATTTGATCACGCCCACGGCCATGACCATCGAGAGCAATTCGCGATGGGTCCATTCATGGCCCCACAGGCCGAATATACGGTCGATCAGGCCGAGATAGAAATCGGGAAAGGCAGTGAACAGCGCCATGGCGAGGAAGCTGACCGCCACCGACCATGCCAGCGCGATATCGACATAGCCGTCGGACCGATCGGTGACGATTGTCACGATCTCGCCCGCCGTTTGCGCTTCGGCTTCCGCGACCGCGTCGCTCACCTTGCGGTGTTCTTCCTCCGAGAGGTTGATGCGTGCCATGGCCGTTCCCCTACCAGCTGCCCGAGGCGCCGCCGCCGCCCGACATGCCGCCGCCGAAGCCGCCGAAGCCGCCTCCACCGCCGCCGCCGAAACCGCCGCCTCCGCCGCCACCCCATCCGTCATGATGCCCACCACCGCGCGTCGCGGCGTTGAGCGCTTCCCACAGGATGATATTGCCCACCGCGCTGCCGAAGCCGCTGCGACGCTGGCCCTTGTTCCGCCGGCCGAAGACCAGCGCGAAGAACACGATCAGCACGATCCAGAAGATGATCCCGGCGATGCTGGGGGCGGAATCGGACTGGCGCGCCTTCTCTGCTGCCTCCGCCGCTTCCGCTATGGCTTTTGCATCTTCGGGCGAACGGTCGAGCTGGGTGACGATGGCGTTCACCCCTGCCTCGATCCCGCCGGGCATGTCGCCAGCCTTGAACCGGGGCGTGACCTCATTGCGGATGATCCGGCCAGAAAGAATGTCGGTAATATAGGGGGTGAGGCCATAGCCGACCTCGATCCGCACCTTGCGTTCATTGGGCGCGACCAGCAGCAGAACGCCCGTGTCACGCTCCTTCCCGCCAATGCCCCAGGTTTCATAGAGCCTGGTGGCGTAGGGCTCGATCGCATCGCCATCGAGGCTGGGCACTGTCGCCACGATCACCGCGTTGCCGGTCTTCGCGTTGTAATCGCGCAGCCGCGCATCCATCGCGGCTTCCTGCTGATCGGGGATCAGATTGGCCCCGTCATAGATAGGGCCGGCCGGGCGTGGCGGCATAGCCGCCTGCGCCGGGGCGGCAAGCCCTGCCAGCAGTATGACTGCCAGCAGGGCGTTTATCGCGGAGAGCGCGATGCCGCGCAGATGAGACAGGGTCACAGCCTGGCCTTTGCCAGCCTCCTCACTTCGCCGGGGCGGCGGAAGAAGGCGCGCCGGCCATGCCGCCGAAGTCCACCTTAGGGGCTTCCTTCGCGCCTTCATCGGCCTTGAAATATTCCATCGGCTTGGCACCATAGACGATCTTGGCGGCCATGATCGACGGGAAGGTGCGGATTTCGGTATTATAGTCCTGCGCCTTCTCGTTGTAGCGGATGCGTTCCACATTCACCTGATTTTCCGCGCCTTCCAGCGCCACCATCAGGTCCTTGAAGTCCTGCTGGCTCTGGAGCTGGGGATAGGCTTCCACCACGGTGCGAAGCTGGCCCAGCGCCTGGGTGAGCTGGTTCTGCGCGGCCTGGAACTTGGCGAATTCCTCGGGGTTCGAAAGATCGTCGGTGGTGATGTTGATCGAAGTCGCGCGGGCGCGGGCTTCCACCACATTGGTCAGGATCTGGTTTTCGGAGCCGGCGGCGGCCTTCACCGTCTCGACGAGATTGGGGATCAGGTCGGCGCGGCGTTGATAGGCGCTTTCCACCGTGCCCCACTGGGCCTTGGCGGCTTCTTCCTTGGTCGGCACGCTGTTGATGCCGCAGGCGGCGAGGCCGAGCGCGGCAATGGCCACGACGGCGATGCGCGTGATGCGGGCGGTGAGCGAGCTGGTCATGGCGATCGTTCCTCCATGCCGCCGGTTGCTAAGGGCGGCTTACTGTATTGCGTAGATAGCACGGTGGGTGCCGTGTTCAAGGACAACCGGATAGTCCCGGCTTGTGACAATTGCGCAAAGCTGGCAGGCTAACCGTCTGGTCAAAGGCTTGGAAGGGACTGGGATGTTTAAGGAATTCAAGGAGTTCATCGCTCGCGGCAA
Organism: uncultured Caenibius sp.; assembly: GCA_963662855.2. GTDB lineage: Bacteria > Pseudomonadota > Alphaproteobacteria > Sphingomonadales > Sphingomonadaceae > Andeanibacterium. Next base: position 554,704 of record CAXXWL010000005.1, read on the forward strand.
TGTCATGGACCTTGCGGTTGGCGTCATCATCGGCGCGGCCTTTTCCGCCATCGTCACGTCGCTGACGGATAGTCTGATCATGCCGGTGGTGGGCGCGATCGTGGGCAGTGTCGATTTTTCGGACCAGTATATCGTGCTGAGCGGCGATGTTGCCGCGGGCACTCCGCTGGCCGCCGCCAAGGCTGCAGGGGCCAATGTGCTGGCGTGGGGAGCCTTCATGTCGGCCGTGATCAATTTCTTCATCCTGGCCTTCGTGATCTTCCTGATGGTGCGCACGGTGAACAAGGTGCTGCGCAAGAAGGAAGACGCCGCGCCGCCGCCGCCCGCCGGGCCGAGCGAAATCGACCTGCTGACCGAAATCAGGGACGCACTGAAGAAGTAGGGGGGAAGAAGTAGGGGGGAAGAAGTAGGGGGAATAAGCTGCCGCATTTCGTCATCCCCGCGAAAGCCGGGATCGCTGGCGTAGTTACGCTAACGCGGGCCAGCGGTTTCCGGGTCAAGCCCGGGCGACGGATTGCATCGCGATTGCTGCTCGCTCGCAATGACGAAGAATTCGGGTTTCGATTGCAGGCCGTCGCCAGCCACTTCCCATTCAGCAAAGCGCCCCTATATAGGGGCTGCCGGTTTCGACCGGCTATGGTGATAAATTGCGATGTGCAATAGACACAGCGGACCCGGGGGCAGTACCCGGCGGCTCCACCACCTTCCCCGGTGTCACGGGGAAAATGACGGGGCCGAACTAGGATCGACGTGTGTTGAAAAGCATCGTTTTTGCCCGGGCTGAGTAACCCGTTCAAGGCTCAAAACTCACAAGTGCCAATGACAATGAAGCACTCGCTATTGCCGCGTAATTCTAGGGCTTAACGGCCTGAATTTACAAAGCTAAAGCGCGGTTGGACCGACCGGGCAACAGAACGGATACCGGGGGCCCGGGGGAGCCTAGCAACAGAATCCCCCACCTCAGAATACAGCGCCATTTCGCCCATGCGGGGCTGCGAACGTGGTTCGCGGCTCATCTTTCGTCATTCCCGCCTGCTCGGGAATGACGACGGTAGTAAATTGGTGTTAGCGGAAGGTTTGCGCGGTTGCTTCGGCTTCTGCCGCACGCTTTTCCTGTTCCAGTTTCAGGCAGTCGAGCATCTTGCCGCCCGCCATGAACACCGCGCCAGTGCAGGCGAGGAACAACAGTTTGCCGCCAAAGCCCGGATATTGCCCCAGATAGACGCTGCCACGCTCCACTGCGCCAAGCGCCAGGGCATAGATGATCAGAAAGGCTTCGACCTTCGTCTTGATCGTAAACAGCCGTCTGACCTTGCCGAGCATGCGTTCCCCTCTTCCTTAACGCGTTGAGGAGCAACGATCATGCCAGACTTGGAAATCCGCGCAAGTGGCTGGTTAACGGCCTGCCGCTCTGTAAAACCGTCCGACAGCGTCAGGCCAGTTCCGAAAGCTCCAGCGCATCGAGCAATCGGTGGCGCGCGCCCGTCACATCCTGTTCCAGCGCGGCGGAGCCCAGCGTGCCCGGATCGATCTGCGCAGGCCACCATTCCTCCACCACCGCCGCGATCTTTTCAGCCTTGGCCGGGGTGAGGAGGAAGCGCGGGTCGACGGTCTGCGGATCGGCCACCACGCGCAGCCGCAGGCAGGCGGGGCCGCCGCCATTGGCCATGCTCTGCTTCACATCCACCGGGATCACCCGGCGGATCGGACCATTGCCCGCCAGCATCGCATCCAGCCAGCCGCGCACGGCCGGGCTTTCATGCGCTTCCAGAGGGATCACCAGCGCCATTCCCGCCCCCTCGGGCAGAGTGAGGAGCTGGGCGTTGAACAGATAGGTGCGGATTGCCTCGGCCAGGCTGACGGCGCTGGCGGGGACGATCACGATCTCCGCCTCGGGCAGCTTCTCGCGGATTGCGGCATAGGTGCTCGCAGGATCGGCAAAGGCGAGTTCATGGGTGAACAGCACCCGCTCATTCGCGACGGCGACCACATCATTGTGGAAGGCGCCCGCCGCGATGGCATCGGGGTTCTGCTCGACGAACAGCACCTTGTCGGGATCGAGGCAATGGCGGCGGGCGACGATGCGGCTCGCCTGTTCGTGCTGGCGGGCAGGGAAGGGGCCGCCGCGCCTGCCATAGACGAAGATTTCCACCCCCGGCTCGCCATGGCTGCGGCACAGGCGCATGTGATTGGCCGCGCCCTCGTCACCGAAACAGGCCAGCACCGGTTCGTGCACCGCGAAATGACGTTCATCCGCAAAGGCCCGCTGCAACTGGCGCAGCGTATCCGGCCATTCCTGAAAGCGGTGGGGCATGGTCACCAGATTGGCGGCAGTCACATGGCAGCGTCCGTCGCGCGTATCGGGCGCGGGGGAGATCGTCGCGGCATTGGCCGTCCACATGGAGGATGCGGACCATGCGGCGGCGACCAGGGCATGGTCGGCCTGTGCGTCGGCGGCGATTTCGGTCAGGAACCGGTGATTGGGGCGCGGCAGGGGCACGAAGAAGCCTTGTGCCAGCCCCAGCTCCATATTGCCGCGCATCTTGGCGAGGCCCTGCAGCGCAGCGGCGCGGGGATAGGAAACCTCGCCCGCATGGGCGGTGGCGGCCAGATTGCCCAGGCTCAGCCCGGCGTAATTGTGGCTCGGGCCTACCAGCCCGTCGAAATTGATCTCGACCAGCATCCTCGTTCCCTCCGGCCCTATCGCGCCACGCTCCAGATCTCGTCGCCGGGCTGCACATCCAGGATATCGGCCGCGCGGGAATCGATCTGGATCTTGCCATCCTCGTCGAAACTGCGCGCACCGTAGCAGCAGCGGAAGCCATCGAGATGGCCGGTGGCGATCAGCGCCTGTTCGCCCTTCTCCGCCTCGGTGCCGCTCAGCACGGCACTGCGCGAGTTGCGGACGCTTTCCACCTTGTCGGTGCGGGCAGTCATGGTCGGGCCGCCGTCGAAAATGTCGACATAGCCTTCGAAACTGAAGCCTTCGGCCTCCAGCATCCGCATCGCCGCGCGGCCGGTGGGGTGGGGCACGCCGATGGCGCCGCGCGCATCGTCGCTCAGCATGGCGATATAGACCGGGTGCTTGGGCATGAGGTCGGCGATGAACTGGTTGCCGTTGATGGCGTTGAAATAATCGGCTTCCTGAAAGCTCATACCGAAGAAGCGCCCGGCCACCCCGTCCCAGAAGGGCGAGCCGCCGCGCTCGTCGATAATCCCGCGCAGTTCCGCCAGAATACGGTCGGCAAAGCGCGCGCGGTGCATGGCGATGAACAGATAGCGGCTGCGGGCGAGCAGCATGCCGAGCCCGCCGGCGCGCTCATTGGGGTGGAGGAACAGCCCGCCGACCTCGCTCGACCCTTCCAGATCGGTGACGAGACTCAGCAATTCGGCGCGCACCGTGCGGTCCAGTTCCTGCGAATGCTGGGTCAGCGTGGTGAGGCGATAGGAATAGAATGGCCACAGCTGCCCCACTTGCGTGAAAAGCTGGCAGGTGCCGCGCACTTCGCGGGTTTCCACATTCTCCAGCACCAGTACGAACACCTCGTCGGCCATCTCGCCATCGGGGCGGGTGAAGGCCTTCTGGGCACGCTCCAGCTTGGCGGCGAGAGCTTTGCGATCGGGCGGCAGATTGGTGAAGCCGCCCCCGGTCAGCTTGGCCATCTGGTACAGCGGTTCAAGGTCCGCGGCAGTCGCGGCGCGCAGGCGAAAACTCAAAGCGGAGCTCCTACGGACAGGCGTTGAAGGACGAGGGCGGACAGGGCCGCGCGCTCGCGAAGCGAGGAAACGATCATGAATTCATGCGGCGAATGGATAGAACCGCCGCGTACGCCCATCGTATCGACCACGGGCACGCCGCAGGCGGCGATATTGTTGCCATCGCACACCCCGCCGCTGTCTTGCCAATTGAGAGTCTGGTTCAATTCTGCGCCACAAGCCTTTACAAGATCGAACAATTTCTGCGCCCGTTCGTCCACCGGCTTGGGCGGCCGGGTAATCCCGCCCTGGACGTGGAACGATACTTCCAGCTCGCCGGAAATCTCGGCCAGCAGGGCGGCGAAAGCGGCCTGGAAGCCCTCCGCTGCCTCGGTGGAGCGGGGGCGGATATTGAAGCGGAGAACGGCGTGATCGGGCACGACATTATTGGCGCTGCCGCCCTCGATCTTCGCCGGATTGACGCTGAGCCCGGCATGGTCGAGCGCCTTCAGCGCCACCGCCAGACGCGCGGCTGCGACCACGGCGTTGCGCCCTTCCTGGGGGTTGCGCCCGGCATGGGCGGATTTGCCGGTAACGGTCACGGAGTAGTTCCCGCTGCCCCCCCTGGCGTGGGCGAGGGTGCCGTCGGGCAGGGCGGAGGGTTCATAGGTCAGCGCGGCATATTTCCCGCTCGCAAGCGCGGAAATCAGCGGTGCGGAGGAGAGCGAGCCGGTCTCCTCATCCGAATTGATCATCACGTCATAGCCGATTTTCGCCGCCTCTGCCGTGTGCTCAAAAGCACCGAGCGCGGCGAGAATGACACTCAAGCCACCCTTCATATCGGCCGTACCGGGGCCGTTGAGCGTATCGGCATCCAGCCAGGTGAGCGACTGGAACGGATGGTCCACCGGGAACACCGTGTCCATATGGCCGGTCAAAAGGAAACGTCGTTCCGCTTCAGGGCGGACGCGCAGCACCATGTGGCGGCCGTGCTCCTTCGGCACCTCCCGCCCGTCAGGCGCGATGGCGGTGACGGGGGCGGGTTCCTCCAGCGTCACTTCGCCGGGCAGGGCAGAGAAGGCATCGGCCAGTTCGCCAGCCACCGCCGCGAGTCCGGCAAGGTTTGCCGTGCCGCTGTTGATTGCGGCCCAGCGTTCGACCTGGGCGAGCATGGCGGGCGCGTCGATAATGTCGAGCAGTCGGGCCCCGGAAAATGGCGATAGCTGTTGCATACGAAACCATCTCTAACTTCCTCGGTGGCGCTCTCCAACCCCTTGTGAGATGCATGTGCCGGAAAAGCTCTGGCCGCCGCGAGAAAGGTTGCTAGTTAGCACGCTAATTAAATATGGATTTGATTGAGGAGAAGGCAGATGAGTGAGCGGGTCGATCGCGGCGGGTTGCAGGTGGATGCGGCGCTGGCCGCCTTCCTGGAAAACGAAGTGCTGGCCCCGCTCGATCGCGATGCGGAGGAATTCTGGCAGGGCTTCGCCTCGATCTGCGAGGCCTTCGTGCCGCGCAACCGGCAGCTTCTGGCCATTCGCGACGATTTCCAGACCCGTATCGATGCATGGCACAAGGAACGGCGCGGCAAGCCGCATGATCCGGCGGCCTATGAATTGTTCCTGCGCGAGATCGGCTATCTGGTGCCCGAACCCGCGCCGTTCAAAATAGGCACGAAGAATGTCGATGCGGAAATCGCCACTCTGGCGGGGCCGCAGCTGGTGGTGCCGGTGCTCAATGCCCGCTTCCTGCTGAACGCCGCCAATGCCCGCTGGGGCAGCCTTTACGATGCGCTTTACGGCACGGATGCGCTGGATGCGCCGCCTGCCACTGGCCCGGGCTACGATCCGGCGCGCGGTGCGGCGGTGGTCGCGGCGGGGCGGGCTTTCCTCGACGAGGCGCTACCTTTGTTCAAGGGCAGTTGGGCCGATCTGGAAGGGCCGGACCCGGCAATTCCGCTGGCCGATGTCAGTCAGCTGGTGGGCGAGACGGAAGATTCCATCGTCTTCCGCCACAATCGCCTGCTGATCCAGGTGGTGTTCAATGATCAGCACCCCGTGGGCAAGACCGACAAGGCCGGCATTTCCGACATCCGGCTTGAGGCCGCGCTGACCACTATCGTCGATCTGGAGGATTCGATCGCGGCGGTGGATGCGGAAGACAAGCTGGCCGCCTATCGCAACTGGCTGGGCGTGATCCGGGGCGATCTGTCCGACACATTCGAGAAGGGCGGCAAGACAGTCACCCGCACGCTGAATGACGATATCATGGTCCAGCGCACCGGGGGTGAGATGCTGGCCCTGATGGGCCGCAGCCTGCTGTTCGTGCGCAATGTCGGCCATCTGATGACCAACCCGGCGATCCTGCTGCCCGATGGCGGGGAGATTCCCGAAGGGATCATGGATGCGGTGTTTACCAGCGCCATTTCCACGCTGGATCTTGAAGGCAAGAGCCGCTGGGCCAATAGCCGCGAAGGCAGCATCTATATCGTGAAGCCCAAGCAGCATGGGCCGGCGGAATGCGCCTTCACCAATGATCTGTTCGACGCCGTGGAAGATCTGCTGGGGCTGGAACGCCACACGATCAAGGTTGGCGTGATGGATGAGGAACGCCGCACTTCCGCCAATCTGGCCGCCTGCATTCATGCGGTGAAGGATCGCATAGCCTTCATCAATACCGGTTTCCTCGACCGGACGGGCGACGAGATCCACACTTCGATGCAGGCCGGGCCGATGGTCCGCAAGGCCGATATGAAGGGTGCACCATGGCTTGATGCCTATGAGAAGCGCAATGTCGCCATCGGGCTTGCCTGCGGGCTTTCGGGCAAGGCGCAGATCGGCAAGGGCATGTGGGCCGCGCCTGACCGGATGGCGGCGATGATGCAGGAAAAGATCGGCCATCTGAAGGCGGGCGGCAGCACGGCCTGGGTGCCGTCCCCCACGGCCGCCGTGCTCCATGCGCTGCATTATCACCGCGCCGATGTGTTCGAAATCCAGAAGAGCCTGCCGCCCGCGCCGGGCCTCGACGCGCTGCTTGCCATTCCGCTGGCCGAAGGCGCGAACTGGAGCGAGGAGGAAGTGCGCGCCGAGCTGGACAATAATGCGCAGGGCCTGCTGGGCTATGTCGTGCGCTGGATCGATCAGGGCGTCGGCTGTTCCAAGGTGCCGGACATCAACGATGTAGGCCTCATGGAAGACCGCGCGACTCTGCGTATTTCCAGCCAGCACATGGCCAATTGGCTGCTCCACGGCATTGCCACGCCGGAACAGGTGATGGACTCGCTCCGGCGCATGGCCGCCAAGGTCGATGCCCAGAATGCGGGCGATCCCGCCTATGAGCCGATGGCCGGTAATTGGGAAACCAGCCTTGCCTTCAAGGCGGCCTGCGATCTGGTGTTCAGGGGCGTGGACCAGCCCAGCGGCTATACCGAGCCGTTGCTCCATGCCTGGAGGTTGAAGAAGAAGGCGGGGTGACAAACCCTCTCCCGTTAACGGGAGAGGGATACGCAGGCTTGGCCGGAACGGTCTAGTCGGAGTTGGGTGAGGGTTTCCTGTCTATCGAGAACGCGGGCACCCTCATCCAAGCTGCGCTAGCAATGTATTCCGTACGCTAGGAGCGCTGCGCACATGGCTTCTTCCTCGCCCGGCGCAGGGTCGGGAGGCAGAACGGTAGCAATTACGCAGGCGCTGATGCTTGGGAAGCCATAAGCCTGCCAGTTGCGTTGGCAGTCATTAATTGCTGCTTCGATGGCCTTATTTCTCTGAGCAAAAGCGGGAGCTGCTTGCGCCATCGCGAGCACAATGACGGCCGTCCCCAATGCTGAGACAATCGCTTTCTTCATGGAAATTTCCTCCTGCGATTTGGAAATGATGGAGAGCATCAGATCTGTCTTGAGAGGAGAAAAGGCTATCAAAATATCTATCTATGTCAAAATCCGTTGACCTATGCATCAATTGATTTTTTCCAGTAAATTCATATTATTATATTGTTATTAGAAATTAATTTCCTTCCATTATGGAGTTGATGTTCCAAATTTCCATTTGGTTGCGCAAGGAGGGTGAAGTGCCGCAACATCAGTTTGGCTGGACCACTCAGTGTGCCAGCGTTGACTGCAAGCCAGCGTCGCTTCCTCCCGTCAACGGGAGAAGGATGAAGGGCCACACCCTCCGCCCGCACCCCTCGGAAACAACCGCGCCGAAAGCGCCATCGCCGGACGCTCCACCACCTTCGTAAGCACAGTCGCGAGGATCAGCGATGCCGCGAGGCCAGTCAGCTTCGCCACCGGATTCTGCCCCGCCTCCGGGCCGAAGAAAACGCCCAGCGCATAGAGGACCGGCACGTGGACGAGATAGAGCGTGTAGGAAATCGAACCCAGCCATTGCGCTGGCGGGCTTGAGAACAGCGGGCCTTGCGCGCGGGTTCCGGCAAGGATTGCCGCCGATGCCGCGATGGGGATGAGGAACACCAGCGGCGGCGCGAAGCAGGCAGCCAGGATCAGGCCGATGGTGGACAGGGCGAGCAGGTCGAACGGAAGATCGAGGCTCAGCTTCGCGCGATAGAGCAGATGCCCGGCCGCCAGGCCGAAGATCGCGCGCGGCGCATACATGATCCGGCCTTCCTGAAAATACATCATGCATAACCCGCTGCCCAGCAGCGCCAGAACCAGCGCGGGGCGGACAAGCCTCTGGGGAAGCCTCACCGGAAGCAGCACCGCCAGCAGTGGCAGATAGAGTTCGAAACAGATGCTCCAGGCCGGGAAATTGACCGGGTTGCGGGACAGGAACGGCCCCGCCACCAGCAGTTCCGCCCACAGGTCTTTCGGCAGGGCAGGCACCACCAGCACGGCGGCCAGCGTGGTGATATAATAGACCGGCATCAGCCGCAGCAGGCGCTTGGCCGCGAAAGTGCGGAAGGTTGTGCCATGGCGGACCGAATGGGTGAGCACGAAGCCCGACAGCAGGAAGAACACGTCCACCGACAGATCGATCCACAGCACCGGCATTCCGAACAGCTGGCGGACAAGGAAATTCACGTCGAAATGCAGAAGCACCACGGCCAGCGCGAGGACACCTCTAAGGCCGTCCAGGCAGGACCAGTGCTTGTTCATGCGAATCCCTCGGGTTTCCTACGGCGATTTCCGTCTGTCGAGCCGCCTCTAGGGCAAGCGCGCGCCAGAGGAAGAAGAAAAGGGGCGGGCGCCCCCGCTGCGCCGCAATAGCCGTTCGGTCTGCCGCAGGTGCTGTGCTACGCATGATCCGCAACCACAGGAGCATGCCATGCGAGCATCGACCGCACTCAAATCCGCAATGCTTGCACTGGCGCTGGCCGGCAGCGCGGCCAATGCCCAGTCGGAGGACGCAACCCCGTCGAGCGGCGTCTTCAGGACTGCAGAGCAACTCTACGCCAATTGCAGTTCAGATGACGACGCCCAGGGCGAATTATGCGCGGAATACATCATGGGCGTCTACGATACGGTGACCTATATGAAGGATATCGAGGTCATCAATCCGTCGATCTGCGCGGGCGACGTGGTGGAAGCCGAGGAACTGCGCCAGACGGTTCTGAACTATCTGGAATCCAACCAGCGCAATTTCTCCGCCGTCAGCATGGTGATCAACGCACTGACCACCGCCTATCCCTGCGCGGCTGAGGAGCCGGCGGCGGAATAGGGGCGACGATCAGTTTATTAAGTAGATCACGCTTGTCTGGTAGAAGCTGGCCATTGGTTTGCCATCGGCATCCAGCGCCGGTTCGAAGTGGTTGGCCAAATTGTCGCAAACTGCGGTCTTGAAGGCCTTGTCCACGGATTCGTTCTGCACGACACAGGAACTGGCCTGACCCTGCGCATCGACCATGATCCTGACGGAGAGATAGGCACTCATTCCACCATACACCATTTGGGGCGGATAGTGGTCCATGACTTTCTTGACCGACTTCATGTCAGGGATCGGGGATCTGGTTCGGCTCCGTTGTAGCTCCGGGTCGATGCCCCAGGAGGTATAAAGATCGTCAACACAGGCGCGAAGCGCGGTCAGCGGCTTGTCCATTTTTCCCAGACGTAAGTCGATTTCCTGCCACCGGCCCAGCCTCAGCGTCATGGAATCGGTTGCCTGCTCGAATTCCGGCTGGATCACCTCCGGCTCGGCGCCTCGGCGGAAAATCTCCTCCCTGCTCATTTCCGATATATCTTCATGGGCAATGTCGGCTGGAAGAAATGACGCGCCGAACGACGAGGCATTGGATTTTCCTGACTTCCCCAGGAGGGCTGGCTGGTTTCGGCGATAGTCCTGATCGGGAGTAAATTTATAGTCGATCTCGCCCGATGGCCTGTTCGATGACGGTACGTAATCTCCGGATACAAGGACGCGGAATTGCCTGCGCGAGCCATAAGAGTCGATCTGGAGAACGACGCTCTTCTTGTCGTCTCCGAAGCGGCGGACCAGGCTGCAGCGCTCTGGGGCATAGTCAAGGGTCCACGCCCCAGCAGGAGCAAGAACAGTTGGAGTCTTGCTTGCCGCTACCTGCGGAACTGCGGACAGAACGAGCAGGAAAATGCCGGAAAGTTGCCGCAGTTGCATATTGGCCCCCCCAATTCCGCAAATTGGTATCATTGCATTCGCTCGCCGGAAAGTTCCGATAAAACCTATACTTGCTTAACGCCGGGCGCCTTAACCGAACCACAAGCTTTGCGTGCGACCTTATATGCAAAGGTTAAAGGGAGCCCGGCTTGGTGGCGCATACACCAAGAATTGAGGACCGTACCAAGGTCATGATCCGGGCGCGCCTGCGGGGTGCGGGGCCGGAGCGCGATGCGTGCATCGTCGATCTTTCCACCCGGGGCCTTTCCGCCAGCGTCGACCAGGCACCCCCGCGCGGGGAGATCGTGGAGCTGGTGGTGGGCCGCAATAATCTGGTCGGCCAGGTGAAATGGTCTGGCTCGCGCCGTTTCGGCATCGCCTTTCGAGACCGGATCAGCGTGATCGGCCTGATTTCCGGCGAGGGGGAGCTAAAGCACGGGGCGCGCGCGCCGGTTCGCTCGTCCGAGCAGGCCGTTGCCGCTGCCGCGAGCGGAGGCGGGCTGATCCGGCGGATCGAATTCGCGATCGTCTTCGCCGCAGCCGCAGCGGGGACGTTCTATGTCGCGGATTTCGTGGGTTCGGCCATGGGATCGTTCCACAGCGTGGAAAATGCGCTGTCCGGAGCGGAAGTCAGCCAGTTAGCGCACGCGCGATAGACACGAATTCCGTGACGCTCAGCGTCTCGGCCCGGCGCTGCGCATCTATGCCGAGCTGCTCCAGTACTTCCACCGCACCGGGCAGCCCTTTCAGGCTCTGGCGCAGCATCTTGCGGCGCTGGCCGAAGGCGGCCTCCGTCACCCGTTCCAGCATTCGCGCGGAAACGCCCTCGGGCATGGCGGCGGGAATGACATGAACGATGGCGCTCATCACCTTGGGTGGGGGCGTGAAGGCGCTGCGGTGGACCTTCATCGCCAGCTTCGCCTCGGATCGCCACTGGGCGAGGACCGCCAGCCTGCCATAGGCATCGCTCGCTTCCTTCGCCACGATCCGTTCCGCCACTTCGAGCTGGAACATCAGCGTGAGCGAGCGCCATTGCGGTGGCCAGCTCTCGCCCGAAAGCCAGCCTACGAACAGCGCCGTGCCGACATTATAGGGCAGATTGGCGACCACATCGTAAGGCTCCGTCCCGAACAGATCGGCGGGGGAGAATTTCAGCGCATCGCCCTCGATCACGGTCAATTGGCCGGGGAAGGCATCGGAAAGCTCGGCCAGCGCAGGCAGGCAGCGCTTGTCCATTTCGATCGCTGTCACCCTTGCGCCCGCGCGCAGCAGTGCCCGCGTGAGGCCGCCGGGGCCGGGGCCGACTTCCAGCACCGCGCGATCTTTCAGGTCGCCGGGAATGGCGGCGATCCGGTCCAGCAATTGCTCGTCGAACAGGAAGTTCTGGCCCAGCGCCTTGGACGCGCTGAGCCCGTGGCGGGCAATCACATCGCGTAAGGGCGGAAGGCTCATGCGGCGTGGGATTCGCGGGCGCGGCGCGTGGCGCATTCGCCGGCCATGCGGATCGCGGCGATGGTCGCGCCCGGATGGGCGATGCGCTTGCCAGCGATCCCGAAAGCAGTGCCGTGATCGGGCGAGGTGCGGATGATCGGCAGGCCCAGAGTGACGTTCACGCCATTGTCGAAATCCAGCGCCTTCAGCGGGATCAGTGCCTGATCGTGATACATGCACAGTGCCACGTCATATCTGCCGCGCTCATGCGGGGCGAACAGCGCATCGGCTGGGTGAGGGCCGGTGGCGTCGATCCCCTCGGCGCGCAGGGCTGCAATGGCGGGGGCGATGATGCGCTGTTCCTCATCCCCGAACTTGCCGCCTTCGCCCGCATGGGGATTGAGCGCGGCGATGGCGAGGCGGGGATCGGTCAGCCCGAAATCGCGGGCGAGCGAGCGGGCGACGATCCGGCTACGGCGCAGGATCAGGTCGATGGAGAGCCGCCCCGGCACTTCCGACAAGGCGCAATGGACGGTGAGCGGCACGGTCCTTAGCTGCGGCCCGGCGAGCATCATCACCGCATCTTCGGCAGCAACGCCGCAGGCGTGGGCCACGAATTCGGTCTGGCCGGGGAAGGTGAAGCCCACTTCGGCCAGCAACGCCTTGGAGATCGGGCCGGTGACGATCCCCGAAGCCTTGCCTGCCACCGCCAGCGCGGCGGCTCTGGTTAGCGAGGCGAGGGCCAGCCTTGCCCCGTCCATATCGGGTTCGCCGGGGAAATAGTCCCCATCCTCGTCGCCCAGCACGGGCAGGCCTTCGGCAAAGGCATCGGCAGCGTCGGCCGGATCGGAGATCGCCACGATCGGGGTTTCGACCCCGCGCCGGGCGGCCGCGGCGGCCAGCAGATGTTCGCCGCCCACCGCGAAGAATGGCGTCAGTGCCGCCTGTTTACGGGCGGCCCAGGCCTCGCACAGCAGCTCGGGCCCGATCCCGGCGGGATCGCCCAGAGAGGCCGCCAGCGCCGCCATCGGGCGCTCAATTATACTCGATGATCGCGTCGCGGCGCAGGTCGCGCAGGTAACGCTGGGAGCGCTTGTTGACGCGTTCGTCTTCAAGCTGGTTCATCAGCTGCTCGAAGCTGGGGCCACTATCCACCTGGGGGTCGTCGCGCCCGCACAGCATCAGCACGCGCACGCCATCGTCCACCGAGCCGAAGGGCGGGGTTGCCTGGCCGACCGACAGCTTCAGCAGGGCATCCTGCAGGGCCTCGGGCAGGGCGCGAGCGGCGATCTGGTCGTTCGAGACCACGTCAGCGCCCATTTCCTTCGCGATCGCATCGGCATCGCCGCAACCGCGCATCTTTGCGACATTGGCGCCGAAATCCGCGATTCGGCCATTGGCCTGTTCTTGCGTGGTGCCCGCCGGGAAGGAGATCGAAATCTGCTTCAGGCTCAGCGTCGCATCGCGCGGATCGGCGGTGAGGACCTGCCGCTTGTCGATCAGATAGAGCAGCGAGAAGCCGCCCGGTACCTTCACGGGGCCGACAAGCTGGCCGGGCTGCATCTGCCGCGCTGCCGCTGCCAGCTCCGCCGGAAGCAAGGGCAGGCGAATCCAGCCCAGATCGCCGCCGACAGCCGCGCTGGAGGCCTGCGAATATTGCCGCGCATAGGCCACGAAGCTGCCGCCCTGCTGGAGCTGTTCCATGATCTTGCGGCCGTTCTCGGCAACCGCCTGCTCGTTTTCGGGAGAAGCGGCGAGATAGATTTCGCCGATCCGGTATTCCTCGGTGCCCTTCGCGGCCTTCAGGCGCTCGAGCAATTCGTTCACCTCTTCCTCGGACACGCTGATGAAGGGCTGAATGTTACGCTGCTGAATGCGTTGCCACGCCATTTCGCCTTCGATCTGGCGCTTGAGCGAGGCCGTGGAAGAGCCGATCTTCTTCAGATAGGCGTCGAGTTCGCCCTTGCTCTGGCTGAAATTCTGTGTCGCCACACGCTCATAGGTCTGGTCGACCTCGCTCTTGGTGACTTCGATTTCCAGGGCCTTGGCTTCCTGAATCTGCAGCGTTTCGTCGATCAGATTGCGCAGCACCTGCATCCTGAGGCGCTGGAGTTCCTCCGGCGAGATTTCCTGCTTGTTGGCATCCAGCACCAGCGCCACGCGCTGGTCGATATCGGTGCCGGTGATGACGAAGCCGTTCACCACCGCAGTCGCCTTGCGAAGGTTCGGGTTTTCGCTGCCCAGCATCACGATCGATGAGGGAAGGTTGAATGGATCGTTGCTATCGGCGGTTTCGCTTTGTGCGTGCAGGGCGGTGACCCCCGCGAGGGTCGAGCAGCCGAGCAGGGCCGCCACCGTGATGCCGCGTCCGGTATTGAGCAGATTCTTGGCCGTCTTGATCACGCACTATGTCCCGTCAGCGGCGCAATGCCGCGCCATTCTTTGCCATTCCGGTTCGCCTTTTGCGGCTTAACCGAAGCTGAGCGTCCCCTGCAGATTGGGGCGGATAGCGTGTTTGCGCAACTCTGCCAACGGGCTTGCCCCATTGGCGCCACCCGCCGTCCCCCAGCGGGAATCAGAAGCCCAGATTCTTCAGCGCGATGTGGACCTGGAAAGTGTTGCCCTTGCGCGCGTCGCCGCTTGCCACATAGTCCCGCCGCCAGGTGAAGCCCAGTTCCAGGCAGTCGTCGGCATAGGCAAAGCCCAGGCGGGTGCGCAGCGGCTCGAAGCCGTCGGAAGTCAGCGTCGGGTCTTCATTGCGATCGGTCAGATTGACCACTGCCGATCCGAAGGCCGACCAATATTTGGCAAAGGCCACGCGGCCCGCCACGCGCAATTCCTCACGGTCCTGCAGATCCTCGATCCCCGCCGCGATATCGCGGTTGAGGCGCAGATAGCCGGCTTCGAAATAGGTGCGGTTCGAACCCACGGTAAGGTCGAACTCGTTGCGGCGCACGGCCAGATTGTCCTTGTCCAGCCGGAAGCGATGCGTGACCTTGAGGAAATCCTTGTAGCGCACTTCTGTGCGGCCCACGAAGTCCGATACACGCTCCGAAATGCCGGTGCCGTCGGGCAACAGGGTGAGATCGGTGGTGAGCCGGTAGGACTGGCCCACCGTGGTTTTGATCTTCAGGCCCGGCGCGTTGAACTGCCAATCGAAGCCAAGGGTAAAGCGCACCCCGTCTTCCACGCGGTCGTAACCGGGGAAGCGGTTGAGTGCGAAGAGGTTGGAATCCTCAAGATCGATCGCGCGAGCATCCTCGTTCGGAACCGCCAGATTGGCGATCTGCGGGCTCGCCACGATCTGGAAGCGGGGGGTGAACACCTGCGTTCCGCCCATGAATTCGCCCACGAGGGGCCATTTCACATCCAGCGCGCCCAGCGCCACGCCGCGCGTCTGCCAGCCCGGATCGCCGCGATAGATCACGGTGGAGGTCAGCTCGTTCTGGTCCGAATGATAGATATCGCCCCGCACCAGTGCGGTGAGGGTGATTTCCTGCCCCATCGAGGTAATGCGGCGCATATCCCACTGCGCCCCGACAAAGGCGCGCTGCGTATCCTGGCCATTGGTGCGGGTGATCGCCAGGCTGTTGAGCTGCAGCTGGATCTTGCCGCCCAGCACCGGATCGTCGAGGCGGCGGCGATAATCGATCATCGGCAGGACGATCGGCACCTGGCCCTGTGAATCTCCCGAACGCAGTGTCTGCGTGGCCCAGCCCTGGATAGTGAGATAGGATGTGTCGTCGATCCGCTCGACATTGAAGGTCGAACGCAGGCGATCGTCGCGGCTGATATCGTAGCGGCGCAGGAAGGTGCGGTCGCTCGCCACGCGGGCCGATGCGGTAACGCTCCATTCGGGGGATAGCTGGAACCGTCCATTGCCGAAGAAATAGCCGCGCCAGTCCTGCTGCGTGACAGTCTGGGTCTCGGACCCGATGGGAATGCGCGCACTTCGCGTGGCATAGCCGGTAAGCTGGAAGGCGCCCTTTTCCGTCAGCGCACGATATTGCGCGCCGATCATCGGCGGCGCCTCGGTATAGACATAGCCGGTCACGGCAATGTCCTGATTATCGGCCAGACGCAGGTAATAGCTTTCGCTGATTTCCACGCCGTTGGACGGAGAAATGCGCAAATTCGGAATCATCAGGCCGGAAATGGCCCGACCGTCGGTCGCCACTTCCAGCTTGGGCATGGGGATCAGCCGTTTGCCGAACAGCTCCAGCATCGCACCCTTGAAGCGCACGCGGTTCGCTTCGGGATCATAGACCACCCGTTCCGCCACGATCCGCCAGCTGGGCGTGCGGGGGCAGCCATTGTCGTCCTCCACCGCACAGGCCGAATAGGCGGCGTTGGTCAGCACTACGGTGCCGTCATCCACCCGCTCGCCGGTATTCGCCGCCAGCCTGCCGCCTTCGCGCAGGGCCAGCAGCATGTTCTGCATGGCCCCCACGCGCAGATCGTCGCTCAGCGTCAGCGTATCTGTATAGAGCACATTGCCGTCGGCATCGACGAAGCGGATATTGCCGAAGGCGGTGATCATGTTGGCCCGCCGATCCCAGCTCACCCGGTCCGCGCGCACCGACTGCTCGCCGCTGCGCATAATGACATTGCCGGACGCGGTGACGATCTCATTATCGGTGTCATAGCTCAGCTCGTTCGCCTCGAAGGCGACTTCGCGCGGCTCTTCCGCCTTCTGTCCGGCATCGCCTGCCTCACCGGTGTCCTGCGCCGAAGCGGGCAGCGACCAACCTAATGAGGCGGCGGCCAGGGCCAGCGCGGCGGCGCGCAGGCGCACGCCATGCGCTGCGCGCAAGGCGGAAGGACAATCATTCAGTGTCTGCAGTTGGTACTGCGGGGGAGGGACCATGGCTTGCCTATCGCATCGGCGGGTCTTAACTGCAACGCCATGTGTAGCGCGCGGCGTGAGGATTTTTCGCCCTGCCGCATACTGACCAGAGCTGCAAATCGCCATACCCGGAGTTTCCATGAAGTTCACATTCTCCACTGCTCCCGAAGTTCTCCTCCCCCGCCTGCGCGCGATTATCGTCGATCAGGACGCGCTGCCTGCCGATCTCGAAGCCTCGGTAGTGGAGGGTGCGCGTGCTGCCCGCTTCAGCGGCAAGGCCGGCCAATTGTTCGAGACATTCGTGGAGCGCGATGGCACCGTGCTGCGCCTTGCGCTCGCCGGCGCGGGCCAGCCCGGCGCGGCCGACCGCGATTCCGCGCTGGAGCGGGCCGGTGCCGCGCTGGCGGCGCGTTTCCTCACCTCGGGTGAGACGGCCATGGCGCTGGACCTGTCGCGGGCGGGCCTTTCCGGCGGGCAGGCGGCCTCGGTGCTGCTGGGCCTGCGTCTGCGCAGCTGGCGGCATGACGCCTATCGCACTCGCCTGAAGGACGAACAGAAGGCAAGCCTTGCTGAAATCATCGTCACCCCCGCTCCCAATGGCGCGGAAGCGGCGTGGAATGTGCTCCAGGCGCTGGCCGAGGGCGTGGAATTCACGCGCGAGTTGGTGACCGAACCGGCCAATATCATTTATCCGGAAAGCTTCGTGGAACGCTGCCAGGCCCGCTTCGCCGGCACCGGAGCCGAATTGCTGGTGCTGGACGAAACCCAGATGGCCGCGCTCGGCATGGGCGCTCTGCTGGGTGTGGCGCAGGGCTCTGCCCGCAAGCCGCGCCTGCTGGCGATCCGCTGGAATGGCGGCAAGCCGGGCGAAGCGCCGGTGGCCTTCGTGGGCAAGGGCGTCACTTTCGACACTGGCGGCATTTCCATCAAGCCCGCGGCGGGCATGGAGGAAATGAAGTGGGACATGGGCGGTGCCGGTGCCGTGGCGGGCGCGATGCTGGCCATTGCGAAGCGCGAGGCGGCGGCCAATGTGATCGGCGTGCTGGGGCTGGTGGAGAACATGCCCGACGGCAACGCCCAGCGCCCGGGCGACGTAGTTACCTCCATGTCCGGCCAGACGATCGAAGTGATCAACACCGATGCCGAAGGGCGGCTGGTGTTGTGCGATGCGCTTACCTGGGTGCAGCGCGAATATGCGCCCTCCGCCATCGTCGATCTTGCCACGCTGACCGGCGCGATGGTGATCACGCTGGGCCATGAACAGGCGGGTATCTTCTCCAACAGCGATGTGCTGGCCGCCGACCTCGCCGCTGCGGGCGATGCCACCGGCGATAAGCTTTGGCGGATGCCGCTGAGCCCGGCGTACGACAAGCTGATCGACAGCCCGATTGCCGACATGAAGAACGTCGGTCCGCGCTATGGCGGCTCGATCACGGCGGCGCAGTTCCTGCAGCGCTATATCGAGAACGGCACGCCCTGGGCGCATCTCGACATCGCGGGCATGGCCTGGGCCGACAAGCCCGGCGCCACCTGGGAAAAGGGCGCGACCGGCTATGGCGTGCGCCTGCTCGACCGCTATGTGCGCGACGTGATCGAGGGCTGAGGTCCAGCCCATGCGGGTCGACTTCTACCAATTGGGCACCGAGGCCGCCGAGCGGACCGTTCCGCTGCTGGCGGCCAAGGTGCGCCAGGCGGGGGAGAAGCTGCTGGTCGTCTCGCGGGAAGATGCGCAATTGCGTGCCGTCTCCTCCGCCCTGTGGGCCGAAGCGGGCGAGGAATTCCTCGCCCATGGCTTTGCGGGGGAGCCTCATGCTGCGCGCCAGCCGATCCTGCTCGCCCCGGACTGCGATGCCGCGAACGGCGCGCGCATGGTGATGTTCGCAGATGGGCAGTGGCGGGATGAAGGCACTGCGTTCAGCCGCGCCTTCCTGCTGTTCGGCGACGCCGCGATCGAGGGCGCGCGCGGCGCATGGCGCCAACTCGGCAATGCCGAGGACGTGGAGCGCCGCTTTTGGAAGCTGGAGAACGGCCGCTGGCGCGAAGGGCCTTAGGCAGGCTTGATCCCGGGGGCTTGACCTTGGCCGGGCGAGGGCGGACAAATCCGTCCTTGTTGTGGAGCAGGGAGAAGGCGATGCGGAATCTGGTGATCCTGTGCGGCGCGCTGGCGCTGGCGGCGTGCGGGTCCGAAAAGTCCGGCACGATCGAGACCAAGGACGGCACGGCCGAATATACGGTCGACAATTCCGGCGATGGCGGCTCGATGACGATCAAGAGCAAGGACGGGGAATTCAACCTCAAGTCCGGCTCCGATGCGTCCGATCTCAAGCTGCCGGCGGGTTTCACGATCTATCCCGGTTCGGAAGTGGTCACCAACGCCACCATGACCCATGATCAGGGTTCAAACATCAATGTGATCATGGCCACCAACGCCAGCCCGGACGAGGTAGTGGCGTTCTATCGCAAGCAGGCCGCCGCCGCCGGGGTGGAAATCAGCTCCGAAATGAAGATGAACAAAGTGCAGATCATCGGCGGGGAGACCAAGGCCGGTCTGACCTTCTCGCTCAACACTTCGCCCAATGACGATGGGAAGACCACCGCCAGCATCTCGCTGGCGCAGGCAAGCGGCAAATAGGGACCGTTTCAGGGACGCTTTGACTTGCCCCCGCGGCGCTGGGGCGCTAGTGGCGCGCCCGGAATCCACTGGGTTGCGCAATGCTCTCCAGAACTCGCACAAGGAACAATCCCATGGCGGTTACCCGCACCTTCTCGATCATCAAGCCCGACGCCACGCGCCGCAACCTGACCGGCGCCGTCACCAAGATGCTGGAAGAAGCCGGCCTGCGCGTCGTCGCTTCCAAGCGCATCCACATGAGCCGCGAACAGGCCGAAGGCTTCTACGCCGTCCACAAGGAACGCCCCTTCTTCGGCGAACTGGTCGAATTCATGATCAGCGGCCCGGTGGTGGTGCAGGTGCTGGAAGGCGAAGACGCCGTGAAGCGCAACCGCGACATCATGGGCGCAACCAACCCCGCCAATGCCGAGCCGGGCACGATCCGCAAGGAACTGGCCGAATCGATCGAAGCCAATTCGGTGCACGGTTCGGATTCGGAAGAGAATGCGGCGATCGAAATCGCCTTCTTCTTCAAGCCGGAAGAAATCGTCGGCTAAGGCATTCGCCGCACCGAGATACGAAGGGGCCGTCCGGTTGGGCGGCCCTTTTCGTTTGCGCGGCGGAGATCTGCGGCGCTGACAAGGGAAAGGCCGCCCTGGCAGGCGGCCTTCCATGGCAAGACCATCAGGCCTTGTCGAAGCGCTCAGCTGTCAGCTGGGGCTCTTGGGGTGGGCCTCTTCGCCTGCCTGCTGCTGCTTGCGCTTTTCCTGCTCCTGCTCTTCCTGCAGCTTGCGCGCATCCTTGTCGGGCGCGTTCGGCTGGGACTTGCCGCTGTCACCCTGCTGGGCCTGCTGCGGAGCCTGATTCTGACGCTGGCCGTCCTGCGGCTTGTTGTCGTTGTTCATGGTGA
The DNA here is from genome assembly GCA_963662855.2 of uncultured Caenibius sp. GTDB lineage: Bacteria > Pseudomonadota > Alphaproteobacteria > Sphingomonadales > Sphingomonadaceae > Andeanibacterium. The sequence continues at coordinate 574,776 of CAXXWL010000005.1, forward strand.
ACAACCTTTCTGGATGCCCGGAATAGGGCGAGGGAAGAAGATCATGGACAGGATCGGCTGTCGCCGCCAATGCGCCAGCCCGGCTGTTGCGCGGGTCAGGTCACTCTGTGAGGTTGCCGCCCTCATTTTCCCAACTGTCGAGCGAACGGGGCGATGCCGCGCTTTGCGGGGGAAGGGGCGCGGGCAGCTTCGAAAGCGGCAGGGCATGGGGGTCCCCACTCCGCCCCCGCAGGACGCGGGCGAGATATTCCCACGACGCGGCGGACAGCAGGTGCTTTCGCCGGACGTTCTCCAGCATGGGTCCCTCTGCTGCGCTACGAGCAGTCTTGGCGCGGGCGAGGCAGTTTTCGGGTGTATTGATCATGGCTGGGAGTCCGCTTTTCCGGATGCGGGAGCACATATGTGTCTCTCAGCCGCAGATACGCATCGGATCGATCCCGCAGTCATTCCGACATGGGGGGAAGGTGCGGCCTATTCAAGGCGTGCACATATGGTGAGGCCTGTTCAGGCGGACTGGAATGCCCGCAAGTCCTCCGCATGGCGCACATGGGGCGAGGCTCCGGCGCGGCGCTGTTCGCGATGCATGGCGGCAATCGCACGGTCCGACAGGTCGAGATCGAGGCGGCGATAGATCGATGCCATCGCCATTTCCCAATCCATCTCGAAGGCATGGAAATCCACCCGGGCGAGCGGGCCCCTGAATTCGGTCAGGGCGGCCTCGGCTCGTTCTTCGCGCAGGGCGATCTTGCGTTGCCATTCGCGCTCGATCCAGCCGAGGTCCACTGCGTCGGACTGGATCGTCATTTGGTTCGCCACCAGCGAGACGGCGCTGCGGGCCACGTCACGCGCCGGGCGGTGAGTCAGGATCGCGCGGGCGTTGGGAAACTGGGCGAGCAGTGCGGGCAAATCTTCCGCGAATTGCGGTACCTTCATCACGCGCGGGCGGCGGGCATTGCCGCGCCGGGCTGCGTCGGTCGCCAGAATGCGGGCGAATTCCCGATAGACGGGCGTTGGATCGCGCGCTTCGCTGAAACGGGTGAAGCTGGGCACGTGCCACTGGGCTTCATAGGCGCAATGGTTGAGCGCGCTGGCCAGCCAGCCCAGTTCCTCATCCGCGCGGCCCGCGCCGAAAGGATGGATGGAATCGATCCACGGATCGATCCGCCGCGCGCCCAGCAACATGCAGGCAGAGCGCAGGGCGCGCAGATCGGGCACTTCGGGCACCGGGTTCCAGCTGTCGCAGAAACGGGTGGCGCAAAGGGCCGGATCGGCCGCCAGCAGCCGGTGAATGCGGGTAGTGCCCGCGCGCATCTGGCCGATGACCAGGATCGGCGGCACCAGCTTCGTCTGGGCCAGGCGCGGGTTGCGTTCCCACAGCCGTCCCAGCCGCAGGCGCTGGCTCAACACGCGCACCAACTGCCCATGGGCGACTGCTTCGCCCAGCGGGTTGAGCCGGGCCTCCGCCATCAGCGCCTCGGTCAGGACTTCCAGCCGCTCGCGGAAATCCGCGACGTCTTCCTCGCAGCGGCCACCCGCCTCGCTGCCGCCACGCACCGCGCGATAGGCCTTGCGCCAAAGGGCTTCGGGGTCGAGCGGCGGGCGGGGGAGCATGCCTTTGCGCCACGCGCTGTCCAGCCAGTCGTTCAGCCGGTCGATCAGCGGGGCGCGGGCCAGCGGGTGGAGGCGGGGACAGCGCGCCATTGGCCTAGAACTCCGTCGCCGCGTGCATCAGGCCGGAAAGCTTCTTCGGCGCCACCCAGCGCCAGCTTTGGGCCAGCCGCTCTGCCATTTCGTCCCAATCCGTGCCGCCCAAATCCAGCCGGATGCCGATCCAGCCATCGCCGAAATAGGCTGGGCGGTAATACATGTCCTCGTCGCGCTCGATCAGCATGGCCTGCTCCTCGGCGCCGCTGATTTTCACCAGCAGGGCCGTTTTTCCATCGCCATGGTGGTTCATCGAGACATACGCGAATTTCTTGCCGCCCGCGATACCGAAGCAGGGCATCCCATGGGACAGCACCTCGTGGGCCTCTGGCAGGGCGAGGGCGCGTGTGCGGACCTGCTGCGCCAGCCAGTCTGGATCGGTTTCGCGCCCGACATAGGCGTTGAGCACGCGCGAATAGAGCTGGTGTTCCGCGATCAGCACCCGCTTTGCCAGCGTATCTTCTGTGTCGCCGGGCAGGATCGCGACCTTCGCCTGGCCCAGTATTTCGCCCGCATCCAGTTCCGCCGTTACCAGATGGACAGTCGCCCCGGCGTGGCTGTCACCCGCTTCCAGCGCGCGGGCATGGGTGTTCAGGCCCTTGTATTTGGGCAGCAGGGAGGGATGGATATTGAGCATCCGGCCTTCCCAGCGGCGGACGAAATCCGCGCCGAGCACGCGCATGTAACCGGCCAGCGCGACATGGGTGGCGCCGGATTTGCGGATCGCCTCATCCATCGAATTTTCGTGGACTTTACGATCCATCCCTTTGTGTGAAAGGGAGAAAGTTGGAATTCCTTCCGCCTCGGCAAGCGCCAGTCCGCCAGCATCTGGATCGTTGCTGGCAACGAGCACGACTTCATAGGCCGCACCTTCCATGCGGCTGGCATAGAGCAGAGCGGCCATATTGGTGCCGCTGCCGGAAATCAGAATTGCGACCCGGGCGCGTGTCATTGCAAACGCCTCATCATGCCGGGTCGAACGCTTTGCAGCATATCGGAGCCCTCCCTGTTCCATGCGGACTGTGCGGCAGGATGCGCCCGGGCACAAGCACGGGATTTATACGAGGTAGCGCGCGGGGCGGCACCCGGAGGGCCACCCGGTGCCGCGCCGGTCATGCCAGATGGATGGCTTCCCATGCCTCGCCTGCGCCCCAGCTACCTGCGCCGCCGCGCACGGTGCAGCCACGCTGGCCGGCTTCGATCGAGCCGATGCGGAACACCGTCTCCCCGCGCGAGGCAAGGTCCGCCGTCACTTCGGCGACATGCGATTCTTCCACTGCCAGCACCATGCCGATGCCGCAATTGAAGGTGCGGGCCATCTCGCCGGGCACGATATTGCCCTGGCTCTGGAGGAAACCCATCAGTGCGGGCTGCTGCCAGCTATCGGCGTGGATCACCGCATGCGCGTCTTCAGGCAGCACGCGGGGGACGTTTTCCAGCAAGCCGCCCCCGGTGATGTGAGCAAGGGCGGCGATCTTGCCGCCGCGGATCGTGGGCAGCAGGCTCTGGACGTAGATCCGGGTCGGCTCGATCAGATAATCGATCAGCAGGCGCGAGGAATCGAACGGTGCAGGCTCGGCCAGCTTCCATTCGAGATCGGCCGCAAGGCGGCGCACCAGCGAATAGCCGTTGGAATGCACGCCCGAACTGGCAAGGCCCAGCAGCACCTGGCCGGGAGCGACTTTGTCGCCCGTCAGTTGCTCGCCGCGCTCCACCGCGCCCACGCAGAAGCCTGCAAGGTCATATTCGCCATCGGCATACATGCCGGGCATTTCCGCCGTTTCGCCGCCGATCAGCGCGCAGCGCGACATGCGGCAGCCTTCCGCGATGCCCGCGATCACCCGCTCGGTCACACCTGTCACCAGCTTGCCGGTGGCGAAATAGTCGAGGAAGAACAGCGGCTCCGCGCCCTGAACGATCAGATCGTTCACGCACATGGCGACCAGATCGATCCCGATCGTGTCATGCCGGTCATGATCGATGGCGAGCTTCACCTTGGTGCCCACGCCATCGTTGCCTGCCACCAGCAGCGGATCCTTGTAACCGGCGGCGCGCGGATCGAAGAATCCGCCGAAGCCGCCCAGCTCGGAATCCGCGCCGGGCCGCGCCGTCGCCTTCACCAGAGGGCCGATTGCCTTGACCAGCGCATTGCCGGCATCGATCGAAACACCGGCCTGCTCATAGGTGTAGGAGCCGGTTGTAGGTTTGCTGGAGCTCATGGGAAAAGGCCTTTGGCGCATTCGCGCTTGGATTTCCATGTCCCTTTAGGCAAAAGGCGCGCGGTTTCCACCAATGACAACTCTTGCAGCAACCTTTCGTCCCAAGATGGACCGCCCGGCAAGCTGGATTGCGGCGCTGGGGGCGCTTGGCCTGGCGATTGCCGCCGGAACCGCGCTGATAGCGCAGGTTTCCGGCGATCGCGGCATCGCGCCGGTTGCCAGCAGCACCGATATTTCCATCGGCGGAATCGAGGTCAACGCCGCCGGAAAGAACGCGGAAGACGCGCGCAAGAACGGCTGGCTGCAGGCTGAGCGCAAGGCGTGGGAAAAGCTCGGCGGGCCGAAAATGAGCGATTCCGATATCGATTCGATGGTTTCGGCCATCGTGATCGAGAGCGAACAGATCGGCCCGCGCCGGTATATCGCGAAGCTGGGCGTGGTGTTCGACCGGGCAAAGGCCGGCCCCTTGCTGGGCGGGCAGGGCGGCCCTCAGGTCCGTTCCGCGCCGCTGCTGACTATTCCCGTGCTCAAGTCGGGCGGCACCTACACCGTCTATGAAGTGCGCAATTCCTGGCAGCGCGCCTGGGCCGAATATCAGGCCGGCCGCAGCGCGATCGATTATGTCCGCCCTTCCGGCGCGGGGGGCGATTCGCTGCTGATCAATTACGGGCAGACCGGGCGCCGCAGCCGCAGCTGGTGGCGCAATGTGCTCGATGCCTTCGGCGCGGCCGACGTGATCGTTCCCGTCGCCCAGCTTGAACGGCAATGGCCGGGTGGCCCGGTGAAGGGCACTTTCACTGCCCGCTATGGGCCGGACGACACTTTCCTGGAGAGTTTCAGCCTCACCGCGAAGAGCGAGGACGAGGTGCCGGCGATGCTCAACAGGGCGATCGTGCGGTTCGACCAGATCTATACCGCCGCGCTCAATCGCGGCGAATTGCGCCCCGATCCGACCTTGCGGACCGACCGCCTGACGCTCGACCCCACCGTCGCCGCGCTGATCGCGGCGGAGCGGGACGCGCAGAGCGCCGAAGCAGCTGCCGCGGCCGCTGCGGCGGCAGCCGTGGCGGGCGAGGCCCTGCCCGGCGAAGTCGCACCCGTTCCGCCGCCCGCGACAGGGGTCGTGAACAGCTTCGTCGTCCAGTTCGCGACGCCCAGCGCGGCGGCGGTCGATTCTGGGCTGGCTTCGGTTCGCGGGACACCCGGCGTGCGCGGCGCGGCGACGAGCAGCATGGCGATCGGCGGCGTGTCGGTGATGCGCGTCAGCTATGGCGGTGATCTGGCCGCGCTGGCGGCGGCCCTGCGCGCGCGCGGCTGGACCGTGACCCAGGGCAGCAATTCGCTGAATATCAGCCGCTAAGCCATGAGCCAGATCGCTCTGCCCTTGCGCAGCGGGCCGGGAGCGGGCCCCGCACGGATAGTTGTCGGCGCCGCCAACAGCCATGTGTTCGAAGCGCTGGCCGCGCCGCAGAACTGGCCTTTCCGCACCGCGATCCTGGTGGGCGCGCCGCGCTCCGGCAAGTCGCTGATCGCGCGCTGGTTTGCCGAACAGGGCGGCGAAGCGCTGGACGATGCGGACCGGATGGACGAGACCGAGCTGTTCCACCGCTGGAATCGCGCGCAGGAGGACGGCACGCCCTTGCTTCTCACCACCGGCCTGCAGGGTTGGGAAATCGCCCTGCCGGACCTGCGCTCCCGCCTTGGCGCGGCGCTGCAGCTGGAGATCGGCCAGCCCGATGACGAGATGGCCGCTGCCCTGATTCATGCCCATGCGCAGCAGCGTGGGCTTGTTCTTGGCGAAGGAGCCACCACATATCTCGCGCCCCGGGCGGAGCGCAGCTTTGCCGGGATCGAGAGGCTTGTCGCCGCGATCGACCGGATCAGTCTGGAGCGAAAGCAGCCCGCCACGCTCTCGATCTGGCGCGACGCGCTGGAGGCTGTTGTCGGCGCAGAGCAGCCTCGCTTGCTTTGAGCGGGAATTTGAGGGAGAATCAGGGGGCTATGTTCGACCGGTTGAAGACCTACCTGGACTCGATCCGCGCGCGCGATCCCGCGCCGCGCTCGCGCTGGGAAATCCTGCTCTATCCGGGTGTCTGGGCGCTGTTCTATCACCGCATCGCGCATTGGCTGTTCGAGGCGCGGCTCTATTTCCTTGCCCGGCTGGTGAACCACTGGTCGCGCTGGCTGACCGCGATCGATATCCATCCCGGCGCGAAGATCGGGAAGAATTTCTTCATCGATCATGGCTTTACCGTGATCGGGGAGACGGCCGATATCGGTGATAATGTTACCATTTATCAGTGCGTTACTCTGGGGGGTACCAATCCCACCAATGGCAAGGGTGGCAAGCGTCACCCAACCCTTTGCGACAACGTGATCATTGGTTCGGGCGCCCAGATCATCGGGCCTATCACGGTGGGCGAACGTGCGCGCGTCGGCGCCAACGCCGTGGTTACGGACGATGTGCCGGAAGGTGCGACGATGATCGGGCTCAAGGCCCGCTCCACGCTGGTTCCGGCCGAGACGTGGCTGCGCGAGTTTATTCCCTATGGCACGCCGTGTGACGAACCATGCGAGCCCAGCGGAGGGCTTCAGCGGTACGAGACGCTTGAGGCGCAGATTGCGGAACTGAAGGCCGAACTGGATTCGCTGCGCGCCCAGAGTGCGGCCGAACAGGGGTCGACCAAGCTGAATGGCACTGCCAGCTGATGGCTTCGGTGCCCGGCGGACCGTCCATTGTTCCTTTCCCTGGGCGCGCGCCTAATCAGGTAGGCTTCGAACGGGCCGAGCTGCAGCGCATCCTTGATCTCTACGGACGCATGGTCGCTGCTGGTGAGTGGCGCGATTACGCGATGGATTTCACCAAGGATTTCGCGGCCTTTTCAGCCTTCCGCCGCGCGGCCGAATATCCGCAGGCGCGGATCGAGAAACGGCCCTCCCTGCGCGCCCGACAGGGCATGTGGACGCTCTATGGCGAACAGGGCCAGATATTGAAGCGCGGCCACGAACTGGCCGGCGTGCTCGCCCCGATAGAGCGGCGGCTGGTGAAGGTGGTGCAGGGCTGAACGGCCCGATCGGGCGCGTCTGTTCAGGCAAATGTCTCGGCAATCCCGGCAAAGGAGCGCTGGGCCGAGGTGATCGCGGCAATCACCCGCCACAGGAAGAAGGCCGACGCCAGCCAGAGCGCCAGCCCGAACAACAGCATCAGCAGGTGGATGAGGGGCGGTGCGGTGATCATCAGCACACCATTGGTGTTGAATAACGGCACTGCCACGACGAAAGCCTGGATGAAGCCGCCGCCGATAAAGCAGGCCCACCACGATGTAACGTCGCCCACGCTGGAATGGGCGAAATGTTCCTCCTCGCCCGTGCTGCGATTGTAGAGTTCGCGCATGGCCTGAAAGGGCACGAACAGATTGGCGATCGGCACAAAGAAGCTCAGCGCCGCCCAGGCAGGCGAATGGGTGAGGCCGGCCACGCCAATCAGCCGCAGATTGGTCCAGGCGCGATAGACCCATAGGGGCACCACGATGATAGTGGCAATGATCACCAGCAGTCTGAGCAGGGAAACGATAGCAATGCTGGCGATCGCGAAAGTGGTCACCATACTTGCCGACATCGCGGCAATGGCCGAAAAAGCGAATTGCGCCAGCAGTCCCACAACCAGCAGCCCGGCGGAACCCGCCAGCAGCCATTGCGCCAGCTTTGCCCGCACGGCGAGAGAGGCGAGGCCTTCGTTGATGGTCATGTCCCGTTCCCCCTTGCGATCAGCTTAGGGAAACGGGAATGAAGCTCAATCACCTATTTGTGCAGGTGCTGCACCGGATCACCCGCCGGTGGCGGCCTTCTGGATCGCGGCCAGCACGCGCTGGGTCTGTTCCATGCCCGAAACCGGCACGAAATCGCCCTCGCGGCTGGAAATCTGGTCCCAATGGGCGGCGAAGCCTTCCACGCTGCGTTCGCCTTCGGGCAGGATCACCGGGGTGTTCATCGTCACCCAGGCCGAGTGATAGCCGCCCGCACCTGCGCCCACGATGACGTTGTTGGGCGCATCCTCGCTGACGAGGAAGAGGGCTGCGGGAACCACGTTTTCGGGCGCGAACATGGGGAAGATCTGTTCCGGAATAATGTCCTCGGTCATGCGCGTGGCGGCCAGCGGAGCGAGAGTGTTGACGCGGATATTGTACTTCGCGCCTTCCAGGTGCAGGGTCTTGGCAAGGCCAGCGAGGCCCAGCTTGGCCGCGCCGTAATTGGCCTGGCCGAAATTGCCGAACAGGCCGGAAGAGCTGGCAGTCATCATCACGCGGCCATAATTCTGCTCTCGCATCAGTTCCCAGCAGGCCTTGGTGGCATAGGCGGAGCCGAACAGGTGGACCTTCACCACGAATTCGAAATCTTCCGGCTCCATCTTGGAAAAGCTCTTGTCGCGAAGGACGCCGGCATTGTTGATGAGGACGTGAACGCCGCCCCACTTCTCCTTCGCTTTGGCGACCATTTCGGCCATCTGCTCATATTCGGTGACAGAGGCACCGTTGGACATGGCCTCGCCGCCGGCGGCCTCGATTTCCTCGACGACCTTGAGCGCGGCATCGGAATGGCCGGTGCCATCGCGCGCTCCGCCCAGGTCGTTGACCACGACCTTTGCCCCGCGCCGGGCGAGTTCGAGCGCATAGGCGCGGCCGAGGCCTCCACCGGCGCCGGTAACGATGGCAACGCGACCTTCGAAGGAAATGGACATGGCAGACTCTCCGCAAAAGGGCGGGCGGGCTCTGCCGGGTCTGGCAGGCGCCACGCCACGAACCACGGCGGGATGGCACGGCTTTGCGGGGGTTTCAACCATCCGCTTAAGGTGCTGCGATGCCGTAGCGGCAGCTTGATTAGAAGTTTGTCACACAAGAGTCTTAAAAGTGACCTAGAGGCGCAACCGAAATGTCATAATGAGAATCGGAAACGGCAAATCGTGCGTTCAATCCTTCAAAAATCCGCCATTTTCCTGCTGTCGGCCACTGCAATTGGCGCGCTGGCGATTCCCTCTGTTGCCATGGCGCAGGACGGGAGCGAGTGGTCGCTCCAGCCGCGTGGGCGGCTTCAGATCGATGCCGGCTGGGTCGACGCTGATCCGGCGGTTGAGGCAGCGGCCGATGCCGTCACGCCTGGCGGGCTGGATGCGAATGTGATGGTGCGGCGTGCCTTTATCGGAGTCGATGGCAAGATGCCGGGCAATCTCGGCTTCCGGATCGAAGGCGATTTCGGCCCGGTGTTCGATGGCGGCACCGCCACCTGGACCGATGCATATATCTATTGGGACGCATCGAAGAATCTACGCCTGACGCTGGGCAACCAGAAGCCCTTCTGGGGGCTGGAGGAACTGACCAGCGATCTGTTCCCGAGCTTTGCCGAACGCGCGGCGATCAACAGCGCCTTCGGCCATGAGCGCCGCACCGGACTGAGCGCCGTGTACAAGACCGGCGATCTATTGCTGCAGGGCGGGGCATTTGCCGACGATCTCGACAGCCTGATGGGCGGCAACGATCGCGGTCACAGTTTTGACGGGCGCGTCGCCTATGCGCCGAAGTTGAGCGGCGGGCAGCTGCATCTGGCAGCCTCGGCCCATGTGCGCAGCTTCGACGATCCGGTCAGCATCCGCTATTCGGTGCGGCCATTCACGCGCACCGCCGATAGCCGGTTCCTCAATACTGGCGGGATTGCGGGCTCCACGGGGGAGGAAAGCTATGGGCTGGAGGCGGCCTATATTACCGGGCCGCTGCACGTGGCGGCGGAAACGCGCTGGCAGCATGTGAACCGTACTGCCGCGTTGGTCGAGCCGACATTTTTCGGCGGTTACGTGGAGGCCGGCTATTTCCTCACCAAGGGGGATAAACGCGGTTACAAGGGTGGGAATTTCGACCGGGTGAAGCCTGCCAAGCCGCTCGGAAAGGGCGGAATTGGGGCAGTTCAGCTGAATGTCCGCTATGATTATCTCGATCTGGTGGATGGGCCGATTTCCGGAGGAATCCAGAACGGTTACGAGGTTTCGCTGGTTTGGACGCCTACTTCGCGGACCCGTTTTATCGCCAATTATGGCCGGATGGAGTATGATCAAGCGGCCATTTCTGCGGGCGGAGACCGCTCCTATGGCGTCGATGCGTTCGGAATCCGCGGCCAGTTCGATTTCTAGCCTGTGCTCAAAAGCACCGAACGCGTGTTCAAGAGTGCTTAGAGCCCGTTCAACGCCGGCAATAGCTGGTCGAAATGATCGATCACCGCATCCGCGCCGAGTTCCGGCACCGGCATGTCGTGATAGCCGAAGCTGAGCGCCACGGAGGGCACCCCTGCCGCCTTGGCAGCGCGCACGTCGAAGGACGAATCGCCCACCATGGCGAAGGGCCCGCCGCCGCAGCGCGCCATGGCTTCCAGCACCGTGTCGGGATGGGGCTTGGCGCGGGGCAATGTGTCGCCGCCGATCACGCATTGGAAGCGCTCCAGCATGCCCAGCTGTTCCAGCAGCAGCAGCGAGAGCGCTTCGGGTTTGTTGGTCACCACCGCTAGGCCCACGCCGAGGCCGGACAGCGCATCCAGCGCGGCGAGGCAGCCGGGATAGGGCTGCGAATGGACCGCGATATTGGCGGCGTAATGGGCGATCAGCCGGGGATAGAGATCCTCGAATTCCGGATCGGGGATGGGGCCTCCGGTCCGCTCCAGCGCGCGCTTCAGCATCAGGCGCGATCCGCCGCCGATCAGCGATTCGACGGCTTCCAGCGGAACGGGCGGGCGCCCGATCAGGGCCAGCGCATGGTTTACGGCCACGCCCAGATCGCCTTGCGTATCCACCAGCGTGCCGTCCAGATCGAAGCCGATCGCGGTAAAAGGAATTGTGGTCATCGCGCGTCCCTGTGCCGCGCCCATATGGAATCCGCAACAAAATGGTGGCATGCCCCGGGCCATGAGTGATGCCAACCGTCCGATCGCCGCCATCGTACTCGCCGCAGGCAAGGGTACGCGGATGAAGAGCGATATTCACAAGGTCCTCCACCCCGTGGCGGGGAGGCCGATGATCGAACATCTGCTCGCCTCGCTGGCCCAGCTCGCGCCGGAGCGAACCGTGGTGATCGTAGGCGATCTGCGCGATCAGCTGAAGCAGGCGCTGGGCGGCCGGGTGGAAATGGCGGTGCAGGATCCGCAGCTGGGCACCGGCCATGCCGTGCAGCAGGCCGAAGGGGCACTGGGCGGCTTCCGGGGCGATATCCTGATCCTCTATGGCGACGTGCCCTTCGTGCAGCCGGAAACCATGCGCGCCATGGCCGCCCGGCTGAATGAGCCGGACGTCCCCGCCGTGGTGGTGCTGGGCTTCGAACCAGCCGATCCGCTGCAATATGGCCGCGTGATCGCCAAGGATGGCGCTATCGCCAAGATGGTGGAATTCAAGGACGCCAGCGAGGCGGAGCGGGCCGTGGGCCTGTGCAATTCCGGCCTGATGGCCGTGCGGGGCGAAGAATTGTTCGGCCTGCTCCACCGGGTGAAGAACGACAATGCCCAGCGCGAATATTACCTGCCCGATATCGTGAACCTGGCCCTTGCCGATGGTCGCCCCTGCGCCGTGGTAGTGGCGCAGGATGCCGATGAAGTGGCGGGCATCAACAGCCGTGCCGAACTGGCCGAGGCGGAGGCGCGCTGGCAGAAGCGCCGCCGCGCGCAGGCCATGGCCGATGGCGCCACGCTGACCGCGCCCGACACGGTGTTCTTCAGCTGGGACACGCAATTGGGCCGCGATGTGCTGGTGGAACCCAATGTGATCTTCGCCCCCGGCGTTACCGTGGCGGACAAGGCCCGCATCCGCGCCTTCAGCCATCTGGAAGGCGCAACCGTCGCCAGCGGCACCGAGATCGGCCCCTATGCCCGCCTGCGCCCCGGCGCGCGGGTGGAGGAAGGCGCCAAGGTGGGCAATTTCGTGGAGATGAAGAATGCGGTGCTCGGCCCCGGTGCCAAGGCCAATCATCTGACCTATCTGGGCGATGCGGAAGTGGGGGCGGGCGCCAATATCGGCGCGGGCACCATCACCTGCAATTATGACGGCTATTTCAAATACAAGACCGTGATCGGCCCGCGCGCCTTCATCGGATCGAATTCCTCCCTGATCGCCCCGGTGAAGATCGGCGCCGACGCCATCGTCGCGGCAGGCAGTGCGGTGACGCGCGACGTGGCCGACGGCGAATTGCGCATGGTCCGCGCCGACCAGCTGGTAAAGACCGGCTGGGCCGATCGTTTCCATGACGCGATGAAGAAGAAGAAGGCGGAGAAGGCCGGGAAGTAGGGGGTAAACTTGGCCAACCATCTGGAAGACCTCACAGCCGAGTGGCTGGAGTATAATGGATATTTCGTGCGAAAATCCGTTCTTGTCGGGAAGCGACCCAATGGCGGTTTCGAAGGTGAGCTCGATGTGGTCGGCTTCAATCCGCTCACCGGACATCTCCTGCATGTTGAGTGTTCGCTGGACGCCCATCCGTGGGACAAGCGCGAATCTCGCTTCGCGCTAAAATTCGAACGCGGCCGGAAATATATTCCCGGCCTCTTCAACGGATTGGCGGTTGATCATATCCCTGATCAAGTCGCACTTATGGGATTGGGTGGGGGCGGGAGGTCCGAACTCGGTGGCGGCCGGTTGATCTGGGTTTCGGACTTCGTTTCAGAAATTCTCGAGCGGCTTGCCCTTCTCAATCCCGCGAAGGAAGCGGTTCCTTCCACCCTTCCGCTCCTGCGAACACTGCAATTGGCCGCTCAGACACCAAGGGCGCGCAAGAACGATCACCGATTGGTACAAGTCACGACTTGATTTGATATCACGATATGATATCAAGATATCATAATGACTCGCATCCTCGCCGATCTGCCCGATGAAGATATCAAGTGGCTCGATGCCCGCGCTGCCGCGCAGGGCAAGTCGCGTGCGTCGGTGCTGCGCGAGGCGGTGGCTACCTATAAGGCCCAGTCGCAGCCTTCGAGCGATAAAAGCTGGCTCGATCAGGCCTTCGGCATCTGGCAGGATCGCGCCGATATCGAGGATTCCGTCGATTGGCAGCGGCGGGAGCGGGCTTCGTGGACCCGGCCATGGGATGACGATTACGAAGAGGTGAGGGCGGAGTTCCCTGACCTGTTCGACGAAAATGACGACCGCGAACGGGAACGCTATCTCGCGATGGCAAAGGGCAGGAAGCCCGAGCAGAAGCCCTCCGTTCCGTGAGCGGCTATTCTTTTGACAGCAACATCCTGATCGACGCGCTGAACGGCCATTCTTCCGCTCGCGCGGAGATCGAGCGGGTGGATCGGCCCTGGATCAGCCGAATGACCTGGATCGAGGTTCTCTCGAAGGAGCCTGGCGGCACTTTGCGGATCATCGAGAATTTCCTAGGCGGCTTCTCTATCGACGAGCTGGATGCGCGGATTGCCAGCCATGCTGCGGCACTGCGGCGCGAACGGCCGGGTCTCAAACTGCCGGATTCGGTTATCCTTGCCTCGGCGCAGGTCAATCACCGCATCCTCGTCACACGAAATACAAAGGATTTTCCGGCAGCCATGCCGGGCATCCGCGTTCCCTACACTCTCTAGGATACAGGCTCATGTGCGGAATTATCGGCATTGTCGGCAAGGAAGAGGTCGCATCGCGGCTGGTCGATGGCCTCAGGCGGATGGAATATCGCGGCTATGATTCCGCCGGTGTCTGCACGGTGCATGAAGGCCAGCTGATCCGCCGCCGCGCGCCGGGCAAGCTGGTGAATCTCGTGGCCGAGCTGGAGGCGCATCCAGCGCCGGGCACGATCGGCATTGCCCATACGCGCTGGGCCACCCATGGCGCGCCCACCACCAGCAATGCCCATCCGCATGCCACGGAAGAAGTGGCGCTGGTGCACAATGGCATCATCGAGAATTTTCGCCCCCTGCGCGAGGAAATGCAGGCGCGCGGCCGTGTGTTCGAGAGCGAGACCGATACGGAAGTAGTCGCCCATCTCGTCTCCGAAAAGATCGAGGCGGGGATGAGCCCGGCGGAGGCCGTCAGCGAAGTGCTGCCCCGGCTGCGAGGTGCCTTCGCGCTGGCCATCGCGTTCCGCCAGCATCCCGATGTGCTGATCGGCGCGCGACTCGGCTCGCCATTGGTGATCGGCTATGGGGACGAGGGGAATGGGGGCGAGACCTATCTCGGCTCCGACGCGCTGGCGCTCGCCCCGCTGACCCAGCGGATTTCCTATCTCGACGAAGGGGACTGGGTCGTCATCACGCGCGACGGGGCGCAGGTGTTCGACAAGGACAATAATCCGGTCGAGCGCGAGATCACCCTGTCGGGCGCGTCCACCATTGCCATCGAGAAGGGCAATTACCGCCACTTCATGCAGAAGGAGATCTTCGAGCAGCCGGTGGTGGTGGCGCAGACGCTGCGCAGCTACATCCGCCAGCTGGAACGCAAGGTGGCCCTGCCGCAGATCGATTTCGATCTTTCGGGCGTGAAGCGCATCACTATCGTGGCTTGCGGCACTTCCTATTATGCCGGGATGGTCGCCAAATATTGGTTCGAGCGTTTCGCCCGCGTGCCGGTGGACATCGATGTGGCCAGCGAGTTCCGTTACCGCGATCCGGTGCTGGAAAAGGGCGGGCTGGCCCTGTTCATTTCCCAGAGCGGGGAGACGGCGGATACGCTGGCGGCGCTGCGCCATTGCAAGGCGGAAGGCCAGGTGATCGCGGTGGTGGTGAATGTCCCCACCAGCTCCATGGCGCGCGAGGCGGACCTGCTGCTGCCCACCCATGCCGGGCCGGAAATCGGCGTCGCCTCCACCAAGGCCTTCACGTGCCAGCTGGCGGTGCTGGCCGCGCTTGCCGCACATCTGGCGGTGAAGAACGGGCGGATGGACCGGGCGGAAGAGGCGGAGGTCGTCGGCCATCTGCTCGAAGCGCCGGCCAGCCTCAACGCCGCGCTTTCCCATGACGAGGAGATCGCGGCCATGGCGCATCTCATCGCCCCTGCGCGCGATGTGCTCTATCTCGGGCGCGGGCCGGATTATCCGCTGGCGCTGGAAGGCGCGCTCAAGCTCAAGGAAATCAGCTATATTCACGCCGAAGGCTATGCCTCGGGCGAAATGAAGCACGGCCCCATCGCCCTGATCGACGAGGCGGTGCCGGTGATCGTGCTGGCGCCTTCGGGCCCGCTGTTCGAGAAGACCGTCTCCAACATGCAGGAAGTGCGCGCGCGCGGCGGCAAGATCGTGTTGATCTCCGATGCGAAGGGGCTGGCCGAAGCGGGCGAGGGGTGCCTTGCCACGATCGAGATGCCCGAAGTCCACCCCCTGATCGCGCCTTTGGTCTATGCCGTGCCGGTGCAATTGCTGGCCTATCACGTGGCCGTCGCCAAGGGGACCGATGTGGACCAGCCGCGCAATCTCGCCAAATCCGTGACGGTGGAATAGCGCACCCCCATTTTGCATCGGGGCGGCGGAGTTTACGGCGCGCTAACCATTCTTCGTTATCTGCCGCAGCGTGACGGACACGCACTCAGACCTTCCTCAGCTTCCTTTGAAGCTGAGCAACCTCGCCGTTATCGGCGTGACCCAGCCCCAGGAGGGTAACTGGGCAAGGCTCCGTGCGCTCCAATATTCGCGGCTGGAAGCGCTTTCGCTCTCCCGCTTCCTTGCTCATGCCATCGCTTTGGTGCTGACGATCAGCATCTTCACCGGCAAGGCATCTCCGTTGATTCTGGCTGGCTGGGTGGTCGCGCTCGTTGCGGCGCTGTGGAATGCCAGCCGGGTGGATGACGGCCTGCGCGATGTCGATCGCCGGGCCATGACCAAGCGCGAATATGCCGGCCACGCAGTCAGCGTAGCGCTGGTGGCGGCGGTCTGGGCCGCACCTGACTTCCTGTTCGAACCGGGTGGTTCCATGGAAGACCGGCTGGCCTTCTGGGCCATCACCGCCATGCTGATCACCGGTACCACGCTGGCCTTTGCGGCCACTCCGGTGGCCACGCTCGTCTTTGCAGGCGTGACCGGTCTGGCGGCCATTATCAGCTTCGCCATGGGTGGTTCCTATGGCTATGCCGCGCTTGCCGCGTCTTTCTGCGGCCTTGCCATGGGCGGCGCGGTTCGCAGTGCGCGGACCTATCTTTCGGCCCGCATCGCCGAGGCGGGGGTGGTCGAAAAGAACGAGGTCGTCTCGCTCCTGCTGCGCGAATTCGAGGATACCGATGCCGACTGGCTGTGGCAGATCGATACTGCCCGCCGCGTCCGTTCCGCCAGCTCGCGCTTCGTCTATGCGCTGGGCAAGGAACTGAGCGAGATCGAGGGCAAGAGCTTCGTCCAGCTGATCGCCGGTTCGGCCTGGGATTCGGGCCAGTTCCCGCCCAGCCTGCACGATCTGGCCGAGCGGCTGAAGCGGCGCGAGAGTTTCTCCAACCTGCTGGTGCAGGTCTCCATCGGCAGCACCAAGCGCTGGTGGGAGCTTTCGGGCACCCCGATCATTGACGAGAACGGCACGTTCCACGGCTTCCGCGGCGTGGGTTCCGACGTGACCGAACAACGCGAGAGCGATGAGAAGATCGCCTATCTCGCCCGCTACGATACGCTGACCGGCCTGCCCAACCGCCTGATGCTGACCGAGGCACTGGGCGAGGCGCTGCGCTATGCCGATCAGTGGCGCACGCGCTGCGCCTTCCTGATGATCGATCTCGACCGGTTCAAGGCCGTGAACGATTCGCTGGGCCACCAGGTGGGCGACCAGTTGTTGGCGCAGGTCTCGGCCCGGCTGAAGAACCTGATCAGCGACAATGAATTGTGCGGCCGTCTTGGCGGCGACGAATTCGCCATCGTGATCCGCGACGCTTCCGACCGGACACGGGTGGAGAAGGTGGCCCGCGCGGTGATCGATCACCTCTCGCTGCCTTACGATGTGGATCACCACACGCTCTATGTCGGCGCCAGCGTCGGCTCCGCGCTGGGCCCGCGTGACGGGGATACGGTCGAGACGCTGATGCGCAATGCCGATCTCGCGCTTTATCGCGCCAAGGACGAAGGCGGCTCGGTCCACTGGAATTACGAGCCTTCGCTCCACGCCGATGCGGAAGAACGCCGTCAGCTGGAATTCGCTCTGCGCCGCGCGCTGGATCGCAACGAGCTGTTTCTCCAGTACCAGCCGGTGGTGGACGCCCGCAGCGAAACCGTGGTCAGCTTCGAGGCGCTGCTGCGCTGGAACAGTGCCGAACATGGCTTCATCAGCCCGATGAAATTCATCCCGCTGGCCGAAGATACCCGCCTGATCTTGCCGATCGGCGACTGGGTGCTGCGCGAGGCCTGCAGGGAAGCGCTCAACTGGCCCAGCCATGTGCGCGTGGCAGTGAACGTCTCGGGCGAACAGCTGCTCGATCCGCAATTCTCCTCCAAGGTGGTCGCAGCTCTGGCCGCCACGGGCCTTCCGGCGCACCGACTGGAGATCGAAGTTACCGAGAGCATCTTCGTGCGCGACGGCGCGACTGCCCGCGCGACGCTGGAACAGATCATGGCGCTGGGCTGCTCCATCGCGCTGGATGATTTCGGCACCGGCTATTCCTCGCTCGGCTATCTGCGCAAGCTGCGCTTCTCCACCATCAAGGTGGACCGCAGCTTCGTTCAGGGCGCGGCGAAGGACAATGCGGAGAGCCTGGCGATCATCCGCGCCGTGGTGGCTATGGCGCAGAGCCTCGACATGGCGACGACGGCCGAAGGCGTGGAAACGGCCGAGGAAGCTGCGCTGATCCGCGAATTGGGCTGCACCAAGATCCAGGGCTATTATTTCGGCCGCCCGATGGACGCGGCCGATGCGATTGCCCTGTTCCGCACGATTGCGGCGCGCGGGGCTGCGGCGTAATTTCTTTCCGCACGCGCATCCGCGCGCGCGATCTCCTCGCCCCTTCGGGGCTGCGGGCGGCCGTTCGGCCTTGCGGCCCGCTAGTCGCGGACCGAACCCGGCACTGCATCAAGATAGCGGATGATCCGGGCTGCGACCAGCAGCCCGCAAGCGCGAACGCGCGTCGCGCCTTATGGCGCGGAAGCCAAGGGGCCGGATGGCCCCGCCGGCGCTTGAGGCCAAACCAGATTACGCTTCCACCAGACTCCGGATCGCGCTTTCGAACAGGGCGCGGCCGTCGCTGCTGCCCAGCGCGTCTTCTATGGCGCGTTCGGGGTGGGGCATCATGCCCAGCACATTGCCCGTTTCATTGAGCACGCCGGCAATGTCCCGCGCCGAACCGTTGACCATCTCGGCATAGCGGAAGGCCACGCGGCCTTCGCCTTCCAGCCGGTCCAGCGTCGCTTCGTCGGCGAAATAATTGCCGTCGTGATGGGCGACCGGGATGTTCAGGATCTGGCCCGCTTCATAGCCGGAGGTGAACAGCGTCTGGCTGTTTTCCACCTTCAGCTTCACGCTGCGGCAGATGAAGTGCTGGCTGGCGTTGCGCATCAGCGCGCCGGGCAGCAGGCCCGCTTCGGTCAGCACCTGGAAGCCGTTGCACACGCCCAGCACCGGAACGCCGCGCTTTGCCGCTTCCACTACCGATTGCATGACCCGGCTGCGGGCGGCCATCGCGCCGGAGCGCAGATAATCGCCATAGGAAAAGCCGCCGGGCAGGGCGATGAAGTCCAGATCGGCGGGAAGCTCGGCATCGCCATGCCACACGCGGATCGCGGGAACGCCGGAGACGGCCTCCAGCGCCACGGCCATGTCACGGTCGCAATTGGAGCCCGGAAAGGTGACTACCGCGCCCCGGAAGCTCATGCCGGCACCCGTTCGATGCGGTAATTCTCGATCACCAGATTGGCCAGCAGCTGCTTGCACATCGCGTCGAGCTGGTCGTCGGTGACCGTATCGTCAACATCCAGTTCGATCTCGCGGCCAGCGCGGACATCGTTGACGCCCGAAAAACCGAGGCCTTCCAGCGCGTGATTGATGGCACGGCCCTGCGGATCGAGCACGCCGGGCTTGAGGCTGACATGGATCCGGACTTTCATGGACAAGGCCTTTCGCAAATGCGGCTTGGAGACTCGCGCGCCCTATGGCCTCATGGCGCGCTTTTCGCAAGCCGGGAGGGTCCGCGCTCCCTATTGCGCGGCTTCCCCGTTGCCTTGCGTCTTCTTCGGCAAGGCGACCACTTCCAGCGCCGCGGCCGGATCGAGATATTTCACCGCCAGCGCGCGCAGTTCCTCCGCCGTCAGAGCTTCCAGCACACCCTTGGAGGCAAGGAAGCGGTCGATCCGTTCCGGCTCGCTCTGGGCGCGGTCGACCAGCCCCATCCAGCCATTGTTGGACTTGAGCGCATTGTCGATATTCTCCAGCAGCGGGCGGCGCGCGCGCAGCAGCGTGTCATCGTCCACCGGTGCGTTGCGCAGCGCGGTGATCGTGGTGACAATGGCCTGCCGCACTGTTTCAAGATCGGCGGGCGCAATGGAAGCGGCAATGTCGAAAGTGCCGTAGCCGGTGTAGAAGCGCGACTGGCCCGCGCTGACCGAAGGCGAATAGGTGCTGCCCAGCTTTTCGCGCAATTCTTCCGTCAGTTCGAGCTGCACCACCGCGTCGAGCAGGCCCAGCGCGGCGCTTTCCCTCGGATCGCTGTCGTCGCGGGTGGGCCAGGTGAAGCGGATCATCGCCTGATCGGCCGCGCCATCGTGCCACACAATGCGCTCGCTACGGTCGGCTGTGAAGCTGCGCAGGCGGTTCTGGTCATAGGGGCGGAACCCATCTTCGCGTGCGGGCAGGGCGCCCAGCGTGCGGGCCACCATGGCGATGGCCTGATCCTCGTCGAAATCGCCCACCAGCGCTGCTTCCAGCGCACCGCTGCTCAGCCGGTCGCCGATATCGGCTTTCAGCCTGGCATAATCGAGCGCCATGTAATCGGCCTCGCTGCGGATGGTGAAGCGCGGATCGCCGTCGGAAACGATCCCGCCCAGCGCATTGCTCAGCGCGCTGGCGGGGGTGGCATCGCGCCCGGCGAAGAAATCGCGCACGCTGCGGCGATAGCGTTCCTCCCCCTGCGGGCGATAGCCCGGATCGGAAATGCCCGCGGCGAGCAGCTGGAGCTGCAGTTCCAGATCGCGCGTGGTGGTGGTGCCCTGCATCTGGAAGGTCTCGCCATCGCTGTTGATGCCCAGCGCCACGCTCTTGCCCGCGAGGATCGATTGCAGATCGTCGAAGCTGTGGCGGCCCAGCCCGCCCAGCGGCAGGCTGGAGACCATGCCGGTGGCCAGCGGATTGTCCCGCGTGTTCAGCATGTCGCCGCCATCGATATTGAGTTCGAAACTCACGCGATCCTTCTTCAGATCGGTGCGCTTCAGGTTCAGCCGCACGCCGTTCGCGAAACGCAATTCGCGAATGCCCATGCGGGGGTCTACCCGGTCGGACACCACCGTGCCGGGGGTGCCGAAATCGCTATAGGCGAAGCTGCCCGCATCCTTGTCCATGCGCGCCTCCACCGGGGCGGCGGCGGCTTCGTTCCAGGCGGCGCGCAGGGCTTCCGCCCCGCCTTCGGGCGCCACGCGGCCCTGGAAGCGCAGCATTGGATTGTCGAGCGGCAGGGCGTCTTCCTTCAGTGCCGCCAGCACCGCCTCGGGCGTGATGCGGGGCAGGGCGGCCTCGAACCGGGCGAGCGCGCTTTGCGGCGTGGTCGGCACGCTATCGTCCTGCAGCAGCGCCAGCGCGGCCTCGGTAAAGGTGGAATTGTAGCGCGTTTCCGCAGTGGCGACGGTGTTCTCCAGCCCGGTGCGCAGATTGGCGATCTGTTCGGCCAGTTCCGCCTCGGTAAAGCCATAGGCCAGCGCGCGGCGATATTCCTCCACCGTGGCCAACAGCCCCTCGCGCCATTCGCCATCGGGGGATGCGACCACGAGGCTGGTGGTGCGGCCGGCCTCGAACACGTCGCTGGTGCCGAAATAGGCATCGCGGAAGGGCGGGTTCTCGCCATTGGCCAGCCGGTCGAACCGGCGGTTGACGATGCCATAGCCGATCTGGCGCAACAGATTGCGGAAGCGGGTTTCCACGCTGTCCGGCTTGTCGATCCACGGGCCGTTGCGCGTGGCGGAGAGATTCTCGGGCAGGGCGGGGTCGATGAAGATATCGGTCTTGCCCGCCAGCGCGGAGCCGACCGGTCCGGCGTCGATCTCTTCCGGGGCCGGGACGGTGGGCGCCCAGTCGGTGAAGCGCGCCTTGATCTCGCGCTCGACCAGATCGGGATCGAAATCCCCTACAACGATCAGCGCGGAATTCTCCGGCGTGTAGATGCGAGAATAGAGCGCGCGCAATTTTTCGCTGGTGGCCGCCTCGATCGTCTCGGCCGTGCCGATGGGCAGGCGCTTCACGAAGCGGGCTTCGGGATATTGGAAATCCAGCCGGTCGACCAGATTGCGCAGGGCATAGGTGTCGCGCACCCGCTTTTCGGAGAGGATCACGCCCTTTTCATGGTCGATCGCGCTCTGCTCGAACGCCACTTCGCTGGCCGTCTCGCGCATCAGCATCAGCGCGGTGCCCAGCAGTGCCGGATCGTTGCGGGGCAGATCGAGCTTGTAGAGCGTGATATCGTAATTGGTGGAGGCGTTGGTATCCGCGCCGAAGGCCAGCCCCTCGCGCTCCAGCAGCTTGTACATTTCATTGCCGGGCACATGGGTGGAACCGTTGAAGGCCATGTGCTCGATGAAATGGGCATAGCCCAGTTCGTTGTCATTCTCCGCCAGCGATCCAGACTTTATCGCCAGCCGCACTTCGCCCGTGCCGGCAGGGGTGGCATTGTGGCGGATGACGTAGCGCATGCCGTTGGGCAACACGCCGAACCGGAAGGCCGGATCGACCGGCAGGTCGCTTTCCTCGAACGCCCACAGCGGCTTTGCGGCCTCTGCCGAAGCGGCCGCCGGCTGCACGGACTCGAGGGCCGGATTGGCAAATGCGGGCGCGGCGAAGACGAGGGATAAGGCGGTGAACGCCGAAAGAACTGAACGCATCACACTCCCGTCACCCCGCCACAGCCGGGGCTCACCCAGATTATAGGATCGTTGCGACGGGAAAGCCTGCCGCAGCCTTGTCTTGCCCTGCCTAGCAGGGGTGGGGCAGATGTGAAGTCACATCGCTGAATGGTGGGTGAAATGGTGCGGAAACAAAAACCCCCTCCTCTTCAGAGGAGGGGGTTTGGGGGTGGCGGTCAGCGCCACCCTGCTGAGACCGGGGCCCGCTGCGCAAGCCCAGGTCTCTCTGCCCCCCTCTGAAGAGGAGGGGCGAATCCTTTACTTCTTCGGCTTTTCCGTACGGCTGCCGCGCAGCTTGCGGTGGGCCGAGAGGTCCAGCACTTCGCCGGGCGTGCCGTCATCCTGCAGCAGGCCGAGGCGGCGGGCGACTTCCTGATAGGCTTCTTCCTCGCCGCCGAGATCGCGGCGGAAGCGGTCCTTGTCGAGCTTTTCGCCGGTCGCCATGTCCCACAGTCGGCAGCCGTCGGGGCTGATCTCGTCGGCCAGGATCACGCGGCTGTATTCGCCGTCCCAGATGCGGCCGAATTCCAGCTTGAAGTCGATCAGGCGGATATTGATGGCGGCGAACATGCCGCACATGAAATCGTTCACCCGGATCGCCATGGAGGAGATGTCCTGCATCTCTTCATTGGAGGCCCAGTTGAAGCAGGCGATATGCTCTTCGGAAACCAGCGGGTCGCCCAGCGCATCGTCCTTGAAGTAATATTCGATCAGCGTGTGGGGCAGGGGTTCGCCCTCCTCCATGCCGAGGCGCTTGCAGATCGAGCCGGCGGCCACATTGCGCACCACCACTTCCAGCGGGATGATCTCCACCTGCCGCACCAGCTGCTCGCGCATGTTCAGGCGGCGGATAAAGTGAGTGGGGATGCCGATATGCGAAAGGCGGGTGAACACATGTTCGCTGATGCGATTGTTGATCACGCCCTTGCCATTGATCGTGCCGCGCTTTTCCGCGTTGAATGCGGTGGCATCGTCCTTGAAGTACTGGATCAGCGTGCCGGGCTCGGGGCCTTCGTAAAGGATCTTGGCCTTGCCTTCGTAGATCTGGCGACGACGGGTCATCGTGTCCCTCGAGTAAAATTGCCGCCTTGCGGGGCGGGCTCCAAAAACAGCAAGCCCCGGCACTAGCGAGTCGGTTTGGACTGCGTGGGCCGGGGCGACGGGTTTCCTATACGCTCACCGTGCCGAAAAGCAATTGTCCGATCCCGCCCGATTGCCTAACGGCGCGAAAGGTCGAGAAGGAGATTTTCATGGCGCGCGCCGAGGCACTGAAGCTGGTCGAAACCTATTACGCCGCCTTCAATTCGGGCGATGGCGACGGGATGCTCGCCTGCCTGGCGGACCATGTCGCGCATGACATCAACCAGGGTGCCCGGCAGGTGGGCAAGGACGCGTTCCGCGCCTTCCTGGCGCATATGGACCGCTGCTATGCCGAGAAGTTGACCGATATCGTGATCATGGCGAATGACGAAGGCACACGCGCGGCGGCGGAATTCACCGTGCATGGCGAATATCTCGCCACGGACGAGGGCTTGCCCAAGGCCGCGGGCCAGACATACGTCCTGCCTGCCGGCGCCTTCTTCGATATCGAGGGTGGGCTGATCGCGCGCGTCACCGTCTATTACAATCTGGAAGACTGGGTGCGGCAGGTCGGCGGATGAGCATTGGCGTGCGTCCGCTGGCGGGCGAGGAAATCGCCGCTTACCTGAAGGACCTTGCCGCGCTGCGCATCGCCGTGTTCGCGGCCTATCCCTATCTCTATGACGGGGACGAGGCTTACGAGGCCGATTATCTCAAGGAATTCGCCGCCGCGCCTGATGCGGTGCTGGTTGCAGCCTTCGATGGCGATCGGGTGATCGGGGCGGCCACGGCATCCCCAATGTGGGCGCAGAAGAGCGAATTTCGCCATGTCTTCGAAGAGCATGGCATCGATACTTCAAGGCTGTTCTATTTCGGCGAAAGCGTGCTGCTGCCCGAATATCGCGGGCATGGGATCGGCCACGCCTTTTTCGATCATCGCGAGGCTGCTGCGAAGGCTGCGGGCGCGGACCGGGCCTGTTTTGCAGCGGTGATCCGCCCGCAAGACCATTCCTCGCGGCCCGCTGGCTACAGCCCGCTCGATCCATTCTGGCGCAAACGCGGCTATTCCCCGGTGGAAGATTTCGTCACGCATCTTGCGTGGAAGGAGCACGGGGAGGAAACCGAGAGCCTCAAGCCGATGCAATATTGGATGCGCGAAATTTGAGCTTCACGGTCGCAGCCGCACAATATCCGATCGAGCGCCATGATCGTTGGGATTCCTATGTGAGCAAGCTCACCGGCTGGGTGAGCTATGCCGCCCGGCGCGGTTCGAAGCTGGCGGTATTTCCCGAATATGGGTCGATGGAGCTGGCCTCGCTCGATGCAGAGACAATGGGCGATCTTGCAGGTTCGCTGCGCTTCGTTGCCTCCATGGCGCCTCATGTCGATGCGCTTCATATGGAACTGGCGCGCGAATATGGCATCCATATCCTGGCTGCCAGCATCCCTGTGCTGCGCGATGGCCAATATCGCAATGCCGCGCGGCTGTTCACGCCTTCGGGCGCGGTGGGCGTGCAAGAAAAGCTGGTGATGACCCGTTTCGAGCGGGAACAATGGGGCGTCCATTCCGGCGGTCCGCTGCGCCTGTTCGAGACCGAGCTGGGCCGCATCGGCGTGCTGATCTGCTATGACAGCGAATTCCCCCTGCTGGGCCGCGCGCTGGTGGAAGCCGGGGCGGAACTGATCCTGGTGCCTAGCTGTACCGACAGCCTTGCAGGCTATAACCGGGTGCGTATCGGCGCGATGGCGCGGGCGTTGGAGGGGCAGTGCTACACAGTGCAGGCGCCTACGGTTGGCATGGCACAATGGTCCCCCGCAGTGGATGAGAACCACGGCGCGGCCGCGGTCTATGGTCCGCCCGATCTGGGTTTCCCGGAAGATGGCGTGGTGGTGACGGGCGAAATGGACGCGGCACAATGGGCCTTTGCGGAGATCGAGCTTCGCCGCGTGGCCAAGGTCCGCCGTTCGGGCGCGGTGTTCAACATGGCCAATTGGGGCGAGCAGCCGGGTGCGGCAATTTTGCCACCGGTCGAACGGGTCTTCCTTTGAAAGCCTAGCTTTCCGTAGCGTCAATTGACAGGTGCGAACCTTGCGGCCAGAGGGGCGCGCGAAACGCGCGGCCACGGTTCCGGCCGATGCGTGGGAGAAAAGAACAATGTCGCAGCCCGCTTTCCGCAGCGCCGTTTCTTCGGCCGCCATCGCCATTTCCCTGTGCCTGTCCGCTCCCGCGCTGGCGGAAGAAGCGGCCGCGCCGGAAGGCGACAAGACCGTCATCGTCGTCTCCGCCAAGGAACCAGGTGCCGACCGGCTTGATTATGCGGGCAGCGTGGTGGCGATCGACAAGGCCGCGCTGGATGACCGCAATGTGCAGGATCTTTCGAACCTGAGCTATGCCAGCCCCAATGTCTCGCTCGACCCCATCGGCACCTTCAAGGGCGTGGCCAATTTCGCGATCCGCGGCCTCGGCGTGAACAGCTCGATCCCCTCGATCGATCCGGCGGTCGGCCTGTTCGTGGACGGGGTCTATAGCGGCATCAACGCCGGCAGCGTGTTCGATATGCTGGATGTGGAGCAGGTGGACGTGCTGCGCGGCCCGCAGGGCGTCGCCTTCGGCCGCAACACCACGGGCGGTGCGGTGCTGGTGAAGACTGCCGATCCCAGCTGGGAATGGGAAGGCCATGTCCGCGCGGCGCTGGAAGGGCCGGTAGATAGCGGGCGCGGCGATCCCATGCTCACCATGCGGGCCGTGGCCTCGGGCCCACTTTCCGATAATGTGGCGATCCGCCTTGGCGCGCTGCACACCAGCGACGGGGGCTATTTCAAGAACCTCTACGACGGCCGCGATCTTGGCGAGGAAGAGACCACCGTGCTGCGCGGCGGGCTGGCCCTGCGCGCCACCGAACGGTTGATGCTGACGCTGAAGGGCGAATGGACCAAAAGCTCGGGGCAGGGCGCGGTGGGGCATAATAATGGCCAGCATCCGCGCGACAGCTTCGACGTCTCGCTGGACGAGCCGGGCTTCTACCGCAGCGAAGGCGGCTCCGTCACTCTGCGCGGCGAATATGAGCTGGGCCGGGGCAAGCTGACCAACATCTTCGGCTGGCGCAAATACGACCTCTCCACTCGCAACGACATCGATTCCTCCCCCGCGCACCTGTTCCATTCGGACACAGGCACCAGTCAGGAGCAATGGTCCAACGAACTCTATTACGCTGCCGATTATGGTGCGCTGACGATCACGACCGGGGCCTATATCTTCCATCAGGACGTAGGTTACGACGAGGTGCGCGACCTGACCGGGCTGGGGCAGGCGACCCAATCCTATGGCGGCGGACGGCAGGGGCATGATGTTTATGGCCTTTATGGCCAGGCCGATTACGCGCTCACTCCGGCGCTGACGCTTACCGCAGGCCTGCGCTGGTCGCGCGAGGAAAAGAGCGCGGCGATCACCTATGTCCGCCCGCGCGATGCCTGTTCGGCGATCGACGCAACCTGTCACATCAGCGGCGAGCGCGTGGTCGGCGAGAACAACGGCTTTACCGACAAGCGCGCCTGGAACAGCCTCTCGCCCCGCGTGGCGCTGGCTTTCAAGCCTTCGGATGACAGTACGCTCTACGTCAGCTGGACGCGCGGGTTCCGCTCCGGCGGCTACAATCTGCGCATCACCCAGCCGGCGGCTTTCGAGCAGGTCGCTGCCCAACTCGGTTCCCCTGCTTTCGATCAGGAGAGGGTGGATAGCTATGAGGCTGGCGCAAAATGGCAGTCCGCCAACGCCTTTGCCCGCCTGAACGCCGCGATCTATTGGACCGAGGTGGACGGCCTGCAGCGCGAAGTGAACGTGCCCAGCCTGACCTCGGGTCTGGCCCAGTCGGTCTACAACACCGCCGATGCGCGTATTCGCGGGGCTGAGATCGAGGCGGAGCTGGCACCTGCCAGCGGGTTCACCCTGTCGGCCAATGTCGGTTACAGCGATGCCGAATATCGCCGGATCTACTTCGATCTCAATTCGGACAACGTAATCGACGCGGCAGACCTCGACCTTGCCCTGCCGCGCGCGCCCAAATGGACCTGGGGCGGCAGCGCCCGTTACGAGGCGGGGCTGGGAAGCCTGGGCACTCTGGTAGCCAGCGCATTCTTCCAGCACCGCGCGGCCTATGCCTACACCGACAACAATTGGGGCTTCAATTCGGCGTCCGACCGACTGGATGCGAGCCTGGCGCTGGAACTGGCCGATTCCGGCATCACCCTGACGCTCTATGGCCGCAATCTGCTGGATGAGGTCCAGTTCGGCGGCGACACGCAGCTTGGCTTTGCGGGCGGGGCCTATTCGGACGGGAATAACCGCCCCTTCGATCCCAGCCCTGCTGCGGGCACTTTCTCGCCCATAGCCAAGGGCCGCGTGCTGGGGCTGGAACTGGCGGCGGATTTCTGACGGGTCTCCGGCATAAGTGGACAGGCTTGCCGCGCTGGGGCTAACATCGGCCTTTCACGCGAAAGGGCCAGTTGCATGCTTCGAGCCGGTATTGCGCAATGACGCGCCGCGAGATGATCGGCATGGCGAGCGTGGGCGTGATCGCGGTTGCGATCGCGGCCCGGTTCGCCTTGTCGGAGGGGGAAAAGGAACCTCCGCCGGGCAGCTTCCCGGTCAGCCATAGCGATGCCCAGTGGCGAACGCTGTTGAGCGCGGAAGCCTATCGGGTCCTGCGTGAAGGCGGAACCGAGACGCCATATACCAGTCCGCTGCTTAAGGAGCATCGCGAAGGCACTTTTGCCTGTGCCGGATGCGCCAGCCCGCTGTTCGCGTCGGCAACGAAATATGACAGCCACACCGGCTGGCCGAGCTTCTGGGACGTATTGCCCGGTGCGATTATCGAACGTGCGGACAACAAGCTCGGCATGTTCCGCACCGAAGTGCTTTGCAAGACCTGCGGCGGTCATCTCGGCCATGTCTTCAACGATGGGCCAAAGCCCACCGGATTGCGCTATTGCATGAACGGGGTCGCGCTGAGCTTCAGGCCGGACGCGGCGTAAACGATAGATCGGGAGAAGGGATTGTCATGGGTGAATTATTCAATGGTGCAGGGCGGGCTATCGCCACGATCATGGGGCTGCTCATGATGGCGATGGGCAGCGTGTGGATCCTGCAGGGGCTCAACATCGCCTTCCTCGACAGCTTCATGGCGAACGACAAGCAATGGGTGCTGTGGGGCGCACTGCTGGCGCTGGCCGGCCTGATCCAGGCTGTGTGGAGCAACACCCGCGCGGGCTATTACAAGCGCCGCTGACATAGCGGAGCCGAACGCTTTACGTGCGCGCGTCGAACTCGGCGCGCGCCGCCTCCACTTTGCCGATATTGGCCTCTGCCCAGGTCCACACGCCGCAAAAGGCGTAGCTCAGCGAATGGCCCAGTTCGGTCAGCCGATATTCCACCCTGGGCGGGATCACCGGGTGGACAGTGCGCTTTACCAGCCCGTCACGCTCCATCTGGCGCAGGGTCTGGGTCAGCATCTTCTGGCTGATCCCTTCTACCTTGCGCCCGATCTGGGTGAAGCGCAGCTCGCCATGATCTTCCAGGATTTCTAGGATCAGCAGGGTCCATTTATCGGCCACGCGGCCTATCATGTCATGCACCAGCCTATCGAGCGCCGGGTCGGTCTCGGGTATAGCCACCGGGGCTGAATGTTCGCTCATCCGCTTAAATCCTTACGCTCTCTTTTGGGTAAGTATAAATCTTTCCGGTGCCTTCTTTCAAATGGAGAGTTTGGGCGTAACTCTGCCTCGCAACACAAGGAGGCTTTTCATGAAACTCACTGGCAACACCATTCTCGTCACCGGCGGCGGCTCGGGCATCGGGCAGGGGCTGGCGTGGAAGTTCCACGATCTGGACAATGTCGTGATCGTGGCCGGGCGCCGCCTGTCGACCCTGGCGGAAACGATCGAGGGGCGCGATAACATGCATGCGCTGGAACTGGACGTGGCCGATCCGGCTTCGGTTTCCACCGCGCTTGACGTGCTGGCGCGCGATTATCCGCAGCTCAACATGCTGATCCATTCCGCCGGGATCATGACCCATCACGAATTGGGCAGCGGCGGCGATATCGATACGGCGGCGCGCATCATCGATACCAATCTGATGGGCACGATCCGCGTGGTGGAGGGGCTGATCCCGCAGCTGGAAGGCAAGGAGAATGCGGTATTCTGCACCGTTTCATCCGGCCTGGCCTTCATTCCGCTGCCTTCCACTCCGGCCTACAGCGCGAGCAAGGCGGCGGTGCATTCCTACACCGTTTCTCTGCGTCACCGGCTGAAGGGCAAGGCGGAAGTGATCGAGATCGCGCCGCCCGCCGTGCAGACTGGCCTCACGCCCGGCCAGGAAAGC
This sequence comes from uncultured Caenibius sp., assembly GCA_963662855.2. GTDB lineage: Bacteria > Pseudomonadota > Alphaproteobacteria > Sphingomonadales > Sphingomonadaceae > Andeanibacterium. Next base: position 604,172 of record CAXXWL010000005.1, read on the forward strand.
ATGCAGGGCTTCATGCCGCTGGCCGATTATCTCGACGAGACGATGGAGAACTTCGCCAAGGTTCCAACCCCGCAGGAAAACCTCGTCCGCAATGTCCTGCCGCTGCGCCATGCGGAGCGGGACGGGAAGGTTGAGGAGATGCTGGCGATGTTCGAATCCCTGGGCATTCTCTGAGCCTTATCGGGCGAGGAGCGCGCTGATCGCCTCCAGCTCCTCGCCTGCCTCATAGGCACGGGCACGGTCGGTGAAGAAATCGCCGAGCCCGTGCCAGATGGCAGCCGCAGGGGCATCGTCCGGGGCGACGAAGCCGGCGATCTCGTGCATCTCCGCATCCCAGCGATAGGCGCGCGGATACATGGTGGGGATGGCGCCGCGCTGGCGGCCCATCAGCCATTCCATGCTGATACCCATTTCCTTCATCAGGTCCTTGTCCGCCCCGTGGCGCTGGGCGGCAAGCAGCATGGCGGTGACGAGGCCCATCACCCCCTTGTTGATCCCGCCATAGCACATCTTGAGCGCTGACGCGGCGCCCAGCGGCCCTTCCAGCTCACGCGTGTCGAGGCCGAAGGGATTGACCGTGGTTGCCACCTCAGCCGCCCCATCGCCACAGACGTAGAGGCGCGGGCCGTCATAGCCTTCCGAGGGCGGGAAGCCGATGATCGATCCATCGACCATCCGCCCGCCCAGTTGCGCCACGCGGGCAGCCATGCGGTGCTTGGTGTCGGGGCTGAGCGCATTGGCATCGCAGAATAGCGGCGCATCGGGCCGGGTGAAGATGGGCGCGAGTGTCTCCACCACAGCTTCCGCCTGCGCGGGGGGCACGATGGAAAGGATCAGATCGGTGCTCCCGATTTCCTCCAGCGTGACTTCGGTCATCCCGGCAGCAGCCGCGCGCGCGCGCGTCGCTTCGCTGCGCCCGTCGAGCAGGGTCAGGACTGTGCAGCCATTTTCGTGAAGGCGGCGGGCCACGCCGGAGCCCATCGCCCCGGCACCGATGATCGCGATTTTTGTCATGGGCAAAAGTCCTAGCCATTCCTGTGAGGGAGTCACTACCGCTCGTTCGGATGTTGAGTTAGGCTGCCCCCATGAGTGGCCTCGAAAATCCCGCAGATTTCGCCCGGCGCTGGACCGATGCATGGAACGCGCATGATGTGGACGCAGTGCTGGAGCTGTTCCATCGCGACGTGGTGTTCACCTCGCCGCTGGCCGCGCGGATCGTGCCGGAAAGCGGCGGTGTGATCCGGGGGAAAGAGGCGCTGCGCGATTACTGGACCGCCGCCCTTGCTGAGCGGCCCGACTTGCAGTTCGAGCTGACCGGCGTACAGGCCGGAATCGACAGCCTGCTGATCCTGTTCCGCCACCCCGGCGGACCGGTGCGGGTGGATGTGCTGCGCCTGCGGGACGGGCTTGCCTTCGAAGGACATGGAACCTATCCGGTGCCCCTGGACTGACCTACCTGCTGACTTCGAGGCTGGCACCCGCACCGAAAGCACCCCCGGGGCCTGTTCCAACTGTGCTCACGCCGACACCGGGAGTGCCGATAGAGACATTCAGGCCGGCAGCATTATCGACGACAAGCTTGGCCCACAGCGTCCCATTCTCGCTGTAATAGGACGTCTCACTGGCTTCGCGCAGCGCGGCCATGCTGGATTTCTGCGCACCTCCGGCAGCGGTGCTGAATCCGGGAAGTTCGAAAATTACCCAGGAACCGTCGTCCATTTCCCTCAGGGACAGGGATAGCGATTTCCGGCTGGTCTCCACCCTCACATCGGCTCCGCTGCGGATTGTGGTTTCCCCGGTATATTCGAACCGCCTGCCTTTGCGGCTGAGCATGACCGGATCGGCGATCGGGCCATCGCCGAAGCCGAAATTACCGCCGACGCCGAAGCGTCCGAAGTCGCCGCGACACACGGCAGCGTTCCAGCTCGGCCGGATTTCACAGGCTTCTTCATCAGATGCGATACCGTTGTCCAACACAATGTAGGAATTGGGAATGCCGCCGACCGAGCCGTCCAGATCATGGATCGCCGCGCCCCTCCAGGCATTGCCGCGCCCGAAATCGGAGGACCATTTCCGCACGACCGGGGGGAAATCGACAGGCCTGGAGTTGACGAATTTCGCGCCCTTGATGGCATTTTCCGAGCTCATCCCGAAGCTGGTGTACATCAGGTAGGAGAGTGCGCCCGCGCTCCGCGTGTCGTTGGGCTTGAAGTTCACGAAAGTGGTATTTTCCACGTCATGGCGCAGATCGTAATATTCATAGCCGCGGATCGGGTAATCCGGGATGTCGTTCGGCATGCTGCGGCCATAGGCGATCTCGTGCGGAGCGCTGGGGGTGCCGATATTGTCAGTTTCGCCCACGAACAGCGAGTCCACGACCTTCGACGTATAGGCGGCGCGACCGACGGCCGACGCCGCATGGGTGAAGCCGATGGCATTGTCGGCCACCTTCATATTCTTGAACAGATGCAGTTCCCCGCGGCCCCAGACAGCGCCATGCCGGTTCTTGTAGCCAGTGAAATTTTCGAAGACCGAACCCTTGGGCGGGCTGTTCGGATTGGCCGGATCGGTAAAGGCGAAATGATAGTTGCTGCCGCCGACGCTGAACGTCCCGTCGGGTTTCGGGCCGCGGTCGAACATTATGCCGTCGAAGTTCGAATGGGCGGTATTGCCCGAAAATTCCCGCACGGCCGTTCGACGAGGCCAGATCTTGCCCTCGGTGTCCTTGCCTTCATGCGCTCCGGTCGGACGCTCCGGCAATGCAAACCAGAACCCCGTCTGCTCGGAACCGGCAGCCACATTGTCGCGATAGATGTTGTCCGGGTTGGTGATCCAGAACGTCGATGCCGTGTTGTCCGAAGGGATCAGCACTTCCTTGGAGCGTTGGCCTGCCGGGCCCGAACTCGTGCCGCCCGGCCCGAGGTTGGTGGGGATGCAGGGCAGGGTCGGATGACACTTGGTCATGATCCCCAGATTGCGAACGAACTGGTTGCCCGTTTCCACCGCGTCTTCCAGGAAAAAGCAGTGACCCACGGTGTTGAAGGTCACGTTGTTTTCGACCCGCAGATTGTTGGTGCCATGCACGGTCACGCAGCGGCTGTAGGTGTCGTGGATCGACGAGTTGCGGATATATTGCCCCTGTCCTTCGCCAAGGATGTGCCAGTGGATCGGGTAGCGGGCCAGATGCAGATGCTGCCCCATGCGATTGAGCTCGACACCCGAGACATACATTTTCGAGCCGGCCATCGCCATGATATGCCCCCCGAAATAGGAGCTCTCGGCGTCGTCTGAAGCCTGGACCCGAATGTTGCGCGACAGCAAACCAACTTCGCCACGCTCGTCCACGCCGAAGGTAATTTCACCAAAATGCATGTATTTCAGTGGTTTATCGAGCGTTATCGCGTTTCCTTTGATAGCGATAATGGTCCGCTGCTCCGCCTGCTTGGGATCGAAGTCGGTTGAGGCAAGGACGATCTCGTCGCCCTTGCGCCAGCCGCTCGCATCCAGCACTTCGATCGCAGTGCTGCCGGCCTTCGCAGTCTTCGCCAGCTTGGTCCAGCTGTTGGTGCGGTTGCCGTGCAGGTTCAGGGTGCCGGCCATCATCATGATGCCGCGATCCCCCATAGTGTTGATATCCTCGTTGGGGACATTGTCGGTCAGGGTGATCGTTGCCTTGCGCGTGAAGGGCTTGGTCTCGGTGCCGACTTGCAGTTCGCCGCCCGCCAGCAGGATCCACTCGCTCTTCAGCTCGATATCGAGATCGTCCGAAAAGCTGAGCTTGCCGTCGATCGTCAGGCTTCGCAGGGCAGGCGGGCTGACGTCGAGGATGATCTCCCGGTCGCGGCCGATCCGAACGGCGTCGCCCGCCACCGGCACCTTGCCGTCGGGCCACGACGCCGGATCGGACCAGCGCGACTGCTTGACCCCCGAAGCAGGCGCCTCCTGCGAGGGCATGTCCATATGTGCATGCGTTTCCTGAGCGCCGGCTTCAGCCCCCATGCCAAGCAAAAGGGAGATGGGAAAAAGCAAAGCAGGAAGGAGCAGGCGAAACCGCACGCGCATGATGGTGATCCCCTCAATCAGGACTGTGAGTCCCGTTTTTGTATTTGGAATCAGTTTGCAGCGGATGGCCCGCTTTGCCAAGCCAACATCAGGAGCATTTCGGACTATTATAATTAATTGCAGGCAGGTCCTGCTCTAGCGCGCTGGCGCTTCACCCCAGGCAGCTTACACCGTCTCGTCGGCATGGCCGTGGGACCCCTGGCGGGGGGGCGTCGCTGCCTCTGGCTCCGTCTCGACGCGGCGCTAGCCTGCTCCTGCTGCCCCCCACCAAGGGCGACAAGTCCAATTACGACCTGCTCATTATCGTCAATGACAAGCGCTTATCGACCGGGTGAAGTACTGGGGCACGCTCGATGACAGGCTGATGTGCAAATACGGCATTGCCGGAACCTTGCGCGCGGCTGCGAACTTCATCGTCCACACTTTGCAGGAGTGAGCGATGGGCTCGCCCAATCTCCTCCAGCGCCCGTCGGGCGCGCATGTCGCGTGCAAGTCCCTGACCGCGATCCGGACGATGCTGCCGCTTCGGTCGCGACAGCATCGAACGTCTTCATCTAGTCGGTTTAACTCGCCTCCACATGGTGCTTGAAGTTGTCGAGGATTGCCTGCCAGCCGCCGCGTTGCATCTCGATCGAGTTGTCGTCTTCTGCATCGAACGTCACACTGACGCGCACGCCGTCTGGACCGGGTGAGAATTCGATCATGGCGTGACGGTCGCCGAAATCGTACTCAATGAGCTTGTTCGTTTCGATCCTGGTGTAGGTTCCGGCGAAATCAAAACCCATGCTGCCGTCCTTGGCTTCCATGCGGGAGGAGAAGATCCCGCCTTCGCGCAAATCGACTGTGGCTGACGTCGTATGCCAGTCATCGGACGCCGCGTTCCACTGCATGATATCTTCGGGTGTCGTGTAAGCATGCCAGACTTTGTCGATGGGTGCCGCGACGATCGTTTCGACAGTGATAGCTTGGGTGGTCATGATGGTTACTCCGTGAAAAGAGGTGATGAGATCGGTTGGCGCCCGGCGCTACATTTCGATTTCGGGCCCGACGAGCTTGGCGAACTTCTCAAGGCATTCCTGCCAGCCAAGATAGCAGCCCTCGGGCGGGATCATGTCCGGTACGCCGTCCTGGACGATTGTCATTTCCGTGCCGCACGACACGGCCTTCAGCTCCACCGTCACCGTCATCTCGCCGGGAAGATTAGGGTCGTCGAACCGATCGGTGTAAACGAGCTTCTCGCCCGGGATGAGTTCGAGATATTCGCCGCCGAAGGAATGGCTGTTGCCGGTTGTGAAGTTGCGGAACGACATCCTGTGCTTGCCGCCGACCCTGGCCTCCAGCTCGTGGACTGTGCAGATGAAACCGTAAGGCGGAAGCCAGCTGGCGACGGCGTCCGCTTCGATGAAAGCCCGAAAGACTTTCTCCGGCTTGGCCGCGATGACGCGGTGCAGACGAATGGTGCTAGGCATTTTACTCTCCATTTCAGTGATAGCGATACACTGAGGACGGTCGGCGCGTTGCCATCCCGACATCGGGTCTAACTTTTTTCCGCCACTGTGCGGGCGACAGGAAACAAGGCTCTGAGCCGAGAGCTACGCAGCCACAGCCCGCCCCACATGACGAAGCTGAGATAGAGGCCAAACAGAATGTGGCTGAAGAGGGGGCTCTCGGCGCGGATCTGGGTCGCGATGGCACCACCAAGCAGTCCGGTCATCAGCACAGCGCCAAGGAGACTGGTGCGCGGAATCAGGTAAAGCACCAGGCACACGAGTTCGAGGATACCGATCGCCATTGCATAGCCCGCCGGCCAGCCAAGCTGTGCCATGGTTTCCTCCGCAACCGGCATTCCGAGCAGCTTGGGCGAAATCGAAGCGCCGAGCATGAAAAGCGCAAACAGCCCCGTCAGCACGCGGCCCGTCCATGTCATTGAGTTAGGGTTCATCTGCTTCTTCCTCTTGGACATTGAAGTCAGTCCGAGGACGAAGGACGGCGCGTCGTTCCGACATACACCACAACTTTTCGGCAGGTGCTGCCGACGGGGAGGTGGGCCAACGGAACGACGGCGGCTTGCTTCCCTTGATTGGAAACATGCCTCGACGCCGCCAGACGCGAGGTTATGCTCTCTTCGATCATGCTGGACGACCGGTACTCACGAAATCCCGGCGGCAATTTATTTGCATCGGATGTCGGATGGCGGCCGGCGGTAACGTCCTTGGTGAACGGAGGCCCAAAGTGCTCTACACATTGCTGTGCTACAACGACGAGATGGTAACGTCCGCCTGGACGAAGGAAGAGGACGCGGCCGTCATGGCGCGCCTCGACGAAGTCCATCGCAAATGGGCCGAGAATTTCAAACCGATGCTGCGGCTGATGCCGACGAGCGCTGCGACGACGCTGCGCAAGTCGGAAAATCTGATCGTTGACGGGCCTTACGCAGAGACCAAGGAGCAACTGCTCGGGTTCTATGTGGTCGATGTCGAGAATCTCGACCAGGCGCACACCATCGCCCGGGAACTCGCAGTTGCCAATCCCGGCGGTGCCTACGAGATCAGGCCGGTGATGCTCTTCTATCCTGACGGATCGGCAATCGACGATGCCCCAGCCGCCTGATCCCGACTGGATCGAAGCGCGGCTCGTAGGCGCACGCCCACGCGCGATGGCCGCGCTGCTGCGCTACTTCCGTGATCTGGATCTGGCCGAGGAAGCCTTCCAGGATGCCTGCCTTCGGGCGCTGAAGTCCTGGCCGAAAAACGGCCCGCCGCGCGATGCGGAAGGCTGGCTGATCATGGTGGGGCGCAACGCCGCGATCGATCATGTGCGGCGACAGGCGAAGCTCACCGAACTGCCGCCGGAAGATGCCATCTCGGACAGAGAGGATGTCGAGCCGGATCTTGCCGAGCGGCTCGATTCTGCCGACTACCGGGACGATATCCTGCGCCTTCTCTTCGTCTGCTGCCATCCTGAATTGCCGGCCACGCAGCAGATCGCACTGGCGCTGCGCATTGTGTCCGGCCTTTCCGTTCGGGAGATTGCCCGCGCGTTTCTCGTCAATGAACGCGCGATGGAACAGCGCATCACGCGGGCAAAGGCACGCATCGCCAAGGCCGGCGTTCCGTTCGAAACACCGGGGCCGGTCGAACGCGCGGAGCGTTTCGCGGCTGTCTCGGCCATGATCTACCTCGTCTTCAATGAAGGCTATACGGACGTCAATCCGGCAAGTGAGCGCGCAAGCCTGTGCGGCGAGGCGATCCGCCTGGCGAGGCTGATGCTGCGCATGTTTCCGTCCGAGCCCGAAATGATGGGGCTTTTGGCGTTGATGCTCCTTCAGCATTCGCGGCAGGGCGCCCGCTTCGACGAAACCGGCGCGCCGATACTGCTGGACGATCAGGACCGTTCGCTCTGGAACCGCACCATGATCGCAGAAGCCTTGGCGATGATCGACAAGGCCATGCTGCACCACCAGCCCGGCCCCTATCAGATTCAGGCAGCGATCGCGGCGCTGCATGCCCGTACCGGCAAGCCTGAAGATACCGACTGGGCGGGTATCGACCAGCTCTATGAAGCGCTTGAACGGCACGCACCATCGCCGATCGTAAGGCTCAATCGCGCGGTTGCGATCTGGAAGCTCAAGGGGCCGCAAGAAGCGCTGGACATGATCGCGCCGCTTTCCGAAGCGCTGGACGGATATTTCTATTTTCACGGAGTGCGCGGTACTTTTCTTCGCCAGTTGGAGCGTGGCGAAGAAGCGCGCAGTGCCTTTCTCGCTGCTGTCGCATTGGCCGGTACGGCCGCCGAAGCGGCTCATATTCGCAGGCAACTCGATCAATTGGAAAATGGTCCAGCGCACCCGGTTTAGGGACGTCGTATCCGGTGGAGAAATGCAGTGGAAGGATCTCTGATGGTCTCCTGGTTCGGCCGGTGGCGAAAGTCGTCGCCGTTAGCGTATCCCTACAGCCTATGAACGGATGGCAAGTTCTATCGGTGCATTCATGGCCAGGAAAGATGACTTTTTGGGCGTGAACGTCCACAATTGAGGTTACAGCGGCGGGCTGAAGTTGCTGCGCGCCTGCAAAACCCGTTCTCTGACTACACAGCCCATAACGTGATCATTGACCAGCCCCATCGCCTGCATGAAGGCATAAGCGGTGGTCGGCCCCACGAATGCCCAGCCGCGCTTTCTTAGATCCTTGGAGAGAGCTGTCGAAGCTGTCGATGTCGAGACGATCTGTGGCATGGTGCCTGCTTCCGGAACTTCTTCAAACCGCCACAAGTAAGCCGCCAGCGAGCCTTCGCTTCTTACCATTTCCACCGCGCGCCGGGCGTTGTTGATGGTAGCCTCGATCTTGCCGCGATGACGCACAATCCCCTGATCGCGCAACAGGCGTTCGACGTCACCCTCATCAAAGGCGGCGATGCGATGAAAGTCGAAGCCGTGAAAGGCCGCCCGAAAATTCTCGCGCTTGGTCAAGATCGTGCGCCAGCTAAGCCCGGACTGAAAGCCTTCCAGCGTCAGTTTCTCGAACAAACGCCGATCATCCGCTACGGGAAAACCCCATTCGGTATCGTGATAGGCAATATAGTCTGGCGTGGCGGCACACCAGCTGCAGCGGGGAAGGCCGTCAGGGCCAGAGATCGTGGCGCTCATTATTCAGTCCTTCAGAAAGGCGAAGCGGGTGTCGGTGCGGGTAGGGGTGATGTCGAGAATCTCGGCCGTGACGACGCCTTCGGCAACGAAGGGATCCTGGGCAACGAAGGCCTCGATCCTATCCCGCGTGACCCCATGCGCAAAGAGCGCGCCGCCGGCAGCGGGCTGAAGCGTTCCCGCCAACAGCAGCAGGCCATCCTCAAAGCCGCGTTGAAGCCAGGCATTGTGCCCGGCCATCAGCGATGGAGCCTTTGTCTTGTCGGCCAATTTGAGGATGATGACAAACATGGCGGGTCTCCGATTATAGTCCGGGCTGGGCCAGCCATGCGGCCAAGGCCTCAACCTCGCGGGCGATGAAAGCCTCGTCGCGAAAGGCGGTCGCAAGGCTTGCAACGCCCTGACTGCGCATCAGCACATGCATGGCCAGCGCATCGGCGTTATCAGCATGGCCCAGAGCCACAAACTGGCGGGTCAACCAGTCGCGAAACAGGGTGAAGATCGCGGCTGCCTCGTTTTGGGCGCCATGCTCCAGTTTGGCCAGTTCCGCGCAGAGCGTGCCGACAGGACAGCCATGCGCCATGATCTTCGCGCGATTGGCAATGAGGATGTTGGCAAAAGCCAGCAGTCGGTCCGCAGGCTCAGGAGTCTCGTGTTCCCAAACTGTCAGCATTTCGCGTGTCCGGTCCATCCTCAGCGCAATCACGGCTGCGAGGATCTCGTTCTTGCTTTTGAAATGATAATAGAAGTTTCCGCGCGAAAGGCCGGCGTCGGAGGCGATATCGGCAAAGGACGTTGCCTCGAAACCCCGCTCGTAAAACAGGCGATCAGCCACATCGACGATGCGGGAACGCGCCGAGGAAGGTGAGCGAATCTCCGTCATCGACTAGCCATAGGACAATTGACCTACATGCGTCTAGGTCAATTGTCCTAGAGTGCCTGATCGCCTGTCGTCATGCCATGAATGGACGGTAGTTTCTGGCGCCGCGATCAAGGGGTGGGAGCGGCCGCTTTGGCAGTGGCCATCCGATCTACAACGAACTGGGATGACAGAATTCCGAGAGAAGGGACAAAATTTCCCCGTCCGGAGACGACCCAATCGCGCACATTGACGCCCTCCCATTTTGAGCCGTCCATCGCGTGGATTGAACGAAGAGTAGGGCACAAGGAGGAAGCCCCGTGCTGGCTTTCCTTGTGTAGGCAGCCCTCGATGGCACTGGCGCTGGGCGCCCGGCTCGCCGATAATGTTCACCAAACGGAAGCATATCGGTCGGGCCGGACGTCTGAGATACAAGGCATGCTCTTTTGAGAAAGGGCTTCAGGCCCTTTGTAATCCTGGCTTGCCGTGTTCGATGTCGAAAGATGCAAAGGTGGAAAGTGTGCCGCCGGGTGTGGAAACCTTGTCCAGCACCTTCATGTCGGCGTGCCATGTCTGCGGCGTCACCTCGCACATCGTATAGCCACGCTGGTTGACGATGGCCTTGAGCTGAGGATTCTGGTCTTTCGCGCCCTTGAGGTAGCCCTCGTCCGGCGTGCCATCGCGGCCCGATGTGATCGAGGTCGCGCTGAATTCGGAGGAGATGACCTTGCCATCTCCGTTGTCCTGGATGAGATCGCCGGCAAAATGCAGATGGGCATCGCCGCTCACGGTGACGACATTGCCGGGCCTGTGCCGGTCGATATGATCGAGCAGGCGTCGGCGACTGTGCAGATAGCCCGCCCATTGGTCCATGGAAGCCACCTTCTCGGTATCTTGGGGCCCCTTGCCCACCAGATTGAGTAGCAGGACCTGTTGGGCAATGAGGTTCCAGCGCGTATCGGATGCCGCCAGCCCGTCAAAAAGCCATTTTTCCTGCCTGTCGCCCAGCATCGTGCGGTCAGTTGCATAGACATCCGGCCCCTGCGGAGAGCGTAGGTCGAAATAGGCCTGATTGCTCCGATATTGCCGGGTGTCGAGGACGTAGGCGTTCATGAGGTTGCCGAAGCGCGCTCCGCGGAACATCTGGATATGCCCGTCTCGCGGCAGGGATGAACGCCGCAAGGGCATGTGTTCGTAATATGCCTGAAACCCTACCGAACGTCGCAACGCGAAGACGTCGGCCGGCATTTCGTTTTCGTCGATGCTCGCCGCCCAGTTATTGTCGATCTCGTGATCGTCAAAGCTGACGAAGAAGGGAAGGGCGGCATGGGCGGCTTGAAGATCGGGATCGCTCTTGTAGAGTGCGTAGCGCCGGCGATAATCCTCCAGCGAATAGATTTCGTCGATGACATTGCCCGCAGGCGGTTCATTGCCCGCAAGGCGGATATCCGCGCCGACCCCTTCATAGATGTAGTCCCCATAATGGAAGACGAAGTCGGCCGGCTCCTCCGCAATCCGGCGCCAGGCGGTGAAATAGCCGTCATGATAGCACTGGCAGCCAGCAACGGCGAAGCGCACCCGGTCCATCGCGGCACCGGCGGCGGGGAAAGTGTGGCTGCGCCCGACCGGGCTTTCCTCATTTCCACAAATGAAGCGATACCAGTAAGGCCGATAGGCCTCGAGCCCATCCACTTCGACATGCACGGAATGCCCAAGTTCCGGCCATGCCATCGCGGTGCCTTTGCGGACGATGTTCCGGAAGCTCTCATCGGCTGAGACTTCCCACCTGACCGGGAACTGTTTCAGGATCATGCCGCCATGGGGCTCCATCGGACGCGGCGCGAGGCGGGTCCAGATCACGAAGCCGTCGGAAGAGGGATCGCCCGAGGCAACGCCGAGAGTGTAGGGCGATCCGGCGAAGGTTGGATTTTCCTCGATGTTGTAAGGCGGTGGGCGATCCCAGGCGAACAGCGGAGAAGATAGGCCGCCAGCAGCAAGTGAGGCGCCGGATGCGCCGAGAAGGCGAATGAGGGCGCGTCTGTCAAAACGGGTCATGGCGTGAAATCCTGTTTATCGGTCGGCAAGGGGACTGGTCAGACGAGGGCCTCGCGTGCCGAATTCACGGCTCACGAGGCTCGCCCATCAGGTCAGAACGAGAGGTTCAGACCGGCGAAGAAGGTCGTGCCGCTGCGGGTGACGTTGTGCAGGCGGCCGGAGGTGGAGTTGATCTGGATCTCGGGCTGGTTCGTGATGTTGATGGCATCGAGAGTCAGACGCATCCCGGGCCGGACGACCACGAATGCCGATGCATCGACATAGATGGTGCCTTTGAACCCGTCCTCGCTTGTCGGGTTGGAACCGTCATACCGGGTCCGGAGGTATCCGCTCCGGTAATTGGCCGAGCCGCGAATGCCCCAATGGTCGGTTTCGTAATACAGTGTGCCGTTGGCATTCACATCCGACAGGCCCGTGATCTTGCCGTCCAGCCCGTTCTCTATCGAGTTGGAATCGATCAGGGTCAGGTTCGCGAGCACGCCGAAATTGTCGAACGGGGCGGGAAGGAAGGCGAGGTTCGCCTGCCCAGCCATTTCCAGGCCGTTCAGCTTGGCGGACGACAGGTTTACTGGCCGCGAATATTCGGTCACGATCGTGTCGGGCGTCAGCCCCGGCGCAAGGTCGGTCGAAAGGCCGGTAACCGAATAAGGTACGTCACGCAGGACCTGGGTGGTCACCAGATCATCGATCTTCTTGTGGAACACACCCACGGAAAGAAGGCCGAGATCTCCGAAATACCATTCCGCCGCGAGATCGAGATCAAGCGACTTGTAGGGCTTGAGGTCCGGATTGCCGTTGGTCACGTAATATTGCCCATTGTTCAACTGGACACGTCCGGTCAGCTTCATCGAGGCAAGGGCTGGGCGATTGATGTTCTTGGCGGCCGAAGCACGGATCTGGAACGAAGGGGTGATTTCCAGCACGGCGTTAAAGGCGGGGAGGAGGCCGGAGTAGTCAGATTCGACCGTCTCGTTGCGCCGCGTGCCGCTGAAATCCGCCACAAGGCCGGTATTCGTGATCTTCGTCCTGTATGCGCGCGCACCGGCATTACCGCGAAACGGCATTCCCCCGATGTCTCCGTTCCAATCGAGCTGCATGAAGCCCGAATGCGTCTCTTCCTGTACCGAGAAGGTATTGTAGGTAAGGACATTCGCGCCCTGGGCCGTATGGCTCTTGCCATAATGGGCGAACATCCGGTCCCAATCGCCCACGACCCATGAATGGTCCTTGTGGCCGTCATAGACGGTGTAATAGTCGGTAACGGCATCATAGCCCGGTTTGCTGCGAAACTCCTGCGCATAGAGGCCGTCATTGAACAGATCCCAGCCCGAAGTATCGTATTTACGATAGCCATAGCCGGCGTTGATCGTGAAAACGGGGCTCGCCTTGAAATGCGCATTGAGCTTGCCTTCGGTGAGGCTGGTATCCTGCCCGTTCTCCCGGAAATACAGCTCGCGGATTGAATATTTGTTCGGGTCGGTCGTGTCCCAGTCATAGATATTGGTCGCCGTTTCACCGTCAGGGGCATATTCGGTGATCATCCCGCCTTGCGCCTGAAGATAGAGCTTGTCGTCGATCGGGGTTTCGTAGGTGGATTTTTCATAGCCGATCAGCGCGTCGAAGCTCAGACTGTCGCTGGCTTCCCATTCGCCTGTAAGCGCCACCTGGCGAAACTTGTTGCGGTTTACCTGCCTGCGATGTTCGCTGCCATAGGTCGCATTGTCGACATCGGCATAATAGACGAAATCCGACGAATCCCACCGCAAGTCGTTGATCTTCGTTGCCGCGATCGGCTTGCCGAAATCGGAGTAGGCGCCATTGAAGATGATCTCGCTGCCGGTTGGGCGGGTGGCGAGGTGGTATTCGTTACGATCGGTGCTGAACTGGCCATAAAGACCGTCAACCGTGAGCTTGAATCGATCTGATGGGGCCCATTGGGTTGAGAGCGTGATGCCGAGGCGCTCCTGCTTTGCATCCCATACTGAAAGGCGGTTTCCCGAGGCGTAGAGCAGATCGCCGGACAGGAATTTCGCCTGCTGCTCCTGTGTCAGGGCGCTGATGTCGAGGCCGTTCGCAAGATAGGTCTTCAACTGCGCCGGGGTAGGCTTTGCCGGATTGTAGGTGTCGTACCCCTGTTCCTGGGTCTGGCGCCTGGACCACGCTACGGAGACGAGCACACCAAGCCTGTCGTCGAAATTATAGCCCGCCATCGCGGCCACGCGCGGCTGGAAATCCTCGGTGTAGCTGTTGGTGCCCGCCTTGGCGGAGATCACGCCGGTAAAGCCCCGATCGTTCTCCAGCGGTTTTGCGGTGAAGAGGCCGACAGTGCCGGCCATGCCGCCTTCGTTCTGCGAGGCCTGATAGGTTTTCTCCACCTCGACCCGCGAAAAGAGTTCCGAAGCAAAGATGTTGAAATCGAAAGCACGATCGCGCGAGCGCTGGCCGCGACTGTCCATCGCTGAATCGACGTTCCCGAGCACTTCCATGCCGTTCAGTTGCACCCGCGTAAAATCGGGCCCCAGGCCGCGCAGGGTGATGCGCCGGCCTTCGCCCGCCTCGCGATTGATCGCGACGCCGGAAACGCGTTGCAGCGATTCCGCGAGATTCAGTTCCGGGAACTTCGCCATGTCCTCCGCTACGATGACTTCCTTGTTGGTGGCGGAGCGGCGTTTGATGTCACGGGCCTTGCTGATCGAAGCGCGGAAACCTGTCACGACGATCAGATCCTCGGGCGAGGGCTCATCCGTATAGGCCGTCGGCGCTGGCGCCTTGGGCGACATGATAACGATCGTCCCATCGGACCGGCGATGCATGACCAGATCGTGCCCTGCCAGCACGCGGGTGACCGCTTCACTGGCCGTCATCGTGCCTTGCAAGCGCTTCGTTCCGCGACCGGCGACCAGTTCGGCGGGATAGAGGATGTTGATGCCGGTGTGATGTCCGATCGCGGTGAGCGCGCCGGACAGCGACTGGGCCGGGATGTCTAATGCAGTTGCCCGATCCGCTGTCTGCGCCATGACGGGTGTCGCGCCCAGCATGAGCGTGGCCGAGCCGAGCAAATAGGCGCGCATTGCCGCGCGCGGGAAAATCGAAAACATCTATGCAATCCCTGAGAAGCGCGGCCTGTCTGCCGCACCTCTACGACGGGACAGCGTCAATTTACCCCAGCCTCATCAGCGGATTTTTTTGCGGCGCCTATCCGGGAAATCAGCATCGCTCGAGCCTAGGGCCGGGTAATGCCCAGCGTGATCGTGCTGCCATTTTCGGTCACTGGCAAATCGAACATCTCGCCAAGGGTCCCGGCCAGAGCCCGGTTATCCCCCAGGCGATAGATCCCGCTGATTCGCAGGCCTGCAACGGTGTCACTGGCCAAAAGCAGCCTGACCTGCCCATAGCGATTGGCTTCATCCACGAAATCGCGAAGCGTTCCGTTCTCGATAACGATCCTGCCTGCTTTCCAGGCGCCCACCACTGCCTCGACAGGCTGATCGACTATAATATCGCCTGGTGTCGTATTGCGCAGGCGCTCGCCGGGGCGGATGATGCGTTCCGAGCCGGCGATGCGAGCGCTGGCCTTGCCCTTGAGGGCCACGATCTCGGATCGATGAGGCGGCAGGCGACTGACATCGAATTGCCCCTCCCGTGCAGTGAATTCATCGGCGCCGACGTCGATCTGGAAGGGAGTGCGGGATCGCGCGATCTGCAGCGAGATTCGCCCTTTTTCGAGCCACAGATCGCGGCCCAGCCAATTGTCACGGAAGCGTACCCGGCTGTCGGCATCAAGCAGAAGGTTCGATCCGTCGGACAGGCGCAGGCGCCGGCTCTCGCCGACTTTCGTTTCAAACACGGTCGTCGCCATTGCAGGCTGCACGGCGAGGGTTCCGGTAAGGACAGCCGCCGCCGCGCCGCCGCCCAGCATCAGGGCTCGGCGCCGGGTAAGCAAAGGGGCTGGCGGAGCGCCGCCGCCCGTCGCCAGATCGGTCTGGGGCCAGCTGCCGGGAACGATGTCCCAGATTTCTGTCAGCCGTTCAAACTCTGCGAGGTTTTCAGGATCTGCTGACAGCCATGCGCGAAAGGCCTGCTCGTCGACCTTGGTCCGATCTTCCGAATTAAGACGCACTATCCAGTCAACAGCCGAAAATTCGCCAGGTTGCAGGGCCTGCCGAAATAGGCTCACCAATCTCTCATCCACTCACCCAGGAACGAGATCGCTTTCGTCATGTGTTTTTCGACCGCGCTTTGACTAATCGCCAACCGTATGGCGATTTCCTTATATTTTAGGCCCTCCAGGCGCTGAAGCAAGAAAACTTCTCGAGTGCGGCGCGGCATCCGGTCTATTCCCTGGGCCACCCTTTCCAGCCGCGCCTTCGCCAGCAGCGCTTCTTCCTGCAGGGGAACTGCCTGGCGAAGCAGAGTCATGGCAATATCGGCATGATTGCGCTCGCGCACCTCCTCCATGCGATAGGCATCATTGCCACGGTTCACGGCCGCACGAACGAGATAAGCCTCGATATTCGTCGGACGAACCCCATTGGAGACCATGCGGACATAGGCATCCTGCAGGAGATCTTCCCCGTCGCTGCGGCTGGTCCTGCGCTCGATCTGGCCGACCAGTTTCAACCAACCGGCACGCGACCAGAAACTCGTTCCCCGCCTCGCAGCCCTATCGTCTTCCCCATTCATGGGCGCAGCGTCTAGATGCGGACATGTACAGGTTGATGAAGCCTGCATGACCGGGCTGTGACGGGATAGTGGCGATTGGTGTTGAGGTCGTTCTTTTCTCGACGGTGTCAGGCCGCGTCACGCGAGGTTGGGGCCCCGCGTTCGTCCGCGAGCCTCTAGGGTCGGTACTCAATAAGGCTGGCGGAAGAGGTGCGTTGCTGATTCAAGGTGTCGGAGGAGGCACTTTGGATGAGCAAACACCTTTACTGGCTGGACGACACAAGCTGGTCGGCGATCGAGCCCTTGCTGCCGAGCGGCCGGCGTGGAGCGCATCGGGTCGATGATCGTCGGGTGATCTCGGGCATCATGCATATGCTCAAGACAGGTGCGCGATGGCGTGATTGCCCGTCGGAGTACGGCCCGCACACGACGATCTACAACCGCTTCAATCGCTGGAGCCAGCAGGGTATCTGGGAAGATATCTTCTACGCCCTGACCGGCTCGACCGGCCTGATCGGCGGGGTGACGGCCTCGATCGACAGCATGCATATCAAGGCGCACCGCTCGGCAGGCGGCGCAAAAGGGGGGCGTTGGCGCAGGCTATCGGCCGATCCCGCGGCGGACGTACCACCAAGGTTCACGCGCTGACCGACGAAATGGGGCGGCCACGCGCCCTGGTGCTGACGTCCGGCAATGCTCACGATCTGAACGGCGCGCGCGACCTGCTCGCCATCACCGGCGCACCCCGCCGCTTGCTTGCGGACCGGGCTTATGACGCCCGATCGTTGCGCGATTGGTTGGCTGAGCGCGGCTGCGAGCCGGTTATCCCACCCAACCCGACGCGCAAGAACCCGCACGCCTACGACCCCATCGCCTACAAGCAGCGCAATGGCGTGGAACGATTCTTCTGCCGGCTCAAGGACTTCCGGCGCATCCACACTCGCTACGACAAGCGGGCGGACATCTTCCTATCCGCCGTGCTCATCGTCGCCGCCATCATCTGGTGGGCCAATTGAGTCCCGACCCTAGACCGTCTCCCGAGGCTTGGCGGCTTTTGCAGCCGCAGCGCTTGGGGGCTTTTTCTGAGGGATTTTGACCCGAGGCCCCCAGTAAGGCCCGCAAAAGGGGCGAGATGCAAGAATCCCGGCTGCGTCTCCATGCAGCGAAAGCCTAGGATTTTTGCGGGTTTCAGAACCTCCTGAGAGGTTCTCGGAGGCCCTGAAACAGGGCAATGGTGCCGGATACGTGAGCCTCGGCATAGTCAGCTATTGCTATGGTTCAACCGCTGGCGCCTAGGAGATTTGGTAATCCTTGTCGGCCTGGAAGTCGGATCCGATGGGCTACGACTGACCCAAAAAATAGACGAATAAATCGGTACTTCGCGCCCTGGTCCTCTTCTGAGGGGATCAGTGCGCCTAAACCGGCCAAATCAGCAAAGTCGAACAGCAACACAGCGTACTTCCCTGCGCCGCGCTTGAACTGGCGTGTGTTGGTGCGCGCAAATTCCACAAAAACGGGGAGTTCGCCGACCTGCAGCTGCTCCCTCAAGATGGACGCTTATTCATGAAACGACAGCCATACTATGACATCAAAGTTCGTGGCGTTATCGCCACTAGCGGAGCCCGCCTTTATGAGATTCAGGAAGGGGGGCAGGTCGGTTATGTCGATGCCGGGCATCTCGCGCGAAATACGCAAGACGCACTCGCGGCCCTAGTCGACGTCGGCCTGACTTTCCTTGGTCCGAAGCGTACAAAACTCCTCGGCCTCTTGGCTCAAGTCGAGGAGTTCGAACCGGCCAATCTCTTCGATCGTATCGGACATAACGGCGAACATTTCGTCTATCCCACAGGGGAAGTATTTTCCCCGCCTAACTCGACCCCGGGGCGTGTAATTTTCACTCCTCCGTACACCAAATGCCACCGGAGCGGTTCACTCGGAGGTTGGCTGTCCGACGTCGCGGGCCCGCTCGCGGGTCAGTTGGTGTGGAATTTTTCATGATGCTCCCGTTCGCTGGTCCTCTTCGCGCTTACACGGGAAAAGCGATGAACGTGGGGTGGGAAATCGTTGGTGATGGGGGGACAGGCAAAAGCGTTTTGTTGGATTTGATGGGGTCTACTTGCGGAAACCCACTTGCCGGGGAGCAAGGCTATTTCGGCCTCTCCTTTGCGACGACTGACGCCGGGATTGAATGGGAGTATCAGAACTATTCAGACCTCATCATGTTGATCGATGAAGGCAATCTCTACGAAATGGACGCTACCAGCGGCCGGCGGGGGAAAGCCTTTAGCAAACTGATAATGGGCATGGGTAAAGGCCAGGAGAAGCATCGCTATCGTACGACCTCGCGGACATTCAGATTTGTATTCGCTACAAGCGCGAATGAGACATTGATCGATATCGTGCGCGGCAGCAGCGCCAAGGCCGTCACTGATGCGGTGGCTGATCGATTAATGACGATACCTTTGACTGGGCGGGAGTTCGGCATCTTTGATTTTCTTCCGGAGGCCTATGAGGACAATGCCGGGGATTTCTTTGCCGATCTGATGAGTGGCGCCATCCAGCATCATGGGTTGGCCATGCCGCATTATCTTCAGGAACTAGTCAATCTGGTGGCAGAGGACAGGTACGTCTTTGTATCGAAGGTCGCTCGCTATGTTGCTGATTTTCGAAGAGAGGCTTGTATCGACGCAAATGCGGGATCGCTTCGGCGTGTCGCCGAAGCCTTTGGTTTGGTTTACGCGGCAGGTCGATTGGCTTGTCATGTGGGAAGTCTCCCAACCAATTATGAGCCATTGTCAGCAACACTTGCTTGTTATCGGTTGTACCGCAGCGCGATGCAATCAGAGCAATCCGCTGCCCAAATATTGATCGGGCTCGCGAATGACAAAGAAGTGTTTGACCTCGACCGTAACCCACCGCCTGAAATGTCGAAGCATGATTTCGATAACACCAAGGCGTTTCGAAAAACAAACAGGCAGGGAAGGCTCGAAATACAGATCCCAGTTGCTTCAATTCGGCGCCTTGTTCCCGATTGGAACCGAGTAAAACGAGACGATTTCGAGGTGGCTCGTCTGCTTGTCCGTGAGGGAGAGCGAAATACCGTAAAAAGGCGCATTCGGGCGAATTCAGCGTCAGAAGATCGAGTGGTATGTCTCGTAGTCGATCCGATCAAGGCGGGGGAACCTGCCGCTGGAGGAATGCTGGAATCTGATAGCGAGCTCGCGATCGAAAAACCGTCGATCTGCAGGAAGCCCGAAGCGATGGTAGAGGCAGAAGGCAGCAACAAAAAAAGTCGGCCGAAACGACGCAAATCTAGATTGCGCCGCAGGCGGGGAAGCAAAATCTAAGTGACCGAGGAGGGCCGCAGAGACACTGTGGCCCTCAGTCGCGGGCTGCGGAAGTGGGCTTCGGTCCTTGGGAAAACAGCCAGTCTGGAGCCAAGCCGAAATTCAGTATATCCGTGGTGAAACTGGCCAATTGCCATGAATCTGAATGACCGTTTTGCGCCCTATCCCGCTCATTAGGCCTGTCACCCGCACTTCCCGAAAGCGGTCGTTTGAACCAAAAAAGGAACGGCGGCGGTACCGCCAGCACGGCCTAAGCCTTGCCGATGAACGCCAGAATCTCGACGTTGATGACGTCCGCGTGGCTCGTGGGCATCCCGTGCGGAAGATCGGGGTAGGTCTTGAGCGTGCCGTGCTTCAGCAGCTTGGCAGCAAGGGGAGCAGACGCCGCAAACGGCACAACCTGATCGTCTTCGCTGTGAAGCACGAGGACCGGCACATCGATTGTCTTGAGATCGTCGGTCAGGTCGGTCTCGGAAAAGACCCTGATGCAGTCATAATGGGCCTTGATCCCGCCCATCATGCCCTGGCGCCACCAGTTGCGGATGGTGCCCTCGACCGGCGCCACACCCGGACGGTTGAAGCCGTAAAAGGGGCCGGAAGCGATTTCGAGGTAGGCTTGCGCCCGGTTGCCGGCAACGGCCTGACGATACCCGTCGAACACCGCGATCGGCAGGCCGGCAGGATTGCTGTCCTTGCGGATCATCACAGGCGTGATGGCGCTGATAAGCACGGCCATTGACACGCGGCCAGGTTCGGCCCGGGCGACATAGCGTGCCACCTCGCCGCCACCGGTCGAATGGCCGATATGGATTGCGGCACGAAGATCGAGCGCGCGGACCAGTTCGATGACGTCGCTGGCATAGGTGTCCATATCGTTGCCATAGTGGGTCTGCGTTGAACGGCCGTGGCCGCGGCGGTCATGGGCAATCACGCGAAAGCCGCGTTCGAGGAAGAACATCATCTGGTTGTCCCACTCGTCCGCACTGAGAGGCCAGCCGTGGTGGAAGACGATGGGGCGGGCGTCCTTCGGGCCCCAGTCCTTGTAGAAGATGCTCGTGCCGTCGCTGGTGGTGATCGTGTCCATTGGTCTACTCCTTGCGGCGCCGAATGAAGATCGGTGCGGGCTGTCCGGCGCACGGCAGCCAGCGGGTGGTCTGTCAGCCTACCGGTGGCTCTCGAGGCGCAGATCGAAGGTTTCCGAGACCCACTCTTCGCTCTTTGCCCACAAGGCCTTGGCGGTTTCCGGATCGAGCGCATAGGGCCGCACGCCCGGGCTGCCGAAGCCGATGCTCTCGTCGCTGATCACCGGGGATACCTGGCAATCCTCGCAATAACGGCCGCCAACGGCATCCGCGTCCGCGACGAGGCCTGCCCAGAGCGTTGTTGCCGCGCCCTGCCCGGGGGTTTTCCACGCCATTGCCGGTTTGCCCTCCTTCGCCAGATCGGCGTTGATGCTGTCGGCAAGCAACTGGAGCTTTTCGGCGCCCATGTGGCGGGAAAGCTCGGTCCGGATACCGCCGGGATGCACCGCCGTCGCGCGCAGGCCGAGCGCGCGATACCGCCGGTCAAACTCGACCGCGAACAGGATGTTGGCGGTCTTGGATCGGCCATAAGCGACGAATGGATCGTAGGGGGTCGTATCGAAGTTCGGATCGACAAGGTCGACATCGGCAAAGCGATGCCCGGAGGATGCCAGCATCACGAGCCGCGATCCGGGCCGCATCAGCGCGGCGAGCCTGTTCACGAAGGCAAAATGGCCGAGATGGTTGGTCCCGAACTGGGTCTCGAAGCCATCGGCGGTAAGGTCGAATGGCGGCGCCATGACCCCGGCATTGGCGATCACCAGATCCAGCGGACGGCGCTCCGTCAGCAGCTGGTCCGCGGTGCGCCGAACGCTTGCCAGATCGGCCAGATCCAGCTCGACCAGATCGATCGCGGTTTGGTCCAATCCGACTTCGGCCAGCGCCTTTGATGCCTTCTCGCGATCTCTCGCCGTGCCGACCACCTGCGCGCCGTGGCTGGCAAGCGCGCGAGCGGTTTCGACGCCCAGGCCAGCTGAAACGCCGGTCACGAGGATGCGCTTGCCGGTCAGATCGATCCCTGCGAGCACATCGTCGGTGGTGGATGTGAAGCCGAACGGGTTTGTCATGAGATGTTCCTGTAAAATCTGAAAAATTCGAGCTGAATAAGGAGCCGGATCGGCGGGCATCAGCCCTGTTGCGGATGGCCGTATTGCGGGTCGATGGTGATCGCGATCTTGCCCTGCTGACGCGCGGCCCCGTTCAGGCCCAACACCGCGTCATAGGCAGCCCCGATCTCCTCGACGGAGAAGGCGCGCGGATCGAGGCGCGGGACAAGCTTGCCCGCATCGACAAGCGCGCCCGCCGCGGTCAGGATTTCCCCGAAGTGCCCCCGGCCCTCGTCGGCCAGCAGCGTGTGCAGCGTGAAGACGCCCGAATAGGTCGCCTGCTTGAACGAAAGCGGGGCAAGCTTGTGCGCGCCCCAGCCAAGGCAGCTCACCACGTGTCCGAAGCGCTTCACGGCACGGAACGAGGCATCCAGAACGGGGCCGCCGATCGTGTCGTAAACAAGATCGAAGCCGTTACCGCCGGTATGCTCGGCGACATAGGCCTCCACCGCGATGGAGCCGTCGATCGGTGTGGCACCGAGGCTGCGCACATAATCGAGATCCTCACCCAGCGCGGTTGCGAAGACCTTTGCCTCTCGTGCGAGCGCAATCTGGACGGCAACGTGGCCGACGCCGCCTGCGCCGCCCTGGATCAGCACCGTCTGTCCGGCCCGGATCTGCGCGCGATCGATCAATCCTTCCCAGGCGGTGATCACGACCAGCGGCAGAACCGAAGCCTGCTGCATGGACAGCGAACGCGGTTTGCGGGCCAGCAGCCGCGCATCCACGGCAGCAAACTGCGCATGCGAGCCTTGCAGTCCGCCAACCCCGCCCGTCAGTCCGAAAACGGCGTCTCCAATCTGGAACTCCGCCACGCCCTCGCCGATCGCAACGACGGTTCCGGCAAGGTCCATGCCGAGGATGGCCGGCAAGGGCTGCTGGGCATGGGGCGCTTCGCCCGCTCTGATCTTGGTGTCGAGCGGATTGGTGCCGCTCGCCCCGATCTGCACAAGCACCTGCCCGGGGCCGGGTTCGGGGCGCGCAAGCTCGCGGAGGACGAAAGCTGCGTTGGTCGCTTCCACAACGGCTGCGGTCATGATTGGCTTGGACATGGTCGAACTCCTGTTGATGCACCGGTGATGGGCTCATTCGTCTTTGACTGGCAGACACTAAAGGCGCACAATATTCATTCATTTTTGAATGGAGGCCTGATGCCCGCCGCGCCGCTTGAATGGAGTGACCTTCGCGTTTTCCTCGCGATTGCGCGGGCCAGATCACTGGGCGGCGCGGGCCGCCGTCTGGGGCAATCGCAGCCGACGATGGGGCGACGACTGCGCGCGCTCGAAGAGGCCGTCGGCGCCAAACTGTTCCAGCGATCCTCGTCCGGCTTCTCACTGACCGCCGAAGGCGAAATCATGCTTCGTCATGCCGAGGTCATGGAGGCGGAAGCCCTGGCGCTTGCGCGCGAGCTCACCGGCCGCGACGGCTCGCTCGAAGGTGTGTTGCGGTTGACCTGCTCGGACTGGTTCGGCCGCATCATGCTGGCGCCGGTGATCGCGGAGTTCCAGCGCCTCAGCCCGGCCGTTGTTGTCGAATTGCTGACCGACGCCCGGATCTACAGCCTTGCCCGGCGCGAGGCCGATCTGGTCATCCGCATCGCAGGTTTCGACGAACCAGAGGTGATCGCGCGGAGGCTGGTGACGATAGGCTATGGCCTTTACGCGAAGCCCGGGTGTTGGCTTCCGGTTGCGGGGGATGGCGCGGGCTGCCCGTTGGTCGTGATGGATACAGGCTTTGGCACGATGCCCGACGTTGCGTGGCTGACACGGACTTTCCCGAAGGCCCACATCGCGGCGCGGAGCAACAGCCGCGATGTTCAGGCACAGCTCTGCGCACTGGGCGTTGGTCTAGCCGTCCTGCCCATTCCGCTTGGTGATGCAACGGCGGGGATCGAGAAGGTGGAACTCGACTCAGATCCGCCAAGCCGCGACAACTGGTTGGGCTTTCACAGGGATCTCAGGCAACTGCCGCGTCTGCGCGCGTTTGTGGATTTGCTGGTCGCGCGCCTTTCATCGAGATGAATCTACGCACCGCCAGGCGATGCAGTCCGCGCCTCGGACTTCTGCCTTGATACCACATCCCGACGGCGGGATTTCCCGCTTGGCAGCCGAAACCCGACTTTCCGCTACCGGTCCACTTCCAGTCATTCATGGCGAAAGTGGAATTATGCCATGAGTTGATGTGGTCGCTTTGCGCGAAGCGGCCCTCCGTTCAGATCAGCATCTGTATGGCGGCTTTGTTGGGCAATCCGGAATGGCTCCTTTCGGGGGCGCAAGTTGGGATAGCGGACGTTTTAGACGGCGAGCCGGCGGGTCAGCTTCGCGCCATAGAGTCGGACGTTCAGGTAACTGCGGCCGCGTTCCGCAGCAGACATCCGACCTATGAATTGCAGTCGGCTACCTTGCCTGGGAAAATGATGAGACGCCCAACACACTGCCAAAAATTACTCCCGGCATTACATGGTATTTCTTATAAGTTCTGGGTCGGTATGATTAGCTATATGAACACATCTCGTTGCACCGAAAATGGAGGAAACAGAATGTGGGTGTTCGGATACGGGTCACTCATGTGGGACAACTGGCAAACATCGCATGGCGGCGCGAATGGAGTGTTGGCTGAGCTAAAAGGTTATGAACGATCTTTCAACAAAGCGTCGAAAGTGAATTGGGGGACCAATACCACACCTGGTCCTACCTTGAACTTAGTCGAAAAAGCTGACGGGGCTTGCATAGGCTATGCGTTTGAGTTTGACGACTCGAGACAAGCCGAAGTGTTCGCTGACCTTGAACGGCGCGAAGGCAAGAACTTTCCGCTACGAAAGATGAGAATCAAGTTGAGCGATGGCCGCAACGTTGAGGCGCATTTACCAGTCTACGTGGGAAGAAACGTCATCACTGGAAAAACTCTCGACGAACTGGTTGCAATGGCGACGGCAGCCGTTGGGAGAGACGGCAAGGCTTCGGACTACGTGCTCAACATTGCCAGAAAGCTTAACGCCGCTGGCGTTGAAGATCCTACGGTCATCGCGTTCGCGGCCGCTGTCAGGAATGCCCAGCAGTCCGGTGATTTGTTTGGTGCTGGAGAGATTGCTGCTCGCGATCGACTCACTGCGGCGCGGTAGTATCAGCGGCACGACGAGTTTGCGCTAGGGATCGAATACTTGGAGAAGAAACCTAAACACAACAAGCGGAGTCGTGACCCAAAGCCATCGTCGAAACCGGCCAAGGCTGCGTCTAGGGCCGGATCCAACGCAGGCCGCGGCTTTCGCTACCAAGACGCCGTGTCTGCTTGGTTGGCAGTTGAGATATGGGCTGGTCAGCGAGCGCCTGCCATCGTGATCCCGGAAGGTGGTGACGATATTGAGCTGCGTGGCGAAGCAACGAGCTTTGTCCAGGTTAAGAGCCGGCGGGAACACCTCGGGGACTATACAGAAGGCGAGACGTTCGGACACATTGAGGACCTGTGGAACCGGTCGCTTGGCTCCGCACCGCGGCCGCAGCAACTTGAGCTCGTTCTTGAGCGGGAGGTGGCGGGCCTCCATCCCCTCGACGACAACCCCGCAGTCCGCCCAATCGAAGGTCCGATCAGCACAAGACTTTCAAAGTTTAGTGGGGCCTCTGATCTTCTCCCAAGAACGTCGATCATCGTGGCGACCTCACCGCAGGAATGGGCGATCAGCCTGATCGTAGATCGGCTGAACTGCGCCCCGATCGCAGCCCAGATGTGCTTTGCCGAACTTCTTGTTCGCGTGGGCTCTTTGGCAGACGCCAATGGCCGGTTGGCGTCAGAGAACTATCGTGGCGTTTCGATCTCTGACACGGAAACGGCAATCCGAGATGTCTTGGCCGCTATCGACGTTGACGCGATCGAACGCGCCCTGAGGGATGGCGTCTGTGAGCCGGTCGATTTCCTTACGCCTCTCGACGACCCAAACTTCTATCTCGGAGTCGATGTAGAACCCGGTCACATCGCGGCAGGTTTGGTGGCCGAACGTCCCCGAAGCCGATCTGCGTTGGTGGAAGGTATTGAACAACGCCGGGCCGCGTTGATCGTCGGACCGTCAGGGGCCGGAAAATCCGCTTTAATGTGGGAGGCCGCCAACACGTTGCGCCATACGGTGCGGTGGTTTCGTATCCGTCGTCTGAGCGCGGAGGATATTCCATCTCTGCGCCAGTTGGTCCGGACGTTTCGCGCTTCAGAAGACAGTCCCCTGGGCTTTGTCATGGATGATGTCGGCCGGAATGGGCCGGAAAGCTGGGGCGCCTTGCTCAAAGAAGCGATGTCCGTGCCCGGCGTCGTCCTGCTCGGCTCGGTCCGGGAAGAAGATGTGGCCTTGATTGCCGAGCGCGCGCGCGCAGCCGAGATACGCGCTGATCCCGATGATGAACTCGCAGAACGACTCTGGCGAGAACTACGCGAAGCTGAAAAGACGAACTGGGCGGGTTGGTACGAGCCGTGGAAGATGAGCGATGGTCTTCTTCTCGAATATGTCCATATCCTGACGCGCGGACAGAGGATGCACGAACTCCTCGCCGACCAGGTTGCGGCGAGGATTTCAGATCCGAAGCGTTCCCTCGAACTTGATATTTTGCGATCCGGCGCCTGGGCAGGCGCAGCGAGTGCCGAGGTCGATGCATCACGATTGGCGCGCGCTCTCTCGGTCAGTGAGGCCGATCTGTCACGCGCCCTACAGCGCCTCATCCAGGAACATCTGGTCCGCTCACCTGCTCCGGGCGCAGTCACCGGCCTACACAAGCTTCGATCCGAAGATTTGTTGCAGCTCACACACCAGACAACATTGCCGACCCTCGAAACGAGTTTCGAGCGGACGGTCGCAAGTGTGCCCGCCACCGATCTCGCGCCCTTGGTCGCGGATACGCTATCTGAGCGGCGCTTACTTGTTCCGGCGGTGCTCAATGGCTTAATTGCCCACTTGGAGGGCGAACAGGATGCGCGGGCGTTGGCTTCAGCGCTCCGGGGTCTGGGTTCGGGCCGCGTTTCTTCGGGCGTCGACGAATGGCTGGACACGCCTGAAGCGCGTGCGCTGCCGCGAACGCAAGTCGGAAGCGCCGCAATGTTCGGGATTGCGGGTATTGATCTGAGTAGTCTCAACATCATCCCGGAGGTCCAGGCCGCGGCGGATCGACTTTCGCAGATCAAGGGTTCGCCGGAAAATGACCCTCGCCGCCTGTTGATGGAGCGTATGTCACCCTCTGTCCTGTCTGTCCTGATCGAGACAGCGGATTTGGCGAGCTTAGATGAGATTCTCGCAGCGTTGGTCGGAATGCCATTGCCAGCCGCAGTGCGGACCAGTCTCATGCAGGCTCCAGAAGGCCTCTTGAATGCCAATCTCGATCTCTTGGGGTCTCTGATGGGCACCTTGTCCGCCCTGGATCGTGAGATCGCCAGTGATTGGGTCGCCGAGGTCGGGCAAGAGGCGCTGTTCGCACGGGCTCAGGCAGAGACAGCTTGGGCCGGGCCTGTAACAATCGAAGATGCCGATGATGGAGTGATCGTCCGTTGCGATCTTTGGTACGTTGCCGGCTCTGTACAGAAAAATCCGCACGACGCGGTTGTAAGGTTGTGTGAGCGGATATTGGCACTGTGTCCGTCGGCTGACATTGCGGTGTCCAACGCTATTACCGCAAGTGGCGAATTAGCTGGCCTTGCCCAGTTGCCGCTCGCAACAAAGCGGATTCCCCGAGAAAATCTTCCCCCACCGTCAGTTCCTCAGTGGAATCGGCGGTGGGGTGATCTGATTTCCCGCCGCGTCGCCGCTCCGAGCTATAGCGACTATCTTGCAAGAGGCGTGGTAATTCTCGATGCCCTTGTGCCGACGTTGGAGAAGGTTTTCGACGCGCATTTTCGAGGAAAGGATGCACTCGGCAACCTCGCCGACAAGCTGAATTCACTCAATGCGGATACTGAAGCACTGACGCCTCCCGCTGTTTCATCATTGGAAGCGTCAGGCGCGGGGCTCGGAGAGGCTAACACCGCCGTCACCAAGTTCCAGAACCTCCTGCACAGCGCAAGCGTCAATCTCGTCAAGAGGTTCGCGATACTGCCCGACCAAGCTGGTGCATACATTGCCTGGTTGAGCGATCTCATCGCCGATGTCGACGCTGCAATTGCCGAAGAGCCTTGGCAGCTCGTCGCCGACGGACCTCCACCGATGCTTACCCGACTCAAGACGCTCTTGGAGACGTTGCGAGTTCTGGCTGGAGAAGCCCATGAAAGGAAGCAAGCGCCAGCGGTAACTTGGGCGGCGCGCGGCAAAGGCGCGCGAGTAGGCAACGCCGTTCGGCTCGTATCCCTCTCTGCCAAAGCTGCCGGGAAAACTCGACTAGCTCAGCGAAAGACAGAAATTGAGCGCCTGGCAGAGGAAGCCGGGATCGTCGCACATTTCCATCTTCGCGTTAACGCCAAGGGTATTCTACCGTGGCCACCAGCAGACGTTCTCGCGCTGTTGCCCGCGCCCGACATTGCAGATGCGGTGGTCACACTCGCTGAACAAGCCGAACTCGTGCGGTCATTGGTGGACTCGTCGATCCACCTGACAATCATGCCTCACATTGAGGATGTCACGCTCCCGGCACTCGCAAAGTCTGGTTACCAGACCCTCCTTCCTGACGTGGAAGGCGCCGCCTTCTGGGCCGAACAATTCGGATTGCCACAAGCCCCATCTGCTATGGCAAGCATGTTTGGGGAGGTGCTAAGCCTTGCCGACGAACTTGGAGCAATGGATCAAAAATGCCTTGGCAATGAGACTCGTCCCGAAGAAGAGATTGTTGCCCGTCGGAGCTTGGAGGCCACCTTCACAAGAAAGTACGAGGAACTGACCCGACGGCTCAATGCCTTTGATCCAGCTCTGCGATCGGATGTGTCCGAATTGATCGAGCATCTGCGAACTGGGGACGTTGACTTCGTCGCTGAAGCGCAGGCTGCGATTGGCGGGACTTCAAGCAATATCGCCGAGGCAGCGGGATATGTGTCTCTGATTTTGATGTCAGCCGAGATCGGCGAAATGTCCATCGACGGGCAAACTATCAAACGTGTTCACACGACCGAATCCGAGCAGATCGTCGATGACCATGAGTAACAATAGGGACGACTTCACTCAGGCTGACGTGACCCCCAGCTTTCCCCCAGCTGGGATTAGAGCCGAGCCGCTTTGTTGCGCATGGGCGCGGTTGAAGCAATGGGCTGCGTAGCGGAGCCCGTAGGGCGTAGCGAAGCAGGCCATTGCTTATCCATTTTGGCGGCGAACGCCGCCGGGGTTTCGTAGCCAAGCGACGAGTGTGGTCTCTCCCGGTTGTAGTCATCCACCCAGGCCGCGATCTCGACACGGGCATGGGCTAGGCTAAGGAACAGCGTCTCGTTGAGAAGCTCATCGCGCATCCGACCGTTAAAGCTTTCAACGTAGCCGTTCTGCATCGGCCTTCCCGGTGCGATGTAATGCCACTCCACGCCGATCTCCCCGCACCACGCCAGCACGGCGTTGCTGGTGAGCTCCGTCCCATTGTCGCTGACAATCAGGCCGGGCTTGCCGCGTTGTGCGATCAGCTCTGTCAGTTCGCGCACGACACGGCGGCCCGAGATCGAGGTGTCCGGCACGGCTGCCAGGCACTCCCGGGTCACGTCATCGACCACGTTGAGCACGCGGAACCTGCGACCCGACGCCATCTGGTCATGCACGAAGTCGAGGCTCCAACGCTGGTTCGGCAGAGCCACGACCGGAGCCGGCGCCCTTGTGCCCACAGCACGTCGACGACTGCGTCGTCGCCTGACAGCCAGCCCTTCCTCACGATAGAGCCGCTGGGTCTTCTTGCGGTTGATCATCATGCCCTCCCGGCGCAGCAGGATATGCAGACGGCGATAGCCGAACCGGCGCCGCCGGTTGGCCAACTCGCGCAGCTTCTCGCGAAGTTCGGCATCATCGCCCCGCGTGGAACGGTAACGCACGCTCCCCCGATCGGCATCGATGACACGGCACGCCCGCCGCTCGCTCATCCCGTGGCAGGCTTGGAGATGAGCCACAGCTTCCCGCATGGCGGCGGGCGTCAGAACTTTTTTGTCAGAAGATCCTTCAGCGCCACGTTGTCCAGCATGGTATCGGCCAGCAGCCGCTTGAGCTTCGCGTTCTCGCTCTCAAGCTCCCTCAACCGTCGGGCTTCGGACACTTCCAGCCCGCCATACTTCGACTTCCAGTTGTAGATCGTCGCTTCGGATACACCGTGCCGCCGGGCAAGGTCGGCAGTCTTCGCGCCCGCCTCGGCCTCCTTCAGCACGCCAATGATCTGCTCTTCTGAAAACCTCGTTCGCTTCATCGTCTGTCCTTCCTTCAGGCCAGACTCTAGTCGCTCTTGGAGGAAAATCAGGGGGTCACGTCAAGGCGACCAAGAATCGCCTCGCGAAGCAAGCCCGGTATCATTGTAGCAATCCTAGTTGCAGGAAGCTGACGTCAGCGCCGACCAGCGATGGCTCAAAGGAAATGAATATTGGAGTTGCCGCTCATATCTGCGCTGCAGCCCCCGGAGTTGGTGCCCGCCGCTATCGCGCCGATATGACGCCCGACCAACGGAAATCGCATGAGAACGGGATTTGGCTTTGCCAAGACTGTGCAAAGGCAATTGATTCAGATGATCCCATTTTCACCGAGGCATTTCTGCACTCTTGGAAGCAGAAGCACTCTGAGGACATGTGGCGCAGCGTTATCGACAAGCTTCCCTTCGGCCCGACCATGCCGTCGACCGTTTCGGAAATCAGTGCACGCTTTCAAAAAGCTGCCGCTGCGGACTTGGCTGTGTTCCGTCGAACACCCAAATGGCCGGGCACAAACGTGGCGCTCACGCTGACATTAAAGGTGAAGCATGTGGACGAGGCGCTTAGTACGCGCGCGCTTGCCAACGCGGTGACCACACTGGATGACCTCATCCTTGTCGCGGCGCCCGGAATGGGAAAGACGACAACTCTCTTTCAGGTCGCCGACGGTCTGTTGGAAATCGGCAATGGCACGCCGCTTATCGTGCCGTTGGGAGATTGGGCCACCGAAGGCGACGCGTTGCTCGTATCCATCCTGAAACGCCCCGCGTTCAACGGAATTTCCGAGCAGGATTTCCGCGCCGTCGCGACGAACCCCGGCGTCGTGCTGCTTCTTGACGGCTGGAACGAACTCGATGCCGTCGCACGCGAACGCGCGCGCGTGCAAATCACTGCGCTCAAGGCTGAATTGCCGGAGCTCGGTCTTGTCATTTCCACGCGCAAGCAGGCGCTCGACATTCCGTTCGGCGGGACGCGGGTCGACTTACTGCCGCTTGATGACGAGCAGCAAATGGAGATCGCGCACGGCATGCGGGGCGAGGCTGGCGCACAGCTCGTCGATCAGGCGTGGCGGACAGCGGGTGTCCGGGATCTTGTGACCATCCCACTCTACCTCACGGCACTTCTTTCGCTGCCAGAGGGCGCGCCTTTTCCGACAACAAAGGAAGAAGTGCTACGGCGCTTCATTGCCGCACACGAGCAGGAAGCCCGCCGTGCGGCGGCGCTTCATGCCGTGGCCCTCGGCTTCCAGCAGGACTATTTGGATGACCTCGCCGTGTTTGCCACGACAACGGCCAACACGGCGATCACGGACAGCAACGCGCGCAAATCGGTCGCTGACACCGCGCGGGTCCTGATGGCCGATGGGCAGATGATCATCACCACGCAGCCCGATACGTTGCTCGACACGCTTGTCAGCAATCATGTTCTGACGCGCTCCGGCGACATGCCGGGCTATTCGTTCCAGCACCAGCAATTTCAGGAATGGTACGCCTCGCACTATGTCGAACGACTGATGCTGCAGGCCGTCAGCGATCCGGCAGCGCGCGAGAAACTGAAGGCCGACGTGCTCGATCAGCGTCCGTGGGAAGAAGCAGTCCTGTTCGCAGTCGAACGGAGCGCGCGCGGCGACGCCGCACATAAGGCCGCATGCAGCGCCGCCATCCGCACCGCTTTTGACGTCGATCCTGTCTTCGCGGGCGAGATGATCTTCCGCGCCACCGACGAGGTATGGGCACCGCTCGGCACCGAAATGCGGAGCCTCGCCGAGCAGTGGCACGCACCAGGCAAGGCGGATCGCGCGGTGCGTTTCATGATCGCGTCCGGCAGGCCGGAATTCGGCGATCTTCTTTGGCCGCTTATTTCGCACGCGAACACCCAAGTACACCTTCCCGCTCTCCGGGCGGCGAAGCGATTTCGCCCATCCGTGCTTGGGAACGACGCGCCGACGCGCATCGCAGCGCTGCCACCGGAAATCCGCAAGAGCGTACTGCATGAAATCGCATCGCATGGTGGGATCGACGGCCTCGACCTTGCGACCGCAATCGCAAAGACTGACAGCGATCTGGACGTGAAGGCG
The DNA here is from genome assembly GCA_963662855.2 of uncultured Caenibius sp. GTDB lineage: Bacteria > Pseudomonadota > Alphaproteobacteria > Sphingomonadales > Sphingomonadaceae > Andeanibacterium. The sequence continues at coordinate 636,386 of CAXXWL010000005.1, forward strand.
ACAGTGGTCGATGCGCTCTCATTTCGACGGGCGGATCGCCACGTCGCCGACTTACTCGCTGACGCGGGCGACGCGACCTACGACATCCTCGCCGAAAAGGGTCACCTCGACGACATTGCAGTCGATGCCGTCCAGCAGGAACTCCGGCGAGCGCGCGAACGGGGCAAGGTTGCTGGCATTTCGCACTTTCAGCGCCTGCGCACGCTCATTCACGCGCCGGGCGGAGATGACCGCGATGCCGAGGTTACTGAGATTATTGCTGAAATGGAGATCGACCGGAAACGCGATGGCGAAGTACAGCTATTGTATGAAGCGCGAAAGCGATATCCGGAGGCTCTCGCTAACGGGCTGCTGCGCCGCGTGCGCGAGCGCCGCGAACTCATCTACGGCGCGGACAATATTCTTGCAGCCGCCGGGTTTGCCCTTGAGGACGACGCGCTGCTCGGGATCGCCCTTGAAGAAACAAGCCGCCACGACGACCGCGCCGAGGCCGCCGCTTCTGTGCTGGGACCAAACGCTGTTGGCCGGCTGATCGACGCGTACCTTGCCGCTGGGAAAGTCGTGCGCGACGCCAGCGGGAAGTACAACCAGGCGGCGGGTGATCGCTATCACGATCTGCGCGGCCGTATCGGCCACACGCCGGGCGCAAGTTTGGTGGCCGCCGTTCAGGCGCGGGCGGACAACGCCGACAATGAGGAAATCGTTCAACTGGCCGAGCTGTTTTCCCGCGAGACCTATGGCGACGAAGAGCGAGCGCGCCCTTTCAATGAGGAAGGCTTGGCCGGAATCGGCGTGCTGGCGCGCGAATGGGCCGAGCGCATGCTCGCCGCTGGGGATGAGAAGCGCTGGCGAGTGGCTACCATTGCAACGATGATGAGCCACGCACCGTCCGTCGCACATCTTCCAACCTTGAAGAGATTGCTTGACTACAACTTACATCGCTATCGGGATTTCTGCGAAAAAGCGACCGCGAGCGGCTGGAAGGATCGCCATGCTGTACACGAAGCGCAGCATCCGCACATGCACGAGTACCAACGTGCGTTCTTGGCGATCAATGCGCCGGAGACCGCCGCGCTAATGCGTGAATACCTGACGGATGAGCATTTTGGCGAGCTGGCGGCGCGTGTGCTGGCCTTCCAGTGGTTCGAGGCGAACGAACCCAAGGACGACAAGAAATTCCGGAGCGGCGAAGATTTCTCGCGCGTGGAAGATCGCCGCGAGGTCCGCGCCGCCGATCCCGCCGCGACATCAGCCGAGGCGGAGGCGATCTTCGGCGCAATCGACACGTTGATTGTCGATGGTTCGACGGATGCGCAGATGAAGCTGGGGGTTGCGCTCGGCATTGTCGGAACACGGCTCCCGCACGGCCAGCGTGACGTAACGATCCAGAAGCTCATTTCTCTCGCGCCGAGGCAGGCGCGCGCTGTCTTGCTGTTGTCGCTGATCCTCTCTGGCGAGGACATCGACATCAAGCTCGTGGCCGACGGCATAGCTGAGACCTTTGAGGCGGCCAAGAAGGAGACCTGGATTCTGACTCAGAGCGACGCGTATCAGCTACGTGCTTGGTTGCGCCTTTTGCCGTTCGCCACGCCTGTCACCGATCTGCCCGCCATCGTGCGCGGCATGCCGGACGCACAGCGCGATCCACGAATGCTCGAAGAGATGGTTGGCGGGCTCGGCAGTTCGTCCTCAGGCGACGCAGAAAGCGTGACTTTCACGCTCGCAGAACAAGACCCGCGTCTCTACCAGAACCATCAGTGGCGCGCGACCGCGTTGAAGTTCGGCACGGTATCCGCTGCGCGCCGCCTTGTTGACTTGACCGTCAGCGGCGCACTCGACGGCAAGTCATACGACGGGTGGCGTTGGCAACGCGAATTGGGTGGCTTGATTTCGGAGTTCTCCGAGGTCCGCACCTATGTCTACGACCTCCTGAAGGATGGGCCGACAACGAAGCAGCTTGCTTTGCTAGCTAGCGCAGTTGCCGAAGACCCTGGCGCGGACGGCGTACTGATGCTGATCGATTTTGAAATGAAAACCGGACGTTCGTTTATGACGTGGCAGTCGATCCAAAGCGTTGTCACGGAGCACGTCCCGGCAGAGAACTGGGAAGGTGCTTACAATGTCGTGCCCGTCCCGGCGGCCGAGCTGCGCCGAAAGCTGCTGGCGATGACGAGCAGCGGCGGCAAGGATGACCCCGCCGCCCGCTGTCTCAACCTTATAGACAAACTCCGAGACGAATACGGTGCTCCAGAATCGGAACCACGCCATCCCGATTTTGCGTCAGGACGCCCTTGGCCGATCTTGACGCCCGATCCCGATGCCGAGGACGGGAACTGAATCGGTAGGCCAACGATCCGGGAGAAATGTCGGCCCGAAAGCGCGCGCGCGTCTGCATTCCAGCTTTCCTATCGCACAGCCACCAGTCCATTCACGGCCCAAGAGGCGCCAAATCAGCTCACATGAACAGACGACCGCTTTCAGGGACGGCGCCTAAGACTTTTAATGACTTCTGTGGATGGCTCCCGCGTTGCAAGGGCAAAATGCGATGCATTGGCGATTGGTCGGGTGCAGACTTCTGTCCGGCCTGTTGATGCAGTCGTGGAAAAGACTGCTGGCCCTGATGGTGTCCGCGAACTGGGTCCCGCACTGCTAATCAGGCTGTAATGCCTTGGACATTCGCTGGGTTGTCCCAATCCCGGTCTGACCGGTTCGCCATCATCTCGCTTTGCTCTCACAACTCCTGAAGCTGGCTTTTGCCGCTAATCCGTTTTGCCTCTACGCCGCCAATGCAGGCACGTGACGCTCTCTATAGACTTCGCCTCGCGCCATGATGGCCCAGACGATCCTCGCTGTTTTGTTTGCCAAAGCCACGGTGACTACCCGTGCAGGCTTGCGTGCCAGCAGGGCAAGCACATTGGCATTGACCGCCTCCGGTTTTCTTTTCGCGTTCCGCACCACTGCCGTCATGCCAATCACCAGCAGCTTGCGAAGATACCTGTCTCCCATCTTCGAGATGCGCCCGAGCCGCTCCTTGCCACCGCTGGACTGTTGCAACGGCGTCAGCCCCAGCCAGGCTGCGAACTGCCGCCCTGAGCGGAACTGGTGCGGATCGCTCACCGAAGCGGCCAGTGCGGTCGCTCCAATGGTGCCTATGCCGGGGATCGTCATAAGCCGAGTGGCGACCTCACTCTTACGTTGCCAAGCAAGCAGATCGCGTTCGATCTCGCGGATCTGGGCATGAGTATCGAGGGCCTGATGCGACAACCGCTCCACGATGCGAAGAGCATCGAGCGGTACATCAGGCGTTTCTCCCACGACGATCCCACGGGCCTTCTCCAGCGCGCGATTGATGCCCTGAGGAATGTCGATGCCGAACTCGGCCAGAAGCCCGCGCATCATGTTGACCAGCTGCGTACGCTGCTTGACGAATAGATCCCGCGTGCGGTGCATCGATAGCGCCGCCTGCTGATCCTCCGACTTCGCCGGTACGAACCGCATAGTGGGTCGCGTTACGGCCTCGCAGATCGCCTCCGCGTCGGCAGCATCGGTCTTGCCTCGCTTCACGTAAGGCTTGACGTAGGCTGGCGGCATCAGCCGGACCTCATGTCCAAGCTTGCTCAGTTCCCTAGCCCAGTAATGCGATGTGCCGCATGCTTCGATGCCGACCAGGCAGGGCGGCAGCTTTGCAAAGAATGGCAGCATCTGCGAGCGCCGCAATGCCTTACGGACGACCACGTTGCCCTGCACATCAACGCCGTGAACCTGGAAAACGTTCTTGGCCAAATCGAGGCCGATCGTGCTAATCTCCATGACGGGTGGCTCCCATATGCTCGTGAATACCTGACGGTCTTTACACTTTGGCACCTAGATGCCGTGAGCGGGAGCCATCCACCTCATCTGCTATGTCGGCGCCAGCGGTCTATCACTCGCGTCCGCTACTGGCGGCTCCCGACCCAGAGTGGGCCATTCACGGCAGCTGCCATGACCGTCCGGTTCAGACAGAAGCTGTCGATAGGCGACGCGTGGCGGCAGGCCTCGGCATGAACTGAACTTGCGCCAGCAGAATAAGATGCGCATTTAGAAACGAATGGCAGGCGCTCAAAAACAATCTCAAAGTTCCACTGTTCAGCGATCGTTTCGTGATCTCGGTCGAGAGGAAATCAGCGATCCAGAAAAGCTTGATGCGCTGGAGGCTATGGGGCTTGGCGGGCGTCTCACATGGGATGATTTGCTTGCATCACCTAGGGTCTTGCTGATCTCCGCCGCAGGCGCCGGCAAGACCCACGAATGCCGGGAGACGGCGAGGCGGTTGTTCGCCGATGGAAAGGCGGCGTTCTTTCTCACCCTCGAAGCTGTTGCGACGACCGAACTATTGCTCCTATTCGACCGCGAGCAGATGCTGCGTTATCGGCAATGGTTGGCCGACGGTCATTCTGAAGCGCATTTCTTTCTCGACTCTGCCGACGAACTCCTGTTGTCTCACGGCAACTTTCGGCTCGCGTTGCGCAAACTCGCACACGCAATCGATGGTCAGCTTCACCGGGCAAAGATTGCCGTCACTAGTCGGCCGATTGCGCTCGATCTCGAAGCGTTTGCCGGTGAACTGCCTTTCGTCGAACCTGCGCCGCCGCCGGATATTGGCGAAGATCCTGATGCAGAGTTCCGACGTCTGATCAGCGGCGAGATACGCAAGCAACAGTCGCAAGCGAAGAAGACACCGGGTGACCACGAGCTGCAAAGTGGCGTCCGCATCGTCGGGCTAACACCGCTGAGCGGGGAGCAGATCAAGCAGATTGCTGAAAGCAAACGGGTCAAAAACATCGCTGGACTACTAGCGGAGATCGACCGCAAACGTGCCTGGGAGTTCGCTCGGCGTCCCCAAGAACTGATCGAGATTTGTGCCTATTGGAATGAGTATGAGCGGCTTGGTACTCGATCCGAGCAGATCGCCGAAGATATCCGTCGCAAACTTCAGGAAACAGGAGAGCGCAAGCGCCATATCCGCCTGTCCGATGCGCGAGCTCTCGATGGTGCCGAGCGCCTAGCACTCGCGCAGGTGCTGACTCGAAAGAGAACCATTCGTTTTTCAGACTTGTCACTTGATGCTCACGAGGCAGAAGCGGCGATCGATCCCTCAATCATCCTCAATGATTGGTCGGAAGGCGACCGCGCTGAACTGCTGCAGCGCCCGCTGTTCGGGTTCGCCAGTTATGGCCGTGTCCGGTTTCATCACAGGTCAGCCTCCGAATTTCTCGCGGCCCAGCGGCTGCGGCGCCTCCGCGTCGACGGACAAATGCCAAGGGCAGCACTGTTTCGGCTCCTGTTTGGCGAATGCTATGGTCAGGATCTGGTATTCCCTTCGATGCGCCCAGTCGCGGCTTGGCTTGCGATCACAGACGACGCTGTGCGCGACGAGATGGTGCGCCGAGAGCCTGAGGCCTTGATGGATGACGGCGACCCCGAAAGTTTTCCGATCAGTGCACGCTCCCGTATCCTCGCGGCCTATGTCGATCACTATGGAAGCGACGGCTGGCGCGGGGTGCGGATTCCCTATCCGCAAGTCTTGCGCTTCGCGTCGCCCGATCTGTCACCGACTGTCTGCAGCCTTTGGCAGGAACGAAGCACCAACCCCGAAGTTCGCGAGCTGCTGGTCGACCTCATTCAGGCGGCGCGCATGGAAGACTGCTGCGATATCGCAGCAGAAGTGGCGAATGATCCCGAGGCGTCGCCGACTGACCGTGTAACGGCTGTCACGGCTCTTGCAGAGATGGCGGTACCGGGCGAGCTGTCGAGACTGATCGCGTCATTGCTGAACGAGCAGCACTGGCCATCGCGCGTGAAGGAAGGGGTGATTGACCCACTTTTCCCCAAGCATCTTTCGGCAGAAGATTTCGTCCGGCTTCTCGGTCAGATCGATGTCGACAAGCGCAGTGTCGGCGGGATCGAATGGACACTGCCAAGGCTGATACCGCATTGGACGCTCTCCGACGGGGAGGTTACATTGCTGCGCGACTTGCTGGCGCGGCTGATCGAAGACAGCATCGAGCGCGTAGAACACTGGCCGCATTATGCGAGCAGATACCGGCACCTTACGTCGGCACTGGCAGCATTTTGCCTGCGTCAGTTCGACGACACGCGTCCACCCGCCGAAGGGCTGGTCGAGGCCGCCGTGATCGCGAGCCAGCTAAAGGACAATGAATTTGGCGATGAAAAGCCTGCAGAAGAATTGATCGAGCGGCTTCGACAGGCTCCCAGAAGCTGGCGGAAAGCGATCTATTGTGCCGAGGGGCGCTTTTGCGTAGCCCATGTGCCGGCACGCAATGACGATGAGTTCGGAATGAACATCGCCTACGACTCGACTGTGGGCGCGTTTGACCATGACGACTTCGACTGGTTGTTGGAGGTGGCGACTGACGCTGGACTTGATGGGCGCATCCGCGCCGCGGCTTTCCGCGACGCGCTTTACCTGCTTCGCGTCGATGGCCAGCCGGTTGAGGAGCGGACCGCAGCGCTCCGCGACGTTGCCGAAAATCAGCCTTCGTGGCTCGAAAAACTGGAGCAATGGCTCGTTCCTGCGAAGCCGGATAAGTCATATGCGGCGCAGGAAGCGAAGTGGAAGAAGCAGGCAGCGGCGCGCAAGGCCAAGGAAGCTGCGGCTGTTCAGACCTGGGTCGACTGGCGGCAGGACATCTTGCACGATCCCGACGCCTATTTCGCAAAGACGCGCACTTCCAAAATCGTATGGGATTTCGCGCAGGTTCTTGAACGCGGCCCGGAACAGCATAGCTGGCGCGCGCATTGGAATCGCACGGCGCTGTCTGCCCATTTCAATGATGAGATTATCGAACGGGTACGCGCAGCATTCTGCGCCTATTGGCGCACCATCAAGGTTCCGCTTCGCAGCGAACGTGCTGCCGACGAACGCAATACTGTTTGGAGCACGTGGATCCATGCGCTGGCGGGGGTTTACGCCGAGGCGGAGCAACCGAACTGGGCGCGTGACCTTAAGCGCGAGGACGCCGAAGTGGCGGCGCGCCTGCTACCTGTCGAGCTCAACGGCGTTCCACCTTGGGTATCCGATCTCGTGGCCAACCAGCCTGAGGCCGTCGAGGCTACGCTGGGCAAGGAGCTTTCTGCCCAGCTGGATGATGCCGTCAGTTTCGAATTCCCGGGACTGCTCGCGGATTTCTCGCGGGCTGACCAGTCTGTCCTTGAGTTCTTCACACCGCGCGTATGGACTTGGTTGTCGACGACCGGTGCTGCGTTCGACGGTGAGCAACAGCAGGCTCGAATGCACGATCACCTTGAAAGGGCGATCGATTATCTGCTTCGCAGTTCATTCGATCGGTCACGGCTGATCGCGCTCGCGCAGAACCGGCTTTCGGGTGGCCTTGGGGAGCCCTTCGCGCTGCTCTGGGTGATGCTTTTGCTGAACACCGCGCCGCAACAGGCTATCGCGTTGGTGGAACAACAGATTGGGACGCTCGATCCGCCGACCCGGTACCGCCCGTGCGAAAATCTGTTCGCAACCTTCGGTCATCGTCGCAGCGCTCGCTTCTGCCCCGATCTTTCGAGCCAAGACTTCACTCCCGACATGCTTCTGTCACTGGTCAAGTTGGCCTATGGCGAAATCCGCCTCTCCGACGACATCGATCGGGCGGACGGCGGGGTCTTCAGTCCGACTGCCCGCGACGAGGCGCAGGATGGACGCGGAGCAGTGCTGAGTGCTCTGCTCGCCCGCTCAGGCGCTGAGGCTTGGGCCGTCAAGCAGGCCATGCGGAGCGACCCGTTGTTTGCCCATTTCAAAGATAGGCTTGACCAGATTGCGCGGGAGAAAGCGGCCACCGAAGCTGAAGGGCCGCCACTGGTCGATCGCGAGATACCTCAGATCGAGCTTTATGGTGAAGCCTCTCAGGCGGATCGCAACGGCATGTTCCGGCTGATGATGGATCGGCTTGCCGATCTTCAGCACGATATCGCTGCACACGAGTTTTCCGAGCGATCCATCCTAGTCGGTATCGACAAGGAAAAGGATATGCAGGTCTGGTTCGCCAAGCGCCTGCAGGAGCGCGAGAATGGAGCTTATCGTGTCGATCGCGAGGCGCTGGTGGTCAATGACAAGGAAACGGACATCCGTCTCCTCTCGGTGCGCTCGAATGCGCAGGCCGTGATCGAATTGAAGCTCGCCAACAATGGGTATTCCGTCGTCGATCTCGAGCGGGCTCTGGAAGACCAACTGGTTGGCCAGTACATGCAACATGATGACTGCCGGGCGGGCTGCCTACTTGTGACCATGAGCAAGCACCGCACTTGGCGATGCCCGGATACCGGATCCGTGATTGATTTCTCGACCCTGCTGGGACGGCTGCAAAGCCTTGCTGCCAGCCTTGAGGTGCAGTTGAACCATCAGGTGAGGCTAGCGGTCGTTGGCATTGATTTAACAGGCTAATGTACGCTTCGCACCGAGGGTTCGTCCCATACCGACCAAACCCGGTCGATCGCTATGCCTCAACAGTCTGATGAACAAGGGGCAGGTTCTAGGGAGCCGTTTCGAGCGCTCGAATGTCGATTATGTTGGCGATGCACGACGTTGTTAGGTGCAACAATTAGGGAAGCAATTTGGGCAAGTGCAAACTCACTGGCGATGAAGGGCCGTTTGTAAAAGCCCACATTATCCCCAAGGCTTTGACCTATCCGGCGACCAAGGGCCTGCCGTTTGCGCAGTCTGGGCGCGACTATGCCCCCAAAAAGCGCTGGGATAGCTGGTACGACTCGGAACTCGTTACCGCCAAGGGCGAGAAGATCCTAACCGACCTCGACACATGGGCGATCGAGGAGCTCCGCAAGCACAAGCTTATCTGGAAATCATGGGGTGGCGGCGCCTCTCTCGATAGTGCTGACCATCATCCGCTGCCCGACTCTCCTCACGGCGTGCGCATAATCGAAGGGTTAGACACCGGACGCCTGAGGCTCTTTCTTCTCAGCGTTCTTTGGCGCGCAGCCGCCAGCACCATGCACGAGTTCGCGGAAGTCCGGATCAGCGCGTCGAACATGCGGCGGCTCCGGCGCATGATCCTAGAGGGAAATTCTGAGCCAGCGCATTTCTTCCCGGCAAGTTTGACACAACTTTCCACGATCGGCGCGATCCATAACATGGCTCCGATCGCACAACGCAAGATCGCCGACGTGCGACAGCCTCACGGGAAAACCATTCCCATTTTTCGCTTCTACCTAGACGGACTGATCGCGCATTTTCACCAGGAATCATCTCCCACGGAAGTTGCTTCGCTCGGCCCCATGTTGCTGGGCACAGAGCCGAGAGTAGCAGTCACAACAGTGATATTTGAGGCGTCATGGGAACGATCGAATCTCAGCGAGCTGATGCGTGAGGCGTTTGAGCGCTGGCCGGAACGCATGCGGAGGATTCCTGGGTTTCGGGACGGCTGGCAGGAATAGGGGCCGTCGCCGGCATTAAACCAGGTCCACCCCCGAGGTTTAGCCGATCGCCTGTAGGCGGCTGCGCTCTTGCGGATCGTCTGGTCTAAACTCAGCCTATGCGTGATTTCGCACCTAGGGCGGCTGGCTGGGGAACTGAGGTGTCTGCGGCGCGGCCTATACTGCAACGGCGCCGACAGGCGCACGGACGGAGAAATTCATTTTAACTGGAAAGGACAAAACTATGGGCGCCCCATTCGTCCGCGACATGGATCTCATCCGCAGCCTGCTGCTGGAGATCGAAGGTGGGAAGCGCGTGTTCGAGACAATCAGCGACGCCGATGCCGACGCCCTCGGTCTCGATCCGAGCGAAGCGATACCTGCCGCCGAGTCTGCTCGCCTCGAATATCATCTAGAGCTGCTGGCAGATGCCGGTTTCATCGAGGTCAATCGCTTGAATGGCGGTGTCTGGCGCATCAAAACCCTCACCTGGGCCGGCCAGGAGTTTCTCGGCTCGATACGGGACGGAAAAGTTTGGAAACAAGCCAAGGCGGGCGCGGCGAAAGTCGGAAATGATAGCATCACGTTTGTCTGGGAGCTTGCCAAAGCCTACGGAAAGCAGCTTGCGGCCGAGAAATTAGGGATAACTCTTGGGTAAATTGGCGGCCTAGCCGGACAATCCGCTCTATCGGTCCGCCGCGGCTACTTCATGAATGAAAGGAAGGTTTCGAGGAACCGTTTCAAGCCGCCGAATGTCGCCTTTGTCGGCGAGAACAGTCGGCCCCCGGGCAGGGTTCAACGGCAGCTTATGATCTCGGGATCGATTGCCAAACGCCTATTACTGGCTATTTTTTGCCTCTTGTGGGACCTTGGTTTTTTGGGATTAATGACACGCTTCACTGGTGTTGGCTGTGAAACATCGTCTATAATTGTAACTTATGCCCGACGCCAAGCTCGAGCAACTTTGCGGACTAACCCCATGAGATTCGATGGACGTGTAATGACTGCCAGCATGACAAGCTATCATCGCGACTGTGAATATGATGTATGGCCATGCGAGGTCCGTATCGACGAGGAAAGAGAAACAATCGTCGTCAGCTACGATGAGGAAAATACCAGACTAGGAATCGCTATATACCGGGGTAAAAAAGTTGGGTGTTCTAGTTGGGAACTTAAGTGTGATGATCCTCAAGGTGTTGCCAGTCTGAGCCTATCTCCTCTGGACCCGAAATGTCTGGAAGGAAGCTGGTGGGAAGATGGCAAATCTGGAATGTGGCAGATAGACGTCGATGAAGGCAAAGAAGATGATGATGTGATTGACGCTGACCCAGCCAGCAGATGATGAATCTCGAGCAATCTCTTCGATTCCACTTCCTAGCGGTTTTAGTTCGGTTCTGCGCGCGAAGCGCAGCTGGAAATTTCTTCACTTCATAAACGAGAAGGCTCGCAATGCCGAGCCTCTTGCTCAGCCTTGCGCGATACTGCGCGGATCAAACGGCGGGTAAGCTCTCGGTGCCGCGATCCCTCCACATCGCAGTGCAGCTTGATTGCTGATCACCGCGATCGCGCGCTAGTTGAGACTTGTACGCCGACTCCGTTCTGTCAAAAGTTCGTGCTGCACTTCTACATCGCCTCGCGTGCTCCTCACGCTGGGCAGGTTCGTAGATGTTGACGCGCCGGCCCGTCGCTGCGTTTCCCCAGTTTCCCCCGTATCGGTTGCATATCACTGACATAACGCTTGCCTTCTGGCGTTGGGCGGGCAATTTGGCGCTGCCTTTCGTGAAAGCCGAAGGGTGGGGCGTGGAAACCCCTTCCAGTTGGTACTCGGTCGAGATTCTCGGCCGGGTGGCATACGCGTATGTCCAGCCCGCAAGGGTAAAGGCGTGTGCGCCTGACCCAACTGGCAGGTTTCCAACATCCGGCTTTGGCCGTCGCCCCGAGAGGACATAGGCGCGACGAGACAGGCCCAGGCAAGCTTCGTCGCCCCGAGGAACGGGACGTGCGATGGAGCGGATAGTCAGACAGATTGAACGGGGCGGGCGCGAGCAATGCTCGCAGCGTGGGGCGAGGGCCCTAAAGCTCAGCGCTGGCCATCAGCGCTGCAATCGTAACCCCCAACGCCTCTGCAATCCTGGCGATATTCAACACACTGACATTGCGCTCGCCGCGCTCGATCTTGCCCATGTGGGAACGGTCAATGCCCGAGGCATCGGCCAGGGCTTCCTGAGAGAGGCCGCGCTCATGACGGACCGCGCGGATAGCCGCGCCAAGGCGGCGCAGCTTGCCGTCAGTGTCAGTGTGGATCGATTGGCGGGACACATATTTTTAGTTGCCCGCCGCGCACTGATCGGCCACGGTATTTACGACCCATTGAGCAACTGAAGAGGGGGATTTTATGCGCGCACGTGCAGGATTTGTGCTGTCTGCATGCCTGTTGGCTGGCTGTGCTTCAGCCGATGACCGCAAGATCGAGGCCATGGTGGCTGACCGTATGGGGGAAGTGACCTCGATGAGCCGGCCGGTCATTTACCGGCAGGATGATGTGAAGAAGGTCTGCGTCATCGTTCATTACAACAATGAATGGGGCGAGCCGATGCCCCCTGTGGCTGTGATCGGCTGGTACGTGTTCCGTAGCGAGACCTGGCACACGGATAACCCGCGCGAGATCGATGAGAGCTTCGACTGCGCGCAATATGCCGCTGAGCATGGGCAAATCCTGGAAGGCTGAGCGGGCACCAGCACGCAGATATGCGCCCGTTTGGGGCAGGTGATTATTGGGGCATGGGATAGATGGATATCGATCAGATCGAGCGGCTGGCCAAGCTGCACCGTGATGGGCTGCTGACTGATGAGGAGTTTGCAGCCGGCAAGGCAAAGGCGCTGGGCGGGGAGGGGAGTGGGTTTGCGCCAGCTGCACCTCGGCCAGGGCAGGTGAGCTCATCTTCCGGCCTGTCAGCAAGCTGGCAAAAGCGCTTTGCCTTCTTCGACCTACATGGCTCACCCTTCTCCAAGGAAGCGACCCTCGCCTCGCGCGAGCTCAAGTTTGGTGAGCGCAGCACGATCTTCTTCAACATCTGGGCCATGCTGTTCGGCATTGTCTATTTTGTAGTAATCGGCATTCCCAAGCGCGGGATCACTCTGCTTGCGATTGCCCTTGGCCTTGCCATGGTGCTGTGGGGCTTTGAGACCTTCTTCGACTATAGCCCGACCTGGTATTGGTTCGGCCTGTGGGCGATCTATGGGGGCACTGCCAATTACTATTACTACATCAAGGTCAGGCAGGGCCGGGATGAGTGGAACCCGCTGAAGGATCTGTTCTGATGCGGCGCTCTTACCCAATTGCGCGTTGCGCTCGTAACCAACCAGATCGCCGTCATTCGATCGCCCTGATCGGCGCCGTGGCGCTGCTGGCCTCATGTAGCCCGCTGCAGCAAGATACGCCCGAGCCGGGCGATGCTGAAGAGATCAAGGCCCTGGTTCAAAAGCTGGGCCTTACCCCCAGTTGGACGGCCAAGCTCAAAGCCAAGGTCATGGGCGGCACGCCGGAGCGCGGTGATGGGATTATCTTCTATGAATGGCTTGCACGCCGCAAAGCCACGCTGGAGGGAAAGCTCGATGTCTATAAGCTACCGGCCCTCAAGAATCCTGGCACGGTAGAAGATATGCTCGCTTGGGAGCGTGCAGCCCAGCTCAAGGATGAGCAGGCCCGCAAGTCCTATGAGGGCTATCTTGCCCTGACTGAGACCATGGGCCGCGACTGCCCGATGGTGATCGCCCAGGAAGAGGAATGGCTGGATCAATATCGCACGGCTCATGCTGCGGGAAAGCATAAGGAGACGGCGAACTGGGACCTGAGAGGCTTGCAGCTTCAGCAGCCCTGCCAGGCTGAGATGGATGAAGCGGCTTCTCTCGCGTCAGTAGGGCCCGATACGCGTCCGTTCACGCCGGCGGAGCAACAGCTGATCAATCGCTTCGCCGATGCCCATGCAAATTGCCGTGGTTCCTATGACGAAGAAGAGAGCGGGCGCGGCTGCGAGGAGGAGGGGCCGGCAATTGCGGCGATGAACCGTGCCAAGCTGTGCTGGGGCCGGTTCGGCCAAGTGGAGGCTGAGTTCATTGCCCATCGCTGCACGCCAAGCTCGATTGGCTATCAGCCCTAGCGGCCCGCCATATGCCGCATATGAGAGAGCATCACCAGATGCTCCTGCATGATGATATTGGCATGGCGCTGGCGAGCAAGTTGCCACTGCAAGCTGGAGACTTCCTGCTCAATCGCTCGCACCAGGGTGCGGGCACGGGGCTTGCCTCTCAGCCTGCGCCGCAAGGTGCGGAACATCCGGGTAAGGGGGAGGGGCGCGTCACCGCCATTGGCCTGGTCGAGCAGGAAGTCCTCTAGGATCGAGCGCAAAGCTTGCTCAGGCACTGGCTCTTCCCCGCGTAGCCGGCTGCGTTCGGCATAATCGGCAAGGAAGGCATCGATAGGCCCGCTCATGTCCGCACCTCGCTGCGGTAGAGCAGGATAAGGCTCGATAGGGGAACATAATGGCGAGGCTTGCGCTCCTCCTCGAAAGCCATGTTGCGCATCGCTATCCAGCGATAGCCATAGCTATCATGCAGCAGCCATTTGTTATGAGTGAAGCCTGCTATCACCGTGAAGTGATCCAGCGCCCCATCCAGCAGGCAAAGGACTGCCCGGCCTGCGCCAAGTGCCTCACGGATATGCTGGGCGGGATCTTCGCCCAGGCTGCCCCGGCGTCGCAGCAGAGGCCGCATGCGATAGGAGATGCCCACCTTGGAACTGAGCTCATCGTACAAGGCATGCTGCAGCTCCTTCCAGATATCGCAGCTCATCCCATGCAAGACTCCGCGCTTGAGCCGGTCCTGCTTACTCAGCCACTCGACCCCAAAGCGATAGAGCCCGGTCCATAAAGCCCGCCTGGTGACAAGCTCAGGCGAGATCAGCCTTGCGGCATTGATGGCAGAATAGATCCCGCACATGCCGCCAAGCTCGCCCTGGCGATAGGCAGTGATCCGGCCATAGCCGGGCAGGGTGCATTGTGTGCCCTCCATGGCTCAATACTCCCAGCCGAGCATAATGGTCAGCACACGGGTCGTGACCGCTGGATCGGCCGGATCAGGAGAGCCCATCAGCAGATCGCTGTCATAATAGTCGATCTTCCAAAAGACCGTCTCTCCCTCCCACTCAAAGCCGCCGAAGTCGTGTTCGGCATAAGGATCGTTGCGCGCATCGAAGCGGTCGAACTTGCGCACCTGCATCAGCAAGCTGGGTAGGGCGGTCTCCGCATGGTCCTGGATGCCAGGGGTGAGCATGACCTTCCCGCCTAGGAAGGTGGTCCGGAACTGGTCATTGAGTTGACGAATGCGATCGGCCCGGCCTGCGTCTTCTGCAGGCGAGCGGCATGGTTCGCTGCCGGTCATGGCTGCGTCCTTTCTGTTCGATTGTAAGGGAAAGTGCCTAGATCAGCGCGATCAGGCGGCGCTGGGCATCTCGGTCGCCAGCAATATACCGTTCGGTGGTGGTCAGCGCCCTGTGGCCTGCCAGTTCCTGGATATCGCGCAGCGAGCCGCCAGTCTTGGCCAGCAGCCGCGCCGACAGGGTAATGAAGGTTCGCCTGCCTGAATGCGAGGAGCAGCCATTGAGGTCCAACTCCCGGTAGAGCGCAGTGAACCAGTTGACGATGCTGCCCGCTGTCATGCGTCCCCCGCGCTGGGACTGGATCACATATCCCCTCGAGGGTTTGCCCGAAGCCTGGTGGAGATCCCGCAAAGCTAACTTCAGCTGCTTGTGAGTGGGAATGCGCCGGCCTGAGCCCATCTTGGCGATCGAGCCGGTAATCGTGATCGTATCATCCACCTGATGATCGGTGGCCAGGACCATGGGCCATTCTAGGCCCGATATCTCGCAGGCCCTCAGGCCCGCCTTGAAGCTCAATAAGATGATGACGCGATTGCGTTCACAGTACCGCTGCCCTTCGACATGCTCCAATAGCAGGCGCACGTCCTCGGGCTTCAGCACCCTTGCAGGTTGCCGATGCATAATGAGTCTCGCTTTTGGTGATGATGGATGAGCGCAGCCAACAAGCTGGGCTCATATCAGCCATAGCATGACGTCGCCATTATGTCAAATAATCAAGTAAATACAGATGGTTATGGCATAATCGTACAAGTGCCATGAATCCCGGAAAGAGGAGGGGGTGTGGTTTCCAAGCTTTATCAAGGCCCAAGCCTTCTGGGCCGGGAGGGCGGCCCATCCGAAAGCAACGTGACCTTTATCAACTGTTGATAATACGCTACACTTCATCCGATAGGAGACTGAGCCATGATTAGCGCAGATCTCGGGCAACAGCTTGAGCAATTCGTTTCAAATCTCGTCGCGACAGGCCGCTACAATTCAAAAAGCGAGGTTTTGCGCGAAGGAGTGCGATTAATCCAGGATAGGGAAGCCCGCTTGGCGGCTTTGGATATCGCGATAGCACGGGGTCTTGCTGATGCCGATGCCGGGCGCACAGCACCAGCCGATCAGGTGTTTGAACGTCTTGAAAGCAAATATCGCGCGATGGGTTCCGCCGATAAATGATTGTCTATCTGTCAGCCCAGGCTGAATATGATCTGGAGATGATTGGCGATTATATCGCCCGTGAAAATCCGGCGAGAGCGTTGAGCTTCCTGCATGAGCTGCGCGCAAAATGCTTGGGGCTGGCAGATATGCCAGAACGCTTCCCCCTCGTTCCGCGCTATGAAGTGAGCGGCGTGCGAAGGCGTGTTCATGGAGACTATCTGATTTTTTACCGGATCGAAGCGGAGAAGGTGGTCATCGTCCACATTCTGCACGGCGCTCAGGATTATAACGCAATCATCTTTCCGCCTTGAACCGCCAACAATTCGCTCATTCCTCGGCGATCCAACACGCACTGAAATCTGCCTTTTGTTCATCAAGCCGCGGAGTCGCGGTTGACGAGCAGAGCCGTGTTGCCGCAATCGCAATGCGAGCTCGCTTACAGAACAGGAATAGGAAACAATGACCGCGACAATGCAGGATTCGCGAGACCACTTTGCCCATTGTGTCCAAGTGCTAGGCGGGGTCACTACTGCATCGCGGCGCCTCGGCATAGACGAACGGGCTATCCGGCGTTTTGTTAACGGCGAGCGTCCTGTCAGCCAGGGTCTCTTGGAAGATACGGCAAAAGCACTTCGCCTCCTTGTCGCGGAAGCGGAGGCCGCAGAAGGACACATCGCTGCGACTTTTGGTTCCTAACCGGACGACCAGCAGGCTCGCTGGCCCAAGCAGGGCACCCGTGTCTTAGGCTGAGCCAAGAGCCCTTGGAATGGATGTCGCTGCCAAATTAGTCGCGGCGGCACCCGCCGACATTCTAGACATTCGACCGCTCGAAACGGTTACCTATAACCTGTCCTTCGTTCATCAAGCTTTCGTGGGGTAGAGATTGGCCGGACTTGGGACATTCGGCCATTCCCGAGAGCGGCAGCGGACGACAGCTTCTGGCAAGAGCGGAACTCGGACATTTATCGGTGTCATGGCTCGTCGATATGCTCGAACCCGCCCGAATAGAAATTCTCATTCTGTGACAAAGCTCTGTAGAGCGCCGATTGCCAGCTGTTGCGATTGAAGCGTCGGCGGCTCCTTGCTTCGTGCTCGAGCTCGTCGCGGAGCCCTTCTGCACCATCCGAGGCGAAGGTCTCGCGGAACATGTCCTTGCGTTCGACAAGTTCGACCGCGGCATGCTGCTCGTAGAGCTCGGCAAGGTTAAGTTCGATGAAATGCTTATTGGCGCGCTGGACGATAACCGGATCGACTCCCGCCGGGACACGGGTGGTGAACGTCGTGGTGACCCGCGCACCGACGTTGATCATTGCCCGGATCAACCGATGTCCGCTCCAATCGTCGAAATAGGGGTGGAAGAGCTGATCCGTCGGAAGCTCCGCGCGGAAGTTCAGCTTGGCGTGGTTGCACTCGAAACAGGACGGGGTCAGGTTCGCGGCGAAGACCGCCAGTTCCGGATAGTGATCCTTCGAGAGGTAATGGTCGAGCGACTTGACGTCCCGTTGGCCACATAGTGGGCAACGATTGTACCGTGACCGACCGCGGAGCCGCAGGTACAGAGGACGTTCGCCGCCCTTCACCAAAACGCGACCGTAGAGCCCGCTCAGTTCGGCCGCTTCGATGCCATCGGGCTCCACCGGATCAAACTCGTGGAGCGTGCCGGCAACGGCGTGCTCAAGGTACTGCTCGGCGCGGTCCTCGACGTGCGGTCGTTGCGCGAGCAGCGCCGCTTTCTTCGCGGCATTTTGTGTTCGCGTTGCGCACGCGGCGAACGTGAGCCCTGCGTCGTCGTCGGGCAATGCAATGGCGAGCATCAGTTGGCGGACCTCAGCATAGCACGCGCGAGCGCTCTACCCTCGGCACCGACATGGTCGTTGAAAGTGCCGATGACCTCATCGAGGGATTCGGACTTTCCGACCACACGAGCGATCAGCGCATGATGCCCACTCTCTGTTACCTCGACGCGGAATATCTCTCGGGTGAGCGCACCAAGGTTCTCGGCGAATGTCTCGATTTCGGGTCGTTCGACGGTGACACCATCGCCCAAGCGGAACAGGAGCGAAACGCAATCGGCGGGCACCTCTTGGACGACCACTGGCGAATGAGTCGCCAAGATGGCGACGCCGTTGCGGTTTGCGAGCAGGTCGGAAATCGCCCGCACGAGGGCCATCACCAAGGGTGGATGTAGGTGTGCCTCGGGTTCGTCAATGAGAACCAGCGTGCGCTCGCTCACGAGCTCCGCGAGCCTGGTCAGGGTCAGCAGGACAATCTTGTGGCCGGAGCTCGCGGTGGTGAACAAGGCGCGGGCCCGCTCCTCGATCTCGTCTGCCTGCAACTCGGGCAGAAGCGACAACCCAAGCCCTGCGAACAGGGGATCGGCCTCGAGGATGCTCATGGCGGCCTGCCACCGCGGACGGCTCGCACTGCGCAGGCATTGCAGCGTGCTCTCGACGAAATCCTCTTGGAGATCGGCCTCGCTCTTGTTGCCGGTCGCACGCTCATCGCCGACCCGGACGCGCTTCTTCAATCCGACATAGGTGTAGCTGATCCCGCTGCGTGTCCCTGCCTTGCGGCTCCGTACCGGTCCTGCGGCCGATCTCGCGGGCGGGTCGAAGCTATCAAACGCGCTAAACGCCACCGTGATCAGGTTCGCGAACTGGTCCTTCGGAGCAGCAGCTGCATCCTCCCCGAAGCTAAGCCGGCCGAGCCGCTTGTCCCTTCCATTTCGCAGCAGGGAGCTGAGCGATGTGAGTAAGGTCGTCTTGCCGACCCCGTTGCGGCCGATCACGACATGAATGTTGCTCGGGGGAAGGCTCTCCGGATCAACCCGGACCGCGATGACCTCATCGCTCTGCGGGAAGCGGTAGGTGAAGTCATAGGGTGTCAGCGCCGCCTGCTGGTGGAGGATCGACTGGTGCTTGGCGAGACGCTGCTCGCCAACCGACCTCGTGAGCGATGTCTCATAGGCGCTTTCATTCTCCAGCTCCGTGCGGATTGCAGCATCCCAGACCACATCCTTTAGCGCATTGAGGATATCGACTCGGACGCTCTCAGGAAGCTCGACCAGGGTCTCATAGTAGCTCTGATCCTGACCAAGCGACCCATAGCCTTGCTCGAGGGCCTCGAAGGTCTCGGGTATCATCACATAGCCAGTCGACATACCAGCGGTCATGATCTTGACCTCGCCGATGTCATGTCGGTCACCGTCGTCGTCGAAGTAGACGAGGGTGAAGGTGGTCTTGAACCCGTAGTCATCCCAATTGTCTCGCAGCAGGTACGCCTCGCCCACTCCGCTGAGTGTCTTGTAGCGTTTTGGCCGCTCGGAATAGGAGATGACTGTGAATTGCATGGTAAGTTCCGGAATCTAAGGGGTTGGCCGCATCCAGTGGTTCAGGGCAGCCCGACCAGCGCTACTATGTCATGGTCGTTCGGTTGCCGCTTGCGAAAAATGGCTTGGGCTATGGACTCGGTTCGGGTGCACGCGAATGACTAGTTTCGGCAGGACCGGACCTTCATCGAATCAAGTATGAACGTCTTGGTCTGGGTCGGCAGTGACGTGACCCCCTGATTTTCCTCCAAGAGCGACTAGAGTCTGGCCTGAAGGAAGGACAGACGATGAAGCGAACGAGGTTTTCAGAAGAGCAGATCATTGGCGTGCTGAAGGAGGCCGAGGCGGGCGCGAAGACTGCCGACCTTGCCCGGCGGCACGGTGTATCCGAAGCGACGATCTACAACTGGAAGTCGAAGTATGGCGGGCTGGAAGTGTCCGAAGCCCGACGGTTGAGGGAGCTTGAGAGCGAGAACGCGAAGCTCAAGCGGCTGCTGGCCGATACCATGCTGGACAACGTGGCGCTGAAGGATCTTCTGACAAAAAAGTTCTGACGCCCGCCGCCATGCGGGAAGCTGTGGCTCATCTCCAAGCCTGCCACGGGATGAGCGAGCGGCGGGCGTGCCGTGTCATCGATGCCGATCGGGGGAGCGTGCGTTACCGTTCCACGCGGGGCGATGATGCCGAACTTCGCGAGAAGCTGCGCGAGTTGGCCAACCGGCGGCGCCGGTTCGGCTATCGCCGTCTGCATATCCTGCTGCGCCGGGAGGGCATGATGATCAACCGCAAGAAGACCCAGCGGCTCTATCGTGAGGAAGGGCTGGCTGTCAGGCGACGACGCAGTCGTCGACGTGCTGTGGGCACAAGGGCGCCGGCTCCGGTCGTGGCTCTGCCGAACCAGCGTTGGAGCCTCGACTTCGTGCATGACCAGATGGCGTCGGGTCGCAGGTTCCGCGTGCTCAACGTGGTCGATGACGTGACCCGGGAGTGCCTGGCAGCCGTGCCGGACACCTCGATCTCGGGCCGCCGTGTCGTGCGCGAACTGACAGAGCTGATCGCACAACGCGGCAAGCCCGGCCTGATTGTCAGCGACAATGGGACGGAGCTCACCAGCAACGCCGTGCTGGCGTGGTGCGGGGAGATCGGCGTGGAGTGGCATTACATCGCACCGGGAAGGCCGATGCAGAACGGCTACGTTGAAAGCTTTAACGGTCGGATGCGCGATGAGCTTCTCAACGAGACGCTGTTCCTTAGCCTAGCCCATGCCCGTGTCGAGATCGCGGCCTGGGTGGATGACTACAACCGGGAGAGACCACACTCGTCGCTTGGCTACGAAACCCCGGCGGCGTTCGCCGCCAAAATGGATAAGCAATGGCCTGCTTCGCTACGCCCTACGGGCTCCGCTACGCAGCCCATTGCTTCAACCGCGCCCATGCGCAACAAAGCGGCTCGGCTCTAATCCCAGCTGGGGGAAAGCTGGGGGTCACGTCAGCAGCCGCTAACATAGTTGGCATTCCCGGCAGCTAGCGAAGTGCCTAATACCTGCCATCAATTCATCGGTGCAGGTTTGTCGCATGGCGCGTATGGAGGCGGCTCGTGACGCTATGCCAGCGAGCGCCGACATAGCCGCCGTAAACGGGTGCGAATGGAACGCTGGAAGCTGCCGTCCATTCACACGTCGAATTATGGCGTCTCCTAGGCCTGTTGCTGACCGATTGCTTTTGGGCGTAAAAACGCGGGAAGCGGACCTACGCCTTACCGGCAACCTGCACCGCGACTGGCAGACGTACTCGCGTCTCTGACCAGCTTTCCAACGCTCCTCTTGGTTCCAAGTGCGTGCTCACACGTTTTGAAGCACTCGTCGAAGTTCACCAGCCACATAGGGCGATAGGCCTGCTGTCTCGGGTGTCAGTCGAGACAGGAAGCGCCGCGCTGATCCTAGGTCCATGTCTCTATTGATCGTCAGCCCCGACAAGATGTGTGCCGTGTGACGAGAGAGACCCAAGCTGATGAACTGGATCATCGTTTGGGATGCCGCCCCAAGTTCTAGGTACAGGGTCAGCGCCGGTATTTTGGTGGCATGCGAGGCATGCCCGCTCGCGATTAGAGCCTCCTTTAGAACAGCTCCGTAACAGCCAAGCATGTTTACATATTTGAACCGTAAGCTGCTTTCCACGTCCGTCAGCACCTCCCGGATGACCGTTCGACTGGACCGGTTCTTCCCTTGGCCCCTGTGATACTTGATCGCTTCCTCGATGATCATCGGGAGTGGCTCACCGCGCATCCAGCGAAGAGCGAGAGGGGCCCAGTAGCGATGGTGCTGGCCGCTCTTCAGCTCCAGATATTTGTGCACCCGGGCAAAAACCGGTCGTAATTTGTCTAGCGCCTCCTTCCACCCTGCACTCGGATGCAGCGGGATCAGATAATCGGGACCCTTCTTCCCGATCTTCTCGATCATGTAATCGTAGAGCTCTTGTTGACGGTACCCAGAAATCTGCGGGCTAGCCGCCAGGGTTTTCACGTCGAGGCTGATCTGATCGTCCGCGATCTCTAGGGCGAAGGTGATGCTCGCC
Organism: uncultured Caenibius sp.; assembly: GCA_963662855.2. Lineage (GTDB taxonomy): Bacteria > Pseudomonadota > Alphaproteobacteria > Sphingomonadales > Sphingomonadaceae > Andeanibacterium. The sequence goes on from CAXXWL010000005.1 coordinate 658,302, forward strand.
CGTGTCTGCGGCGACAATCCGCTGACGCGATCTAACGTGTCCTCAAGCTGCGCTTGCCGATGGTCGCGGAGCAGCTTTGTGAAGGCCGCTTCCAGGTGCGGGGACTCGCCCGAAGGGCGGTCTGTCGCCGCAATATACTCCAACAACTCGGCTGACATGTCGGTGAGCGTGACCTCAAGTGACGGTTTGATGGGCTCGTCTCTCGGCCCGGAGAGCGGGCTCGATTCCCATTCGTCGTAATCAACGAGAAACACGTTCCCTTGGAAGTCCTTCCCGAGCCGCCCGGCGCGTCCCGCGAGGTTCCAGAAATCGACTGGCTCGATGGGGTTCTCTTCCCCTTTATGGGGGTTCTGCATGAACACGTTGCGCGCGGGGAGATTGACTCCCTGAAGCAGCGTGCTTGTGCAGATGATGTAGTCGAGGTGCCCGTCAGCGAAGGCACTCTCGACTGCGCCCCTCAGCAGCGGAGGGATACGACCGTAGTGGAAGCCGACGCCCCCCTCGACCGTTTCCGCGAGCACGTAGCTCGGATGGACCGCCTCCTTCGCGAAGGCACTGAGATCTCTGCGGACCTGAACTGATAGCTCACTCGGGTCGGAGGAAGACACCAACTCCGAAACCGCCAGATCTTGCGACAGCGCGTTGATCTTGAATGCGATGTCCTCGCATGCAGCAGGACCCACAGCGTAAACGAGGCTTTGAGAGGCATTCCCAAGAGCCCAGCTCAGATACACGAGCCCATCATGGGAGTTGTAGATCGGGATCGCAGCATCGATCTCAGCAAGGGGGGTCTTATCCCCATCCCGCCACAGCAGCATGTCGATCTTTTTATCATCGCCCGCTCTGCGATTGAGCAGAATGATGTTCTGGGCGACAGGCGAGTCTTTAGTTTTGATAACCTTGACGCTCTCGCGACCGACCACAGTGCCAAAGACGGCTGGTTCGCGCACTTGAGGGGACGAGAACAAGAACTGCATGTCGGCGCGACGCCATTGCAGGTCCTGAAGGACTGAGTGCAAGACTACTCCGCGCGAGCCTTCCCCGATTAGATGCGCCTCATCGACGATCGCGACGTCGAAGCTAAGATCGGGAGCGGTATGAAACAGCACCTGGAGCCGTTCAGGCGTGAGGACGTAGATCGGCGTCCCTAGAACGGTTGGCGCGGCCGGAATCGGCACCGTCGTTACCTCGAACGCTTTGTCGAAGCTTGCAGCGCGCAAATCCGTGGCAACCTGGCTGATCAGGGCACGGCTCGGCACCAGATAGACCAGGTTGGCGTTCGGACGCGTGCGCTTGAGCTGTTCGATATACGCCAGAAACACGAACGACTTGCCCGCCGAGGTTGGCGCTGAAAGCGCCAACGAGGAGCCGGACTCAAGCGTCTCCCAGACCGCCCGCTGCATGTCCGTAAGGACGGCGCTGCGCTCGCCAATGCGCACGGTATTGTCAAGCTGACGGCCGAGGATCTCGAAGAAGACGCCTTCAGTGATCGACCGAGGCTCTGCCTCGTCCCTGAAAGCAAATTTGATTGCAGGGTAGTTTCCGAGCCGGGCTAGAATCAGTCTAGATGCAGCCTTGATCCCTGCGAGGGTCCCGCTATAGGCTAAAGATCCGACACTGATGCGGTAGGCGAGTTGTCGCCATTCCGCTTCTTCAGATTGCGCGAATATCGTCGCGCTTTGAAGGAGCCGTCTCAGGACTTCCTCTTCAAGCGCCGGGCCGTCTGCGAAGCCCGCGCCGCTCAAGATCGATTGACGCAGTATTGCCTCATAATCGACCGCAAAGCGTGGATCGCCGCTAATCGCTTCGCAAAGCCCCTCCACGAAGCTCATGCCGCCACTCCGAGCTTCTCATAGAAGGCTGCCCTGAAATCCTTGAGCGAGGGGAACGGCAGAAGGAAGAGGTGGAGGTTCGCGGTAACAGGCAGGCGCTTGCCGTAATGTCGTTCGATCACGCGGCAGGCACTTCCGATCCTTTTCTTGTACTTTTCCTCGAATGCGGAGGCGACCTTGTCGGGTTCGAGAACAAGGATGCGTTTATAGGCGGCATATTCAAAGCCAAGTAGGCATGCGTGAACAATGCGCTTTTGCAGCGTCAGCTTCGACGTTGAGTAAGGATTGATATAGTCCGCGATCTTCGCCCGGAACGCCGGGTCCAAGCTGTTGAGGTCGGACAGGTTGTTCAGGATTTCGATTTCGCGAGAGATCTGCCCCGCATTGGACAGAAGGTCCGCCATGGATGTAAAGGCTGCATCAGCCGCTGACGAGAAGCTCTGGTATATCTTCGACTCGCCAAAGTAGATGGTCAGAAGATCCTTAGCCTCGTCATAGCCAAGGTGAATGCCATCCGTGCCGTGCACCGGCATATTGTTATTAGTCTTCAGGTACATCTTCGAGACCAAGCGGGGCGCCTTCAGCACCCATTCCAGCAACGCATAAAGGATAAGCTCTCCCGGTTCTCCGCCCGTTTCGAGCTGGTTTTTAGCCTTTATGAACAAGCTCTTCGCATCATCACCAAGTCTGACGACACGGTGATAATCGAGAGCGGGGTCGATCCCCTGTAGTGCGTCCCGGATCTTGCTCTTTGGTAGGCAGTATGGGATCAGGCAGTCGTATAGGTACTCAACAAATTCCTGAACCGTGGGGACACCGTCTGCGAAGGTGATGTAGTGAAAGTTGCCGGTGAGCCGGTGCTTCCCAGACGTCCAATCGAACGGAACCTCTTTCAGGCGAATGCCGAGGCGCGCATGGTCCTTCAAAAGCGCGGTCATTGCGTCAGCGAGAGCCAATTGGTCCGTCGCCGACGTCGTTTTCCCTTCGACTGCTGTCACGTCACTGCTGGTCAAGTTCACCCCTTTTCTAGGAGATTAGGTCAACACCATTCTTGAATCTATGGGCTATTTTAATCGGCATGCACGCGGCGCTAATCGTCCGCGTGATTCATCCTTTGCCAGTGCCCCGCGAGCGAGTCTGTCGCCTTTGCGGAGTGCCTCGCTGATATAAGTGAACGAACGCGCTGACGGGCCGCTTTTGCTGAACCGAGCACTGGTCGACCAACTGCAGCACTTCGATCTCTACTAATCCTTTCGGCCTCTCTATATCAAGGGAACGGCAGATATTGTGGATGCGGGCACCGGCATGAACGTCCGAGATTAACGCGATTGGAGCCAACGCGGGAATGTCGGCTCCGATGCTCACCAACATCTCATTTACACCATGCAAATTTCTATTTCTGACTTTCGGATTCGATCCTATTTACCTGAATCACCATTTGCACGTCCTGGGATCACGCTAATCACCGTATTGCGGAGCGCACGGAGCGGAGCAGGATCGGCCAATAATTGATTGCGAAGCGCGCGCGGGAACTCAAGTTGAACGCCCGCGTCGCTAGCGCAACGGTTACATTTGTTGCCTGGGTCCCGACCGGTAAGGCCGCCATGAGCAATGGTGGCGTCGAAGGTGGCCAGTTGCAGTGCTAAAATGATCTGGTCTCGCAGGGCCGTATTGAGCCCACCCACCAAGATCGTGGACACGTCGCCCTGATCGGCGCGACCATGAATTGCGATCGCTGTTTGAGTCGTTCCCAGGAGCGCGAGAGCCTGAGGTTCGTCAAACTTGCTGGAGGTGATATGTAGATCGCCGTGCGGCCTGCCCGGGCGAATGCCCTCAAATGCATAAAATGAATGGCCACCATCCGCGATCGCTGCGGCGATCTGTGAGGTTCCCGGCTCTAGAGCCGCCATGCGGTGCGATCACAGCGACGGCTGTTTCGCGATCCTCTACCCGAATCCGGTAATCAGTATTCAGGATTTCGTTCGCCGCCAATTCCGCGAAGTTCGAATAACGATCTGGCATACGGGCTTCCACAATCTAACAGATCATACGGCGAGTGTTCTTCTATGGCCGCTGCCGCAGCGCCCAGCAAAAGCGGACCTATCTTTGAGGTCTGCGTCAACCTGCACCGCGTGTTCCGGCGTAGCTGATGGCGAGTCCAAGGCGACAGAAATCGTAGCCGAAATGGATTATCCTATATGGCTTGTTCGCTACCTCTATATTTGTAGATTATTACTATACAATAATGAGCTATATGGAGAGATCAGTGGCGAAGACCAAGGGTGGGCTGGCCAAGGCGACTACTGCCACACGCACTATCTCGCTCCGGTTGCTACGGAGCGATCGGACGGTTGATGACGCTGTTCGCGCACGCCGCGAACTGACCGAACATCCTTCGTCCGCCGGCCGCTTGTTCTACGATCAATCGGTCGACATGCCGCCGTCCTGGCTCGATTTGGTGAATGAATTCGCGACGGATTCGCCGCTTGAGCTCAGGAACAAGCACTGCGCAGCAATCCTGTTCCTCGAGGTCGCGTCCGGTGGGTCAACCCGCACCTTCGCGCTCGCCTTTGGGGGCGGGCATTTGGCGCTCCAACCAGACGCATTCGAAAGAAATTTCGGGCTCAAAGTCGCATTGAACTCGATCGCACGGGCGGATCTCAAGAACCTCGATGTTGCAACGCTTGAGGCGACCTCGTTTCAGAAGCGGGTACAGGCGAGCCGCAAGTCCGACCTCGGTGACTTTGGCATAGATACTGAACAAGATCTATTGCGGCTAGCTGGAGGCGTGCCCACGGATGCGAGCTTCGCGAACTCTCTCACCGGAAAGGACGCCCTGACGCTTACCGCCAAGATTTCCGCATCTGCGCTCACCGACAAATGCAAGGAAGCTCTCAAGCTATTCGACGCGACGGATTACAAGAAAGACTATGCCTTCATTGATCAGATCAGTCCGGTGCGAGAGAACGATCTCGTTACTGCGTTGGACGCGTTGCTCTTCGCCGAAATCGAGCGTCTCCTCGAGGACAAAGGGTCTGACTTGCATCTCACCATCCCCGAGATCATCGATCCTGAGGCGACACACGAGATCGGCTATTTCGGTACCGGCTTCCGGCCGGGTGGCAAGACGGGCTATGACGAGCTCGCCATTGAGGACTACGTCGCGGAACTGAAAGCAGGGAAGCCGAGCGAGATCACCTCTATCGCTGATGTGAAAACCGGCCAAGAAATCCGTGTCGTCGTGGACGGCCAAGGTGACAAGAAGCGCCGCAAGCGCGTCTATGATTGCTTTGTTTGGGAGGTGACACACAGCGCAAAGGCATATGTGCTCTTCGCTGGTGACTGGTACTGTATCGAGAAGCAATTTCACGCCTCGGTAGAGGCGGATTTTCAGAAATTTCTCGTAGCAAATCCCTTTATCGCCAAGACGACCGCAACGAACGAGCAGAAGCTGATCGAGGAACTCGATAAGGATCCCGATCTTCTCAAAATGGATCAGGTCAAAGTTTCACCTGCCGGTGCCGCAGGCGCCAATCTTGAGCCGTGCGACTTTCTGTCGCGTGACAAGGCGTTCATTCACCTCAAGGACGGCCACGGCTCGGCGCCGATTAGCCATCTGTGGAGCCAAGGCGTGGTTGCCACGGAATCCTTCGTTCGCGACGAGGCGTTTCGTGTCGCTGCGCGCAAAGCGGCGATCGTGCGCCAGAAGAAGACTGGAAAAACAGGTTTCGAGACGCTGCTTCCCGACGGCCGTTCAAAACCGGTGCCGAGCGAATACAAGGTGATCTTCGGCATCCTGCGGCATCCTTACCAGCGCTCGAAGAAGCTTGGTCTGCCATTTTTCAGCAAAGTGAGCTTGCGCGCGGCGGCGACAAGGATCGAGCTCATGGGCTTTACAGTTGAAGTACATCTAATCGAGAAGTCCTGATGCGCGTTGCCGTGCAATGACGCGATGTAGGGCCGCGCGGTGGGTCGCCTTGCGTAGCGAGCCAGAGCAAGTCTCCAGATCGGACAGAATTGAGAGCCCTACCGCCGCCAGCAGAGCGCACGACCACTTGCTGGCGCTTACGATCCATGATTAGCTTGGGGTCGGGGGAGAAGCTGGTCATGTTCGAGCCGCCGCCAACGCGCAAGCTAACCATCATCGCCAAGGATCCTGGCCTTAGGGTTGGCGGCGGATCGATGGCGCTGGTGCAAGTCGCGGTACCCGCCGAGATACTCGCCGCGGGACCGACCGGCTACCGCATCAAGGTCGTTGATTATAATGCAACCGAGCGGCGCGCCTATGACGACGTGCAGCGCTATCAACTGCCGGACGGGACGCTGGTCGACCCATTCGCCCAGCTCCCTGGCGAGCTCCCGGACGAGCATCAAGCGCGGCTTCTCGCCAACCCCAACTTCCATGCGCAAAATGTCTATGCCATTGCGATGCGCACGCTCGGCGCGTTCGAGCGAGCGCTCGGTCGCCGGGTGAGCTGGAGTTCGGGTGGGCACCAGCTGCACATTGCGCCGCACGCTTTCGCTCAGGCAAATGCCTTTTATTCGCAGCCCGACCGCGCACTGCTATTTGGCTATTTCTTCGACCGGAGCAACGAGCCAGTCTTCACCTGTCTCAGCCATGACATCGTCGCACACGAGACGACTCATGCACTGCTCGATGGGCTACGGGCGCGTTACACCGAACCCTCTGGCCCAGATCAGGCCGCGTTCCATGAAGGGTTCTCCGACGTCGTCGCGCTGCTCTCGATCTTCTCGCTAAAGCCCGTTGTCGCGGCAGCGGTCGGCGAGGACAGCGATTGCGCGCGTGATGGCCACACGATCCGCCTGGTCGCCAAGGAAAAGCTCACGCCAGCAGCGATCCGCGCCTCGATCCTGCTGGGCCTTGCGCTTGAAGTCGGTGAAGCCCTCCGGGCAGGCGAGCGCCGGGCGCTTCGCCAGTCGGTCGAGATCACGCCGGAAGAAGGCCGTGCGCTGCGTGAAGAGGCGCAGGAGCATTTGCGCGGCGAAGGGCTGGTCGCCGCGACGATGCATGCCTTTGTTGAGCTGTGGAGTCGGCGCATTGCCATGCTCGGCACATTTGAGGGCGACCACTACAATCTCGATTCTGTAGTCGAAGAAGGCAGTAAGCTCGCCGGCCATCTCCTCAACATGGCGATCCGTGCCCTCGACTACTGCCCCCCGGCTGATGTCGATTTCGGGCAGTATCTCGCCGCGCTGCTCACTGCCGACCGGGAGATGGTCCCCGAGGACGAGCTCGGCTATCGAGCGACCCTGCGCCATGCCTTTGCAAGCTATGGCATCGAGACGCCTGCGTCAGGATGCGACGCCGACGGCTGCTGGACACGTTATGCGACGCCCGGCAAGCTCACTTACTCGCGGTCCAACTATCAGGCGATGACGCGTAGCCGCGACGAGCTCTTCCGGTTCCTGTGGGAGAACCGCGGGTCGCTCGGCCTTTCCGAGCGAGCTTATACCGAGGTACTTTCGATCGATCCGGCAAGCCGCATCGGGCCGGACGGGATCACCCTGCACGAGACTGTCTGTCAGTATGTCCAGCGCGCAGACGTGTTTGGCGCCGAGTTCGCAGCCGTCCTTAAGACCAAGCTGCCCGACGGTATGCGCACAAACCAGCGCTACACCGCCTTTGGCGGGGGCGTTCTCATCCTCGACCAATATGGCCAGGTCAAATACCACATTGCGAACCGGCTCGAGGATCCGGCGCGGCAGCACGCGCGCGCACAATATCTGGTCGATACCGGAGCGATTGGAGGCAGCGAGACCCCGGACCGCCTACGCTTTGCAATGCTTCATCAGCAGCGGATGGGAGCCTGACGCATGGCCACGCCACCGATTGAAGCGACGATCTATGCGTACCAGGTCGGCTTTGGCGACTGCATCCTGGTCCGGTTCCGGTACGCGAGTGGAACGCTGCGCCACATGCTGATTGACTTTGGCACGACCGGGCTTCCTGAGCATGCGGCGCGCACGCAGATGCTGACGATCGCCCAAGATATCGCGGTCAAGGTGCGGGAGGGGGACGCGCGCCGGCGGCTCGATGTGCTGGTCGCAACGCATCGTCATGCCGATCATATTAGCGGCTTTGCGACCAATGAGGGCGCAGGGTCGGGCGACATCATCAAGGCTCTCAACCCGCGCTTCATCGTCCAGCCTTGGACCGAGGCCCCTGAAGCGCCGCTCGACTGGGACGGGCCGGTCGAAAGCGCGCCTGGTCAGGCGTTCGCCATGCACAAGCAGGCATTTGCCGCGATGGAGCAGGTCGCGAAGGCGCTTGTCGACTTTGTCGATACTCAGCCACGCCTCCCCAAGGGCCTTGCCGAGCAGCTTCGCTTCATCGGCGAGGACAATCTCTCCAACCGCTCAGCGGTCGAAAACCTTCAGGCGATGAAAGGCGAACATCGTTACGCCTTCCATGGCGCGAATTTGGGGCTGGCGCGCGCGCTGCCCGGGATCGGCGTCCATGTCCTCGGCCCGCCGACCCTGCGGCAGACGCAAACGATCCGAAAGCAACGATCGAGCGATCCTGAAGAGTTCTGGCAACTAGCGCCGAAACGTCTCGCTGACGCGCTACCGAACAACAGTGCCGACCGCGAGCTCTTCCCCGACGCGCCGCACCGGCGGAGTTCGAAGCTTCGCATCGAACATCGCTGGCTTGCGGACAGGATCGACGACGCCAATGCGGAGATGCTGCTCGGGCTCGTCCGCGCCCTCGACGCGCAGATGAACAACACAAGCGTCATCCTGCTGCTCAAGGCAGGATCGAAGACGTTGCTCTTTCCCGGCGACGCGCAAATCGAGAACTGGGCGTATGCGCTTCAGTCCGACATGGCGCGGCTACTCGACGATGTCGACCTCTATAAGGTGGGCCATCACGGCAGCCGCAACGCAACGCCACGCAGCATGTGGCGAAGGTTCCGCAAGAAGGGCGACAAGCGCACGCCCGGACGCCTTACCTCCTTGCTCTCGACCAAGCATGGCAAGCATGGCTCGGAAGAGCGTAAAACCGAGGTTCCGCGGCGCAGCCTCGTCAGCGAGCTCGATGCTCAATCAAAGCTCTATTCCACCGAGGCGCTCGATGAGACGGCGCTCTATCAGGAGGTCCGTCTCAACCTGACCTAGCCGTGACCGCGCTGCGCCGGTGCTTTGAGCGTTGGTTCGGCATGGCTCTATTCGGGCGCCGGTCTGCCTAATGGCCATGGGCGCGCCCCTTCGGGGAGGCGTTTGGCGTAACCAGGAATTTCCCAAGCAACCGAGTGGACCCACGCATCATCGGGCATCGTGCGGCGGCGAAAGAGGTTCATTCGTACCTCCCAGTTGCCTCGCGCGTAGTTCCAGTGCGGCTTGAACACAAACTCGCCAATCCACCATTTCCACGGCATCTTGTGCCGCTTGGCATCGGGCGAAGCTCTGGCAAAGCGCGCTGATTTGAGCCCAAGCATTTCGTCGAGCCTTTCCTGATCGATGCGAAGCCCGACGCTGCGCGCCTCATCAGCCATCCATTTGAGAGCATATTTGGAGATCCCACTCTCTGCCTCGGGGTGCCCCCCGCCGACGTCGCAATGCTCGCCGGGAAACCAGACCTCTGCGATATCCCGTTTAGGGTCGGCCTCGAACCAGTTTACGCGAAAGAAAGCGCGCCGCTCGTCGATTGCCTTTGCATGCCGCACGATAGCAACGCTTGGGTTATTGCGCGTGTATGGAAGTATCAGCGGGCTGGCGACCCAGCCAACGGAGTTCACCGTGTCCCATAGACCCAGGAAATGCACCGGGCACTCGCGCGCACCAAGCGTGGCTCGAAAATCTGCCGCGAGCTCAAAATACGCTGCTTCCTTCTTGGGGTCGGTGATGCCGCTGATCGCCCAGAGCATCTCGACGGCGTAGGGCACCAGCGCATCGTTGCCTGGACCGGCAAGGCCGTAAAGCTTGAGCATGCTAGCGATCACGCGCGCAGTATATGCCCCTCGGCTGAACCCGAAGAGCCATACCCGGTCGCCAGGGCGATAGCTGTTCATCAAAAAGCGATACGCATCGACGATATCGTCCTGCAGCCGATATCCGAAGGCAAGTCCCGCGATCCGGGCCAGCCTACTACCTACTTTGGTGCCGATCCCCGTCGGCGCCCGTGTTCCAATCCCCGGATGATAATAGACGAGCTGCGCCTCGTCCTTTTCAAGCGCGTGGCAAAGCTTGAGAACATTGGTGCGATCTTTGGCGAACTGATTTGAGGTACCATCACAGCAAAGAACGAGATTGCGTGCCATCAGCCTTCCCCCATCCCCAAATGGGGCCGCAGAACTGCTCCCCGTGCCAACGCTATACGAGCAATTTGGGCCAGCATAACACCAGAGCTGGACAATTGAGGCAATGGGTCCGTTCCGGGGCAACATTTTCGCCCGCAGAGTCTCCCCCCAATCCGACTGAATGAACGGTAGCTTTTGGGCTTGAGTCGCGCCGATCGTAACGGCTGGAATTGGGGAGCGAAGCTGACACGCCGGCTCTCCGTTCGGTATGTCCGCTATCTCGATCGGCGTTCTTGAAAGGGGACTTTCCGGATCGTCCCCATTCTCAGCCATCTTGGTGGTCGTTTGGTAAGTTGTGTTTCCGCGTGGTTCGATTGAGTGAACAGGTCAAGAAGCCTGGAATGGAAACGGTTATCACGCCGCCCTACTGCTGAGCGTTGAGCCCACATTTGGCATGCTTCGGAGCATGTCCAAATAATCGCTCCACCATTGGGCCATCTCCACACGCTCCTGCCAATGCGCCCCTCTATGATAGGCGCCACGAATTTTGTTCTCATGGCCGTGGGCAAGGGCCCGCTCAATCGCATCTGCATGCCATTTCCCGGACTCGTTGAGGAGCGTCGATGCGGTGGCTCTAAAGCCGTGGGCGGTCATTTCATCGCCGGAATAGCCCAGTCGACGCAGCGCCGCATTCAGAGTGTTCTCGCTCATTGGGCGGGATGTCGTTCGAACCGAAGGGAATACGTAGCCTGTCGAGCGAATGGTGGTTGCGCGCATTTGCTCGATGATGGCGATGGCCTGGCGGGATAGTGGAACATGATGATCCTTACGCATCTTCATTTTTGCTGCAGGTATCGTCCAGACTGCATTCTTTAGATCCAGCTCTTCCCATTGTGCTTGGCGAAGCTCGCCAGGCCTGACGAACACGTGTGGGGCGAGGGCAAGCGCAAGCTTTGTAGTAATGCTCCCGTTGTAGCCGTCGATCGCTCGCAGGAGCTCTCCAACCTCCGCCGGGTTAAGAAGGGCGGCCCTGTGCTTGGTTTCAGGGACGATCAGTGCGCCACGAAGATCTCTGGTGGGATCGGCTTCAAGCCTGCCTGTGGCAACGGCATAGCGAAAGACGCTGCTAGCCATCTGCAGTGTCCGCTGGGCGCTCTCAAAGGTCCCCTTGGCTTCGACCTTGCGGACCGCAGCCAGTACCTCGATCGGGGTAATGTCTTTGACCGGAACGTTCCCCAGCGAGGGTTTCAGAAGCGCGAAGAGGTAATCGTATTTCGCTGCCGTGGCGGGGGCCCAGCGCGAATTTCCATCCTTCTTCCGTTTGTCGAAGAATTCCTGCGCAACCAGCTCAAACGTGTTGGAAGCGTCCGCGACCTTCTGAAGCTTATCCTGCTGTCGCTCACGGCATGGATCACCTCCATGTGCGATGATCTTACGGGCAGCATCACGTGCCGCGCGGGCCTCTCCGAGGCTGATTTCTGGGTACGCGCCAATGGAGAGTTTCTTCTCCTTCCCGTGAAGGCGGTACTTGAACCTCCAGAGCTTCCCGCCGGAAGGTTGAATGAGGAGAAATAGGCCGAGCGTGTCGCCCATTTTATAGGGCTTCTCGCGCGGCTTCGCATTTCGAATCGCAATGTCCGTTAATGCCATATCTGGGGGCCACGTCCTTGGAGCTTGAAAGGGTGGCCCCCAATCTGGTCCCAAGTCGATGCGGTTGCACGCAGGCCTTGGTGAACATTGGCGGCCAATAAACCGCAGTTTACTGCGATTTTTAGGCCTTTGCAAACACGTCAGCGGACGGTGGCGATCAAGGAAATGGTGCCCGGGGACGGAATCGAACCGCCGACACCATGATTTTCAGTCATGTGCTCTACCAACTGAGCTACCCGGGCTTCGCTGCGGCGACGGTCTTTCAAGACCGGCGAGCGGCTGGAGAGCGCGCCTATGGCGAAGCGTGGGCGGCTTGGCAAGAGCAAGAATCCGCCTTTTTGAAAATCATTCCTCTGCGGCAATGTCTTCCGGGTCGGCGGGCGGGCCGGGCACGGCATAGCCGTCGCTCAGCCAGCGGGAGAGATCGCGGTCCCGGCAGCGGGCCGAGCAGAAGGGCGTGAACTCCTCGGTCCGCGGCTTGCGGCAGATCGGGCAGGGTTTGGGTCTTGCGGCGTCGCTCATAGCGGCACCGCCTGCGCGAAGCCTGCTTCCAGCGCAAGGGCGGGATCGCTTTCCACACGGATTTCGCGGCCCGTGCGGCGGGCGAGTTCGGCCAGCCATTCCTCTTTCAGCTTCGCGCGGATAGCGGGATGGCAGGTGAGCAGCAGCGCGCCCGGCTCGGCCACGCCTTCGGCCCGGCGCAGCAGGCGGCGCGCGGCCATGCCGGTGCGGTTGCGGGCGGCGCGCTGGAGTAGCGACGGGCGGCTAAGCCGCGCGACAAGCTGGACGAAACCGAAGCCGTTCATCGCCGTGCGCTCATGCGGCCATTGGGCAAGCGCTTCGTCGAGTGCCTCGTCCACCACGCGCCGGTCGGCCCTGGCCTCCAGCGTCGGGAAATCGATGCCTACGGAACCGCCGATGTCGAACCTCCGCAGCGCAGCAGCGATTGCAGGCACGGCGGCAAGGGCCAGCCGGGCAGGGGCGAGGGCGCCGTCCACATCGATCAGCGTCATGGCCGGAGTGGGGCTGAGCAGCAGCGATCCGCCGTCAAAGGCGATTTCGCGGGTAAATGCCTCGTCCAGCAGATCGTCCCACCCCTCGATAGGGAACCTGTGGACTATGCGCGGCGAGTGGCCTTCCAGCGCCAGTGCCTCGGCCAGAGTGGGGGCAGGGCGCGGCGGCTCGGTGGTCGGGCGCGCCTGGGCGAGCTTGGTGCGGCCCGCCTCGCCAATGGCCGCGCGGGTGACGATCAGGCGAGTGGCCGCGCCTTCGCTGGCAGCCTTCGGCAGGCGGTCGGCCAGCGCTTCCTCGCCATTGGCGAAACGGACTGTGCCGCGCGAACTGCCTGCGGTGCGGGAGACGAGCTTTGCGTCCTCCACCTGTCCTGCAACAAGCGCGCCGGGCCAGTCGATACGGGCAGCAGCGATGGCATCGCCTTCGATCAGGATCGCGCGGCTCTCGCCGATCCCTTCCTCGACCAGCCATTCAGCCAAGGGGGAAGCCCGCGGATTTGAGCAGCGCGCGGGTTTCGAACAGGGGCAGGCCCATCACGCCCGAATGGCTGCCGCTGATCCAGGCGATGAGCCCTTCGGCCGCGCCCTGAATGGCATAGCCGCCCGCCTTGCCGTGCCATTCGCCGCCCACGACATAGGCTTCGATCTCTTCGGCGGAGAGGTTCTTGAAGCGCACCACGGTTTCGCTCAGGCGGTCCTGCAAGGTGCCGTCGGGCGCGAGCAGGGCGATGGCGGACAGCACGCGGTGGCGGCGGCCGGACAGCAGGCGCAGGCAGGTGCGCGCGGTCGCTTCGTCTTCCGCCTTGGGCAGGATGCGCCGCCCGCAGGCGACCACCGTATCGCCCGAGAGGATAAAGGCGCCCTCTTCGCCGGGGGCGAGGGTGCTGCGCGACGCCAGCGCCTTCTCGCGCGCCATGCGGATGGCATAGACGCGGGGAATCTCCGCGCGATGCGGGGTTTCGTCAATGTCGGAGGCGCGGATCGCCTGCGGCGCGATGCCCAGACGCGCGAGCAATTCGCGCCGCCGTGGGCTGGCGGAAGCAAGGATCAGCGCTGGGGGAGTGCGGGGAGCGTCCACGCACCGGCCTTATTGCGGACCGGGGCCGCCCCGGCCGGGCATGAAGCGATAGGTGATACGGCCCTTGGTCAGATCATAGGGCGTCAGCTCAACCAGTACTTCGTCACCCACCAGAACGCGAATGCGGTTCTTGCGCATCTTGCCGGCGGTGTGGCCCAGAATTTCATGGCCGTTTTCGAGCTCGACCCGGAACATCGCGTTAGGCAGCAGTTCAACTACCTTGCCGCGCATTTCGAGGAGTTCTTCTTTAGCCATATGTGCTCAATTTCCGGATGCAATTGTGATACAGGCGCGCCCAATAGCCCCCGGAAGGGAAAAAGGAAAGCCCGCGCCGCACAGGCATGTTCGGACGGACTTCATCCGGCGTTCATCGAATTGCGACGATTTGTTACGAAACGCGTCTTGTGGCTCGTGCGTTAGGGGCATAGACGCACCCTCCCAACAACAGACAAAGTCAACAATGAACCTCAAACGCGCCTCGCTGCTGTCCGCAATCTCAAGCTTTGCGGTCATTTCAGCCATCCCCGCCCATGCCCAGCAGGAACCTGCCGCCGTTTCCCAGGAACCGGTGGATCCGGCTGACGACAGTGGAGACGATGGCAATGAGATTGTCGTCGTCGCGGAAAGTATGCGCGGCCAGGTTCAGGTCGCCCAGCCGCCGATCCAGGTGCTGGATGAGACCGATATCGCCGCCTATGGCGCCAGCTCCATCGCCGACCTTGTGGCAGCGCTTGCGCCGCAGACCGGTTCGGGACGTGGCCGTGGCAGCGGGCCGCCGGTGTTCCTTGTCAACGGCATGCGCGTTTCCAGCTTCCGCGAAATGCGCTCCTTCCCGCCTGAGGCGATCCAGAAGATCGAGATCCTGCCCGAAGAAGTGGCGCAGAAATACGGTTTCTCCGCCGATCAGCGGCTGATCAATTTCATCCTGAAGAACAATTTCTCCAGCCGCGAACTGGAGGGCGAATATAGCCAGCCCGGCGCGGGCGGCACGTCCACCAAGCAGGTGGAAGCGACTTATCTGCAGATCGCCGGGCCCAGCCGTTTCAATCTGAATGCGGAATGGAACGACACTTCCATGCTGACTGAGGCCGAGCGGGGCCTTGTGCAATCGTTGGCGCCCAGGCTTGCGAGCGATCCCGATCCCGCCAATTACCGCAGCCTGGTGTCCGATAGTTCCGATCTGGAACTGACCGGCAATGTCACCACGCGCCTTGGGGACAATGGCAGCTCGGTCTCGCTCAATGGCTCCTATGAGCGCAGCCGCAGCCGCAGCCTTTCTGGGCTGAATACGGTTACGCTGACCGATCCAGACAATGCCGCCAACAGCCTGCTGCGCACCTATGGCGAGGACAATCCGCTCGCCCGCCGCAGCCGGACGGAGACGATCTCCGCCGGCAGCACGCTCAACGCACCGCTGGGCGACTGGCAGCTGACCGGCACGATCGATGCCAGCCGCGCACGCAGCACTACCGAGATCGATCGCTATGCCAATTCCGCGGCGCTGCAGGATGCAGTGGCCAATGGATCGCTCGCCTATGACGGGGCTCTGCCTTCCACGATCGATGCCAGCTTCGATACGGCCAAGACGCTGACGGATTCCGCCAGCTCGCTGATCACGGTGATGGGCTCGCCCCTGTTCCTTCCGGCGGGCGACGTCACGCTGACGCTCAACACGGGCTATAAATGGAACCGTGTCCAGAGCGAGGACACCCGCAATCCGGGCGTCGAAACCAGCCTGACGCGCGGCGATCTTTCGGCAGGGTTCAACCTTGGCGTGCCGCTCACCAGCCGCCGCGACGATGTGCTGAGCGCGCTGGGCGATATCAGCCTGAACTTCACTGCCGGGCTGGATCACCTCTCCGATTTCGGCACGCTGACCAATTGGACGGCGGGCGTGACCTGGGGGATCACCGAGACGCTGAATGTGCAGGCCAGCTATATCGCGCGCGACACTGCGCCGGGCCTCAGCCAGCTCAACAGCCCCGAGATCGTGACGCTCAACGTCCCGACCTATGATTTCACTCTGGGCCAGACGGTGCTGGCCAGTGTCATCAGCGGCGGCAATCCCGATCTGCAGAAGGAAAAGCAGAGAGATATTCGCATCGGCGCCTTCTGGGACCTGCCGTTCCTGAACAATTCCAGCATTTCGGTGGAATATAATCGCAACCGCTCTAGCGATGTCAGCGCCTCCTTCCCGCTGCTCACCCCCGCGATCGAGGCCGCCTTCCCGGACCGGGTGACGCGCGATCTCGTTACCGGTCAGCTTGTCTCGATCGATCAGCGGCCGGTGACGTTCGACAGCCAGCGCTCCTCGCGCCTGCGCTTCGGCCTCAATCTCTCCGGTCCGTTCGGGAAGGCCAACCCCACTGCGGGCGCGAGCGGCCCACTTGCCATGGTGCGCAATGCCACCGCTGGCGGCCAGAACAGCGCAGCAGCAGCGCCTGCAGGACAGGCCGCTTCGGGCGCAGGTGCCCCTCCTCCGGGCGGCCCCGGCGGCTTCAATCCGGAACGCTTCGCCCAGATGCGCCAGCAGCTCTGCGCCGATGGCGCGACGGTGCCGGATCTTTCCACCATGCCCGAGCAGATGAAAGCCAATCTGCTCAAGCCTGACGGCACGATCGATCAGGAAAAATTCAACCAGATGAAGCAGCGCATCTGCAGCAGCGATGGCCCTCAGGGAGGATTCGATCCCGCGCGCATTGCCGAATTGCGCCAGCGCTTCTGCGCGGTGGACAATAAGGAAGTGCCCGATCTGGCGGAACTGCCCGAGCCGATCCAGGCCAATCTGCGCGGTGCGGACGGCAAGCTGGACCCGGAGAAATTCGCCCAGTTCAAGCAGCGCGTCTGCAGCAACGACGGGCTGGGCCAGGGCAGGCAGCGTGGCGGTCAAGGTGGGGGCTTCGCCGGTCCGCCTCCGGGCGGTCCGCCTCCAGGCGCCGGCGCTGGCGCGCCTCCTCCGGGCGGTGGTCCGGGTGGACCGGGCGGCTTCCGTGGGCCGGGCGGCGGTGGCGGCGATGGACGCGGCCGCTGGTTCGCCAACCTGACCTATACGCTCGAACTCGAAAACGAAGTGCTGATCGCCGAAGGCCTGCCCGTGCTGGACCAGCTGGACGGCGATGCCCTGTCGGGCAGCGGCGTGGTGCGCCATTCGGCCCAGCTGGTGGGCGGTTTCTTCTACCGCGGCTTCGGTATGCGCTATTCGGGCAGCTATTCCGGCCCCAGCCGGATCGACGGCACGGGCCTTCCGGGCAGCACGGACCTGCAGTTCGGCAGCCTTGCCAAGCTTGATCTGCGCGTCTTCGCCGATCTGGGTCAGCAGGCCAAGCTGGTGGAATCGGTGCCTTTCCTGAAGGGCAGCCGTTTCTCCATCGGGGTGGACAATGTGTTCGATAGCTATCGCACGGTGACCGATTCCAACGGCGATGTGCCGCTGCGTTATCAGCGCGGTTTCCTCGACGCGCAGGGCCGGACCTTCTCGATCGAATTCCGCAAGATGTTCTGATCGGGCCGGTCCCACGGGATCGCTGGAAATCGGAGGGGCCGTCGCCTTGGGGCGTACGGCCCCTCTGCTTTTCGTTGTCCTACCCGGCGCCCGCTTGCCATAAGCGCGTCATGATCCGTCCAGAGCCTTCCATCGTGCGATTTTCCGGCTGCTCGGCGTCCTGTGGGGAAGGGTGGGATTTGCACGTCGCTACCGTGTCAACAGTGTCAACTTCGGTGCCCAAGGGGGCATCCGCTGTTCCCTTTTCCGCCGATCTTCCTATCTGGCCCGCATGAGCAAGACCCCCGCCGGAACACCCCACGATCCCCGAGGGGCCGAACGCTTCAATGAGGAGCGGGCGGCTTATACTGTGCGCTCGGCCCAGCCGGATATCGAGGCGGGCGTGGCCGCCATCCGCGCCATGGTGAAAGTGCTCAAGCCCAAGCCGGGCGTTTACCGCATGCTCGATGCGCGGGGCGACGTGCTTTACGTTGGCAAGGCGCGGGCGCTGAAGAACCGCGTGGCCAATTACACCCAGGTGGAGCGGCTGACGAACCGGCTGCGGCGGATGGTCAGCCAGACCCGCAGCATGGAAATCGTCACCACCAATAGCGAGGCAGAGGCGCTGCTGCTGGAAACCCAGCTGATCAAGCGCTTCCGCCCGGCCTATAACGTGCTGCTGCGTGACGATAAGAGCTTCCCCTTCATCCTGCTGCGCGCGGATCACGATTATCCCCGCATCACCAAGCATCGCGGCGCGCGGAAGGCCAAGGGCAATTATTACGGCCCCTTCGCCAGTGCCGGATCGGTCAATTCCACGATCAATGCGCTGCAGAAGCTGTTTCTTCTAAGATCCTGCACCGACAGTTTTTTTGCCCGGCGGGATCGGCCCTGCCTGCTCTATCAGATCAAGCGCTGCTCCGCCCCTTGCGTGGGCCGCATCGACGAGGAGGGCTATGGCGAACTCGTCCGTCAGGCGAAGGATTTCCTCGGCGGCAAATCCACTGCCGTGCAGCAGGAAATCCAGCAGCAGATGGAAGCGGCGGCGGAGGCGCTGGATTTCGAAAGCGCGGCCATGCTGCGCGACCGGCTGCGGGCTGCCACCGCCATTCAGGGCAGCCAGGCGATCAATGCCGCCGGGATTGCAGAGGCCGACGTGTTCGCCATGGCCGTGAAGGGCGGCCATGTGGCGGTGCAGGCCTTCTTCATTCGCGGCGGGCAGAACTGGGGCCACCGCGCCTTCTTCCCGGCCCATACCGATGGGGTGGAGGAAGACGCGGTGCTGGCTGGCGTGATCGCCCAGTTCTACGAGGAAGTGCCGCCCCCGCGCCTCATTCTGGTGGACCGCGAGATGGAGGGAGCGGAACTGCTGGGCGAGGCTCTGGCCAGCGCCAGCGGGCACCGGGTGGAAATCTCCATCCCCCAGCGCGGTGACCGGCGGCGCCTGATCGACCAGGCATCGCGCAATGCGGTGGAAGCGCTGGAACGGCGCATGGCCGAAAGCAGCACCACGGCGAAGATTCTGCGCGAAATGGCCGAATTCCTCGAACTGCCGGAGCCGCCCGAGCGGATCGAGGTTTACGACAACAGCCATATCCAGGGCACCAAGGCCGTGGGCGCGATGATCGTTTCAGGGCCGGAAGGCTTCATCAAGAACCAGTATCGCAAGTTCAACATCAAGACCGCGCAGACCGACGATGATTACGGCATGATGCGCGAAGTGATGACAAGGCGCTTCTCCCGCGCGCAGGAGGAAGACCCCGATCGCGATGGCGAGAATTGGCCTGACCTCGTGCTGATCGATGGCGGCAAGGGCCAGATGAATGCGGTGAAGGATGCGCTGGAGGAACTGGGGATTGAGGATGTGGCCCTGATCGCCATCGCCAAGGGGCCGCATCATGGGCGCGAGGGGCGCGAGGTGTTTCACTTCCCTGACGGGCGGGAGAAGATGCTGCCGGTGAATTCGCCGCTGCTGTTCCACCTCCAGCGCCTGCGGGACGAGGTCCACCGCTATGTCATCGGCGCGCACCGGGCCAAGCGCAGCCGCGCGATTACAGCTTCGCCGCTGGATGAAATCCCCGGTATCGGCCCGGCAAGAAAACGCGCCTTGCTGCTGCATTTCGGAACCGCCAGCAAGGTGCGGGCGGCCTCGCTGGAGGATCTCCAGCGGGCCGCGGGCGTCAGTGCCGCCGTGGCGCAGACGATCTATGATTTCTATCACCCCAGCGGGTGAGGGGAGGTTCGGGATGGCCGTTGAGGAAGAACGCGAATTCGCCTCGCCGCCCTGTTCGCTGGGCGAGGTCGATCCGGCCTATGCCGGGTTGGACGGGGCGGGCACCCTCAATGGCTGGCGCAAGGCCCAGCGCGAGCGGCTGGTCGCCCTGCGCATGGCGATCCCGGCGGCGGAACGGGCTGTGTTGGGAGAGCGGATTACGGCCCATCTGGAGGAACTGATCGGCGATCCGGCCGGGCTGGTGGTCAGCGCCTATTGGCCCTTTCGCGGCGAGCCGGACCTCAAGCCCCTGCTCGCCCGCCTGCGGGAGAAGGGCGCGATCACGGCGCTGCCGGTGGTGGTGAAGAAAGCCCACCCATTGGTGTTCCGCCAGTGGCAGTCGGGCGACCGGCTGGAGCGGGGCGTGTGGAACATCCCGATCCCGGCCGATGGCGCCGAAGTGGTGCCAGATATCGCGATTGCCCCGGTCGTGGGCTATGATCCGGCCTGTTACCGCCTCGGTTATGGCGGCGGGTTTTTCGACCGCACGCTGGCGGAGCTCCTGCCCCACCAGCCGCGGCTGTTCGGCGTGGGCTACACGGTTCAGGCTATGCCCACGATCTGCCCGCAGACCTATGACATACCGATGGATGCGGTGGTGACGGAGGCAGGTGTTTCCCGCTCCGCCTGATCAGTGCATCCGGGCCTTGAGGCCCTGCAGTTTGTCGGGATTGCGCATCACATAGATCGCCCGGATGCGGCCATTTTCCAGCAGCAGGGCGGTCGTCTGGATTTCGCCATCGCTCTCCTGCGTGACGAAGCCGGGCAGGCCGTTGATGAAGCCATATTGGATCACCTGTGCTTCGGGCTGCCCCGCCGGGCGGAGGCCTGTCAGCCGGGCAATGGCGGCCAGCGCGCGGGAGACAATGTCGCGCCCGTGCAGCACACGCGCCACGGCCGGCCGTTTTCCGCCGCCATCGGCATAGAAGCTCACCTGATCGGCCAGCAGGTTGCTCAGCCCGGCCACGTCGCCGCTGCGCGATGCGGCGAAGAAGGCTTCCGCGATCCGGCGGCCTTCGTCTCGCTCCACGGGAAAACGCGTCCGCTCCGCCTGAACATTGCGCCGCGCCCGTGTGGCGAGCTGGCGGCAGGCGGCAGCATCGCGCCCGAGCGATCCGGCGATGGTCTCGAAGCTCTCCCCGAACACGTCGTGCAGCAGGAAGGCCGCGCCCGTTCGAGCGCGAGCATCAGGGGCAGGGTAACGTCGTCCTCCGGCTCCTCGTCCAGCACGGGCTCGGGCAGCCAGGGGCCGGAATATTCCTCGCGCCTCACTCGCGCGGATTTGATCTGGTCGAGGCAGAGGCGCGTCACCACGCGGCGCAGGTAGGCGGCGGGAACGTCCACCGCTTCCCTTTCAGTCCGCGCCCAGCGCAGCCAGGCTTCCTGCACCACATCCTCCGCATCGGCCATGGAGCCGAGCATCCGATAGGCGACGCGGAGCAGCATCGCCCGATGCTGTTCGAACGCGGCCGGGCTGCGCTCCGGCATCGTCACCAGCCCAGCCTGGGGTCGAACAGGTCGAAGCCGATCGCCAGGCGGTTCCAGCCATTGATGACGATGATCGCCATGGTCAGCTGCACCTGTTCTTCCTTGTCGAAATGGGCATCCAGCCCGGCATAGACATCATCGGGCGCGCGCCGTTCGGCGATCAGCGTCAGATGATCCGTCCAGGCCAGCGCGGCCCGTTCCCGGTCGGTGTAACACGGCGCATCCCACCACGCAGCGATCAAATGGAGTCGCTGCTCCGTCTCTCCCGCCTTGCGGGCATCGGAGGTGTGCATGTTGAGGCAATTGGCGCAGCCATTGATCTGGGAAGCACGGATTTTCACGAGTTCGAGGAGGCTATGCTCGAGCCCGCATTCCGCGACGCGGGTGGAGAACTGCAGGAAGTCCTGCACCATCTTCGGCGCTGCGGCATAGGGTTGGGGGCGGCTGCTCATCGCTGTGTCCTTTCTTCGTTGGAGACAGCGATGTGACGATGCAGCCACCCCTCAATGTGACATGACGATCAAATAATTCCTCAATAGCTCGCGCGAGCCGTGAGGAAGAAGCTGCGGCCAGGTTCGGGGAAGCCGTCCACCAGCGTGTAAGTGTCGTCGAACAGATTGCGCACCCCGGCGCCCAAAGTCACCCCGTCGATCACCTCGTAATCGATGCGCAGATTGCCCTGAACATAGGCGCCGGTCTTGTAATAGAGTGTGCCTGCGGTGTTCACCGTCCAGCGGTCGGAGGCCACTTCCAGCGAGGGCAGGATGCTCAGGCCCTCCAGCGGCTGCCATTCCGCCCAGGCGAAGGCCTTGTGAGTGGGCACGCCGGTGGCCTCGAAGGCGGAGATCGAAGGATCGGTGAAGTCCCGCTGGGTCCAGGTGTAGTTCGCGCCAAGGCTCAGTGTTGCACTGGCCTGTGCGCTCACCGCCAGTTCCACGCCGTAATATTCGCCCTTGCCGACATTGCGGCTCTGGCTGACGGGGGTGTTGTTATAGACGAAGGGGAAGGAGACGATGGCGTCGTCCAGCCAGGAATAGAAGGCCGCGCCTTCCAGCTTCACGGTGCCCAGCGTCTTCGATCCGCCCAGTTCCAGATTGGTCGAGCGTTCGCTCTTCAGGTCCGGGTTGGAGGTCGCCCCACCGAAGCGGGAGCTGAAGCGTTCGAAGATCGTCGGGAAGCGGGTGCGCGAGCTGAGCGAAAGGTGCAGGGCAGTGCCTGCATCCGGCTTCCAGTCCAGCCGGCCCTGCGCGTTCCACGCATCGGCATTGGCGAGCTGGTAGCTGAACAAAGTGCCGCCATCGCGGGTGTTGTTCAGCGTGAATTCCTCTGCCGTGTAGAGCTTGCGCCAATCATAGCTGAAGCCGCCCGTCAGGCTGAGCGCGGGGCTGAGCTGCAGGCGATCCTCGATCGCGATGCTGAATGTGTCCTCATCGTCGGCCTGCGGCGGTTCGATGTAACCGGTGGGGAAATATTGCGAATATTCGCTGTGCTCATCGCGGCGGTAATGGAAGGCGAGGCCCAGCCGGTTGCCGTCAGTGGCGTAATCGAGCTGGACGGTGCCGCCATAGGCCTTGTCCTCATACCAGCTGTTGAACACCTTGCCCGCAGTCAGCGTCTGGCTGTTCTGGTTGCGATTGTCGAAACCGCGCAGCAGATTGTCGAAGCTGTTGCGATAGAGCCTGGTCTTGAGCGTTAGCCGCTCGGAAAGCGCGGTGGTCGAGAGGAAATAGATGCTCTCGATATTCCAATAAGGCCAGTTCCAGTGGCGCTGGCTGCTGAGCGAATCCGAGACATGGAGCGGCGCGTTCTTGGAGCCTTCCTGCCTTGTATAGCTGATCGAATATTCGTCGGTCGCATTGGGGGTGAAGCCGATCTTGGCATTCACGCGCCAGTCTTCGGTGCCGCTGAAATCCCGCTCCCCGCCATCTTCGGTGGCAGTGGGCATGAAATCGCCGGGCAAGTCCCAATGATCGCGGAAGCTGCGGGCATAGCTTGCCTGGGCATACCACTGGTCCTGCTTGGTGCCGAGCAGGGCGAAGGCACTGTAGCCTGCGTAGTCTGCGTCCCGGTCAAGCTCCAGCGTGCCGCGCGCTTCCACTTCCAGCGCCTTGGTGGGCTTGCGGGTGACGAGGTTGATTGCGCCGCCCATCGCGCCCGGTCCGTCGAGCACCGAGGCATAGCCCTTGGCGATCTGGATTTCCGACATATCGGGGGTGAGGAAGCGGCCGTAATCGAGCCGGTTATCGGCCGGGAGATAGACCCGAATGCCGTCGATGGAGAGGGGCACCTGGAACCGGTCGAAACCGCGCACATAGATCAGCCGTTCATTGCGCGAACCGCCACTGTTGGACGCAGCAACGCCCGGCATGAGGTTGATCGCATCGTCCAACTGGTTGCGATTGAAGGCCTCGATCGCCTCCGCCGTCATCGTCTCGCCGGTCACGGCAATGCCCTCGGGCTTGGTTCTGGTGACCAGAATTTGCCCAAGAGTGAAGGTGTTGTCGGCTGTATCTGCAACGGATTCTTCAGCATGGGCGATGGCAGGCAGACAGGCGATCAGGCAGGCCGAGGCCAGCAGGCGCAATTTCATTTTCGATTTTTCCTCATGGCAAAACGCCCCCCACCGTAAGGCGAAGGGCTATATCTGACGAAATACGGCATGCTATGTTTCTAAGAATATAGCAAGGGGCAGCGAGGGCTTCGTCCTGCGGTCATTGTAGGGCCGTAATTAAGGGAAAGACCGGAACAGTTCGGACTTTCAGGACGGCAGAAACCACTTTCCTACACGCCGCCAAATGGCGTTTATGCTGCGCGATGATCAGCCTTGCATCCGCCCCGCTCCTCGCCATGCAAGCGCCCGTTCACACGGCCTGGCGGAACGGAACGGCCCTGCACGAAATGCCGAAATGGAAGGTGACAGTCCCGGCGGCGATGACGCCCGAAAAAGGGCTGAAATCCACGCCATTCGGGCGTGACACGCACTGCGCGAAAAGTGGTGTTTTGCTGTCCACAAGGGTGACACATTTGCTCTGCCGCCTCAGTGGGAACAGCGCAGGCTTTCAGGCCGGTCGCGGATCGAAATCCGCCCGGTCGATTCTCGAGCAAAGGGGTCTGCGGTGGCGTATGGGCCCGGTTTCAGGCCTTGGGTTTGTGTTCCACGGGGCGGATCATGCCCTCCTGCGCCGTGCTGGCCACAAGGCGGCCGTCGCGGCTGAAGATCTGGCCGCGGGTGAAACCGCGCGATCCGCCGGCCCATGGGCTGTCGGTCACATGCAACAGCCATTCGTCGGCGCGGAAGGGTTCATGGAACCAGATCGCGTGATCGAGGCTGGCCGCCTTCACTTCGCCGCGATACCAGTTCACGCCGTGCGGGCGGGTGCTGGTGGAGAGCAGGTGCATGTCGCTGGCATAGGCCAGCACCGCGCGGTGGACGCGCGGATCGTCGGGCAATTGGGCCACGGTGCGGAACCACACATGGCTCAACGCCTCGTGCTTCTGTGGGTTCATCCAGTCGCGCGGCTCGACCGGACGGGTATCGATCGGCCAGGGCTGCAGCAGCTTGTTGCGATAGGAATTGGGCACCAGCTCCGCCAGTTCCCGGCGCAGCTGCATGTCGGACTTCAGTTCTTCCGGGGCGGGCACATCCGGCATGGCCGGATATTGATGCTCGAACCCTTTCTGGGAGATCTGGAAGGACGCGGTCAAATTCAGGATCGGCTGGCCGCGCTGGCTGGCCACCACGCGGCGGTTGGAAAAGCTGCCGCCGTCGAAATCCCGCATCACCTGATAGTCGATCGGGTAATCCTCGCTCCCCCCGCGCAGGAAGTAGCAATGGAGCGAGTGGCAGTGGCGATTATCGTCCACCGTGCGTTCCGCCGCGCCGAGCGCCTGTGCGATGGCCTGTCCGCCGAACACGCGGCCTTCGCCGCCCTTCTTGCGACGGCCCAGGAAACGGTCGTCACCCCCGCGCGGCTCAAGGTCCAGCAACAGGACGAGATCGGCGACGAGGGCTTCGGGCGTGGGATTGACGTTGGTTTCCATTTGCAACCATATATGGGGGGCAGGGCCGCCGCGCGTCAACGCGCCTTCAGCAATTTGCGATAAATTCGCCAGCCGATTGCCTTGGCGGTGTTGCGCCGGGGCCACCGCCCGGGTGCGCGAGGGGTCAGGCCCATGCGCCGCAGCAGGCCGTTGAAGGCACGCGCATCGGCCTCTTCATAGCTCCATTCGGAACGCCAGGTGATCGACAGCGAAATGGAAGGCGTGGGGCCGACCTTCACCCAATGCGGCGCCATCACGGGCACGAACAGGGCCTCGCCCGGTTCGAGATGGAATTCCATCCCGCCCGCAGCCAGCGGGTCCGCCCATTTGAGCTCCCGCCCGCCGCCGGTGTGATAGGTCTCGTGCACCTGATCGGGGGCATAGGCCGGATCGCCCGCCGGGAATTGCACCATGGTCTTGGTGCCGACGAGCTGCATCAGGATATTGTGCTCGGGGTCGAAATGATAGGGCGTGACCGCATTGGGGGAGGAGACGAAGATGAAACCCTGCATCTTCATCATCCGGCCCGTTTTCGCCTCGATGACAGGCTTCAGTTCGGCCAGCAGCGCGGCCAGCAGATCGGCATAGGCGGGGTTCTGCTCGATATTCTTGAGCACCGCCCAGCTGTTGGTTTCATGGATGCGGCGGATCGTGTCGCCGATGGTCAGGCCGTTGGAGCCGGGCTTGTCCTCGATGCCGATGGGCAGGTCGCCGCGATTATATTCGATCGAGCTTTCAGGCAGGCTCTCCCCCAGCGCGGCCAGCGCATCCAGCGCCAGCAGCGGATGGTCGGGCAGATTGTGCTGCAGCTTGTGCGGCTGTTCCGGATATGCCTCGGCAAAGAATGTGTGGGCCTGTTCGGGGAACACCTGAGCGGCGCCGAGCGGGGAGGAGCCGTGGGGCTGGGGCGTGTCGTGCTTCATTCAAGCTCTCCGGAAAAGCGGCGCGTTTCGGCAAAGGCAATCGCGCGGAACAGGGTGCGGCGGAGGGGGCTGCCGATGCCGATATTGATCCGGCCGATGGCGCGGCGTTCGCGCCAGATATGGTCGATCATCGGATGGTCGGCGCTGGCGCAGCTGTCGCACCATTCGATGCCCTCCCGCTCCAGCAGGGCGAGGTTATCGCGCTGCAGTAGCACCCCGGGCGAGAAGCGGGCGTAGCGTTCGTCAAAGGCGGTCTTGAAGGAATAGGCGCCCGGCGGGGTGAGGAAATTGGCCAGCATGGCGATAGGCTCGCCGTCGAGCGAAAGGGTCAGCCGTTCCAGCCGCCCGCGCCAGGCCGCGCCGCGCAGCGCCTCGGTGAAGAGGCGGGTAGTGGAGATATCGCGCGCCAGCGCATGGCCGGACTTGCCCTTCCAGCCGGAGGCCTCGAGTTGGAGGAAGGCCTCGGTCCATTCGTCCACCCCTTCGGCATCGCTGCGCCGTTCGAAGCGAAGCGCGCCCTGTTCCGCCAGGCGATTGTACTGGCGGCGCAGTTCCTTGCGCTTCTTGCCGCCCAGCGCCGCATCGAAATAGACCTCGGGCGCAAGCTCTGACTCGAGCATCGCGCGTTCTTCGCGATGGACCAGCGCGGCAGGGCGGCGCTGTTCGGCCAGCACGGCTTTGAGCGCTTCGTGCATCGCGCCTTCAAGAGGCAATTGCGGCAGGTGGAGGAACAGGGTCCCCGCGGCATGATCGTCCGCCCAGGTGAGGAATGCCCGCCAGAACACCCGTTCCATCCCATGCGCGACCAGCGGCACGCCCAGGAAACAATTGCCGTGAATCCAGGTGCTCCACTGGGGAAGCCGGTGGCGGTAATAGCGGTTCTCGCGCAGCACCGGCAGCAATCCGGCCAGCGCCCCGTCAGCCTCGATGCACAGCAGCTTTACCTGTCCGCGCGGGTCGAGCGCTTCGAGCGCAGGCAGGAGATACCAGCTTTCGAAGAAGGGGTTGGGGCTGGAAGCCCATTGCGCCAGCGCATCCCAGCGCAGCACCGCTTCCACGCTGGTCATTTCGCGCCAGTTCACGGCTTGGGCGCGGATTGCGGGTGCACGCGGGGTGTGAGCGCTTTCCTGCCCTTGCGTGTCCGGCATGTGAAGCGGCCTGCTCGCCAAGCGTGTTAACCTTCGCAGGGCGGCACGGCGCGCCGCCAGCGCTGGCCCTAGCCGGGGAAACCGAAGGAAGCGTTAAGCGAGCGGGCCGGGCAGGCGCGTATCAACGAAAACCCCGCCCGGATCGCTCCGGGCGGGGCTGTGTTCACCCGATCGGGCTATGCGTCAGGCGGCGAGGGCCGCCAGCAGCAACAGGGCCACGATATTGGTGATCTTGATCATCGGGTTCACGGCCGGGCCGGCGGTATCCTTGTAGGGATCGCCCACCGTATCGCCCGTGACGGCAGCCTTGTGGGCTTCGCTGCCCTTGCCGCCGTGATGGCCGTCTTCGATGTACTTCTTGGCATTGTCCCATGCGCCGCCGCCGGCGGTCATGGAGATCGCCACGAACAGGCCGCCCACGATCACGCCCAGCAGCAGGGCGCCCAGCGCGGCAAAGCCGTTCTCTTGCCCGGCCACGGCCGTGATGACGAAATAGACCACGATGGGCGCCAGCACCGGCAGCAGCGAAGGAACGATCATTTCCTTGATCGCCGCCTTGGTGACGAGGTCCACCGTTCGGGCGTAGTTCGGCTTGGACGTGCCAGCCATGATGCCCGGATCACTCGCGAACTGATCGCGCACGTCCTTCACCACATCGCCCGCAGCGCGGCCCACGGCGGTCATCCCCATCGATCCGAACAGGAATGGCAGCAGCGCGCCCAGCAACAGGCCGACGATGACATAGGGGTTTTCAAGGCTGAAGTTCACCGTCAGATCGGGGAAGAACTCCTTGAGGTCGGTGGTATAGGCGGCGAACAGCACCAGTGCCGCAAGGCCTGCCGAACCGATGGCATAGCCTTTGGTCACGGCCTTGGTGGTGTTGCCCACGGCGTCGAGCAGATCGGTCTTCTCGCGCACGCTGTCGTCAAGGCCGGCCATTTCGGCAATGCCGCCGGCATTGTCGGTAACCGGGCCATAGGCGTCCAGCGCCACGACCATCCCCGCCAGCGCCAGCATAGCCGTGGCGCTGTAGGCGATGCCGATGAGCCCGGCGAGCTGATAGGCGATGACGATGCCTGCCACGATCACCAGAGTGGGCAGGGCGGTCGCCTCAAGGCTGATCGCAAGGCCCTGAATCACATTGGTGCCGTGGCCCGTTTCCGAAGCCTTGGCGATGGAACGGACCGGACGGAAACTGGTGCTGGTGTAATATTCCGTGATCCAGATGATCAGGCCCGTAATCACGAGGCCCAGCAGCGAGCAATAGAACAGCGCGCGGCCGTTGAAGTCCGTCCCCGTGAGTGTGGTTTCCATCCCGCCCAGCGCGGTGCTGGTGGCCCACCAGATGGCCGGTACGGCAAGGACTGCCGAGACAAGGAAGCCCTTGTACATCGCGCCCATCACATTGTTCGATTTGCCGAGACGAACGAAATAGGTGCCGATGATGGAAGTGACGATGCATACGCCGCCGATCAGCAGCGGAAGCGCCATCAGGTTGGGCAGCATGTCGCCCGTGCCCTTGAGCAGCAGCGCAGAGAGCACCATGGTTGCACCTACGGTGACGACATAGGTCTCGAACAGATCGGCGGCCATGCCGGCGCAATCGCCCACATTGTCACCCACATTGTCCGCGATCACGGCTGGGTTGCGCGGATCGTCCTCCGGAATGCCGGCCTCGACCTTGCCGACAAGGTCGGCGCCGACGTCGGCCGCCTTGGTGAAGATGCCGCCGCCCAGACGCGCGAAGATCGAAATCAGCGATGCGCCGAAGGCGAGGGCCACAAGGCCGTCCACCACGGTGCGGTCCTCGCCGCCCACGGTGTAGCCAGCGATGTCGGTGAGATACCAGTAGAACACCGCAATCGCGAGGAGAGCGAGGCCCGCCACCAGCATCCCGGTGATCGCGCCAGCGCGGAAGGCCAGCGTCAGCCCGTTCTGGAGGCCCTGCTGGGCCGCCGCCGCGGTGCGGACATTGGCGCGCACCGAGATGTTCATCCCGATGAACCCTGCCACTCCGGACAGGATCGCGCCGATCACGAAGCCGGTGGCCGAGATCGCTCCCAGCGTGACCACGATGATCACCGCCACCACCACGCCCACGACGGCGATGGTGGTATATTGCCGCTTCAGATAGGCTTGGGCGCCTTCCTGAATTGCGGCGGCGATTTCCTGCATCTTCTCATTACCGGCACTCGCGCCGAGTACCTGGCGGCTGGTGACGAAGCCATAAACAATGGCCAGCAGCCCCAATATGATTGAAATAGTGACGAGGTTCACGAGATCCTCTCCCCCTCTGCAAAGAATTGCGGATTGCGCGGCTCCTTCTTTTTCTTTTGAGGGGCTCGCGCCAATGCTGATGGCTATAGAGGCACCGATAGGCGCGCAAGCCCTAAAACCCGCATTTCCCCTTATGTTGAGGCGAGTGAATTAGGGGGCGGCGACTGGCGGTTTTCAATGAGGGAGGGTGAGGGCACGGCTGAGTTGAAAAGGGGCCATCGACAAATCCGTGATCCTGGCGAAAGCGGGGATGACGGCATGGAAAGTCTGGCCAGCCCTCTGCTTCCTCGTGCGCTCCGCTCGGCCAGAAAACACTTTCCTACACACCCACAAATGGCGTTTATCCTGTTCGATGAACAGCCTCTCCTCCGCTCTTCCCTGCGCATCGCAGAGGCCCATCCCGGCGGCCGTGCAGCGCGCGCAGGGCCTGCACGAAAACCCGAAATGGAAGGTGACACTTCGGGTCGTCCGGAACCTCGAAAAACGTCGGAATACCGGGCCTTTCCGGGCTGACATGCAGCGCACGAAACGTGGCATTTTCCTGCCTGGAAAGGTGACACCAGTTCCGGCTCCCTCTGGGCAGGCAGATCCCGTCACAAGTCCGCTTCCGCAGATGGAGCGATGGAGTTGCCGAGGCAAATACGTCCTTAATATTACCTCTGAACCAAGGAATCTTGCGCAATCCAATGGTTTATGTAAGGTTAATGGCATGAACGAAGTCGTCCGCAAATTGTTCGCCGTGATGCCGTTCCTTTTCGGCATTGGTTTCATCGCGCCGCTTACGGCGCAGCTCATGGCCTATTGGGGCATTGAAGGGCCGTTCGGCATGAGCCGGATCGCCTTCGGCCTGCTCTTCGGTGGGGCATGGGGGCTTTACGCCAATATCAAGGGACGCTGGCTGTGAAGGGACTTTGGGCTGAAAAGGGGCTGAGGCTGTGACCGACGGACCGGTGAAGGAAGGCGGCCTGATCGAGGCCGAGCTGATCGACCGCAATTCGATCGAGATCGAAGGCATCATCCCGGTCGAGGATGGCCCGGTCATCGGCCTTGCGGGTGACGATACGCTGGACAAGCACCTGCGCCGCGAATTGATGAAGGAAGAGCGGGCGATCGCCATGCAATTCCATGGCGGCGCGACCTGGGTCTATGGCGCACTGACCGTCACCTGCTTCGCGATCTGGGTCAGCCTCTTCCCGCTCGCCATCCTGGGCTATCTCGGCCCGGTGGGCCTGGCGGCAGGCTTCGTATTCTCGACCTTCTGCGCGGCCTATGGCTTCATTCCCAGCCATGAAGCGATGCATTCCAACATCTATCCGCGCGGGCACAAGCTCTACTGGATCAACGAGCTGACCGGGCATCTCTCCACGATCCCGATCGCGCTGGGCTTCGGCGTGGCGCGGCTCACCCATATGGAGCATCACAAATACACCAATGATCCGCAGCTCGATCCGGATTTCACGGATGGCGCGCCCAATTGGTGGCAGGCGATCATCAAGACCTGGTGGAACCGCCAGCCCGGCGTGGAAGGTTCGGTGCATCGCTACAAGAAGATGATGCTCGACATGGATACGCCCGCCTCGCGCAAGGCGGCGATGCAGACCACAGTGCTGCAGCTGGTGATGCTGGGCACCTTCTTCGGTATGGCGTGGAGCGGTTATGCAATCGAGGTGGCGGTGCTGTGGTGGCTGCCGCGCCAGATCGGCCTGTCGTGGATTCGCTATTGGCTCAGCTGGGCGCCGCATCATCCGCAGGAGCGCGGGCGCTACAAGAACACCAAGATCTTCAAGGCGCGGTTGGGCTATTGGGCTTCGATGGCGATGGAATACCACCTGATCCATCACCTCTATCCCGGCATTCCGAACCACCGCCAGAAGGAAGCCTATCACGCGCTGAAGGATGTGCTGCGTCGTCAGGGCGTGGACGTCAGCGCGCATTGAGGCGCGCGGCAGCGTAAATCAGCTGTGTTCGTAGCCTAACCCGTCAGCTTCGGTAAGGGGCGCGCCGTCCAGCAACAGCGGCGCGGCGGCCTTCTCCAGCACTTTTCCGATGCGATAGGCCGGGACTGGCAGGGCGACGCCTTCCGGCGCGGCGAACAGCAATTCGTAGTCGTCGCCCCACCTCAAGGCTGTGCTCAAACGGACAGAGGGGGACGCCAGGGGGACCAAGGCTGTGTCCAGCGCGATCGTAACGCGGCTGGCCCGCGCCATCCGCGCCGCATCGAGCAGCAGCCCGTCCGAAACGTCCATCATCGCCGTGACGAGGGGAGCGAGCGCCTGCCCTTCGGCAAGGCGGGCCATCGGCCGGCGATAGGCAGTGCTGTCTTCTCCCGTGTCGTCGCGCAGGGCCTCGAAGCCCATCATCGCCGCGCCGATGGGGCCGGTGAGGTAAACAGCGTCGCCCGGCTTCGCGCCGGAGCGGGAGGGGACGGGGCGGCAGGTCGCCCGGCCGATGGCGGTGAGGCCGTCCGCACGCGGCGGGCCGCCCGAAGTGGTGTCTCCGCCCAGCAAGGGCACGCCGTAATGGCCGAGCACCTCCTCCAGCCCGCGCAGGAAATCGCCATCGCCGGGGCCGAGCATGTGGCCCAGAAGCACGCCCAGCGGTTCCGCCCCCTTGGAGGCGAGGTCCGACAGATTGGTGGCGACCAGCTTCCACGCCACATCCGCCATGTCGGCGCCGGGCAGATAGTGGATGCCTTCCACCAGCATGTCATGCGTGAGGATCAGCGTCTCCGCGCCGATCTCCAGCACCGCGCAATCGTCATTCAGTCCGCGCGCGGCGGGGTGGGCGGCCAGCGCCCTCAGACGGCCGATGAAGGCCGCTTCCCGGCTCAGCTGCGCACTGCCTTGCCGACCGCGTCCAGCACGCCATTGACGAATTTCGCCTCGCGAGCGTCGAAGAAGGCGTGGGCGACATCGACATATTCGCTGATCGCGCTGCCCAGCGGAACGTCGGGCCGGGCGAGCAGTTCGTAAGTGCCGGCGCGCAGGATCTGCAGCATGGTCCGGTCCAGCCGCTCCAGCTTCCAGCCATCCGCCAGACGCGCTTCGAGCAGAGCGTCGATTTCGTCGCGCCGGGCGATGGTGCCCGAAACGATATCGTCGAAAAAGGCGATCTCGGCGTCGGCCAGCTCTTCCTGATCGTCATCCTGCGCGCGGCCCAGCCGGTGCAGGTGGAACTCGTCGAGCAGGCGAGGGAGGGCTATCTCCTCCATCTCGTGCTGATACAACGCCTGCACGGCAGAGAGCCGGGCGGCGGAACGGGCTTGGGAACGCGCACTCATTTCAGTCTCAATTCCACGGATTTGGCATGGGCCGGCAGGCCCTCCATCTGGGCCAGGCGTATGGCGGCGGGGCCGATCTTCGCCAGGGCGGCATCGTCCAGCGAGATGAAGCTGGTGCGCTTCATGAAGTCCAGCACCGACAGGCCGGAGGAAAACCGTGCGCGCCGCCCGGTGGGCAACACGTGGTTCGGCCCGGCGACATAATCGCCTACCGCTTCCGGCGTCATCCGGCCAAGGAACACGCTGCCCGCATGGCGGATTTCGGCAAACAGGCTTTCCGGATCGTCCACCGCCAGTTCGATATGCTCGGCCGCCAGCGCATTGGCGAGGCGCGGGGCTTCGGCAAGGCTGCCCACTTCCACGATTAGCCCGTGGGCCTGCCAGCTGGCCTGCGCGGTCTTCTTGGTGGAAAGCATGGCGCTCTGCACGTCGACGCGGTCAGCCACCTGATCGGCAAAGTCGGGATCGTCGGTAATCAGGATCGATTGCGCGGCGGGATCGTGCTCGGCCTGGCTCAGCAAATCGGCGGCGATCCAGTCAGGATCGTTCTTGCCATCGGCGATCACGAGGATTTCGGAAGGCCCGGCCACCATGTCGATCCCGACCACGCCGAAAAGCTGGCGCTTGGCTTCGGCCACCCAGGCATTGCCCGGCCCGGTGACAACGTCCACCGGCCTGATGCGCTTCGTGCCATAGGCCAGAGCGCCCACCGCCTGAGCGCCGCCCACCGGCCAGACTTCGTCCACACCGGCGAGATGCGCGGCGGCAAGCACCAGCTCGTTGATCTCGCCCTTGGGCGTGGGGGTGCAGACCACCAGCCGCTCTACCCCGGCGACCTTGGCGGGAATGGCATTCATCAGCAACGACGAGGGATAGGAAGCCCGCCCACCCGGCACATAGAGCCCGGCAGCATCCACTGCGCGCCATTTGGCGCCCAGCCGCACGCCGATGGCGTCGGTATAGTCGCGATCTTCCGGCAGCTGCGCTTCGTGATAGGCGCGGATGCGGTTGGCGGCGAGTTCCAGCGCCTCGCGCAATTCGGGATCGAGCGCATCGAAGGCGGCCTTGCAGCGGACCGGATCGATCCGCCATTCGCCTTCGGGCAGGGCGAAATCGTCAAACCGCTGGGTATATTCCTCCAGCGCCTCGTCCCCGCGCGTGCGCACTTCGTTGAGGATGGTCGTCACGGATTGCGTGACATCGCTGTCGCTCTCGCGCCGGTCAGCCACAATGCGAGCGAATTTCCGCTCGAATTCAGGGTCGGACGTCTTGAGCCGGATCATCAGACGCGCCCTTCCGCCACGGCGCGGAATGCCTCGACCAGTTCGCCTACGCGCGGGTCGGTCTTCAGCGCGGCGCGGTTGACGATCAGGCGGGCAGAGACGGGCAGGATGGTGGTGGTTTCCACCAGCCCGTTTTCCTTCAGCGTGCGGCCCGTGGAAACAAGATCCACGATGCGCTGCGAAAGGCCCAGGCTGGGGGCGAGTTCCATCGCGCCGTTCAGCTTCACGCATTCGGCCTGGATCCCCTGCCGCTCGAAATAGCGGCTGGTGAGGTTCGGATATTTGGTGGCCACGCGCAAATGGCTGATCTTGCCCAGCGGCTCCAGCCCGGAATCCACCGGCTCCGCCACCGAAAGGCGGCAGTGGCCGATGTCGAGATCGACCGGGGCGTAGAGATCGGGATAGTCGAATTCCTCGACCACGTCGGAACCGACGATGCCCGCCTGGGCCGCGCCATGGGCGACGAAAGTGGCGACATCGAACGCGCGCACGCGGATGATCCGCATGTCTCCGCCTTCGCAGGCGAAGCTGAGTGCGCGGTTGTCCTTGTCGTTGAAGGCGGCTTCGGGCACGACGCCGGCGCGTGCCATCACCGGCAGCGCTTCCTCAAGGATGCGGCCTTTGGGAACGGCAAAGGTGAGCGGTCTGGACATGGCGCGCGCCTTAAGGACACAGCGCGGAAAGGGCAATGGAAATGGCGGAAACCGGCTCGGCGGAAAATCCGGTCATGGAGATCGCGAGCGTCGAACAGGCGCTGCAATGGCAGGCAGATCACACTGCGCGGGCCAATGCCCCTTGCACCAGCCGGGTGATCGCGGCGGAACGGGCCGTGATCCGCACCGACACCGAAGTGGCGCGGCGCATGAACAACTGGCCTGGCCTGTCGCTGGAGGATGCGATGCCGCTGCGCATCGCGGGCGGCATTCACAACCTTTACCTGACCGGCGATGCGCCCGAACTCGGCCCTGTCTATGCCGGTGAGCTGACCGATCAGGCCCAGATCGACCGGATCGTTTGCGCGCTGGTGGAGAAATTCGACGCCCGGCTCGCGCCGTGGCTGGACGGGCCGCCCCAGACCAACGAAGCCGGGCGCGCCAACAGCCTGATGGCGGGGCTGCTGTGGCTGGCGCAAAGGCTGGGGCCGAAGTTCGAGCTGAACGAGATCGGATCGAGCGCGGGCGTCAATACCATGATGGAACGCTATCACTTCGACCTTGGCGGGGTGTGCGTCGGCCCGGTGGATTCCCCGATGCAGCTGAAACCCGAATGGCGCGGGCCGCCACCTCCGGCATCGCGGATCGAGATCGTCTCCATTCGCGGGTCCGACATTGCGCCAGTTGATTTGTCCGACACTAACGAGGCATTGCGCCTCAAATCCTATGTCTGGGCCGATGCGACCGAGCGGATGGAGCGGATCGACGCGGCGATCGCGCTGGCTGCGCGCAAGAAGCCCGATCTGGTGAAGATGGATGCGGGCGATTTCGTCGCTGCCATGCTGGCCCGCCCGCAGCCCGAAGGCGTCACGCGGGTGCTCTACCATTCGGTGATGTGGCAATATCTGCCGCAGGAAACCCGCGCCGCGATCACTGCCGCGATGGACGATGCCGGAGCGAAGGCGACGCCTCAGCGCCCGCTGGCATGGGTGCGGCTGGAAACCAACCGCGCCACCTTCGCCCATGAGCTGAACGTGAGATACTGGCCGGGCGGCGCGGAGGAGTGGAGCCTGCTGTCACAGGCCCATCCGCATGGCGCCTGGGTGGAGTGGTTCGGGAAGGATTGATACTACGGCGTCTTACTCGGTCCCGCCGCCCAGACGGTCCGCGCGCCGCGCCTCGGCGCGTTGGGCGGAGCGCTGCATGTAGCGGCCGATCGGGCCCATGCGGTGACCCAACCGCTCCACCCAGCCGCCGTGATAGCTGAACCACTCCCACAGCGTCACCAGAGCCAGCACGCCCACGGCCAGCCAGCCGAATGTCAGCGTGGCGGGATGGGCAAGGCTGGCCCACAGGGCGAGCAGCGCCAGCAGCCCCAGCCCGAAGCGGTGGGACATGGGGAAGTTGCGGAAGGGGTTGGCGAAGCGTTTGAACAGGCCCATGCCCAGCAGGTAGATCGCGCTTCCGCCGCAGACAGCGAGGATCAGCGCAGGCTCGGCATGGCCATGTGGATGGGCGAGCAGCATCTCGTCGCCCACGGCGGTGACGATGATCCCCACCACGATCGGCATGTGAAGATAGGTATAGGCGCTGCGGGCGATCCGTCCCGGTTCCGGGTGGTGTTCGATCAGTTCCGCGCCCAGTTTCGCGCCGACATCGAAATAGATCCACCACATCAGGACAGAGCCGGTGAAGGCGGCGAGGAACGCCGAAGTGTCGGCCAAGGTGAAATCATGCCCGACAAAAGTGGCGCCGGTCACCACGATCCCTTCGCCCAGTGCGATGATGATGAACAGGGCGCAGCGTTCCGCCATGTGGCCGCCGGAAATGCGCCAGTCGCTCGGCGCGACGCCGCCAGAGAAGGGCAGGCGATAGCCAAGGCCCGGGCCGGAATATTCCACCGCCAGCGCCGCTGCCCACCACAGCAGGCGTCCCTCGACATGGGGTGTAAGCGCCCCTGCAATCCAAAGGCAGCCGCTGACCGTGAAATAGATCACAATCCGCTGCATGGTGCGCGCCACTTCATGGCCGCTGCGGCGCATGACTAGGGCGACGAAGCCGGAACGCCCGATCTGGATCGCCAGATAGGCCCCGGCGAAGATCATGCCATGCTCGCCAAAAGCCTTGGGCGTGGCGACTGCCATCACAAGGCTGGCCAGCATCGCCAGCAACAACACGATCCGCACTTGCACCTTGTCGGGATCAAGCCAGTTGGCCGCCCAGGTGGTATAGACCCAGGCCCACCAGATGGCAGCGAAGATCACCAGCGCCTCCGCCACTGCGGCGATGCCGTGATGGGCCAGCAGGAAGTGCGAAATCTGCGTGATCGCGAAGACATAGACCAGGTCGAAAAACAGCTCGAGATAGCTGACGCGAACCTCGCCTTCGCCCTGAACGCGCAGCAGCGAGCTAGGCAACGGGGGCATCGCCGGTCCTTTCGAAGAATTGCTCCATCGCAGCGATTACCGCATCGGGGCGTTCCCATTGCACGAAATGCCCGCAGCCTGGCACTCTGGTGATGGTGAGATCCTCAACCAATTCCTCCAGCCCGTCGAGATTGCCGGGCGGCAGGGCGAGATCGTCCATGGCCCAGATTACCAGCGTGGGGATCGTCAGCTTCGGCATGGGCGGGGGCGCCCAGCCTTCGGGCGGGGCATAGGGTGCATCCTCGTCAGGCACGTCGATGGCGGAGGCGCGATACCAGCTGAGCATGCCGAAGCAGGCGTCGCGATCCTGCCAATTCGCCAACATCCGCTCGCGTTCCTCCGGTTCCAGCGCTGGGGAGGGCTGCCAGCGCAGCGCCTTGAGCAGCAGGGCGGCAAGGCCATGCTGGCGCACCAAATCGTCATTCGCAGGATCGCGGAAGGCGCGCATATACTGGCTGGCCTTGCGCTGCACCGGATTGGTGTAGAGCAGGCGCTGGAACAGGGCTGCATGGGGCGCATTGGCGATCACCGCGCGGGTCACGCGGCCGCTCGCCTGCCCGATCATCGCAATCGGCCAGCTGATCGCGCCGCCCCAATCATGGCCGACGATAGTGAAATTTGGGATATCCAGCGCATCAGCAAGCTGGAAGATATCGGCGATCAGCTTGTCGGCCGTGTAGCTCGCCACATCCTGCGGCTTCGACGATCCGCCATAGCCGCGCTGATCGGGCGCGATACAGCGATAGCTGTCTGAGAAATGGCGGATCTGGTGGCGCCAGCTGCGGTGGCTTTCGGGAAAGCCATGGAGGAAGATCAGCGCGGGCGCGTCTTTCGGTCCGCTGTCCCAGACGGCGAGCTGGATGCCGGAGGCGAGCATGACGGACCGGAGTTCTTCCCCCGCCATAGGCTCATTCGCTCCGCGTCAGGGGCTGTTCGGGCAGGGGAATGAACTCCACCTCGTCTCCCGGCACCTTGGGGAAGCGGCCTTCCTTCCAGTCGCGCTTGGCCTGTTCGATCCGCTCGCGGCTTGAGCTGACGAAATTCCACCACACATGGCGGCGGGTTGAGAAGGCCTCCCCGCCCAGCAGCATCACGCGGCCGCCGGTCTTGGAATTCAGCACCATTTCGGCGCCGGGGCGGAGCACGGAGAGTTCGTAGAGCTTCAGCGGCTTGCCATCCAGTGTCGCCTCGCCTCCCACCAGCATCACCGCGCGCTCATCCGCATCGGCTTCGATGGGGATGGCGCCGCTGGGGCCGAGCAGGATTTCGGCATAAATGGTTTCGGCATAGGTGGTGGTCGGCGCTTTCTCGCCCCACAGTTCGCCCATGATGACGCGGGCGGTGACGCATTGATCCTCGATCAGCGGCAGCTCGCTCACCGCCTCGAACGCCGGGGCGATTTCTTCCTTGCCGTCGGGCAGGGCCAGCCAGGTCTGCATGCCATAGAGCTTCGGCCCGGTCTCGCGCTCGCTGGCGGGGCTGCGCTCCGAATGGACGATGCCGCTGCCCGCGGTCATCAGATTGACCTGTCCAGGGCGAATGATCGAATGGCTTCCCAGGCTGTCGCGATGCTCGATCGCGCCGGCGAACTCGCCGCCGAACAGCCAGGTGACAGTGGCGAGGTTGATATGTGGATGCGGCCGCACGTCCATCGCCCTGCCGATGTCCATTTGCGCCGGACCGAACTGGTCGACGAAGATGAACGGCCCCACCATCCGCCGCTCCTTAGCGGGGAGCACCCGGCGCACCTGGAAATCGCCGAGATCGTGGGAGATCGGAGTGATGGTGTCGATCACGTTCATTTCGCTTCCCCTGGAGCGCTTGCCTTGATCGCCAAGGCATGGACGCGTTCGCCCGGAATGTCACCCAATGCGCGGTTTACCATGCGCTGGCGCTCAATGCGGGACTTGCCCGCAAAGGCCGCGCTTTCGATCACTACGGTGAAGTGCGATTCGCCGCTGCCATCGTCCCCCGCATGGCCATGATGGCGGGCGGTATCGTTGATCACTTCCAGCCGGAGCGGGCTGAATGCCGCCTCCAGCAGGTCTTCCATCTCGCGCTGAACCGGACCGGCCATGAATTCTCCTGTGCTGGATTTCACCAGTGAAAGGGGGTTTCCTTATAGGCAATGAATGCCCATCCTAAAGGGGTGAAGGATACTAAGCACGACAGGTTCAAGGGACGGTACGAAGCACAGGGGCGCCGATGCGAGGCGCCGGCTTGCGCGGAGGCAGGCGAATTCCGCGCCCCGGGTAGCCGCCCACCGGGATTCGACGGGCCAGGCCAATGGCGCTGGTTCTGCCTCGATCACGTCCGCGAATTCAATGCCGGCTATGACTGGTTCGAGGGTATGAGCGCCGAGGAAATCCTCGAAGCCCAGCACCCCGTCGCCGGCTGGCGGCGGGAAAGCCGCGCCTTCCGCGCGGATGGCGGAGTGGGCGCAGTGCCGCGCTGGGCCGATTTCGACGATCCGCTGGAGGCCATCGGCGCGCGCGCATCCGATATCCGCCGCCGCGCCGCCGGGCGCTACGCCGCCGATCAGGCGCAGGTTCGCTTTACTCCGCGCGAGCGAGAGGCGCTGGGCGTAATGGGGCTGGCAGGCGATACGGACCGTTCGGGCCTGCGCAAGCGTTACTCACAACTGGTGCGGAAATATCACCCTGACCGCAACGGCGGGGACCGCAGCCATGAAGCGCGGCTGATCCGGGTGGTGGAAGCCTATCAGATATTGAAGAAATCGAGCGCCTTGGCGTGAAGCCGCTTGTCCAGGCGGCGTGGACAAATTCGGACGTGAATCGAGCGTCTGATATCTGGGAGTACAGCCTGCGGCCTAAATGGCAGGAGCGGGTGGGGAACTGCCAGTCCCCAATTCGTCGTTCCCGCGAAGGTAAGTGAGTAGAATCCTTATCCCAAGCCACCACGCCCGCTCATCCTGAGCTTGTCGAAGGACACGGGAAACCGTCAGCCCCATATCCCCTTGTTGGGCAAGCGCTAGCGCGTGTCCTTCGACAAGCTCAGGATGAGCGGAGGTAGGGGATGTCCGCGATACGTCGTGTCCGGATTATCGGCTTTCGGCAGCCTTGGGGGTGGGAAGCAGAATGGCGGCTTCAGTTAGTTAGAAGTCGATAGCTTACATTCGCGAGAACCGGTTGACGCGACGGTTTTGCGCCTACTAGTCTCTATCGGCCTCTGCAGGTCTACCAGCTTCGAATTTCGTGAAGCGCTCGATCCAATAAGCTCGATCATGCTGTGGATAGAGCAACTGCCCCACTTGGACGACAAGGTCATCGACGATGCGCAAGCCGAACATCTCATCGGCGACATGCAGTTCTCCCTCACCGGCGAGGTAACGGAACGAATGATTGCGGTGGACGTCAGCCATCGTCTGGACCAACCATTCTAAGTGCTCATTTTCAGGCTGAAACCCGCAATCCTTAGCATAGGCAAGCGCTCTAGGTAGGTCGTGGACAATTTCTTGCTTGGCGATCTTCATATCGCCGCCAAGGTGCACATAAGCAGCCTTCAGCACCGTCTCTAGGGAATACCCCACAAGCAGGTTGAAAGGCACAGTCATGTGCACGTTCGCTCGGGCGGCGGCCACAATAGCATGCGCTGCGCGAGCATGTGCGCTCCCGGCGAGGAACAGCTTGTCCGCGTCGGTCATTGCCATCGTGTCGGCACCTCGTGCGTAGTGAGGATTCTGAACCTATCCGCCCGCCTGGGCCGCCGCCAGTCAGTTAAACCAATGGCCAGTTTCGAGCATTCCGCAATGCGTGCGGAGTCACCGCAATGTTATCGTATCCGAAACGGCAGCTTCTAGGTCGAAATTCTGAAAAGCAGGTATGGAAGCTTACGCTGAAATTTGTCCACGCTCCCTGGCTCCCTCCTCTGCAGAGGAGGGCGAAGACAAGGGTCAGCCCTGCGCCTGCCGTTCGGCGATCTGGGCATAGTCGATCGCCTTTGCCGCCTTATAAGCGTCGCGCGCGCGGAACCGTTCGACATAGGCAGTGAAGGCAGGCCGTTCCGGAAAAGTCCCGAACATCATGCCCCACTCGACCTGACTGCCGACGTAGACATCCGCCATGGTGAAACGCTTCCCGCAGACGAAATCGCATTCCGCCAGATGGCCTTCCAGCATTGCGAGCGCTGCGTCGATATCGCCCCAGCCAACCGAGATACGCTCGCGCGCCTCTTTCGGTTCGTAGCCGTAATGGCGTGCTGTGACGCCCTGTTCGATCGGACCAGCCACGAAGAACAGCCAGCGAAAATAATCCGCGCGCTCCTCTTCCCGGGGCGCAAGGTCCCCGGCGGCGAGATAGGCGCAGATCGCGGCAGCCTCGGAAATCACCCGGTCTCCATTCGGCGTGTGATGGATCACGGTCGGAACCTTGCCGAGCGGGTTTGCCGCGAGCAGTTCGGGGGGCTTGGCGTCCCACTCCACTATCACTTCGTCATAGCTCGCCCCTGCCTCATGCAGGGCCCAACGGGCCATCTGCCCCCGCGACATGGGGTTGGTGAAAAAGGTGAAGTCAGCCATGCCCGAATCTCCCGCCAATCAGATGGAACATAATGGGAACGCGGCTGTGGAAGTCAAACCTTTTCGCAAAGGTCCTTCAACTGTTCGGCCACGGCGGTCCAGCCGGGAATGAAGCCCATTTCCTCATGGTTCTTGCGGGCTTCCTCGGTCCAGTGCTTGGCGCGGGCGGTGTAGCGCGTGCCTTGGCCTTCCGGCTCGATCTCCCAGAAGCCGACCATGAAGGGGCCTGCCGGATCGAAGTCCTCGCCAGTGAAGGCATCGGTGCTCACAAAGCGGCGGCCTTCCTCCCACGCGAGGAAGATCCCCTCATTGGGCATGACTTCCCCGTTGGGGCCATACATGGTCATGGCGCAGCGCCCGCCCGAGCGGCGATCCTGGTGATCGATCTCGACGCGCCAGGGCTTGGGGCACCACCATTCCTCCATCCTGTTGGCCAGCACGTCCCAAACCTTTTCCGGCGAGGCGGCGATGTGGAGGGAAACGCGGAGTTCCTTGTTGTCGGTCATCGGGAAATATCCTCGTCTGTCAGTCGCGGTCGGGGGCGCCGCCGGGGAAATATGGGCGGAAATAGCGGGCGTCCTCTACGCAGCGGCTCACTTCGGGCAGCGTCAGTAGTTCGGCGCGCAGCGCCTTGAGGCGCGGGTAATCGTCTGGGATCCGTTCGATCCAGTCGCCATAAAACAGCGATGGTGCAGCGGCGCAGGTGACGAGCGAGACATGTGGGGGAAGGGTGTTCGCGCCCAGCCAGTTCTCGATCCAGCGATAGGCGCGCAGCAGCCCTTGCGTCCCGCCTTCCACTTCGGCGGGATCGGGATTCTCCCCATTCGCGATCCGTGCACCCACCACCCGTTGAGCATTGCCCATCACGTAATTGTCGAACACCCTGTCGAGCATCCGGGCTGTGGCTGCCTCGGCCGGGTCGGTGGGGATCAGGCCGCTTGCGGGAAATTTGAGCGCCAGATGCTCGACGATGGCGGTCGCCTCGATAATCGTCTTCTCGCCATCGGTCAGCACCGGGAACTTCGCCGCCGGATGCGAACGCGCCACGAAATCGGCATGATCCGGATCGTCCGGCCCGACCTCGCGAAATTCGAATTCGGCCCCGGTCGCGTAGAGCGGGATCAGCGCCTTCCAGGTGTAGGAGGAGAAGGGGTGGCCATAGAGTGCGAGCATTGCCTCAGCCTTCCAGCGCGGCTTCGATGGCCGCGATATCGATCTTCTTCATCGTCATCATTGCATCGAAGGCGCGCTTCGATGCTTCGCGATCGGGGTGGGACAGCGCCTTCATCAGGATGCGCGGGGTGATCTGCCAGGAAAGGCCCCACCGGTCCTTGCACCAGCCGCAGGCGCTTTCCTCGCCGCCATTGCCGACCACTGCGTTCCACAGGCGATCGGTCTCTTCCTGCGTGTCCGTATAGACCTGGAACGAGAATGCTTCGGTCTGCGGGAAGGTTGGGCCGCCATTGAGGCCAAGGCAGGGAATGCCGCAGACAGTGAACTCCACGGTCAGCGCATCTCCCTTCTTTCCATCGGGAAAGTCGCCGGGCGCATAGTAAACCTCGCCAACGGAACTGTCGGGGAAGGTGGCGGCATAGAAACGGGCGGCCGCTTCTGCTTCGCTGTCGTACCAC
Source organism: uncultured Caenibius sp. (assembly GCA_963662855.2). Classification (GTDB taxonomy): domain Bacteria; phylum Pseudomonadota; class Alphaproteobacteria; order Sphingomonadales; family Sphingomonadaceae; genus Andeanibacterium. The sequence continues at coordinate 701,573 of CAXXWL010000005.1, forward strand.
AGGCATATTGCGGCTTTGGCCATCGTTACTCTCCCTTGCGCGGTCCGACAAAACCCACCGCGGCGCCTGCCGGATCGCGGGCTGTGAAGATGAAGTCCCCACTCGGAACCTGGTGGATGGCCTGTGTTACCGTGCATCCTCCGGCCAGCACGGCATCGCGTGCAGTATCGATATCCTCCACCCCGAAGAACAGCAGCCAGGCGGGTGCATGACCTTGCGGGATCATTGGATTGAACGCCCCGATCTGCACGCCTTCGAACTCAATGAAGCGATAGTCACCCGCCGGGCCCATCGGCATGGTCTGGTCCGTGTCCCAATCGAACAACGCGGTGTAGAAGGCGTTGGCGGCGGGCGCGTCGGTGGTGTCGAGCTGCATCCAGCGGCAATGGCCAGGCTTCTTCGCATCGAACACATCGCTTGCCAGCACGAGTTTGTCGGGCGGGGGAGTGGGGGTCATGATGTAGAAGGGTGCGCCCTGCGGATCCGCCAGCATCGCCATGCGCCCGGCATTGGGGACGGATTGCGCGCCCATCCACACCGTCGCCCCCAGTGCCACCGCCTTGGCGAGCGCCGCGTCGACATCGGGGACGTGGAAATAGGCGATCCAGCCGGGTTTCGCGCCGCCTTCCCGCATTTCGGAAGTCAGCGTGAGCAGGCCCCCGGCATTGCCGCCATCGGCCCGGCCGATCATGCGATATTCTGCGCCATTGGGCATTGTGTTGCCCTCGGCATCGATGGTCCAGCCCATGACGGCGCGATAGAAGGGGCTGATTTTCCCGGCATCCGGGGTCATCAGCTCGTACCAGACGGGAGAGCCGGCCATTATCCGGCTTCCTTGAACACTAATGGGTCGAAGCCGCCAAAGACCATGCGCTTGCCATCGAAAGGCATCGTCTCGCCGAATTCCTTCATCCGCGGATCGGACATCATCTTTTCGTGAGACGCGTCTGCCGTGGCCTTGTCCGGCCAGGTGACCCAGGAGAAGACGACTTTCTCGCCTTCTTCGAGGTTCACAGCGCGGCGGAAGTCGGTAATTTTGCCGTCGGGAACGTCGGATTCCCAGGCTTCCATCTGCTGGAGTGCGCCGAAATCCTTGACGATCTCCCAGAATTTTTCCGCGATTTCGCGATACTCATCCTTCTTTTCGGCCGGGACCGGAATAATGAAGCCGTTGATATACATGGATCAAACTCCTTCCATCTGCGGAGGCATGTCGGAGAAATCGGCGAGCTGGGCATCCAGCGCGCGCCGATAGGCTGGGCGGGCCTGGGCGCGTTCCAGATAGGCGGCGAGGGCGGGATAGGCCGCGATCATCTGCGTATGGCGCAGGTTTTCCAGCACCGTTGCCATCGTGATGTCCGCAATGGAGAACTGTCCCGCCAGCCAGTCCTTCGCGCCCAGCGCATCGGACACGCGCATCAGCTTGCGGTCGACCAGTTCTGAGCAGGGTGTGCGGGCTTCCTTTGCCCAACCCTTGTCCGCATGGAACACATCGTAGCTCACCAGCCGGCCAACATGCGGCTCCACGCTGTTCAGTGCGGCGAAGAGCCAGGAAATCGCGGACCAGCGGGCCTGCGGGTCGGCGGGGAGCAGCCGGTCGTCCTGTTCGCCCAGATAGAGCAGGATCGCCCCGCTTTCGAAGAATTTCAGGCCCTTATCCGCAAAGGCGGGCACCTGGTCGAAGGGCTGCCAGGCAAGATATTCGTCAGGACGGGGATTCATCGCGCCGAACAGCTGCGTGTCATAGGGGCGCTCGATCTCCTCCATGGCCCAGCGCACCCGCAGGTCGCGTACCAGCCCGCGGGCGAATTCCGGGACCCAGTCGAAGGCGGTGATGGTCGGATGCTGGTTCATCGTTCAATCCTTGTTCGAGACGATTGGAAACACGGCCCGCAGGCGCGGCATCCGCAACCACAGGCCGCCCCACATGAAGACGGAGAGGTAGACGCCGAACAGTATGTGGCTGAACAGCGGGCTGCCCACGCGGATATGCGCGGCCATCGCGCCGCCGATCAGCGCGGTCATCAGCACGGCGCCCAGCACGCTGGTGCGAGGCAGGAGGTGGAGCAACAGGAAGGCGAGTTCGAACCATCCGATCATCGGCACGAAGCCGGGCTGCCAGCCCAGATCGGCCAGTGTCTGCGCGGCGACCTCCATGCCGAGCAGCTTGGGTGCGATTGACGCACCCAGCATGAACAGGGCGAACAGGCCAGTCAGCACCCAGCCGGCTATGGTCATTCGTCTCTGCATCATCGCACTTCCTCCCCCAGAAGTGAGCCGGTCAGTTTTCGCCGCCGGCCATGGCGGCAGGGTCCATCCAGAAGGCTTCCCACACATGGCCGTCCGGGTCGGCGAAACTGCGGGAGACCATGAAGCCATGGTCCTGTTTCGGATTGACGTCGGCCGTGCCGCCCTGCGTGCCCGAAAGGTCGACCAGACGGTTCACTTCCTCGGTGCTGTCGAAATTGATCGCCAGCATCACTTCGCTTGCGCCTTCGGGCGGGAAGGGGCGCTGGGTGAAGTTGCGCCAGTGCCCGTGAGTGAGCAGCATCACGAAGATCGCATCCGACCAGACCATGCAGGCGGCGTTCTCGTCAGTGAACTGCGGATTGTTCGCGAAGCCGATCGCCTCGTAGAAGGCATTTGCCCGTGGCAGGTCCGCCACCGGAAGGTTCACGAAAATCATCTTGCCCATGTCCGGTCTTCTCCCCTTCAGCGAATCGCTATTGCCGATTCATGTCGTTATGAGTTACTAAAAGCAACTATGAAGTCACTAAAGGAAACCGTTTCGTCGCAAGAATGCCACGGCAAGTGGTATGGCGACGCCTGCGGCACCGCCTTCGCCATGGAAGTGGTGGGGGAACGCTGGTCGCTGCTGATCGTGCGTGAATTGCTGCTGGGCGGACGGCGTTTTTCGGACCTGCGCCGGGTATTGCCGGGCATCAGCGCCAAGGTTCTGACGGAGCGTCTCAACGGGCTGGAAGCGGCTGGAGTATTGATGAAGCGCCAGCTTCCTGCGCCGGCCTCCGCACAGATCTATGAGCTGACCGAATGGGGCTACACGATCGAGCCTGCGATCCAGGAACTGGGCCGCTGGGCCGCGCGATCGGTGCTGCACGATCCGATGCTGCCGCTTTCGGCAGTGTCGCTGATGATCTCGATGCGCACGATGCTCGATAGGGAAGGAGCCAAGGCTTTCGACGCTGTCATCGGTTTCGATGTGGCGGGAGAGACGTTCCTTGCCGAGCTGAAGGATGGCCAATTGCCGATCCGCCGCGCCGATCCTGCCGGCGCGCAGGCGATCTTTCGCGCGGCCGATGCCATGGCCGTGGCCGCGCTGCTCTACGCCAAGATACCGCTCGAAGCGCTGGAGGCGGAAGCCGGGCTGGTAGTGGGGGGGGACCGGGAACTGGCCAGGCGCTATGCCGCGCTGTTTTCCCTGCCGCCGAAAATCGGGGCGCCCGCACGCGCCCCGTGATCTGTCAGCCGCCCAGCGAGGCGAATACTGCTGCTTCCTGTTCCGCCGCGGCCTGCCATGCATGGCGCGCGCTTACGCGATCGTACCAGTCGACCAGCGAAGGATGGCGCGTGGTGTCGAGGTGCCAGCCGGTGTAGCCCAGCGTCTTGATCGCGCTGGCCACGGCAATGTCACCTGCCGAGAATTCGCCGGCCAGCCAGCCGCCATTGTCCAGCACGCTTTCGAGATAGTCGAGCGGCTTGAGGGTGGCTTCCTCGGCGGCCACGGCGGCGGCTTCATCACCTTCCTTGCCGAAGATCTTGGGATAGAGGAACCGGTTGACCACGATCGGCGCGCCGGCTGGAATCAGGATCGTGTCGGCCACCTCGTCGAACCACACGGCCTTGCCACGCGTTTCGGGATCGGACGGCAGCAGCGGATGCTCGGGATATTTGGCGTCGAGATAGGCGACAATGGCGGTCGAATCGGCCAGCCGGAAATCGCCGTCCTGGATCGCCGGGATCTTGCGGAAGGGGCTCGCCTGCATGAAGGCCTCATCCGGCTGGTTGGGGTTGGACGGGATCAGTTCCGCGTCGATGCCCTTCTCCTTGGAGGCAACCAGAACCTTGCGGACGAAGGGCGAGAGGGGAAATCCGAAAATCTTCATGAAAGCACTCTCCCGTAAGGCCGAATCTGGCCCTTTACGGGGATTGCTTGTTGCAGCGGCGCGCGCGCGCGTCTAGTCGATCCGGCGCGATGAACGAGATGACCAAAAAGCATTCCGAGCCCACCGGCACCACCCGCCTCGCCGAGCCTGACAAGGTGATCAGCGTGCGCGAAGTCTTCGGGATCAACACGGACATGATGTGCCCCGCCTTCAGCGAGGCGGATGAGCGCGTGCCCGATCTCGATGAAACCTATGTGTTCGATCCGGACACCACTCTCGCGATCCTGGCGGGCTTTGCCTATAATCGCCGCGTGATGGTGCAGGGCTATCACGGCACCGGCAAATCGACTCACATCGAACAGGTTGCCGCGCGTCTCAACTGGCCGTGCATCCGCATCAATCTTGACGCGCATATCAGCCGTATCGACCTGATCGGCCGTGACGCCATCGTGCTGCGCGATGGGTTGCAGGTCACAGAATTCCGCGAAGGCCTGTTGCCCTGGGCGCTGCAGCACCCGGTGGCGCTGGTGTTCGACGAATATGACGCGGGCCGCCCGGACGTGATGTTCGTGATTCAGCGCGTGCTGGAAACCGAAGGCAAGCTGACGCTGCTCGACCAGAACCGCGTGATCCGCCCGAACCCCAATTTCCGCCTCTTCGCCACGGCGAACACGGTGGGCCTGGGCGACACCAGCGGCCTCTATCACGGCACGCAGGCGATCAACCAGGGCCAGATGGACCGCTGGAACATCGTGGTGGCGCTCAACTATCTGCCGGAAGCGACCGAGTTGGAAATCGTCTCGGCCAAGAATCCCGAGATGGACAAGGACGTGATCGCCAAGATGATCCGCGTCGCCGGGCTGACCCGCCAGGGCTTCATCAATGGCGATATCTCCACCGTGATGAGCCCGCGCACCGTCATCACCTGGGCGCAGAATGCGGCGATCTTCAAGGACGTCGGCTTCGCTTTCCGCCTGAGCTTCCTCAACAAATGCGACGAGGCGGAGCGGATGCTGGTGGCTGAATATTACCAGCGGGTCTTTGGCGTTGATCTGCCGGAAAGCGTGGTGGGCAAGGCGTGAGCCGGCCCGCCACATCAGGCTGATTGCCACCGGTGCAAATCCACTCGCCAAAGCTGTGTTGTTGCTCTAATACAGCGGCCCGATGGATATCCTTTCCCGTAAGCCGGGCGTGAAGCGACGCTGGTTGCGCTGGCCCTGGTCGCGTGAACCGCGGCCGGTGCAGCATATCTATTACGAGGAAATGCCGCTTTCCCCGCTTTACGGGCTGGACGCGGACGATACGGATTTCGCCCCTGGCGCGCTGGGCGAAGGCAGGGCACCGCTTGGGGGCGAGACAGCTCCGCAAAAGAAACCGCGTACACGCTGGTGGTGGATCAGGCGGGGCATTGCCGCCTTCGCGCTGCTGTTCGTGCTGACGATCGGCTGGCTGATGATCACCGCGCCGCTGTCCAAGTCGCTCCAGCCGATCGCTCCTCCCGAACTGACGCTGCTGGCTGCGGATGGCACGCCGATCGCACGCAATGGTGCGGTGGTGAACAAGCCAGTGAAGGTGGCCGATCTGCCGCCCCACGTTACGCAGGCCTTCATCGCGATCGAGGACCGGCGTTTCTATAGCCATTGGGGCGTCGATCCGCGCGGCATTGCCCGCGCGGCCTGGAGCAATGTCACTTCCGGCCGCACGCAGGGTGGCAGTACGATCACCCAGCAGCTCGCCAAATTCACGTTTCTCAGCCCGGAGCAAAGCCTTACCCGCAAGGCGCGCGAGGCGCTGATCGCCTTCTGGCTGGAGGCGTGGCTGACCAAGGACGAGATCTTGGAGCGCTATCTCTCCAACGCCTATTTCGGCGACAATGTGTATGGGTTGCGCGCCGCCTCGCTCCATTATTTCCACCGCCAGCCGGAAAAGCTGAAGCCCGAACAGGCCGCCATGCTGGCCGGGCTACTGCAGGCGCCGTCGCGCTATGCGCCGACGAAGAATTACAAGCTCGCCGAGGAGCGGATGCGGGTGGTGCTGCAGACCATGGTGGAGGCCGGTTATCTGACTTCGGCTCAAGCAAAGGCCATGCGCTCGCCGCGTCTCGACGTGCGCGATGGCGGCGATGATCTGCCCACCGGCACCTATTTCGCGGATTGGGCTTTGCCCGAGGCGCGCAAACTGACCGAGACCGGCTATGGCGGGCAGACGATCACCACCACGCTCGATTCCCGCTTGCAGGCCGCTGCTCGCCGCGCTGTGAGCCGGGCAGGTCTGGGCAAGGCGCAGGTGGCGCTGGTCGCGATGCGACCCAATGGCGAAGTCGTGGCGATGATCGGCGGCAAGGATTACGAGGATTCGCCCTTCAACCGCGCCACGCAGGCACGCCGCCAGCCGGGCTCCACCTTCAAGCTGTTCGTCTATCTGGCGGCCCTGCGCGATGGCATGTCGCCCGACGATACGATCGATAATTCGCCCATCGAAAGCGGCTCCTACCGCCCGGCCAATGCCAGCGGCAATTATTCGGACAGTATCACGCTGAAGGATGCCTTCGCCCGTTCCAGCAATGTCGCCGCCGTGCGACTGTTCGGGCAAGTGGGCAGCGAGAAAGTGATCGAAACCGCGCGCGACCTTGGCGTTACCTCGCCGCTGGCGGAAGGCGATCCCAGCCTCGCGCTTGGCACGTCGAGCATGACCCTGCTCGAACTGACGGCTGCCTATGCGGGCGTGGCGGGCAATTCCTTCCCGGTGAAGCCGCGTGCGGTGAAGGCGGAGGATGCAGGCTGGTTCGACTGGCTGTGGAATTCACAGCAGAGCCTTTCCTCCCGCGAGCATGAGGGGATCGAGGAATTGCTGCGCGGTGCGGTCAATCGCGGCACCGGGCGCGCGGCGATGCTCAACGTGCCCAATTTCGGCAAGACCGGCACCAGCCAGGACAATCGCGATGCGCTGTTCGTGGGCTATGCGGGCGATCTGGTGGTGGGGGTGTGGGTCGGCAATGACGACAACACGCCGCTGGCCGGCATCCATGGCGGCGGATTACCCGCGCGCATCTGGAAGGACTTCATGAGCCAGGCGCTCGGCCGCAAGGTCCTGCCCGCGCGGCAGAAGGAAGTGCCGCAGCCCGACCCCTCCGGCCCGATCCAGCCGCTGGACGTGCCGGAAGCGGCGGATATTCCCATCGGGACGGACGGCACCAATCTGCGGGTGCAGGAAGGCGAGGCGGTTCTTTCCACCCAAGTGGGTGGCAGGCCGGTGGATGTGCGGCTCACTAATGATGGGCTGACGGTATCGCCCGGAACAAGCCCACCACGAAGCTCGCCATCCCCGTCGCCTTCTCCCTAGGATCATTCCTCGCCGGGGTAGAAGGCCTTCACGAAATAGAGCCCGTCTGGCGGGGCATTGAGGCCCAGCGCCTGCCGTTCGCGCGCGGCGAGGGCCTGAGCCACCTGATCGTCGCTCCACTGACCAAGCCCCACCAGCGCCAGTGTGCCGACCATGGAGCGCACCTGATGGTGCAGGAAACTGCGCGCGGCGGCCTCGATCAGCACATGCTCGCCTTCGCGGCGTACATCCAGCCGGTCGAGAGTCTTCACCGGGTCCTTCGCCTGGCAATGGACCGAGCGGAACGTGGTGAAATCATGCCGCCCCACCAGATGCTGCGCCGCTCGGTTCATCGCTTCGGCGTCGAGCGGGCGAGTGACCAGCCAGGCGCGGTTCTTCTCCAGCGTCAGCGGCGCGCGGCGATTGACGATGCGGTAGAGATAGGACCGGCCAATACAGGAAAAGCGGGCGTGCCAATCGTCCGGCACCACCTCGCAACCTGTCACCGCAACCGGCGCAGGCCGCATCAGGGCGTTGAGCGCTTCCATCAGCCTGAACGGGGCGAATGGCTTGGCGATGTCCACATGGCTGCGCATCGCCAGCGCATGGACACCCGCATCGGTGCGGCCGGAGGAGTGAAGGATCGCTGGTTCGCCTGTCACGGCCTGCACCGCTTCTTCCACCGTCTGCTGCACGCTGGGGCCGTGTGCCTGCCGTTGCAGGCCCATGAAGGGGGTGCCGTCGAATTCCAGTGTGAGAGCGTAGCGGGTCATCAGCCGAGTTGCGTTCCGGCAGGGATCGGGAAACCGCGAAGGAGGTCCATATAATCCATGGCCGGCTTTCCGGCGCGCTGCACGAGAATGGGGCGAATGGCGCCGTCCCCGCAGCCAATGGCGAGTTGATCGTCCAGCACGACGCCTGCCTCGGTCGGGAATGAGGCCGAGAAATCGCCCGGGCGCGATTGTATGTCTGCCCGCAGCACTTTCACCCGCTCCCCATTCACCTCGAACCATGCGCCGGGGGCCGGGGCAAAGGCGCGCACTTGCCGGTCCACTTGAACCGCGCCATGCGTGAAATCGATCCGCGCCTCGGCCTTGTCGATCTTGGCGGCATAGGTGGCGAGGGTATCGTCCTGTTCTTCCGGCGGGAAGGCGGCGAGGTTTGCCAGCACTTCCACCATCAGCCGCGCGCCGCTTGTCGCCAGTTCGGCGGTCAACTCGCCCGTGGTCTTGCGATCGACCGGCGTGGCGACTTTCGCCAGCATGGCCCCGGTATCCAGCCCTGCGGCCATCTGCATGATGGTGACGCCAGTATCTTTATCGCCCGCCAGTATGGCGCGCTGCACCGGGGCGGCGCCGCGCCAGCGGGGGAGGAGGGAGGCGTGGATGTTCAGGCAGCCATGCTTCGGCATATCCAGCACCGCCTGCGGCAGGATCAGGCCATAGGCCGCCACCACCGCCACATCGGCCCCCAGCGCGGCGAAATCCGCCTGCACTGCCGCGTCTTTCAGCGAGACCGGATGGCGCACTTCGATGCCCAATGCCTCTGCCGCCTTGTGGACGGGGGTGGGCGTCAGTTCCTTGCCCCGCCGGCCGCCGGGGCGGGGCGGCTGGGTATAGGCGGCCGCGATTTCATGCCCCGCCGCATGCAGGGCTTGCAGGGCAGGCACGGCAAAGTCCGGCGTTCCCATGAAAATGATGCGCATAGCGGGTTTTCGTGGCCTTCCTATCGGGAGCGGCAAGCCCTATCTCCCGGTTCATGGCATCGCAAGAGATCGAGGCACTGAGTGCCGCCCTGTCGCGCCTGCCGGGGCTTGGGCCGCGTTCCGCGCGGCGTGCGGTGCTGTGGCTGGTCAAGCGGCGGGAAACCTCGCTGGTGCAATTGCTCGATGCGCTCGCCGCCGTGCGCGAGACTTTGGTGGAATGCACCATTTGCGGCAATGTCGACACGCAGGACCCCTGCGGCATTTGCGCCGATCCACGCCGCGATCCGCGCCAGCTCTGCGTGGTGGAGGATGTCGCGGATCTCTGGGCTCTGGACCGGGCGCGCCTGTTTACCGGCAAATATCACGTGCTGGGCGGGCGGCTTTCCGCGCTGGACGGTGTGCGCCCCGAAGATTTGACCATCGGCAAGCTGATCGCCCGGGTGGAAGCAGGTGGGATCGACGAGGTGGTGCTGGCGATGAACGCCACGCTGGAGGGGCAGACGACCGCCCATTACATAGCGGAGCGGCTGGAGGGCTTCCCCGTGCGGATCACCCAGCTTGCCCATGGCCTGCCGGTGGGCGGGGAACTGGACTATCTGGACGAGGGTACGCTCGCCCAGGCGCTGAGGGCGCGCAGGCCAGTGGGTTGAGGCACCGCAGGCCATTCCTGCTGCCTGCCTTTCGTTTTCCATTTCGTTGCATTGCGCTTCTTGCGCGCAGGGCGGCTCCTGCTTATCTGGGCCACATGGCTATCCGTGAAATCCTTGAAGTGCCGGATCCCCGGCTGAAAACCATATCCTCGCGCGTCGAGACCTTCGACGATGAGTTGAAGACGCTCGTCGCCGACATGTTCGAGACGATGTATGACGCGCCCGGTATCGGCCTCGCCGCGATCCAGGTGGGCGTGCCGCTGCGCGTGGTGGTGATCGATCTTCAGCCCGACGATCCGGATGCGGAGCCGGAAGAATGCCACCATCATGGCGGCGAGGCGCACACGCACCAGCCGACCAAGAAGGAACCCCGGGTGTTTATCAACCCGGAAATCCTCGATCCGGCGGAAGATTATTCCACCTATCAGGAAGGCTGCCTTTCGGTGCCGGATATCTACGCCGACGTGGATCGTCCGGCTGCCTGCAGCGTCCGCTATCAGGATCTTGACGGCACCGTGCATGTGGAAGCGATGGAGGGCCTGATGGCCACCTGCATCCAGCATGAGATGGACCATCTGGAAGGCATCCTGTTCATCGATCACCTCAGCCGCCTGAAGCGGTCGATGGCGCTCAAGAAGCTTGAGAAACTGCGTAAGGCAGCCTGACCGAGAACATGACGATTATCGCTTTCAACTACTCCGCGGCGTTTCCGCTGGCCTGACCGGCCAAGTCGCAACGAACGTGAATTCGCCCGCATGGCTCGGCATGGCCGCGCCGTGTGAGCCCGAGTGTTGAGAGTATTCCATGACTGATACCCATAATCCGGCGGGGGCGCTGACCCCGGCCGAGATCGACCATTTCGTCCGCCGCGGTTTTGTGCGGATCGAGCACGCCTTTCCGGAAGCACTGGCCGAAGAGGGGCGAGCCATCCTCTGGCGCGATATGGGGCTGATCCCTTCCGACCCGGAAAGCTGGACTCGGCCCGTCATTCGGCTGGGCCAATACGGCCAGGCGCCGTTCCGGCAAGCCGCCAATACACCGCTGTTGCACTGCGCTTTCGATCAACTTGTCGGGCCTGGGTGCTGGGCACCTCCCATGGCCCTGGGGACATTCCCGGTCCGCTTTCCCTCGTCAGAGGACGCGGGGGACACTGGCTGGCACATCGATGTCAGTTTCGGGACGGAGCATCCCGATTTCATGGAGTGGCGGGCAAATGTTCACAGCCGGGGCCGTGCTTTGCTGATGCTGTTCCTGTTCTCCGATGTCGGCCCGGATGACGCGCCCACGCGCATTCTTGCGGGTTCGCACCAGCGGGTTGCCCGCCAATTGGAACCGGCAGGGGAACGAGGACTTACCTTGCGCGAGTTGGTCGAAGGCGACTTCGGTGGTGCAGAAGGGCTGGACGAAGTGCTGGCGACGGGATCGGCCGGCACGGTCTATCTGTGCCACCCCTTCCTTGTCCACGCAGCCAGCCTTCATCGTGGCCGCAATCCTCGTTTTCTCGCCCAGCCGCCATTGCTCTGGCGAGGCGAGCCGGGTGACGAGCGCGAATTGGGTGAGGGCTGTCCTGTGAGGGAAGCCGTACGACAGGCGCTCATTCGTTAGCAGGCCGCCATGCCTGAAAATAGAAAGGCCGCCCGGTGAGGGGCGGCCTTTCCTTTGTCCGTCTGGACCTGTTGCTTAGAACAGGCCTTCGATCTGGCCGTTCTCGTCAATGTAGATCGCTTCGGCCGAGGGAACCTTGGGCAGGCCCGGCATGGTCATGATGTCGCCGGCAATGGCGACGATGAAGCCCGCACCGGCCGAAATACGCACTTCGCGGATCGTTACGTCGAAGCCTTCGGGGGCGCCCAGCTGCGTCGGATCGGTCGAGAAGCTGTACTGCGTCTTGGCCATGCAGACCGGGAAGTTGCCGTAGCCCATTTCTTCCCACTGCTTGAGCTGGCTCTTCACCGCAGCCGACATCGTGACGGTTTCTGCACGGTAGATTTCCTTGCAGACCGTTTCGATCTTCTCGGCCAGCGGCATTTCGTCAGGATAGAGCGGGGCCCAGTCCGGCGCACCGGCGTCGGCCTTCGCGGCGACGATGTGGGCCAGTTCCTCAGCGCCCGCGCTACCATCGGCCCAATGCTTGCAGATCACGGCTTCGGCGCCGAAGCTTTCAGCCATTTCCTTGATCACGGCCAGTTCGGCATCGGTATCGAGGTAGAAGTGGTTGATCGCGATGGTCGGGGTGATGCCGAACTTCTTCACATTCTCGATGTGACGCTTCAGGTTCACCGAACCCTTGCGCACGGCTTCCACGTTCTCGCCCTTGGTCAGGTCGGCCTTGGCCACGCCGCCATTCATCTTCAGCGCGCGCACAGTGGCGACCAGCACCACGGCGTCAGGCTTCAGGCCTGCGAGGCGGCACTTGATGTCCATAAACTTCTCGGCGCCAAGGTCGGCACCGAAGCCGGCCTCGGTGACCACGTAATCGGCCATGGCGAGCGCGGTCTTGGTGGCGATCACCGAGTTGCAGCCATGCGCGATGTTGGCGAAGGGGCCGCCGTGCAGGAAGGCGGGGTTGTTTTCCAGCGTCTGCACCAGATTGGGCAGGATGGCGTCCTTCAGGAGAACGGTCATCGAGCTGTCGGCCTTCACGTCGCGGCAGAACACCGGGGTCTTGTCGCGGCGATAGCCGATGATGATGTCGCCCAGGCGGCGCTGCAGGTCGGAAAGATCCGAAGCAAGGCACAGGATCGCCATGATTTCGGAAGCGACGGTGATGTCGAAGCCGGTTTCGCGGGGATAGCCGTTGGTCACGCCGCCCAGCGGGCCGACGATCTGGCGCAGCGCGCGATCGTTCATGTCGAGCACGCGGCGCCAGGTGACGCGGCGCAGGTCGATTTCGAGCGCGTTGCCCCAATAGATGTGGTTGTCGATCATGGCCGACAGCAGGTTGTGCGCGCTGGTGATGGCGTGGAAGTCACCCGTGAAGTGCAGGTTGATCTCGTCCATCGGCATGACCTGGCTCTTGCCGCCGCCGGCGCCGCCGCCCTTGACGCCGAAGCACGGGCCCAGGCTGGGTTCGCGCAGGCACAGCAGGGTCTTCTTGCCGATGCGGTGCAGGGCGTCGCTCAGGCCGACCGAGGTGGTGGTCTTGCCTTCGCCGGCCGGGGTCGGGTTGATGGCGGTGACGAGGATCAGCTTGCCCGGAGCGAGCGCGGGAGGCAGCAGGTCGCGGTCGATCTTGGCCTTGTACTTGCCGTAGGGGATCAGCGCCTCATCGGGAACGCCGGCCTTCTTGGCGACTTCGGTGATCGGCGCGAGCGTAGCTTGGCGCGCAATTTCGATATCAGTAGGCATCGCATCTCGTCCTTGTTGTCTTAAGGGCAGTTCGAACTTCCGGTCGCGTCCGGCCAGGCGCGAGCCCGGCCATCCGCCATTTCGCACTCACGAAGATTTCGTGATTCTGAAATTTGTAAGCGGCTCATACAATTTTCCTGTGCGAATCCTCAAGGGTGATTCTTGGACAGGAATCTTGCTCCCTTGCGGCAGGCGGTGGTGGATCGTTGCGGCGGGGGCCTTGTGCGCTGGAATGGGCTTGGCTAAGTTCGCATTTCGTTCTCATTTCAGGCTGGTCGGATGGACGCGCTCGTTATTGTTATTGCTGCACTTGTGGCCCTTGTTGCCGGGGTGGGGCTCGGCTGGGTCTTCGGTTCGCGTCCCGCGGCGGAGCTGAAGGCGCGGCTGGATGCGGCTGAGGCCGCAGGCAGGGAGGCGTCGGAAAAACTCGCCCGCATGGCTCCAGAACTGGCGACCATGAGCGAGCGCGCCGCCCGGGCGGACATGCTGGCAGGTCAGCTTGACCTTGCGCGGGAAGAACTGACCGGGCTCAAGGCGCGGGAAGCCGGGTTCGAGGAACAGAAGCGCCTGCTGCTCCAGGCGCGCGAGGACATGCTCAAGGAATTCCGCAACGCCGGCAGCAAGGTGCTGGGCGAAGCGCAGGAGGCCTTCCTCAAGCGGGCGGAGGAACGCTTCCGCCAGTCGGAGGAGACGGGTGAGCAGAAGATCAAGGCGCTGCTGGAGCCGGTGGGCCAGAAGCTCAAGAATTATGAGGAACAGGTCGCCACGCTGGAAGCCAAGCGCGTGGATGCCTTTGGTCAACTAACTGGCCTGATTCAGTCGATGAAGGAAGGGCAGGAACAGGTTAGGCAGGAGGCGGCTCGGCTCGGCAATTCGCTGCGCAATGCCCCCAAGGCGCGGGGCCGCTGGGGCGAACAGCAATTGCGCAATGTGCTGGAGCAATGCGGCCTTGCCGAGCACACCGATTTCGTGACCGAGCATTCGGTGAACACCGAAGACGGGCGCCTGCGGCCCGATGCGATCGTCAATGTGCCGGGCCAGAAGAAGCTGGTGATCGACGCGAAGGTTTCGCTCAATTCCTACCAGGAAGCGTTCGAGGCAGACACGGACGAGGCGCGCGATCTGTCGCTGGCGGCTCATGCGCGGGCGATGAAGAACCATGTTCAGCAGCTTGGCGCCAAGAGCTATCAGAGCCAGTTCGAGGATGCGCCCGATTATGTGGTGATGTTCGTTCCGGGCGAGCATTTCCTCGCCGCAGCGCTGGAGCAGGACCCGGAGCTGTGGGACTTCGCCTTCCGCAACAAGGTGCTACTGGCCACGCCCACCAATCTGGTCGCTATCGCGCGCACCGTGGCGCAGGTCTGGCGGCAGGACGCGCTGGCGCAGGAGGCCCGCGAAATCGGGCGGATGGGCACCGAAATTTACGACCGGATCGCGACTGCGGCCGAGCATCTCAGGCGCGTGGGCGGAGGTCTGGAGAGCGCGGTAAGCAATTACAACAAGTTTGTGGGAAGCTTTGAGCGCAATGTTCTGTCCGCCGGGCGGCGCCTGAGAGACAAGGGAGTCGAGATCGGCAAGCGCGAAATCGAGGAAGTGCCGCTGGTGGAATCTGCACCGCGCTACGTTGCGGCCGATGCGCCTGATGAAGATGCAGGCAAGGCCGCCGGACAGGAGGAATGACCCGATGCACCCATTGCTGAAGCCCGCCGCCCCGGCCCTTGCTGCCGTGCTCCTGGCTAGCTGCGGCCAGGGCGAAGGAGCAGCGGCCGCGCCCGGCCCGGACAAGGAGGTACAGGCCGACGCTGTCGATCAGGCGGATGGCAAGGCGGCGGCGCTGCTCGCATCGCTCGTCACGCCTGCCCAGAAGGGCCCCTATGCGCCGAAGGACGAATGTGCCCCGGTGGAAGGCGCGCAGGAATTCCGGCTCAAGCTGGCAGAGGCCGTGCTGGCCCGCGATGCCGATGCTTTCGCGGCGCTCGCCGCGCCGGATATCAAGCTCGATTTCGGCGGCGGCGCGGGCAGGGACGAGTTGCTCAAGCGGCTGGCCGACAAGGAATACAACCTGTGGCAGGCGCTGCAGAACCTCCTGCCGCTGGGCTGCTCGGTGAACGGCCATTCCGGCATGACCATGCCGTGGTATTTCGCGCAGGATTTCGGGGATCGCGATCCCTATATGCTGCTGATGGTTCGAGGCGAGGGCGTGCCGATGCTGGCCGAGCCGCGCGCCGGGGCAAAGGTGCTCAAGACCTTTGATTGGAACATCGTCGAGCTGCAGGAAAGCACTGACGAAGGAAGCCCCTTCGCCAAGGTCCACGATTATAGCGGCACGGCCGGATATATGGCCTGGGACAGGTTGCGGGCGCTGGTTGATTACCGCCTGATCGCAGAGAAGCGCGATGGCAGTTGGGCGCTCAGCGCCTTTGTGGCGGGGGATTGAGGGGAGCGGGCGGTCCGCCTTTTCCCGTTCGTCCTGAGGGCGACGCCGTGCGCCCGCTCATGGTTCGACAGGCTCACCACGAGCGGGGGAGGGGGCTTAGCCCGCCCGGTTGGCGGTGATGTCGATCTTTACGGTGACGTTGGGATCGACCGATTTGTCCTGCCACGATCCTTCGCCAAGGCCCCATTCCTTGCGGTCGATCTTCGCCTCGCCCTTCATCTTGGCGGTGTCGCCTTCGATGGTGAGAGTGAAGGGCAGCTTCACTGGCTTGCTGATGCCGCGGATGGTCAGCGTGCCATCCGCCAGATAGGCATCGGGGCCAGTGGAAGTAATGCCATTGGTGGTGAAGGTAGCATTGGGGAAGGCGCCGATATTGAACCATTCACCTTCGCGCAGGGGATCGTCGCGCGAGGGATCGCCGCTGCTGGCGCTGCCGGTGTCGATCGTCACCTTGGCCAGCGACTGCTCGAGTTGGGCGGGGTTGAAATTGATTTCGGCGCTCCACTTGCCGAAGCCACCTTCGAAGCTCTCGCTATTGCCAACGCCTTCGTAGCCGAGCTTCGATGCGGCATGATCCACGATCCAGCCCGGAGCGGCCATTTCGGGGCCGACGGCGGCGGCGGGGATGGTGAGCAGGCCCAATGCGGCAATCGCGGCGGCAGTGCCGAAGGTGGCGGGTTTGCGGTGGAACATGCTCGAATCTCCCCAATATTCAATATTCTGGCCAGCGGTATGTACGCCTGCTGCCAGGGTTTGCCGTGTCAGCGTCCGGGAGGGCAATAAGTTCCCGCCGCCGCTCTGTCCATGTGTCAGAGTGGGCGCACTTCTTAGTCGGCGGTGCCGATCCGCTCCAGCGCGAGGGTATGCCCGCTTGAACGCAGGGTGAGGTGCGAGCCGTCGAGTTCCAGCGTGGGGGCCGCCACCAGCAGGGCGCCGGCTGCCTGTTCCTGCTCGCCGACAAGGCCATCGCAGAACATCTTGGTCTGCATCAACGGCCCGGCGATGAGGCGGGATTTTTCCACCCGCCACGGGCCGCCCATGGAATTGCAGCCGACATTGGCGGATAGGCGATCGTTCTCGAAAGACAAGCGCGCGCGGTCGGGCGCGGCGGGGGTCTGTCCGTCAATGGCGGTAATGCGCCATTCGCTGCCGGTCAGCCCGTGCGCGGGCGCGGTCTGCGCCACGCAGCCTGTCACAGCCGTAGCCAGGAGAATAAGGGCGGTTGTGATAGTTGCGTGGCGCATAAGGCCTGATGCGCCATTGGCGCTTTCGGCGGGCTGAATGCGCCCGTCAGCGATCCGTCAGGGATCGAGCGCGGCCAGCGCTTCGTAAGCGAGCACAGCGCCGGCCACGGCGGCGTTCAGGCTGTCGGCCCGCCCGCGCATCGGCATGGTGACGCGAAGATCGCAGGCCAGTTCATATTCCTCGGGCAGGCCGCGCGATTCATTGCCCACCATCAGGAAGCAGGGCGCGGCATAGGGCGCGCTCCGATAGGGTTGGGCATCGCGCAGCGAGGCAGCGACCAGCTGGCCGTCTGCCTCGCGCAGCCAGGCGATGAATTCCGCCCAGCTGGCCTGCGCGATCTTCTGCGTGAAGATGGCCCCCATGCTGGCCCGCACTGCTTCGACCGAGAAGGGATCGGCGCAATCGTCGATCAGGATCAGCCCGCCGGCACCCACGGCATCGCCAGTGCGCAGCATGGTGCCCAGATTGCCCGGATCGCGCAGCGCCTGCGCCACCAGCCAGATTTTCGCGGAATTGCGATCGAGCTGGGCCAGCGAAGTGTCGAATTCGGCGAAGACCCCGGCCACGGCCTGCGGGTTCTCCTTGCCGGTGATCTTGGCCAGAATATCGCTGGTGCATTCTACGATCTCGCCGCCGGACTGGTCCACGGCCTGTTCCAGCGCGCTGAGCAGCGGGTGCTCGTCGCGCTCGGCGGACATGACCAGCATTTCGGGGATACGGCCGGATTCGCGTGCATCGGTGAGCAGACGCAGCCCCTCGGCGAGGAACTTGCCTTCCCGCTTGCGGTGCTTCTTTTCCCGCAGCGAGCGGAGATATTTGACCGTGGGGTTCGAAAAACCGGTGATCTGGCGGCGCATCATGTCCGCTTAGGGGTGTGCACGTCCTTGTGCAATCAGTCTTCCCCGAAGCCGTCCATCACCAGTCCGACCAGCTTGGTCAGCAGGGTTTCGGCATCGTCGCCCGCCACGCAGATTTCGATGGTGTCGCCCTTGGCCGCGCCCAGCATCATCAGCCCCAGGATCGAACCGCCTGCGGCCTCCATCCCATCCTTCGATACGGTAACCTGCGCGCAATCGGGCAAATTCGCGACGGCGGCCACGAATTTCGCACTGGCCCGTGCATGCAGGCCGCGCTGATTGGTAATTTCCACGCTCTTACGTGCTGTATCCATCCGGGCACCCCTCCCAGGGCGATCTGCTGCGTTTTTTGAAGTGTCAGGCGTCCTGTCCCAGGAACTCCGACGCGATGGTGATGTAATTGCGCCCGGCATCGCGGGCGGCGGCGACGGCTTCCTTGATCGACATCTTGTCGCGCGCGCCGGCTAGGCGGATCAGCATGGGCAGGTTGATCCCTGCCACCACTTCCACCTTGCCTTCTTCCATCAGCGAGATGGCGAGGTTGGAGGGCGTGCCGCCGAACAGGTCGGTCAGGATCACGGCGCCATTGCCGCTATCGACCTTCTTGATCGCCTCCGCGATTTCGGCGCGGCGGGCCTCGACGTCGTCCTTGGGGCCGATGCACACCGTCTCCACCGCTTCCTGGCGGCCGACGACATGCTCCATGGCTTTCACGAACTCCTCGGCCAGATGGCCGTGGGTCACTAGAATCATTCCGATCATGCAGGAAAACAGCTTTCAGACCTGAGGGCCGCTCGGGGTTGCATGGATACCATTGGCGCCATGTCGCAAAAAGGCGCAATCGGGTTCACGGCTGGTGCGGCCCTTCGATCAGTTCGGCAGCGCGAGACCCGAGATTTCGGTGGCGGACAGTGGGCGAAAATCCCGCTTCGCGCAAGGATTTCGCGATTTCCTCGGTGACAAAGACGGAGCGATGGCGCCCGCCGGTGCAGCCGAAGGCGATGTTGACGTAGCTCTTGCCCTGCGCGGCATAGCGCGGAAGCAGTTCCAGCAGCAGGTCGCGAATCTTGGCAAAGCTGCTTTCGAAGGCCGGGTCCTGGCGGATATGCGCGCCTACGGGAGCGTCCAGCCCGGTGAGTTCGCGCAGGTCCGGCACCCAGTGCGGATTATCCAGATAGCGCATGTCGAACACCAGATCGGCCAGCGGCACCCCGCGTGAGAAGCCGAAGCTGCTGACGGTTACCGTCATCGCCTCGCCTGTGTGGATGCCGAACTGGTGGCGGATCGCCTGCTGCAATTCGTTGGTGGAAAAGGCGGTGGTGGTCATCACCACATCGGCCCAGCGGCGCAGCGGGGCGAGCAATTCGCGTTCGGCGGCGATCCCGTCGGCGGCGGGAAGGCCGCTGGCCAGCGGGTGACGGCGGCGGGTTTCGTTATAGCGGCGCTCAAGCTCCTGCGCGGAGCAGTCGAGGAACATGGTGGTGACCACCAGATCGTCCCGCTCGGAAAGCTGCTTCACCCGCGCGATGATGTCGGCAGGGGCAAAGCCGCGCGTGCGGGAATCGAAGCCGATGGCGAGCGGCGCCTTGATCGCGCCGGGCACATCGTCATCCACCGCGATCATCCGGTCCAGCAGGCGGATCGGGAAATTGTCGATCGCTTCCCAGCCCAGATCCTCAAGCTCGCGCAGCGCGGTCGTCTTGCCAGCGCCGAGCATGCCGGTGACCAGCAGAATGCGCTGGCGGGAATCCACTGGGGAGGGGGGAGACTCGGAAGCCATTGGGCGCGGTTTGCCCCCGTCCGCCCCGAAAGGGAAGGCTTTGCGCGCGTTTGTGCCGGAAGGGGGCGTTTGGGTGGCTGGTTGAGGCGAGCGATTGCAGGGGGCTGCGGCGGGAATGGGGGTGAGAGTCGCCCAGTGCCCTCTCCCGTTGACGGGAGAGGGATACGAAGACTTGGCCGGAACGGCCTAGCCGGAGTTGGGTGAGGGTTTCCGGTCTGTCGAGAACGCGGGCACCCTCATCCAAGCTCCGCTAGCCCTTGCAGGGCAAGCTGCACTATCCTTCTCCCGTCGACGGGAGAAGGATCAGGGGCGAAGCGCAACGCCAGAAAACACTTTCCTACACACCCCCAAATGGCGTTTATCCTGATCGATGAACCGCCTCGCCTCCACCCAGCATCGCCCATTGTTCGCCCGCGTCAGCCGGGCATTCCGAAGCGCGCAGGGCGTGCACGAAAACCCGAAATGGAAGGTGACACTCCAGGCGGCGCACGACCCCGGAAAATGGCTTGAATCCGGGCCTGACGAGAGTGATACGCCGCGCACGAAACAGGGCATTTCGCTGCCCGGAAAGGTGACACCTCACGCTCGCCACTTCCGGGCTGATCGGAACCACCGCAATCGCCCCGCACGCAAGAAGGCATCAGCTCAGCCCGTGCAGCTTCAGCGCCCATTCGGCGCGCAGGGGCAGGGCGGGGCTGTCTGGCCACAGGCGGATCAGGGGGAGGCTGTGCCCGGCCAGTTCCACCGCCCCGGCCTGCTCCACATGGCGCGGGGCAATGGGATCGAGCCGCAGCACCAGGGCAACCTGCGCCTCGGCGGTGGGCAGGTCCACGATGCCGACATTGCGGATTTCCAGCTTGCCCGCGATATTGGGCGGAGGGGATGCCCACAGGGCGCCGCTGCGCGCCTCCAGCGTGACCCCGTCGTCACCCACCAGTATCGCGCCCCTGTCGATCAGCGCGAGGGCGAGGCTGGATTTGCCGCTGCCCGGCTCCCCCTCGATCAGCAGCGCCCGCCCGCCAAGGGCGACACAGCTTGCCCGATGGACCAGCGCGCTCATTTCTGGTCTGCCGCTGGCAGGGTGATGATGAAGCAGGCGCCGGTCTTGCCAGCGGGCGGCTCGCCCAGCACCAGCGAGCCGTCATGCGCCTCCACGATAGTGCGCGCGATGGCGAGGCCCAGCCCGCTATGGCCGCCAAAGCCTTCCCCTTCGGGGCGGACCGAATGAAACCGCTCGAACACTTTCTCGCGCTCGCTTTCGGGAATGCCCGGGCCCTGATCGCGGATGGTGGCTTCCACCACATCGTCATGTGCGCGCAATTCGATGGTGATCTCGCCATCGGGGGGGGAGAAAGACACGGCATTGTCCAGCAGGTTCTCCACTACCCGTTCCAGCCGTGCGGGAACGCCCAGCACCACGAAGGGACCGCGCCCCTTGCGCTTGAGCCGGATCGCGCGTCCTTCCGTCTCCACGCGATGCTCGCGCGCGCCCACGGCATTGGCAATGAGGGCGGCAATGTCCACCGGCTCGAAAGTGGCGCGGGTCAGCTCGGCATCGATGCGGCTGGCGTCGGAAATCTCGCTCACCAGCCGGTCGATGCGCTGGACGTCATGCAGGGCAATATCGGTCAGCTGGCGCCTCAGGGCGGGCTCCTCGATCTTGGAGAGCGCTTCCAGCGCGCTGCGCAGCGAGGCCAGCGGGTTCTTCAATTCGTGGGCGACATCCGCCGCGAAGCTCTCCACCGCGTCGATCCGGTGGCGCAGGGCGGAGCTCATGTCGGAAATGGCGCGGGCCAGCATCCCGATCTCGTCGCGCCGGTCGGGCAGGCGGGGGACGACCACCTCGCGGTCACGCCCCAGACGCACCCGCACGGCGGCACGCACCAGCACCCGCAGGGGGCGCACGATGATCTTTGCAAGATAGAGCGAAAGCTGGATCGAGATGAGCACCGCTGCCGCCACGATGATCGCCAGCGTCTGGCGCGCATCACGCACGCGCTTGGTGATGTCGATGGCGTTGCGGGTGGTCAGCAGGGTCGTGCCGTCCAGCCCCACCGGG
Source organism: uncultured Caenibius sp. (assembly GCA_963662855.2). Taxonomy (GTDB): domain Bacteria; phylum Pseudomonadota; class Alphaproteobacteria; order Sphingomonadales; family Sphingomonadaceae; genus Andeanibacterium. The sequence goes on from CAXXWL010000005.1 coordinate 723,099, forward strand.
GCGGCGGCGGTGATTATCGGGGTGCGATCGGGGGCATAGCGCAGGAACACCTGGGTGCGCATGGTCTCGCGCGCGTCTGCCAGTTCGGGCCAGGAAGCGGCGAATGTGTTGCGCGGTTCGACATAGGCAGGCACCGGCTCCGCCCCCAATATCACGTCCATCGCCCGATCCAGCAAGCGCGCGGCATGCTGATACCACGGTTCGCGGTCCGGATCGACGAGAGTGAAGGAAGGCCCGGCAAGGGCGAAGCTGTCTTTCGCCAGCGATCCGTCGGGCCGGTAGAGCCGCAGCCGGAGCTTCTGTTCCTGCCCGATCTGCACCATCAGCCGGTCGCGCAGGTCGGGCCGCACGCCCAGCAGCGCCTCGGCCGTGATCTGCGCTTCGCTGCGGGCGAGGCGGAAGCGCTCCTCGATCAGCTGGCGGCGGTAATTGTCGAGATAGAAGAAGCTCCCCGCAAGGATGGACAAGGCGATGATGTTGAAGGTGAGGATGCGGATCGTCAGCGATGCGCGCGGGGTGAAGATCGGACGCTCGAACCGGCGCGCCACGCGTCTGGCTTCGGGTGTGTCAGCCATCGGAGAAGCTGTATCCCGCGCCGTAAAGCGTTTCGATCGCGCCGAATTCCGGGTCCACCGAACGGAACTTGCGACGCATCCGCTTGATGTGGCTGTCCACCGTGCGATCGTCCACGAAGACATCGTCGGGATAGGCGGCATCCATCAGCTGGTTGCGGCTCTTGATCACGCCGGGGCGGGCGGCCAGCGCTTCCAGGATCAGGAATTCGGTAACGGTGAGGGAAACGATCAGATCGTCCCACCACACCTTGTGGCGCGCAGGGTCCATCCGCAGGCGACCGCGCGCGATCTCCTCGCCGGCGGGGGCGGCTTCCGCCTCCTCTCCGTTCGTAGGTTGCGGGGCCATGGTGCTGCGCCGCAGGATCGCGCGGATGCGGGCGATCAACAGCTTCTGGCTGAAGGGTTTGGCGATGTAATCGTCGGCCCCCATAGCCAGGCCCTCGGCCTCGTCCTGCTCATCATCCTTGCTGGTCAGGAAGATCACCGGGAGAGTGGAAGTCTCGCGAAGGCGGCGCAGCAATTCCATCCCGTCCATGCGCGGCATCTTGATGTCGAACACGGCCAGATCGGGCGGGTTCTCCGTCAGCGCCTTGAGTGCGGCGGCCCCGTCCGTATAGACGCGGGTGGCGAAACCTTCGGACTGGAGCGCGATCGAAACGCTGGTCAGGATGTTGCGATCATCGTCCACCAGCGCAATAACCTGCTGCGCCTCGCCCGCTTGCGAAGCGGTCTGACTTGCATGGGAAGGGCCGGGCTGATGCGCCATTTGCGGGCTGTCCTGATGGTATCGAAGCCCGCGATTAACGATTTCACGCGAAATAGACAACGCCTCAACCGAGTCCCGCTGCAACGCAGGTGCGGTAAAACATTGTGATAAATCAGCATTTTCGCCGCAAATACGTCAGTTTGACGAAGGGGCGCTGGGCGACTATGCGAACCGCGTTTCTTGCAGCGTAAAAACGCCGCTATGCCGACCAGAACACTCTGGCCCTTTAGTCTGGAGACGAATTTGACCGCCCCGCTTTCCTTCCCGCTCGACCGTCAGGGCATTTCCACGTCCGCCAAGATCCACGCGAATCTGGGGACTGCTTCGCTCGTCGAACACGCCGTGCGCAACGGCGAAGGCCGTCTTGCCGCCCATGGTCCGCTGGTGGTGGAAACCGGCCAGCACACCGGCCGCTCGGCGAAGGACAAGTTCATGGTCCGCGACGGCGTGACCGAGCACACCGTGTGGTGGGGCAAGACCAATGTCGAAATGAGCCCGGAACATTTCGCCGCGCTGAAGGAAGATTTCTTCAAGGCGCTGGCCGAGAAGGACCAGCTCTATGTGGCCGACCTGTTCGGCGGTTCGCAGATCGATCACCGCGTCAATGTGCGCGTGATCAACGAACTGGCCTGGCATAACCAGTTCATCCGCACCCTGCTGGTTCGTCCGACGGCCGAGGATCTGGACGGCTTCGTGCCAGAATATACCATCATCGATCTGCCCAGCTTCGTTGCCGATCCGGCGCGCCATGGCTGCCGCAGCGAGACGGTGATTGCGGTCAATCTGTCGGAAAAGCTGATCCTCATCGGCGGCACCAAATATGCCGGCGAAATGAAGAAGAGCGTGTTCGGCATCCTCAACTTCCTGCTGCCGGCCAAGGGCGTGATGCCGATGCATTGTTCCGCCAATATCGGCGCGGACGGCAAGACGGCGGTGTTCTTCGGCCTTTCCGGCACCGGCAAGACCACGCTTTCGGCCGATGCCAGCCGCACGCTGATCGGCGATGACGAACATGGCTGGTCCGACACGGCGGTCTTCAACTTCGAAGGCGGCTGCTACGCCAAGATGATCCGCCTCTCGGCCGAGGCCGAGCCGGAGATCTACGCCACCAGCCGCATGTTCGGCACCGTGCTTGAAAACGTGGTGATGGACGAGGCGACCCGCGAACTCGATTTCGACGACAATTCGCTCGCCGAGAACAGCCGCGGTGCCTATCCGATCGACTTCATTCCGAATGCTTCGGAAGAGAACCTCGGCCCGGTTCCCTCGAATGTGATCATGCTCACTGCCGATGCCTTCGGCGTGCTGCCTCCGATCTCGCGCCTCACGCCGGATCAGGCAATGTATCACTTCCTGTCGGGCTACACTGCCAAGGTGGCCGGTACGGAAATCGGCGTGACCGAGCCGGAAGCCACGTTCTCCACCTGCTTCGGCGCGCCCTTCATGCCGCGCCATCCCAGCGTCTATGGCAACCTCCTGAAGGAACGCATCGCCAAGGGCGGCGTCTCCTGCTGGCTGGTCAACACCGGCTGGACCGGCGGCAAATATGGCGTGGGCAAGCGGATGCCGATCAAGGAAACCCGCGCGCTGCTGAATGCCGCGCTCGACGGTTCGCTGAACAATGCCGAGTTCCGCAAGGATCCCAACTTCGGCTTCGATGTGCCGGTGGCCGTGCCGGGGGTCGATACGTCGATCCTCGATCCGCGTTCCACCTGGGCGGACAAGGACGAGTATGACGCGACTGCCGCGAAGCTCGTTCAGCTCTTCGTTGACAATTTCGAACAATTTGCCGACCATGTCGACGAGAGCGTGAAGCAGGCGGCGCCCGTAGCCTAAGGCGCAGCCAGCTCTGCACACGAGTTGGAGAGGAGGAAAAGGGGGTTCCGTAAGGGCCCCCTTTTCTGATTCTTGGACCATCGCCGTGAATTCAAGCACTTGCGGCGGTCCGCTGCGGTGGAATTTTGACTTGCACCAATGCGGCATCGGCGCATCATGCCATTCTGACCGTCAGTTAGTTCAAGGAGAGTGCGGCATGAGTGTTTTCGATTCGATCCTCAAGGGCATTTCCGGCGCGCCTGACGATGTGGCCAATCTTGCGGCCAAGCTGGGCATTGATCCGGGCGTGGCTGAAAAGGCGATCGCGGCGCTGGGCCATGCCCACCAGCTTGAAGGCGATACGGTGGAAGCGGCTGCCGCCAGCACCGGACTGCCCACGGGCACTCTCAAACAGATCGTGGACCACATCGGCGGCGAAGGTTCGCTGATGGAATTCGCCAATATTCTCGACCGCGACGGCGACGGCAATCCGCTCGACGATATCGCCGGCATGGCCAAGGGTCTGTTCGGCAAGAGTTGATCGGCCTCCCGCTAGCGGGAGCGGACGCGTCAGGCCGCCTTTTGCGATCGTGCGGGGGCGGCCTTCTTTTCCGAAACCGTTGCGGTATGCGCTTCGGCCCCTTCGTCGCGAGGGGCCTGCCTGAATTCATGCCCTGCCGCCGCAGCATAGGCCATGGCTGGGGTAGACATCCAGCGGCCTTCTGACGCAAAGCCCTCGCCGCGCAGGCGGGCGGTTGCTACGGTCAGCGCGGCACCGCTCTGCTTGGCTTCATACATCAACTCGTCTGCGAGACGCAGTTCGCGGTCGATCGAGCGCTGGCCGGGGGCCAGGATCAGTGCGCCGACGCTGCAATTCAGCCCATCGAAAAATTCATTGGTGGCGGAATTCATCGCCACATGCAGCCGGTTCGCCACGGTGAGCCCGGCCTGTGCATCGCGCACGGCCATATAGACCAGGAACTCGTCGCCGCCGATGCGGGCAAAGATATCGTCCTTGCGGATCGCGGACCTGACGTGCTGGGCAAAGGCCTTGAGGCTGGCATCGCCGCGCGCGTGGCCGTGCAGATCGTTGAGGGCCTTCAGCCCGTCGAGATCGGCATAGGCAAGCACATGCCAGCCTTTCGATTCCTCGATCGCTCCGGCCATTTCGAAAAATGCCTTGCGGTTGAGCGCGCCCGTCAGCGGATCGGTGCGCGCCAGTCGCCATTCCACCTCGCAGGCGTGGCGGGCATGGGCGAGAAGCGCGATGATCGCCAGAACCGGCGGAATACGCACCAGAAAATCGATCGGAGAGATGGGGGTGTTGTAAGGATAGAGGTTGTTGCTGTTCGCCGCAGCGCCAACGACGATGCAGACGCAGAACACCGCCATCGCCTGACGCCATCCCAGCGTCCATGCGGCCAGGCCGATGAAGGCGAGATAAATCGGGCCGACCCAGATATACCTGCCGGTCGCGTAATCGACCAGGCAGGTGAACAGAACGCCTAGAACAACAACCATCCACGCCTGCTTCGGCGTGATGCGGAAGGCGAGGCTGCGGTGCTCGCAAAAGCCCGCATCCACCTTCGCACGCTGCTCTGTTGCGTGTTTCCTACCCATTACACGGGTTTAAACCGGTATCCCTAACACCCCGTTAAAACGGGGGTTGAAAAAGGGGGTTTCCCACAGGATTCAGCCCCCTTTCCCCCGGCACGAAAAGGATATTTCAGCCCGGTAAAACCTCGTCGAAGGCGGCTTCCAGCCGGGCGAGGCTGGCAGGCACGTCCTTCAATTTATCCAGCCCGAACAGGCCGATACGGAAGCTTTTGTAGTCCGGCCCTTCGTCAACCATCAGCGGCACGCCAGCGGCGATCTGCAGGCCCAGCGCGGCGAATTTCTTGCCGTTTTGCAGTTCCGGATCCTCAGTGAAGCACACGACCACGCCCGGCGCGCCGAAGCCATCGGCGGCTACCGACTTGATGCCGCGCGCGGCGAACATCTCGCGCACCTTGTTGCCCTGTTCCCACTGGGCGGCGCAGAGCGTGTCGAAGCCGATCCGCTTGGTTTCCAGCATGGCATCGCGGAACACGCGCAGCGCGTCGGTGGGCATGGTGGCGTGATAGGCATGGCCGCCATTGAGATAGGCTTCCATGATGGTGTTCCACTTGCCCAGATCGGCGGCGAAGCTGGTGGACTTCGTTTCGCGGCACCGCTCCAGCGCGGCATCGCGCATCATCACGAGGCCAGCGGAGGGCGGGGCGGACCAGCCCTTTTGCGGGGCGGAGATCAGCACGTCCACGCCGGTGGCTTCCATATCCACCCAGGCGCAGCCCGATGCGATGCAATCGAGCACGAACAGCCCGCCCACCGAATGGACGGCATCGGCCAGGGCGCCGATGTAATCTTCGGGCAGGATGATGCCCGATGCGGTTTCCACATGGGGCGCGAACACCACGGCGGGCTTTTCCGCCTCGATCGCGGCCACCACTTCCTCGATCGGTGCCGGGGCGAAGGGCTGATCGGCCCCGCCATTGCCGATGCGGCGGGCCTTCAGCACGATTTCCTCCGCCGGGATCGATCCGGCCTCGAATATCTGGGTCCAGCGGTAGGAGAAGAAGCCGTTGCGGATCACCATCACCTTCTGGCCGGTGGCGAACTGGCGGGCGACCGCTTCCATGCCATAGGTGCCGCCGCCGGGGACGATCACGGCGCGCTCGGCGTGATAGACTTCGCACAGGGTCGCATGGATATCGCGCATTACATGCTGGAAGGCCTGGCTCATGTGGTTCAGCGAACGGTCGGTGAACACCACCGAGAATTCAAGCAGACCATCGGGATCGATTTCTGGGCGCAGACCGGGCATGGGACTCTCCTTATTCGTGCGGGGCCTTTTTCACGATTTGGCGCGGGAGGCAAATGGGAGTTGGGGTTATTTGGGTCTCACACGAAGACACGAAGAAGTTTGCACCCCGCCTTTCCCTTCGTCATTCCCGCGCAAGCGGGAACCCAGTTCAACCGCTGCCCCTGGGTTCCCGCTTGCGCGGGAATGACGGAGGTGAGGTTCAAGCGCTATTATTCATCCGGCGGGGCCCCGGACCATAACGCCAGCATGGAAACCAAAGACCAATCGCGCGGCCGGCACGGCGTCAGGGAATGGCGCGTGCAGGGCGGGCGGAAGCATTTGCGAATGACCGGGCGCCAGTCCGCTGCGCCTTGGGTTCGACCCTTGTGGTCGACGATCGGCCGGGAAAGCTGCCGCGGGCTCGCGAGCGGCGTGTCTTTCCCCCGCGAGTGATAGCCTCGCGCCACCGGCGGTCCGTTTCCGCCCCGGTAGCCTGCCCGTCCTTGGGGGCAGGGATGCGGAGTGTGGAAGAGGGAGCCGCTCATCCGATCTGCCGCGTCTGAGCGCTGGAGGCGTGCCATTGGGATAACCGCCCAAGGGAGCCGCGCCCGCCGCGTTGTTCATGCGAACAAGAACAAGGGAGCAATGCTGTCGACTTGGCCTTGCTCCGGATTGGTATCCAGCGGGCTTGCTATCGCCTGCGGAATGCTGGGCCATATAGCCAAATGGGTTCGTTATGTCAAGTGAAATCGCCAAATGCGCGCGTTCACATCGTCATCCCAGCGAAAGCTGGGATCTCTCACCTTCCGCGCTATGGCCAGCGACCCCAGCTTTCGCTGGGGTGACGAGAAGAAGGCCGGGGTGACGATTGGGGCTGGCGCAGCTTACCCCCTCGCTCCCTCCACATAACGCGCGACATTCTTCGCCAGCACGTCGAGCGGCACATTGCCGCCTTTCACCACCGCATCGTCGAAATCGCGCAGGTCGAACCGGCTGCCCAGCGCCGCTTGCGCGAGGCCGCGTTGGCGCACGATCTCGGTATGGCCGACCTTGTATCCGCAGGCCTGGCCCGGCCAGCTGCAATAGCGATCCACTTCGCTCGCCACTTCTTGCGGATTGTCGCCATTGCGCTCGACGAAGAAGGCCACACCCTGTTCGCGCGTCCACCGTTTGTGGTGCAGGCCGGTGTCCACCACCAGACGGCAGGCGCGGAAGGCCTGATCCTGCAGATAGCCAAGACGCCATGCGGGATGATCGGCATAGGCGCCCAGCTCGTCCGCAAGCTGTTCGGCATAAAGCGCCCAGCCTTCGGAATAGGCGTTGAACGCCAGGCGGGACCGGATCAGCGGCATCTGGTTGGCATATTCGCCCTGCCAGACATGGCCCGGGATCGTTTCGTGATGGACCAGAGTGGGCAAGGTATATTCGCGGTGCAGATCGGTGGTCAGCAGGTTGATCCACATCTTGCCCGGAATGGTCCCGTCGATCGAGCCGGAGCCGCCATAGGCCGTGGGCGCGCCCGGTTCTTCGGACAAGGGCAGGCGGCGCACTTCCAGATTGGCGCGCACCTGCGTGCGGAATGCGCGCGGCATCTGCGCCCTGATCCAGTCGATCCGCTGCTGGATGAAACCCATGATCTCGGCCCGGCCGGGATCGCCCTCGGTGAATTTGAAGCGCGGATCTTCGGCCAGTTCGCGCATCCGCTGGCCCACCGGCCCGTCCTTATAGCCGATATCCCGCAGGATAGTGTCCATCCGGCCGTGGATTTCGGCCAGCTGGGTGAGGCCCATTTCGTGGATTTCGTCCGGCCCCAGCGTGGTGGTGGTGCTGGCCTTCAGCGCCCAGCGATACCATTCCTCGCCCTTGGGGCGGGCCCACATGCCGGCATCCTCAGTCGCCTGATAGCGCTGAAGCCGCAATTCGGCGAGCTGCCGCTCCAGTGCAGGCGCGACCTGCTTGGTGGCGATCCGGCTGGCGGCATTTTCCCAATCGCCGGGAATATCCTTGGTGCGCGCGGTGAGCGAACCGACGAGGCCGCCGCCCAGCCGCGCATCGGCCAGCGAACTTTCCATCTGCGCAATCGCCTTGTCGAGCAGGAAGGCGGGCGGGATCACGCCCAGCCTGGTGGCGGCCTGCATGCGCGACGTCTCGCCATCAAGCATGGCGGGGAAGGCTTCGAGCCGGGCAATATAGGCCTCTGCATCCGCCTTCTCGCGCACCGGATGGTCGGAATCGAGGAAGCGAGGCACGTCCAGATAGGCGCCGACATTCTGGATCACGACGTAGGGCGCATTGCGCCAGCTGCCCGTCGCGACATCGCCATAGGGCAGGGCGAAGCCTTCCAATGCAGTAGAATAGGCGCTTTCGACCACTTCGAGGCTAGTGAGGGTGGCGGGATCGAGCCCGGCCTTGTCGAAGGCGCGCAATTTGGCCAGCCCGTCACGCAGATTGCCGGCATAATGCACCATGCCCTCTGGCGAAGTGTCGGACATACGGGCGCGCAGATAGGCCTTCTCGCCAATGTCGATGCCGAGGCCGGTTGCGGTGCCCGGTTCCAGTTCGATCAGGTCCCACGCGATTTCGTCAAGCAGCGCGGTGGCGGATTGGGCGTGCGGCGTTGAAGCCAGACCCGCTCTGTCCATGCAGCCCGCAAGGGCGAGGGTGGAGATGCCGACGCCGAGCCCTGCAAGCGTCTGGCGGCGGGTTAGTTTCATCTGAACCGGGTTTTGCATGGGCGGTGTGTGGAATGAACAGCCAGCCCTGTCAAATGCCGTGCTTTTCAGCGCCGGACTTGGCCGCTAGGGGATGGGAATGGACATGGTGCTTTCCATTCTCATGCTGGCTGCCATCGCGCTGCTGATCGGGGCCTTCGTGCTGTGGCGCAAGGGCGGGCCGCTCAAGCAGGTATCGCTGATGGTGGTGCTGGCCATCGTGATGATCGGCAATGTGCTGATCTGGACGATCCCCGATGAAAGCGGCGAGGCGCCAGCCGAAAAGGCCGCCGCGCTCGCCGAGTAGGTCAGGCAATTATTCCGGGATCCGCCAGCTCACCGAGCCGGACCAGGTTCCCACGATCTTCTCGCCATTGCCGTTGCTCGCCGGGTCGAAGCGGGCGCGGCGCGAGACATATTTGCAGGTCGCCTCGTCCAGCCCCGCAAAGCCGCTCGATCCGGTGATCTCGCAGCTCTGGACCTTGCCCGAGCTGCTCACCACCACGCGATATTTCGCCGTACCGGTGTGCCCCAGGCGCAGATCGCGCGCGGGATAATCGGCAGTAGTCACCCAACCGGAACGGTCGTTCGCCGGGCTGGGCGATTTGGGCGTGAAGGCCGGCTGCGTCGGCCGTTCTTCGACCGGGAAGCTGGGCTTATAGGTGGGGTAGGAGGTTGGTGTCACCACGACGGTGGTGGCCGTCGGATAGGGCATGGGAACGGCGGTGGCCTGATCGTTCTGCTTCGTGTCGATCGGCGGGTTCACCGTGGTGATCGTGCTGGTGGAGGGCGTCGCGCTGGGCGTATCGCTGGGTGGGGGCGATGCCTTCGGAACGGGGAAGGTATTCACCTTCAATGGCCCGTCATCCTGCTTCACCACGAATTCCGCAGCCAGCCCGTAGATCAGCGCCGCGCCGATCGCGGCGTGGATAATCGCCACCGTGGCGATGGAGGTAGCCTTGTTGGTGCCACTCAGGCGGTCGACATAAGCCATGGCATGCTCTCCTTTGGTTCGGCCGCCCATTTTTTTGGGTGCTCAGGAAAGCGGGCGACCGCTTATGATGTTATAACATTACAGATTTGAGATGATGCCGACAAGCGGCTTCAGGCAGTTACGCATAAATACGAAGGGGGCGGGCGCGCCGATGCGCACCCGCCCCCCGGAATTCGGCGCTGTTCCGGCCCTTAGCGGATCGGGCAATCCGGCGAGAGGCGGAAGTCGAGATAATTGTCCACCGCGCCCATCAGATCTTCCAGCTCATGCTCGAAGAAATGGTTCGCCCGGGGGATTTCCTCGTGATGGATGGTGATGTGCTTCTGCGTGCGCAGCTTGTCGACCAGCTTCTGGACGGCCTGCGGCTGCACCACCGTGTCGGCCGCGCCCTGCACGATCAGTCCGCTCGCGGGGCAAGGGGCGAGGAAGGAGAAGTCATACATATTGGCCGGCGGGGCCACCGAGATGAAGCCGCGAATCTCCGGGCGGCGCATCAGCAGCTGCATGCCGATCAGCGCGCCGAAGCTGACGCCGCCGATCCAGGTGGTCTGCGCCTCGGGATGGATGGACTGCACCCAGTCGAGCGCGGCGGCCGCGTCGCTCAGTTCGCCCACGCCATTGTCGAAGCTGCCCTGGCTGCGGCCCACGCCGCGGAAGTTGAAGCGCAGAGTGGCAAAGCCGCGATCCACGAAGGTCTTGTACAGGCGCTGCGTGATGCGATCATTCATCGTCCCGCCTGCCTGGGCATGCGGGTGCAGGATCATCGCGACAGGCGCGCGCGGACGGGGAGCGGGCTGGAAGCGGCCTTCGAGGCGGCCTTCGGGACCGGGGAAAATAACAGCGGGCATGGTCGGCTCTCGAAATAACGGGTGAGTGCGCGGCTGGCGCGCGGGGAGTTGCTGGCTATATAGTGTCGAGTGCGATTTTCGCAATTGCCCTGCGCCGAAAGCCAGCAAAAGTCCCTGATGTCGAACCGAATCTATCTCGATTTTGCCGCCACTACCCCTCTGCTGCCCGAAGCGGGGGAGGCTATGCGGCAGGGTTTTGCCATCTGGGCCAACCCGTCCAGCCCTCATGCCGAAGGCCGCAAGGCGCGCGCGGCGCTGGAGGATGCGCGTATGCGCGTGAAGGCGGCGCTGGGCTGGGAAGGCGAACTGATCTTCACCTCCGGCGCGAGCGAGGCGCTGGCCATAGCGATCACCCGCGCGCAAGCGCCGCTGCTGGCGGTGAGCGCGGTGGAGCATGAGGCCGTGCTGCGCCATGTGGGGGACGCGCAGCGGCTGCCGGTCGATCCGCTGGGTCTCGTGAACCCGGCCGATTGTGCGCTGCCGGGGCTGGTTGCGGTGCAGCAGGCCAATAGCGAGACGGGCGTGCTCCAGCCGCTCTACGCCGTGGCTGATGCCGTGCGCGGCGCCGGGGGCGTGCTGCTGGCCGATTGCGCGCAGGGAGCGGGCAAGATGATTCTGCCCGATGCGGATCTGATCGCGCTTTCGGCCCATAAATTCGGTGGACCTATCGGCATGGGTGCGCTGCTGGTACGCGACTGGGCGCTGCTCCGGCCGACCGGCGGGCAGGAGCGCGGCTATCGCGGGGGGACCGAAAACCTGCCGGGCGCAATGGCCATGGCCGCCGCGCTGGAGGCTGACCGGGGCTGGCTGGATGAGGCCGTGCGCCTGCGCCATCTGCTGGACGATGCGATCCTTGCGGCGGGCGGGGAATCCCTATGCGAGGAGACTGCCCGCGTCCCCTCCATCGCCGCTTATCGGATGCCCGGCACATCGGCCAATGCCCAGCTGATCCGCTTCGATGCGGCGGGAATTGCGGTTTCGGCGGGCAGCGCCTGCTCCTCGGGCAGTCTCAAGGTCAGCCACGTGCTCTCTGCCATCGATTATGCCCATCCCGGCGAAGTGATCCGCGTGAGCATCGGGCGGGAGACCACTGAGGGGGATATCAGGGCGTTTATCGCGCAGTGGCGCGCCGTGGCGGGTCGGGCGGCGGCTGCATGATCTATCTCGACTATCAGGCAACCACACCGCTTGCGCCGGAAGCGCGGGATGCGATGTTGCCCTGGCTGGGCGGGCCGGAGACCATGGGTTTCGGCAATCCCCATTCGCCGCACCGCATGGGCCGGCAGGCCGCCGCCGCAGTGGAAGTCGCGCGCGAGCAGGTGGCGGGGCTGCTGCCGCCGGGCGGGCGGGTGATCTTCACTTCCGGCGCGACCGAGGCGATCAATCTGGCGATCAAGGGCACGGCCCGCCCCGGCAGTGTGTTGGCCGCCAGCGCGATCGAACATGCGGCAGTGCTCGATTGCCTTGAAGCGCTGCGGTCGACGAGCGAGGCGCAGATCCTGCCGGTGGATCGCGACGGGCTGGTAAGCGCCGGAACGCCCCTGCCGGAAAGGCTGGGCCTCCTTGCCATCATGCAGGTCAATAATGAGATCGGCACGATCCAGCCGGTGGAGGCGCTGGCGGATGCGGCCCATGGCGCAGGCGCGTTGTTCCTGTGCGATGCGGTGCAGGGCGCGGGCAAGCTCGCCGCCCCGGCCAATGCCGATCTGATCGCGATTTCCGCCCACAAGCTCTACGGCCCCAAGGGCATCGGGGCGCTTTGGGTGCGGGACGGAATTGTGCTTGATCCGCAGATGCATGGCGGCGGGCAGGAGCAGGGCCTGCGCTCCGGCACGCTCAGCCCGGCGCTCTGCGCGGGTTTCGGCGCGGCGGCAAAGCTGGCGAAGGAGCGGATGGAGGCCGACGCGGCCCATGTCGAAAAGCTGTGGAACCGGGCGCGCGAGCTGTTTGCCGGATGGACGCTCAACGGCAGCGCGGATGCGCGCTGGAAGGGCAATCTTAATCTGAGGCGCGAGGGGCTGGATGTCGCGCGGCTGATGTCGGATCTGCGGACGATCTGTTTCTCGGCCGGTTCGGCCTGTGCCTCCGGCTCGGGCCGCCCCAGCCATGTGCTGCGCGCGCTGGGCCTTTCGGACGCGCAGGCAAAAAGCTCGATCCGCATCGGCTTCGGGCGCTATACGGCGATGGAAGAAATCGAACAGGCCGCCGCACAGATCAATCGCGCGGCAGCAGGGCAGGAATAGAGATGGTCAAGGTCACGTTCGTCACCACCGATGGCAACAGGGTCGAAGCCGAGGGGGGGGAGGGCATTTCGCTGCTCGAAGCCGGGCAGGCCGTGGGGATGCCGCTGGAAGGCACATGCGAAGGGCAGATGGCCTGTTCGACCTGCCATGTGATCGTCGATCCAGACTGGTTCGTGCGCCTGAAGCCCGCCAGCGAGGATGAGGAAGATATGCTGGACCTTGCCGCCTCAGTGGAACGCACCAGCCGCCTGTCGTGCCAGATCGTGCTCACGCCCGAACTTGAGGGGCTCACCGTGCGCATCCCGCGCGAAAGCCGCGACGCGCAGGGGTTCTAGGGTAAGGTCCCTAGGTGGCGTGTACGAATTGGCGTCCATCCCACTTCGTGCTCCCGTGGGCAGAAAACACTTTCCTACATGCCCTCGAATGGGGTCTATCCTGTTCGATGAACAGCCTTGCCACCGTCCTGCGTTGCGCAGCTGAAGCCTATGTCAGCCGGGCCTGCCGGAACGCGCAGGGGCTGCACGAAAACCCGAAATGGAAGGTGACAGTCTGGCGCGCGAAAAACCTCCAAAAGCGGCAGAAAACCTGGCCGGACGGAGGAAATACGCTGACAACGAAACAGGGTATTTTCCTGCCCGGAAAGGTGACACATCGCACCGCCGGGTCTGGGCAGGAAGCATCCGCCACCGGATCGGTTCGGGAAAGGCAGCATTCCGAACGGGAATTGCGAATTTCCGCCCTCGTTGCTCCAAATCGATTTTGTCCACGCCGGCCAGGCCATATTCGTGCTTGCGAGGAGGCAAAGCCGCTGCGCCAATCTGGAGTGTTGCGGATCGGGCCCTGGATTGCTTCGAGGCCCTGCCGCTCGCAAGGACGAAATATGCCGTGGGATAATGTGGATTCCCGCACAAGCTCGCTAGAGCGCCCGCCTTTGGGGTGTTAGGGCACTTCCATGGCCATCACGACCGAAGACGATGACGCGTTCGACGCGATTGTCGATGCACCGTTCGATTCCGCCCTGTCGGAGCGTTACCTTGTCTATGCGCTCTCCACCATTACGGCGCGTTCGCTGCCCGATCTGCGCGACGGGCTGAAGCCCGTCCACCGCCGCCTGTTGTGGGCGATGCGGGCGCTCAAGCTCGATCCGGCAAACGCCTTCAAGAAGTCCAGCCGCGTCGTGGGCGACGTGATCGGCAAGTATCATCCGCATGGTGATGCGGCGGTCTATGACGCGATGGTCCGCCTCGCGCAGGATTTCTCGCTGCGGTATCCGCTGGTCGAAGGGCAGGGCAATTTCGGCAATATCGATGGCGATAATGCCGCCGCCTATCGCTACACCGAAGCGCGCCTGACGAAGACGGCGATGCAGCTGATGGACGGGCTGGACGAAGGCACCGTCAACTTCATACCGACTTACAATAATGAGGAGGAAGAACCTGAAATCTTTCCGGGTCTCTTCCCCAATTTGCTCGCCAATGGTGCCACCGGCATTGCCGTGGGCATGGCCACTTCGATCCCCAGCCACAACGTCGCCGAGATCGTAGACGCCACGCTGGAACTGGTCGAGAATCCGCATGTCGAACACACCCGCCTGATGGAGCTGTTTCACGGGCCGGACTTCGCGACCGGGGGCGTGATCGTGGACAGTCCGGCCGCCATTTCCCATGCCTATGAGACGGGGCGGGGCAGTTTCCGCGTGCGCGGGCGGTTCCATGCCGCAGAGGCGAAGGAAGAGGCGGATCGCGATGCGGGGATCGAGCGGCTGGGCGGCGGGCAATACCAGCTCGTTATCTCCGAAATCCCCTACATGGTGCAGAAGGGCAAGCTGATCGAACAGATCGCCCAGCTGATTGCCGACCGCAAGCTGCCGATTCTGGAAGATGTGCGCGACGAGAGCGACACGGCGGTGCGCATCGTGCTGGTGCCCAAGAGCCGCAATATCGACCCGGAACTGCTCAAGGAATCGCTTTACAAGCTGACCGATCTGGAAAGCCGCTTCAGCCTCAACCTCAATGTGCTCGATGCCACCCGCACGCCGATGGTGATGGGGCTGAAGGAACTGCTGGGCCACTGGATCACCAGCCAGATCGATATCCTCCAGCGGCGCACCCAGCACCGGCTGGACAAGATCGCATCGCGGCTGGAACTGGTCGAAGGCTATATCATCGCCTTCCTCAATCTCGACCGGGTGATCGAGATCATCCGCACCGAGGATGAGCCCAAGCCGGTGATGATGGCCGAATTCAACCTGACCGACCGGCAAGCCGAGGCGATCCTCAACATGCGGCTGCGCAGCTTGCGCAAGCTGGAGGAAATGGAACTGCGCGGCGAACACGCCGATCTGCTGGCCGAGCGGGAGGAGCTGGAAAAGCTGCTCGGTTCGCCTGCGCGCCAGCGCACTCGCCTGACCCGCGATCTCAAGGCGCTGCGCAAGGATTATGGCGAGGATACGGCTCTGGGCCGCCGCCGCACGACTATTTCCGAAGCCGCGCCGACGGTGGAATTCTCCATGGATGCGATGATCGAGAAGGAGCCGGTAACGGTGATCCTCTCGGCCAAGGGCTGGATTCGCGCGGCCAGGGGCCATCTGCCGCTGGATCAGGAATGGAAGTTCAAGGAAGGCGACGGACCTGCCTATGCGCTCCATTGCCAGACCACGGACAAGCTGCTGATCGCCGCCGACAATGGCCGGTTCTTCACACTGGGGGCCGACAAGCTGCCCGGCGCGCGCGGTTTTGGCGAGCCGATCCGCACCATGGTGGATATCGATACCGATGCCGCTATCGTGGCCGCGCTGGCCTACAGGCCCAAAGGCAAGCTGCTGCTGGCCGCCACCAATGGCAAGGGCTTCGCCGCTGAGATGGACGAGCTGCTCGCCGAAACCCGCAAGGGCCGGCAGGTGGTGAACGTCAAGGACAAGGTGAAGCTCAGCGTTGTGCGTCCGATCGCGGAGGAAG
The DNA here is from genome assembly GCA_963662855.2 of uncultured Caenibius sp. Classification (GTDB taxonomy): domain Bacteria; phylum Pseudomonadota; class Alphaproteobacteria; order Sphingomonadales; family Sphingomonadaceae; genus Andeanibacterium. The sequence goes on from CAXXWL010000005.1 coordinate 738,850, forward strand.
ACGATCACGTCGCCGTGGTGGGCGACAACCGCAAGCTGATCGTGTTCCACCTGCAGGAAGTGCCGGTGATGGGCCGCGGGCAGGGCGTGCAACTGCAGCGTTACCGCGATGGCGGCATGTCGGATGCGGTCACTTTCAAGCTGGACGATGGCCTGAGTTGGACCATGGGCGGTGATACGGGGCGCACGCGCACCGAAAAGGAAATCCGCATGTGGAAGGTCGCGCGCGGTGCTGCCGGTCGCCTGCCGCCCACCGGCTTCCCGCGTGATAACAAGTTCTGATCGCCGGATATAAAAAGGCCGGGCGCGATTGCTCGCACCCGGCCTCTCCCGTCGCTGTCAGCGGGAAAATCAGCCGCCGATGGCGGCGTCGAGCTGGGCCTTGGTGAACAGCAGCGCCGGGCCGCCGTTGGCATCCACGGTGAACTGGTTCTTGGGCAGCGAGATCGCGCCCGCCTCGCGGTCGATCACCACATTGCCGTCCGCATCTACTTCGCGGACCTTGCCGATTTCCAGTCCGTCGGAACTGTGGATCGCATTGCCGGCGACCAGCGCGGTGGCAAGCTTGGCTTCGGCTTCCGCCGTGGCCTTCTCCACGAATGCGTCCAGTTCCGCTTTGGTCAGGCCGACCAGCGGGCCCTTTGCACCCTTGCCGAGCGAGGAGGTGGGCAGGGTGGCCTGATGCGCGCCGGTATCCACGATCACGTAATCGGGGCCGACCTCCAGAATCTTGCCGATTTCGCCAGCGTCAGAGCCATAGACCGTCGCCCCCACGACCGCACCCACATCACTCTGCGCCGCGGCGGGAACGCTTGCCAGGGCAAGCAGGGAAGCTGCGACCATCTTAGTAAATTTCATCAATCTGCTCCGTACCTGTCCGTTCGAACCAAATGCCCTGAAAGCCGGGCGATACCCTGCGCGAAAGAACGCAAGAACTGGATAGCGAGCCATCATTGCCGTGGAGAACGGCGGGCGGGCTGGGCGGTTGGCCCTCACCCCGATGAATTACGCTGATATCCATAGATATCAAGGCGTGCTCGCGATTTGTATCGGTACCTTCACACCAAACTCCTAGATTGGCAACGCCCAAGCCTGTGGAATCATGGATGAAGCGAGGCTGAAGCGGGGCGAAGGGTAGTGTTTAGGGAGGGGTCAGCCAGGTAGTTCCGCCTCAAGCAGTTCCAGCACGCGCTCGCGGCCGGGAAAATCCTCTTCTACCCAGCGTGTTTCCACCTTGCGCAGGATTCGCGCGACTTCCGGCCCTGCGCCCACGCCGCGCCGCACGATTTCGCCGCCCTTCAGCGGCAAGTCGGGAATTTGCCAGCCCTTGAGTGGGGCGGGATCGCCTCCCGCCATCAGCACGCGGTCCACTGCGCAATCCATGCCGCAGCGATAGGCGAGCGCACGCGGATTTGCAGCGTCGTCCGCATGGCGCGCGGCAACGCAGGACAGCCGCTCGCGCTGGGCCTTCGACATGCGCAGCCGGGCCGCCACAGTTTCCGCCACCGGAGCCGAGGGCGGAAGCAGCGCGGCCATCCGGCGAATGGCATCAGGCGCGATGGCAGCAGCTGTCTCGGCTGCGATCAGTCGAGGCAGGGCCTCCACCGCGTGATGCGTCACTTCCGGTAGAACCACGCCCAGCACCCCGCGTGCGTGCATCCGCAGCAGCGTGTCGGCAGGATCGGGCAGGCCCAGCAGGTTGAGCAATTCCATCGCCACCCGCTCACGGCTGAGGCCCTTGAGCGTGGCGGCCAGTTCTACGCAGGCTTCCTCCGCTTCCGGATCGAGCCCCGATCCGAAACGCGCCTGAAAGCGGTAATAGCGCAGGATGCGCAGATGATCCTCGCGGATGCGTTGGCGGGCATCGCCGATGAAGCGCACGCGCCGGGCGGCAAGGTCTTCCAGACCACCGAAATAGTCGAAGATCCGCAGCGTGCGCGGATCGACATAGAGCGCGTTGATCGTGAAATCGCGCCGGGCCGCGTCATCCTGCCATTCACTGGCATATTCCACCGTCGCGCGGCGGCCGTCGGTCGAAACATCGTGCCGCAGAGTGGTGATCTCCACCTTCCCGCCGGAAAGCAGCGCCGTGATGGTGCCGTGATCGATCCCGGTGGGGATCGTGCGGATGCCTGCCCGTTCCAGCCTGCCCATCACATCGCGGGGCTTCAGAGGAGTAGCGCAGTCGATATCGGAAGGCTCCACGCCCAGCAGGCTGTCGCGCACCGCGCCGCCTACCCAGCGGGCATTGCTGGTGCCATCGGGGGCAAAGCCAAGCGCCTCCACCATGCGGACGAGGTCTTCCCGTTCGGTCCAGGGTGCGGGAGGCAGGAAATCAGCCACGAATGATGCCCTCCCAGGCAAGGCGCTGCGACAGGTTCTCGATGATCGCGGCGGTGACGCCCCAGATGCGGTGCCCCTCCCACACAATCTCGGTATATTCGCGTAGGCGGCCGCGATATTCGGCCTGCCTGCGTACGCGGTTGGCGGGATCGAGCACGAATTCGAGAGGGGCTTCGAACCAGTCGGAAACTTCGTGCGGATTGGGAACGATCGGCAGGTCTGGCGGCAAGACGCCCATCACGGGCGTGATGTCATATCCGGTGCCGGTGATGAAGCGATCGGTGGCGCCGATAACCCATATGTCGGAGGGGTTTATGCCCAGCTCCTCCTGCGTTTCGCGAAGCGCTGCGGCCACCGCATCCTCGCCCGGATCGAGCTTTCCGCCTGGAAAGGCGACCTGCCCGGCATGCTGGCGCATGGCCAGCGGGCGATGAGTGAGCAGCACACCGGGATTGGGCCTGTCGGTAACGCCGATCATCACAGCTGCCGGGCGCACTTCGCCGGGCGGGGCGAAGGCGGCATCGGTCCTCAGCCCCGGAAGCTGCACTCCGTGGCCTTCGTCGAAGATGGTCTTCAGCCGGTCGAACAGCGGGCTCATGGCGCTGCCGTGCCAGAAGTGGCTAGCCTCGCCAAGGGCCGAGTGTACCCTCGCCGGGCAGGATTGCAGGATTGGCGGCGCGTACCAGCAGCCGGTCGCGCTCGTAGGGGCCGGGAACGCTCCAGCCCGCGGTGGGCGCGGCGCTGAAGCCGAAGAAGCGGCCGTAATAATCGGCATCGCCGATCAGAACCTGCGGCAGCGGAGCGCGATCGTCCAGCGCGCCCAGCGTCGCCAGCATCAGCGCCTGGCCGAAGCCTTCGCCCTGCCGTTCGGGAACGACCGCCACCGGGCCGACCATCAGCATGGGATGGGCGCGGCCTTCCGGATCGGTCAGGGCGACCGGCCAGGTCTGGATCGTGCCGACCAGATGGCCGTCCGAATCCAGCGCGGCGAAGCTCAGCCCCGGCAACCAGTCCATCCCTTCGCGCACCTTGTAGGCCGTGCGGCCGTGGCGGTCGGGCCCGAATGCGCGGTCGAGCAATTCCTCGATCAGGGCGGGGTCGACCGCGTCGAGCGGGATCAGGGCAGGGGTGGTATCGGGGGCGGTCATCGCGAAGTCCTCGGGGGCCGCGCCCGATAGGGTCAAGCAGCCCCCGATGCAAACGAATCCGCAATGCCGCTGGGGGTCATTCCTTCGGGGTGAGTTTCAGCAGCTTTCCGCCCGGCCCGTCGCCCACCACCCAGATGGCGCCATCCGGGCCCTGTTCGATATCGCGCAGGCGCATGCCCAGCTTGATGCGCTCCACCTCGCGGGCCTTGTCGCCCTCGATCGCGACGCGCACCAGAGTCTGGGTCTTGAGCCCCGCGATCAGCACATTTCCGCGCCATTGCGGGAAGAGCGAGCCGGAATAGAAGATGAAATCGCCCGGCGCGATCACCGGGTTCCAGCTGAGCGCCGGGGCCGCGAAATCGGGGCGGGTGGCATTGCGCGGGATCGGGGTGCCTGAATAATCGTCCCCATCCGAAACCACGGGCCAGCCGTAATTCTTGCCGGGCTCCACGATATTCAGCTCGTCCCCGCCAGCGGGGCCATGTTCCAGTTCCCACAAGCGGCCCTGGCTATCGAATTTGATGCCCAGCAGGTTGCGGTGGCCGTAAGACCAGATCTGCGCCGAAACGCCGCCGCGCGAAGCGAAGGGATTGCCCGGGGCGGGCGTGCCGTCGGGCAGCAGGCGCGCCACCTTGCCCAGATTGTTAGAAAGATCCTGCGCCGGGGCGCCCTGCATCCGTTCGCCACTGGTGACGAAAAGATAGGCCCCGTCGGGCGAGAAGGCGATGCGGTGCGAGAAATGGCCGAAGCTGGCGATGGCGGGTTCCTGCCGCCAGATCACTTTCAGCCCTTCGATCGCGCATTTCGTATTACCGGTGCAATTGAGCTTGCCCATGCCGACCACGGCGCGGCGCTTGTTCTCGGGGTTGGGTTCTTCCGCGCGCTCCGCCCAGCTCAGATAGATGCGGCGGCTGGTGGTGTAATCGGGCGCGAAGGCGAAATCGCCCAACCCGCCCTGTCCGCCATAGGCCACTTCCGGCGCGCCGCTCACTTCCCCGATCGCCCCGTTGGGGGTGAGGAACTGGATCGTGCCCTTCTTTTCGCTGATGAAGAGATTGCCGGTGCCCGGCTCGAACGCCATGGCCCAGGGCTCGTTAAAGGCGCCCATTTGCGTCACCGCGAAGGGGCCGATGGTGTCGTCAGCCGAATTGACGACCGATTGCGCGGAACTTTCCCCCGAATAGGCGGAGTTGCAGCTTGCGAGAGCAAGCGTGACGAAGGCAAGGAGAGGGGCAGAGGCCCGGAAATTCCTGATCATGCTCTGCTCAACACCTGATCCCCGTTTTTGTGCCGAGCTTGGAGTAGAAAACCTGCTTGCCGGTGTGGACGAGGCAGGTCGCGGGCCGCTGGCAGGGCCGGTTGTGGCCGCTGCAGTCGTGCTGTGCAAGCCCCGGCCCAAGGGTCTGGACGATTCCAAGAAATTGTCCCCCGCGAAGCGCGCCAAGCTGGACCTGGCGATCCGCGCGCGCTGCGCCTGGGGCATCGGCGTGGTGCATGTGGAGGAGATCGACCGGATCAATATCTTCCAGGCCACCATGCTGGCGATGAGCCATGCAATGGCCAATCTCTGCTCGGCACTGGGCGCGCAGCCCGCGCAGGTTCTGGTGGACGGCAATATGACGCCCGCCGGAAGGCGCGAGGAATGGCGCTGGCCCGCCCGCGCCATCGTGGGCGGCGATGCGCTGGAACCGGCGATTTCCGCCGCCTCGATCATCGCCAAGGAATATCGCGACCGGATGATGCGCGAAGCGGCGCTGGAGCATCCGCATTACGGTTGGGAAAAGAACATGGGCTATGGCACCCCCGAACATCTCGCCGCCCTGCGCACGCATGGCCCATGCCCGCTCCACCGCAGGAGCTTCGCGCCGGTGGCGCAGATGGAACTGTTCTAGGCGGGGTGGAAGTGTAACCCTTTCCGGCAGCAAAATGCCCTGTTTTGTGCAGGGTGTGTCGCTTCGGAGAAGCCCGGTTTCGAGCCGTTTTTCGCAGCCCGGGGCCGTCTGGAGTGTCACCTTTCGTTTCCGCTTTTCGTGCGCGGTCTGGCGGGCGGGAAATGTGCACGGGCGGGAGTAGGCTGGGCGGTTCATCGGGCAGGATAAACGCCATTTGAGGGTGTGTAGGAAAGTGTTTTCTGGGGGAGGTGGTAGCGCCCCTTGATCCTTCTCCCGTTAACGGGAGAAGGATAGCGAAGCTTGCTCCGCAGGAGCTAGCGTAGCTTGGATGAGGGTGCCCGCGAGTTCGAAAGACCGGAAACCCTCACCCAACTCCGGCTAGGCCGGTGCCGGCCAAGCCTGCGTATCCCTCTCCCGTCAACGGGAGAGGGTTTTGACGGTTTCCCTCCCCCCATTTGGCCCACCACGCCCAACGTGCTAGAAACGTCCCGCAAGACGGGCATGGTGCCTGCCAGCGAGGAGCAGCAACCGTGATCAAGCAGTTGGAAAGCCACCTTTCTTTCCACGCCAGCTTCACGGTGCTCCATGCCTGCCTTCCTTACATTCGACCGGATTTCCGCCGCCCGTCCTGATGGCGGCCTGCTTTTTTCTGACCTGACGTTTTCCCTTGGCCGCGAGGCCGTGGGCCTTGTCGGCCGTAACGGGTCCGGCAAATCGACCCTGCTTGCCATTGCCGCCGGACTTGCCACGCCGCTTGCCGGAGAGGTGGTGCGTCATGGGCGCGCTGGCTTCCTGCGCCAGATCCAGCCCGATGCCGGCCCTGCCGTCCGCGCGCTGGGAGTGGAGGCTCCGCTGGCGGCCATGGCGCGGCTGGAAGCGGGGGAGGGCACGGCGCAGGATGCCGCGCTGGCCGATTGGGACCTTTCTGCACGGCTCGCCAAGGCGCTGGCCGATGTCGGCCTTGCCGGTCTCGATCTGGGGCGCGATGTCGCCGGGCTGAGCGGTGGGGAGCGGACGCGGCTGGCGATTGCCGCCTTGCTGCTCGACGCGCCGGATTTGCTGTTGCTGGACGAGCCGACCAACAATCTTGACCGCGAGGGCCGCGACGCGGTGCTGGCGCTGCTGCGCGGCTGGCAGGGCGGGGCGCTGGTCGCCAGCCATGACCGGGAATTGCTGGAGGCGATGGACCGCATCGTGGCGCTTTCCCCCGTCGCAACCACTATCCATGGCGGCGGCTGGAGCGAATTTGTGGAAGCGCGCGATGCCGCTCGCACCCGTGCTGAAAGCGAACTGGATCGTGCCCGCCGCAGCCAGCGCCAGCAGGTTCAGGCCGCGCGCAAGCGGGAGGAAGCACAGGCACGGCGCGACCGGGCGGGCCGCGCGCGCAGCGAGCGGGGCGGGGAACCGAAGATATTGCTCGGCGCGCTCAAGCGGAGGGCGGAGGCTTCCGCCGGGGCGCTCGACACTCTGGCGGAGCGCCAGTCCGAAGAGGCGCGTGCGCTGGTGGAGGAGGCGCGGGGCAAGGTGGAAGTGGTCACGCCCCTATCCATCGACCTTCCGCCCAGCGGACTGGCTTCGGGGCGCAAGCTGCTCGCCTTGCGCGATGTGACGCTGGATATCGGGGGCAGGCGCATCCTTGGGCCGGTGTCGCTGGAAATCGCCGGGCCGGAACGCGTGGCGGTGAGCGGACCGAACGGCAGTGGCAAGACCAGCCTGCTGCGTATCGCGCTGGGCGAGGTGGAGCCGAGTTCCGGGCAGGTGTTCCGAGCGGATGGGGTGATTGCCATGCTGGACCAGCACGCCGCGCTGCTCGATCCGGCGGCCAGCCTGATCGATGCGATGATGGCCCGCCATCCCGGCATGACCCGGCAGGAAGCCCATGCCGCGCTCGCCCGCTTCGCCTTCCGCAACAGGGAAGCGGAGCGGATCGCGGGCACGCTGAGCGGCGGGGAGCGGCTGCGCGCCGCGCTGGCGCTGATCTGCTCAGGCCGTCAGGTGCCGCAATTGCTGGTGCTGGACGAGCCGACCAACCATCTGGACCTTGAGGCGATCGAGGAACTGGAGCGCGCGCTCGCCGCCTATGACGGGGCACTGCTGGTGGTCAGCCACGATCCGGCTTTCCTTTCCGCCATCGGGATCGAGCGGCAAATCGTGCTGGAGGAAAAATAATCGGGCGAGAGTCCGCCCGGCCACACCCCCCACATATCGAGTCCCGCCATGGTGCTGGGACTCCATATGATGTGGCGGACTCATTTCGTTCTCCTCCGCCGCCCCGCACCGCCTGGCCCGAATGGCGCGACTCGTGGGTTGACGCGGGACTCGGGAGGATTCACCCTGTGGACAAGTACAGGGGTATTTTCTGATGGTTCAAGTCCTGACAAGGCCGCGCACCAATGCGCGAAAGATCGATATTGCCGCAAGGCCCGAACTGCCGCTGGGCACGATCCTCACCGGTGACTGCATCGAGGCGATGCGCAGCCTGCCCAGTGCCAGCGTGGACATGGTGTTTGCCGATCCGCCCTATAATCTCCAGCTCGGCGGCGATCTCAATCGCCCCGACGGCAGCCATGTGGACGCCGTGACCAATGATTGGGATCGGTTCGACAGCTTCAAGACCTATGACGATTTCACCCGCGCCTGGCTGACCGAGGCGCGCCGCGTGCTGAAGCCCGACGGTTCGCTGTGGGTGATCGGTTCCTATCACAACATCTTCCGCGTCGGCGCGATCCTGCAGGATCTGGGCTTCTGGATCCTCAACGACATCATCTGGCGCAAATCGAACCCGATGCCCAATTTTCGCGGCACGCGCTTCACTAATGCGCATGAGACGCTGATCTGGGCATCGCAGGGCGAGAAGGCGAAGTACCACTTCAACTATCGCGCGATGAAGACGCTGAATGACGAGCTGCAGATGCGCAGCGACTGGGTGATCCCGATCTGCAATGGGCAGGAACGGCTGAAGAAGGCCGGATCGAAGGTTCACCCCACGCAGAAGCCGGAAGCGCTGCTCTATCGCGTGATGCTGGCCACCACTGAAAAGGGCGACGTGGTGCTCGATCCCTTCTTCGGCACCGGCACGACTGGCGCCGTCGCCAAGCGTCTGGGCCGCGAATGGATCGGCTGCGAGCGCGAGAGTGCCTATCGCGATGCCGCGCTGGAACGGATCGAGATGGCCCTGCCGCTCGATGAAAGCTCGCTCAAGACGATGCAGAGCCGGAAGGATGCGCCGCGCGTGGCCTTTGGTGCGCTGGTGGAAGCCGGGATGATCGCGCCGGGCACTGCCCTGTTCGACAAGAAGGGCTGCTATCACGCCCAGGTGCGGGCCGATGGTTCGATTGCCTCGGGCGCGGAGACAGGCTCGATCCACGGCGTCGGCAAGAACCTGCAGGGCGCGCCCAGCTGCAATGGCTGGACCTTCTGGCACCTGGAGCACGAAGGCACGGTCAAGCCGCTCGACGCGCTGCGCCAGCTCTATCTGCTGACTATCGAGGACTGATAAGGATTATGCCGCGAAGGGCGCCGGTTCAGCGGCGCTCTTCCGCGGCCAGTTGCCGTGCGGTCTTCAGCGTCTGGACGATGAACAGCACGATCATCAGCGCACCCGCGCCGCCGAAGGTCAGGTCGAAGCCGGAAACATCGGCAAACCAGTCCCGATCGTAACCCATGCCCATCATTACGAAGGTCGTGCCGATCAGCACGAAGCGCAGTTCGGTGGGGCCGAGCGAGAGATAGGACAATCGCATCTCGCCCAGCACATGGGTGGCGAGGAAGGCGTGGATCGACAGCAGCAGATATCCGGCCAGCGTGACCATCGCGACATTGAACGAGACATAGGGGCTGAGGCCCACGCCGGCGAGAATCAGCAGCAGCGTCAACCCGTCGCAACTATGGTCGATGAAGAAGCCGAAGCGCGGGCGTTCGATCTTACGGAAGCGCGCGAGGCTGCCGTCCATCGAATCCCCGAACCACTGCATGACATAGCCGGCAATGGCCAGCCACAGCCAGTAAACGCCGAAGGTGCTGAGCGCATAGCCGGAGAAAATCGCCACAGCGCCGACCACACCGGTGCCGGTGAGGAGATCGGGCGTTACCCAGCGGGGCATCCTCGCACAGAGCCAGTTGAGAAGGCGCCTTTCGGAAACCGCGAGCACGTTTTCCTGGATACGCGAGACTGGCTTATGCGCCTTTTGGCTTATGCTCATCCCGCAGCTTATGTAATCAATCCGTCATATTCACAAGCAAACTCGTGTATCAGGCGCATGTGGGCCCTGAAATCGGCCCATTGGCCTTGGCGCGGGCGGCTGATAGGTGCCGTGCCATGACCCAGAAGCTCTATCTCCGCCCCACCGGTCTCGTCTCTTCTCCGCAAAGCGTCGAGGGTGATGCGATCCGGCTGGCAGGCAGCCTTGCCTATGCCCATAGTTTCGCGCTGATCGTGGCCGAAGGGGGCAGGGTGGTCTCGAACGAGCAGGCCACTGCGCGCACCATGGTGCAGGCGCTGGGTGCGCTTCCCGACGGTTTGCAGGCAGAAGGCGCGGTGCAGTGGGAGAACCTGCAGAAGGTTCATTCGCCCCTCAGCCTGGCTACGCGCGGCGGCGGGGAACGGGTGGTCCGGCTCGACCAGCCGCAGGTGATGGGCATTCTCAATGTCACGCCTGACAGTTTCTCCGATGGCGGCAAATTCCTCGACGATCCGGTGGTGGCGAACGATCACGCCGCCGCCATGCTGGAAGCAGGCGCGGCCCTGATCGACATTGGCGGCGAGAGCACGCGCCCCGGCGCGGCGGCTGTGTGGGAAGGTGACGAGATCCGCCGCGTCGTTCCCGCTATCGAGGCAGCGGCGCTGATGGGCGCGGCGATCAGTGTGGATACTCGGCGCCCCGCGGTGATGGAGGCGGCGCTGGAGGCCGGCGCGCATATCATCAACGATGTCTCCGCCCTGCGCCACGATCCGCGCAGCCTTGGCCTTGCGGCCAGTGCCAATGTGCCGGTGATCCTGATGCATGCGCCGGGCGAGGGGGAAGACCTCCACGGCGATGCGAAATATGCCAATGTGGTGTTCGATGTGTTCGACTGGCTGGCCGAAGCGCGCGACCGGGCGATGGCCGCCGGCATTTCGCGCGAATTGATCGTGCTCGATCCCGGCATCGGCTTCGGAAAGTCGCTCACCGAAAATCTCGCTTTGCTCAATGCACTGCCTTTGTTCCATGCGCTGGGCCAGCCGCTGCTGCTGGGCGCCAGCCGCAAGCGGATGATCGGCGCGCTTTCCAACGAGGCGCCCGCCCATCAGCGGCTGGGCGGTTCGCTGGCAGTGGCAGTGGCGGGAATGGATGCGGGCGTCCATTTGCTGCGCGTGCACGACGTGGCCGAGACGGTGCAGGCCCGCAATGTCTGGCGGGGCCTGCGCGACGCGGCGCTGACGGATTTCGGTAGCTTGCCGGGTTGATGCGGCCGGTCAGGCTGCGTCGTTGTCGATCCCCAGATCGCTGAGCTTGCGGTAGAGCGTTGAGCGACCAATGCCGAGGCGGCGGGCGACTTCGGTCATCCGGCCCCGATAATGGCCGATGGCGAGGCGGATAACATCGGCCTCGATCTCTTCCAGCGGGCGCAGATTGCCGTCTTCCGTATAGAGCTGCACGCCCGCGCTCTCATGGGCGTGGCGGTCTGACGTGCCGTGGACTTCGCCAATCAGTTCCAGCAATTGCGGGAAATCGTCCGATGTCAGCGCATCGCCGTCGCAGAACACTGCCGCGCGGAACAGCACTGCCTGCAGCTGGCGGACATTGCCCGGCCAGTCATAGGCGGCCAGCAGCGACAAGGCTCCATCCGTGATGCCCAGCGGCCTCAGGCCCGGCTGCTCGCCGATCCGACCCAGGAAATAGCGGGTGAGGCCCGGAATATCGCCCGCGCGGTCACGCAAGGGCGGCAGCACAATACGGGTGGCAGAGAGGAATTCATAAAGATCGCGGCGGAACGCGCCGGCCTCCACCAGCTCGCCCAGAGGGAAATTGCTGGCCGCGATCAGGCGGATATCGATGCGGAAACTGTGGCGAGCGCCCACCGGGCGGATCGATCCGGCGCCAATGGATTCGGCCAGCCGTTCCTGCAATGCGGGGGAAAGCCGGTCCACTTCGTCGAGCACTATGGTGCCGCCGTCGCAATGTTGCAGCGCGCCGATCTGTCGGTCGAAGGCGCCTGGGAAGGCGCCTTTCTCATGCCCGAACAGCACGGATTCGATGGAATTGGCGGGAATCCCCGCAATGTTGACGATGCGGAACGGGGCCTTGGCGCGCGGGCTGGCGGCATGCATCGCGCGCACCAGCATTTCCTTGCCGGTGCCGGTTTCGCCTTCGATCAGCACGAAGCCGTGGCTGCGCGCGGCCTTGGCCGCCTTGGCCAGCGCCGCGCGGAAAGTGGGCGCCGCACCGATCATGGAATCGAAATCGAGCGCGGCTGGCATCTTCTCGGTGAGCGGCTGCAGCTCGTCCTTGGGTGCTTCGCGCGTGGTGGCGCTACGCAGCGCCAGCATCAGCCGGTCGGGCGCGACGGGCTTCACCAGATAATCGGTGGCCCCGGCGCGCATGGCTTCCACCGCCAGCAGGGGCGAGGCGCTCGCCGTGAGCATCAGGATCGGCAGGGCAGGGCGGCGGTCCTTCAGTTCCGCAATCAACGAACAGGCATCGTCACCCGGCACCCATTGATCGAGGATGATGGCGGAAAGCTGCATTCCCTCCCGCGTGCCGAGCATGGCGATCGCGGTCTCCGAATCCTTGACGACGAGCGTCCTCCAGCCCTCGCGCGCGGCAAGGGCCGAGATAAGCCTGCTTTGCGCAGGCTCGTCGTCGATAAGCATCAAGAGTCGCTGTTCCGGCTCCGCCATTGTCCCCAACTGTCCCTAAGTGGTACGGATTCGGAAGTAGCCGCGTCGGGTAAAGACCAGATTAAGCCTGTTGCATTGATTTTGCCCCGCACCCATTTTGCGCAAGATCGAGGCCGGGGAGCGGTGGAAGCGGCCTCTTGAGCAAGGGCGCATTGGGCGCTAGACCCCTTAGGGAAATTCATATCTGGCCGTCCGGCCACACGTATATTTCAGAGGACTATTCATGGCTTCGGCAAATGACATGCAGGCGGCGCAGAAAACCTATGAGGGCTTTTTGACGCTGGTGAAGTTCTCGACCCCTGTGGTCGTGGCCATAACCGCCCTTGTGGTAATACTGATCGCAAGCTGATCGGTTTCTAGGGGAGGGGCCAATGCGGATCGCAATTCTCAAGGAGCGAGCCGCTGGCGAGACCCGCGTAGCGGCCACCCCCGAAACGGTCAAAAAATTCATCGCATTGGGCGCCACGCTCTCGGTCGAAGCCGGGGCGGGCGTTGCTGCGTCCATCCCTGACGCGGCCTATGCCGAAGCCGGGGCTGATGTGCTGCCGGAAGGTCAGGCGGCTAAGGATGCGGATATCGTGCTGGCCGTGCAGGGGCCCGATCCTGCGGCGCTTTCCGGCGCGAAGCCGGGCGTGTGGCTTGCCGCCGTGCTGGATCCCTTCGGCCAGCGTGCCCGGGTGGATGCCTATGCCGCAGCCGGGATCGAGGCGCTGGCGATGGAATTCATGCCGCGCATCACCCGCGCGCAGAGCATGGACGTGCTCTCCAGCCAGTCGAACCTCTCCGGCTACAAGGCGGTGATTGCCGCAGCCGATACCTATGGCCGGGCCTTCCCGATGATGATGACGGCGGCAGGCACGATCACCGCCGCGCGCGTCTTCGTGATGGGCGTAGGCGTTGCCGGGCTGCAGGCCATAGCCACAGCCCGCAGGCTGGGCGCACAGGTTTCCGCCACCGATGTCCGCTCCGCCACCAAGGAGCAGATCGAAAGCCTGGGGGCCAAGCCGGTTTTCGTCGAGAAGGTCGCCGGGATCGAGGGCGAGGGTGCGGGCGGCTATGCCACCGAAATGAGCGAGGAATATCAGAAGGCGCAGGCCGAACTGGTTTCCAGCCATATCGCCAAGCAGGATATCGTCATCACCACCGCGCTGATCCCGGGCCGGGCAGCGCCGCGCCTTGTCAGCGATGCGCAGATCGCCAGCATGAAGCCGGGCAGCGTGATCTTCGATCTCGCCGTGGCGCAGGGCGGCAATGTCGAAGGCTCCGTGCCCGACCAGCTGGTCGAGCGGCACGGGGTGAAGATAGTCGGTTATTCGAACACGCCCGCCCATCTGCCGGCGGATGCCTCGGCGCTCTATGCGCGCAACCTCTATAATTTTCTCTCCGCCTTCTGGGACAAGGAGCAGGGCAGACCGGTGCTGGATGAAGAGATCGGCAATGCCGTACGGCTGACCCAGGGCGGCAAAGTGGTGAATGAAAGGCTTTTGGGGTGAAGCGGACGCGTTTCACCGACCCCGAAGGGAACGCGGCGGAGATCGCGCAGAAAATCTGAGAACTGACGGAAGATCGAGAGGAGAAGGCAAGCAGTATGGACTTCATATCAATCCTCTCGATCTTCGTGCTGGCCTGTTTCGTGGGCTATTACGTGGTGTGGTCGGTCACTCCGGCGCTGCACACTCCGCTGATGGCGGTGACCAATGCGATCTCCTCCGTCATCATCGTCGGCGCGCTGATTGCGGCTGCCGCGGCGGGTAGTCCGGGGGCCAAATGGCTGGGGCTGCTGGCGGTGGTGCTGGCCAGCGTGAATATTTTCGGGGGTTTCGCGGTGACGGCGCGGATGCTGGCGATGTACAAGAAGAAGGAGCGCAAATAATGGTCGTTCCCTTCGAAAGCGGCGTGGAAATGCCCGCCGAAGCCTTTCCTCCCGAAGCGGCCGTCCATGCGGTGAACCCCTGGGTGGCGCTGGCCTATCTCGTTTCGGGCGTGCTGTTCATCCTTGCCCTGCGCGGCCTCAGTTCGCCAGCCACCAGCCGGGTGGGCAATCGCTACGGCATGGCGGGCATGCTGATCGCGGTAGTGACTACGCTGGTGACCAATGTTGAGGGCTTCATCGGCGAATCAGGCTTCGTGACCCATGTTGCGCCCGTGCTTGAAATCCTCGCCGCCATCGCCATTGGCGCCGCAATCGGCCTGACGACGGCCCGCCGCATCGCCATGACGGTCATGCCGCAGCTCGTTGCAGCCTTCCACAGCCTCGTCGGCCTTGCCGCAGTGCTGGTGGCGGTCGCGGCGTTCCTCAATCCCGATGCCTTCGGCATTCTGGGCGCGGACGGGAATATCCTTACCGTCAGCCGCATCGAAATGGCGCTGGGTGCGGCCATCGGCGCGATCACTTTCTCCGGCTCGGTCATCGCCTTTGCCAAATTGAACGGCAATATGTCGGGCGCGCCGATCATGCTGCCGGGGCGGCACCTGATCAATCTGGGCACGCTGGCCGCGATCCTGGCGATGACGGCGGGCTTTGCCATGTCGGCCCATGCCGGGCCGGGCGAGCATCCGATTTTCTGGGTGATGCTGGCGGCGAGTTTCGCCATCGGTTTCCTGCTGATCATCCCCATTGGCGGGGCGGATATGCCGGTGGTCGTCTCGATGCTGAATTCCTATTCGGGTTGGGCCGCCGCCGCGATGGGTTTCACCCTGCACAACACCGCGATGATCGTCACCGGCGCGCTTGTCGGCTCCTCCGGTGCGATCCTCAGCTACATCATGTGCCGGGCGATGAACCGCAGCTTCATCAGCGTGATCGCGGGCGGGTTCGGCGCGGAGAGCGGCGGGGGCGATGCGGGCGCGGCCAAGACGGACCGCCCGTGGAAGCGTGGCAGCGCGGAAGACGCGGCCTTCCTGCTGAAAGAGGCGAACCAGGTCATCATCATCCCCGGCTATGGCATGGCCGTGGCGCAGGCCCAGCATGTGCTGCGCGAAATGGGCGATCTGCTCAAGGAACATGGGGTGAAGGTGAAATATGCCATTCACCCGGTGGCGGGCCGCATGCCCGGCCATATGAATGTGCTGCTGGCCGAAGCGAACGTCCCCTATGACGAAGTGTTCGAGCTGGAGGACATCAACAGCGAATTCGCCCAGACCGACGTGGCCTTCATCATCGGCGCGAACGATGTGGTGAACCCTGCCGCCAAGACCGACAAGGGCAGCCCGATCTACGGCATGCCCGTGTTCGATGTGGAGAAGGCCAAGACGATCTTCTTCATCAAGCGCAGCATGGGCGGCGTGGGCTATGCCGGGGTGGACAACGATGTGTTCTATATGGACCAGACCATGATGCTGCTGGGCGATGCCAAGAAGATGGTCGAGGAAATCGTCAAGGCGCTCTGATCGGCAGGGCGCTTCACGGGGCCGCTCCGCCGGTCACATAAAGAGCGCGCTAACCAATCCCCATATCTGTTCACCAACCCTGTTGCCGCCTTTGCTGCGTGCAATTATTCGGAAATTTCGCAGCCAAGGGATTCGTTAGTGCGCAAACTCGGCCTTATCGGCGGGATGAGCTGGGTTTCGACCCGCACCTATTATGACCGTATCAATCGCTATGTGCAGGCACGGGTGCCGTTCCCGGCCAGCGCACCTCTGTTAATGGAAAGCGTGGACTTCTCGCTCGTCTACCGCGTGACGGAGGATGAAGGCTGGGAAGAGGCGGCAAAGGTGCTGATCGCTTCGGCCCAGCGGCTGGAGCAGGCAGGCGCCGGTGCGCTGGCGATCTGCGCCAATTCGATGCACAAGGTCTATGACGAGGTTGCCGCATCGGTGGGCATTCCCATCCTGCATATCGCCGAATGCGTGGGCGAGAAGATGAAGGCCGATGGGGTGCCCACCGCCGCCCTGTTCGGCACGCGCAATGTGATGACCGAGAGCTTCTATCGCAAGCGGCTGGTCGCTCACGGCGTGCACCTGCTGGCGCCCGACATGGAGAGCATCGAGCAGCTCGACCGGATCATCTATGACGAACTGATGCATGGCCGGGTCACCCGCGATGCCCAGCGCAAGCTCAAGACCATGATCACCGTGAAGGAACAGGCGGGTGCCCGGGCCATTGTGCTGGCCTGCACGGAACTGGACATGGTGGTGGACATTCACGCCAATGTCCTGCCGATCTACGACAGCCTGCGCATTCACGCGGAAAAAGCGGCGAAATGGATTCTGGGCGAGGGGTGAGCCTGCTGGAAAGCGCCTCGCCGCTTGCCATTGTGCCGCCGCTTTCCTAACCCGCCCGCACATGACCGGCACCAGCACCCCCCGCGCGTCCTATGCCTGCGATCCTGCCCGTTCGCGCGGGCGCGAATTCGCGGAGGAGCGGGCAGGCGCACGCGGGCCGCGCAACGAGTTCCAGCGCGATCGCGACCGGATCATCCATTCCATTTCCTTCCGCCGCCTGCGCCACAAGACGCAGGTGTTCATTGCGCCCGATGGCGATCACTACCGGGTGCGGCTGACGCACAGCCTTGAAGTGGCGCAGATCGGCCGGGTGCTGGCCCGTGCGCTTGGGCTGGACGAGGATCTGACCGAGGCGCTGTGCCTTGCCCACGATATCGGCCACCCGCCCTTTGGCCATGCGGGGGAAGATGCGCTGGACGCCGCAATGGGGCGGCACGGCGGGTTCGATCACAACGCCCAGTCGCTGCGCACGCTGATGCGGCTGGAAAGCCCCTATTGCGGGCATGACGGGCTGAACCTTACCTGGGAAACGCTGGAAGGACTTGCCAAGCATAATGGCCCCATTCTTGTTCCCGGCTGGGCGATGGAGGAAATCGATGCGGCCTATCCGCTCGATCTTCACAGCTGGCCCTCGCTGGAGGCGCAGGTGGCCGCGCTGGCGGACGATATCGCCTATGACAATCACGATATCGACGATGGATTGCGCGCCGGTTTCCTGACGCTGGACGATCTGCTGACGCTGGATTTCCTGGCCGATCAGTGGCGCGAGGTGGAGCGGCGTTTCCCCGGCGCCCCGCGCGACCGGCAATTGCGCGAATTGGTGCGCACCCAGATCGGCCTGATGGTGAACGATCTGCTGCAGCAGACCCGCGCCAATCTGGAAGGGATCGAGACGGTGGACGATGCCCGTGCGGCGGGCAGGGCGCTCGTGGCCTTCTCTCACGGCCTTGCCGCGGAAGAACGGCGGCTCAAGAAATTCATGTATGACCGGCTCTATTACCACCCCGATCAGCTCGCCACGGCGGAACGATCGCGCGAGGTAATTGCCCGGCTGTTCGCGGCCTATTCGCAGGATGCCACCTTGCTTCCCGAAGGCTGGCGCGAGGCGCTGCCTGGGCATGAGCCGCAGCGCAGCCGGCACATTTCCGATTTCATCGCAGGCATGACGGATCGCTACGCCATCGACCAATATGCCCGGATCTTCGGCAAGGTGCCGGAAGGGCTTTCCAATGTCTGATCCGGTGAAGATCACTCTGGTCGGCGCGAGCGGGCTTGTGGGCCGCGCGGTGATGGAAGAACTGGTCGGCCGCCCCGATTTCCGCCTCACCGCCATGGGCCGGCGCGAAGTGCCACTGCCCAAGGGCGCGCGCATGGAAATGCGGCTGGCCCCTGTCGAGCAATGGGGTGAAGTGTTCGATACGATCCGCCCTGAAGTGGTGGTCTGCGCGCTGGGCACCACCTGGCGCAAGGCCGGGCGGGATGAGGAGGCGTTCCGCGAAGTCGATTATTCGCTGGTGCTGGACGTTGCCCGCAAGGCCAAGGCGGCAGGCGCATGGCATTTCATCTTCGTGTCTTCCGTGGGCGCCAGTTCGGCATCGAAAAACCTCTATCTCAGGGTCAAGGGCGAGACGGAGACGGCGCTGGCGAAGCTCCATTTCAAGCGCCTGGACATCTTGCGCCCCGGCCTGCTGCGCGGCGTGCGGCGCGGGGACATGCGCCCGGTGGAGGGGCTGGGCCGCCTGGCCAGCCCGCTGACCGACTTGCTGCTGCATGGCTCGTGGCGCAAATATCGTTCCATCTCCGGGCACCGCCTGGCGCTGGCGATCCTCTCGCTGGCGCGGGAAAAAGCAGGCGGGCGCTTCGTGCATGAGCATGACGGGCTGATGCGGGCGATCCATCGCTTCGAGCTGGCCGAACAGCGCGAGCAGGGCTGAAGGATCGCGTCATGAAGCAGACCGCCCCCGCCGCCGCGCGCAATCGCGAACCGATCGCCGCGGTGCTGCGCGAAGAACTGCCGGAACGTGGCCTCGTGCTGGAAATCGCGGCGGGAACCGGCGAACATGCGGTGCATTTCGCGGAGGCTTTCCCCGGGCTGGAATGGCAGCCGACCGATCCCGATGCCGCCGCGCGCGCCTCTATCGCGGCGTGGCGGGAGGAGGCGGGCCTGCCCAACCTTCGCGCGCCGCTCGCCCTCGATGCCGCATCGCCCGATTGGCCGCTGAGCACGGCGGATGCCATCGTGTGCATCAACATGATTCACATCAGCCCATGGGCCTCGGCCGAAGGGCTGTTCGCGGGCGCGGGGCGGCTGCTGGGGCAGGGCGCCCCGCTGGTGCTCTATGGCCCCTATCTGGAAGATGCGGTGGAGACGGCGCCGAGCAATCTCGCCTTCGATCAATGGCTGAAGGACAAGGACGCGCGCTTCGGCATTCGCCGGATCGAGGATGTTGATGCGCTGGCCGCGCGGCACGGTTTTGCGCGCGCACGGCGGGTGGAAATGCCGGCCAACAACCTCGCGCTCACTTATCGCAAGCGCTGAGGCCCGGCAGATTACTTGTTGATCACTTCTTCGCCAGCCTGGCCGACAGATTCGATATCGTTGCCAAGGCCCTTCACGGTGTTGCAGGCGCTGGCAGTCAGCGCGATGGCGGCAAGGCCGGTGGCGATAATCAGTTTGCGAACCATGAGCAGATTCCTTCTTGTCTTCAGCCGGACTCTATCGTCCGGGCATGATTGATGGAAGATGACTAAGCCGCCGCACCCTCTTCGGCGGCGCGGGCGGCTTCCAGCCTCTGGCGATGGAGATGGTGTTCGCGCCAGGCGATCACCAGCCCCGCCGCGATAATCATCGGCGCGCCGAGCCATGTGGCTGTCGGGGGGAGCTGATCCCAGATCAGCCAGCCGAACAGGGTCGCCCAGATCAGCGAGGAATAATCCATCACGATCACGCTGGAGACGGTGCCATAGCGCAGGGCCGCGGTGAGCAGGAACTGCCCCGCCGTGCCGATCACGCCGATCCCCGCCAGCAGGGCCCAGGTGGTCGCATCGTGGGCCTTGCCAACAAAGGGCAGGAACAGCGCGGCAAAGGGCGTGCTGACCGCCGCGAACCAGAACACGATGGTCAGCGGCTTTTCCGTGCGGTTGAGGTCCGCCACCTGGATCGAGATCAGCGCGATCATGAAGGCCGCGCCCAATGCCACCGCCGCGCCCAGCGGATGGATATGCCCGCCGCCGGGCTGTGCGATCACCACCACGCCGATGAAGCCCAGCGCCACGGCAGTGGAGCGGTAGATGCCCACCTTCTCCTTGAGCAGGATGACAGAGAGGATCACGGCGAAGATCGGCGCGGTGAAGCCGAATGTGGTCGCCTCCGCCAGCGGCAGCATGATGAAGGCGCTGAAGTTCAGGATCATGCCCGTCACGCCGTAAGCCGCGCGCACGGCATGGGTCCGGGGCCGGTCGGTCCTGAGCTGCGCTAGCCCGCCCGTCGCCATGGCCCAGGCCAGCGCGATGGGGATCGTCAGCCCCTGCCGCCAGAACAGGATTTCCATCAGATGCACGCCATGCGCCGAAGCCAGCTTGATCAGCGCGGCCATGGTGGAAATCGCCGCCACCGCCCCGAGCCGGATGGCAAGCGCCATGAGCGGGCGGTGCCGCGAATAGTCCGGCGAGCTGGGGGGAGAGGAGGGCATGTCCCTCCGCCTTAGCCGCCCTGCGCCCCCGATCAAGTGCGCCGGAAGCGTCTTGCCGCAGGGCTGGGGCGCCCCCATATGGCCCGGCACTATGCTGCAAGAACCCGATGCCCTGCGTTTCGCCAGCGACGCCACCCTTTTCGCGCTGTGGGGCGGCGGGCTGCTGCTGCTGGCGGGAATTGCCATGTGGGCCGAAATCCGCCGCACGCGGCGCAAGCATATCGACAAGGTGGGCTGGATGCCCTGGACCAAGCTGTTCTTTATCTGCGCCTTGGTGGGGGTGACGCTGATCGGCCTGGCGCTGAAGGGCGGCTGACCGTATTTCCAATTGTCTGACGCGCGCGACATCCTATATCGAAGGGGTGAGCGGCGATTGCATGCCGTTCGCCCGTGGAGTGTGGATGTCTGAGCTTGTGTGAATAGGGCTCTCTGAGTTTCAGAGAGCCTCGTGAAACCGGAACCGCCGGGTGCTGTGCACCCGGGCGTTTTTTCACGTCTTTCATACGAGACTTCGATGAATATCTCACGAAACGAACAGCGTGCGCTGCACGTTCTGGCCCTTGGCGGCTGCATTCTGCATGAGCGGGGCGATGGCCCCAAGATCACGACCGTGACCTGCTTCACGCGCGAGGGATTGGTGCTTGCCGATTTCGACCTGACGGCCTTCAATCGGCTGAAGCGAAAACGACTGATCGAATCCCGCTCAGGAAGCCCGTATCGCATATCGAAGCGCGGCCTCACTTCCGTTCGCGCTCAACTCGACAATCGGGGGGCATGACATGCTGATCCGTAATGAAGCCCCGGGCGATGCTCCGGCTATCGCTCGGGTAGTGGCGGAGGCGATGCGGCTGCTGCCGCAAGCCACCGGAACCGAGGCGCGCATAGTGGAGAAGCTGCGCGAAAGCGGCGCTCTCACTCTCTCGCTCGTCGCGGAGGATGGGGGAGAGGTGATCGGCTATCTGGCCGCATCGGCAGCTCGGATCGGGGCGGAGGATGGCTGGGGGCTGATCGGCCCGCTTGCCGTCTTGCCCTCAAGGCACCGGCAGGGGATCGGCTCTGCCTTGATGGAGGAAGCCATCCGCCGGCTGAGGCAGGGTGGCCGGGGTGCGGCATTGGTGGGCGATCCGGCCTATTATGGCCGGTTTGGCTTCCGGGCCTTTCCCGGGCTCCATGTACCCGGATGTCCGCCGGAGGTGGTGCAGGCCTTGCCCTTTGGCAGCGTCGAGCCGCGAGGGGAACTGATCCACCATCCTGCATTCGGCCTCGACCAGCAGGAATGACAATCAGGGCCGGGGCGCGCCTCGCGGCGGGTGCGCCCCGGCACCCCCTTGCCAATCCTTCCCGCACGATGTAACCGCGCCCCGTCATCTGGGGAGTAGCCAGCCGCCGCGAGGCGGGCCTGCATGTCAACATACTTGGCCGAGAGGTCATGGTGTGCAGGGAACGGGAGACACCGTTCGGGCGAGACCAATGGCACCGTTCCTTCGCTCGGCCGGGCGTGGGGTATGGTGCTGTTGCAGTCTTGCTTACGCCCGGCCCGGAGTTCTGCCTTGGAAGCCCTGCTTACATCCACCGCCGTGGTCGCTCTTGCCGAGATCGGCGACAAGACCCAACTGCTCGCCATCGTGCTGGCCACCCGTTTCAGGCGGCCGGTGCCGATCATCATGGGCATTCTGGTGGCCACTCTGGCCAATCACTTCCTTGCCGCACTGGTCGGCGGGCAGGCCGCCTCGCTGCTTGACGGGCAGTGGTTCCGCTATGTCATCGCCGCATCCTTCATCGCCATGGCCGCATGGACGCTGGTGCCCGACAAGCTGGACGACGAGGAACAAAGGCCGCCGCGTTTCGGTGCATTCCTTTCCACCACCATCGCCTTCTTCCTGGTGGAAATGGGCGACAAGACACAGGTGGCCACCATCGCGCTGGGCGCGCAATATCAGAACGCCGTGCTCGTCACGCTGGGCACGACCCTGGGCATGATGATCGCCAATGTCCCGGCGGTGTTCCTGGGGCAGGAACTGATCAAGCGCATTCCACTCGCCACCGTGCGGATGATCGCGGCGCTGCTGTTTCTCGTGATCGGCCTGTGGCTGCTGCTGCAGACGGCCGGGGTGCTGTGATGCGGACGGCTTCTGTCGCCCTTGCGAGCCTCGCCGTCCTGACGCTTGGCGGGATCGGCCATGCCCTTGCCCAGGAAGCGCCTGCGCTTGAGGAAGGCCGTAGGCTGTTTCGCGATACGGGCTGCGTCCAGTGTCACATGCTGGCCGATGCGGGCGGGGTATCGACCTATGCCCCCTCGCTCGATCGCAATGCCCATATCTCCAGGGAACTGGTGCTCGATCGGCTGACCAATGGAAGGGGCGACATGCCCAGCTTCACGGGCATATTGAGCGATGCACAAATCGCCGCCCTGGCCGATTACGTCAGCCGTGCGGCAGTGCCCGCCACGGGCGGTGGACACGATACGGGTGGCGTGGCTGCCCCTTGATGGGGCATGATCGCCGGGCCTTCCCGCACAGGAGCCCCGCGCCGATGGATATGATGATTGCCATGCAGATCGATGCACCGGGAAGCCCGCCCCATCGGGTGGAGCGCCCGGTGCCTCGCCCCGGATCGGGGGAATTGCTGGTGGAAGTCTCCGCCTGCGGGGTCTGCCGCACGGACCTCCACGTGCTCGATGGAGAGGTGGAGGCGCATTATCCCATCGTGCCGGGGCATGAGATCGTGGGCCGGGTGGCCGAATTGGGCGAGGGAGTGACGGGCTTCGCTTTGGGGCAGCGCGTGGGCATTCCCTGGCTGGGCCACGCCTGCGGCACTTGCCCCTATTGCCGCGCGGGCAAGGAAAATCTCTGCGACAATCCGCTGTTCACCGGCGCCACGCGCGATGGTGGCTATGCCAGCCATGTCGTGGCCGATGCGCATTTCTGCTTCGCCCTGCCGGATCGCTTCTCGGATGTGGAGGCCGCGCCCTTGCTCTGCGCCGGGCTGATCGGCTGGCGGGCTTTGCGCATGGCGGGCGATGCGCCGGTAATCGGGCTCTATGGCTTCGGCGCGGCGGCGCATCTGCTGGCGCAGATCGCGGTTTGGCAGGGGCGGACGGTCTATGCCTTCACCCGGCCCGAGGATGAGGAAAGCCGCGCCTTCGCCCGCTCGCTCGGCTGCGCATGGGCAGGGTCGACAGCCGAAAGCCCGCCGCAGGAAATGGACGCCGCCCTGATCTTCGCCCCGGCCGGGGAACTGGTGCCGCTGGCGCTCAAGCACTTGCGCAAGGGCGGACGCGTCGTCTGCGCGGGCATCCATATGAGCGACATTCCATCGTTCCCCTATGCCGATCTGTGGGGCGAACGCGAAATCCTGTCGGTGGCGAACCTCACGCGGGAGGATGGGACGAGCTTCTTCGAAGTGGCCGACAAGGCGGGCCTGCGCGTGTCTACCGAGGTTTTCCCTTTGGGCGAGGCGGCTGCGGCGCTGGAGAAATTGCGTGCCGGGGCGCTGCAGGGCGCGGCGGTGCTGGTGCCCTGACCCTAGGCACTTGTCCGAGGTCTTGAACTGCGCTTGGCCGATACCAGATCGAGATCTGCCGCCCGATTGGCGGCAGTCAATGCATCGCAGGCGATGCTGGAGAAGAAGAGCACCGGAAATACCCCAACGCATTGAGGAAGGAGCTAAGCAATGGCTGAATTTCGTTCACTCATCCCCTTTGGACGTAACACCCTGACTCGCGGTTACGATCCGTTTTCGGGTTTCCGACAGGACATGGACCGGCTGTTGGAGGACTTCGGGCGTGGTCTGCCTGCGTTGTTCTCCGGAGACAAGGATGGTTTCGTCATCCCCAAGGTGGATGCCGCAGAAACCGAGGCCGGACTTGAACTCACCGCCGAACTGCCTGGTTTCGACGAAAAGGATGTTTCACTCGATATTCAGGACGGGGTTCTCACCATCAAGGCGGAACACAAGGCCGAGCGTGAGGAAAAGGACGAGAAGAAGCACTATCATCTCGTGGAGCGAAGCAAGGGTACTTTCCTGCGGCGCCTCACGCTGCCCTTTGAGGCTGATGCCGCCAAGGCTGCGGCGCATCTCGACAAGGGGCTGCTCAAGGTGACTGTCCCGCGCCTTGCTTCTCCCGAGAAGAAAGCGACCTCGATCCCCGTTAACGGGGCGAAGTAGCGGGTTCTCGATTGCTGATGTCGCGCTGTGGCGAAGGTCTGCATGCGCCTGCGCCAAGCGCGGCGATCAGGAGGATGCCCTGCGCGGCCGTTTCAGCGCCAGCAATGCTGTGACGTCCCGGAGGTCTTCGGCCGTGGTGATTTCCACCTTGAGCCATTTGCCGTCGTGGAAGGTCTCGGTCTTGTCGAACAGGCTCGACAGCTTCGGACTGAATTCGCTTCGCTGCGCCTCGAATTTTCCCCGTTCGGCCTCTCCGAGCACGATCACGGCACAGAGCGATCCATATTCGGGCAGCAGGGTGCAGAAGGCCCGGGATTTCTTGTAGCGCAGTGCCCAGCCGTGCTTCTTCCCGCCATAGACCCAGTCAGGCGTGAAGATGCCGGGGTAGGATTTTTCGATCCATTCGCGCAGGGCAATCCAATGGGCGAAGGCGGCCGGCCCTATCCAGTCCCGGATTACCGCATCGTCCGGCTGCGCGGATTTGTCGGTGAGGCGGTCTCCGGTCTGCGGCGTTGCATCCATGCGGCTGTCCTCCAGCGCGGCACCATCGCAGATGGCGCCGCCGGAGAAAAGGGGATGCGCATGCAAGGCAAATCAGCTTTCCTACACGGCTGAAATCTGCCCTAAGCTTCCGGATGGAACCGTGCCGGAATCACCCTTTTGCAGCTGCCCGGGGGCAGGACCACGTAAGGTCACATTTCGTGCGATACGGCTTGCCCGCGCCAGTCGACGAAGTGGGAAATAACCCTTTAAACTACAACGAATTACCTCCCGCATTGGCCCGAAAGGCCAAGGCCGAAGGTCACAGGTTTCGCGGGCCGTTCTGCGTCACTTTCGCCCCATCGAAGGGGCGCGCCACCCTCAGAGGCAGGCTTCCAGATAGGCCTGGTCGAAGCCGAACTGGCGCGCCTTTTCCAGCGTGTAGGGGCGCAGGCCCGAGCTGCGGAATTCGCCGATGATCTTCCCGTCCTCGCTCTCATCGAGATATTCGAACTTGAACAGTTCCTGGGTCACGATCACATCGCCTTCCATCCCGATCACTTCGGTGATGTTGGTGGTGCGGCGCGAACCGTCGCGCAGGCGCTTCACCTGCACGATCAGGTCGACGGATTCGGCGATCTGGCGGCTGATGGCTTCCTTCGGGATCTTGATGTCGCCCATCAGGATCATGTTTTCCATACGGCCAAGGCATTCGCGCGGGCTGTTGGCGTGAAGCGTACACATCGAACCATCGTGGCCGGTGTTCATCGCGGCGAGCAGGTCGAAACATTCCGCGCCGCGAATTTCGCCCAGGATGATCCGGTCAGGGCGCATACGCAGGGCGTTCTTCACCAGATCGCCGATGGTGATGGCGCCATGGCCTTCCAAATTCGGCGGGCGGGTTTCCAGCGGCAGCCAGTGCGGCTGCTGCAGTCGAAGTTCGGCCGCGTCTTCGATCGTCAGCACGCGCTCGCCCGGATCGATCATCTTCGACAGGGCATTGAGCATGGTGGTTTTACCGGAACCCGTACCGCCCGAGATGACCACATTCATGCGGCAGGCGCCCGCGATCTTCAGCGCAGTTGCCATCTTGTCGGACATCGAGCCGAAATCGCGCAGCATGTCGATGGTGATCGGCTTTTCGGAAAACTTACGAATCGAGATCGCAGTGCCGCGCAGCGACAGCGGCGGCACGATCACGTTCACGCGGCTGCCGTCCTTCAGGCGGGCGTCGGCCAGCGGGGTGGTCTGGTCCACGCGGCGGCCGACCTGGTTCACGATGCGCTGGGCGATCTGGAACAGGTGCTGCTCGTCGCGGAACTGGATCGGGGCCAGCATCAGCTTGCCCTTCTTTTCGATATAGGTCTGGTTCGGGCCGTTGACCATGATGTCGGACACGTCCGGATCGCCCAGCAGCTCTTCCAGCGGGCCGAAGCCCAGCAGCTCGTCGATCAGCACCTTTTCCAGCGCGAATTGCTCGCGCCGGTTGAGGGTAACCTTCAGCTCGGCCAGCACTTCCATGATGATCGGGCGGAATTCCTCGGAGAGTTCCTCCTTGGAAAGGGTGGCGGCGGCTTCGGGATCGACGCGCTCCAGCAGTCGGGGGAGCACCTGCTCCTTGATCTTGTGGACGCTCGCCTCGAAGCCTTCGATCAGGGGCGAATTATCGACCACCTGGTTCGCGCGGTCCGAAAGGCGGGCCATCGCATCGGCGGTCTTATTGCCGGAATTGTGGGTCGGAAGGTCCGCCAGCGGGCTTTCGCCGGGCAGCGGTGGAAACTGGTCGCCGCCGATGGGCGTGGGGGAAGGCGCGGGCTTGCGGTAGTCGCCGCCCTTCATCGGCTTGGCAACGCCGAAGCTCGGCCGGGCTCCCGGAGCCATGCCGCTTACGCCGTTTTTCCGTCCGAATGCACTCATTCCCCGCTCCTTGCGGCTTTGTACTCAGTGAGCCCGCGCGCACAGCCATCGATGCACTGTGCCAAACGAGGCCTGTCGAAACTTGGTGAATAGTTTGCGAACCTTGAAATTATCTAAATGTCGGGTCGGGAGTCTTCCTTGGAAGAGGGTGGACCGCGGCATTGCACCGCGCGGCCAAACTCGGTGCAGCGGGCGCACGGCGGGCTTTAAGGCTCGCCAAGGCGGGGCACCGTGACTAGAGCGACCGCAAAAATAGCAGGAGGAGCGCCGGGCATGTCGGGACATGAGGAGAGAAACGGCCTGCTATGGGCGCTTGCGGGGTTCTGTACGCTTTCGATCGGGGATGCGATCGTCAAGGGCATGGCCGGGCAATGGTCGCCCGTGGCGATGGCGGCCACGCGCTATATCGTGGGAACGATCGGGCTTGCACTTCTACTGGGGCGCGGCGAGGGGCTGAAGGCGCTTCGCCTGCCTTCCGCGAAGCTGCAATGGCTGCGCGGCATCGCGATCAGCTTTTCCGCCATCGGCATGTTCCTGGCCGTATGGATCATGCCCCTGGCCGAAGCGACCACCATTGCCTTCACCCAGCCGATGCTCACCGCGATTCTGGCGATGATCTTCCTGCGCGAACCGGCGCGCCCGGCGGCATGGATTGCAACGGCGGCGGCCTTTGTGGGGGTGATCATCGTGCTCAGGCCTAATTTCGAGGCGCTGGGCTGGGGGGCATTGTTCCCGCTGATCGGCGCCACGGGCATGGCGGTGACGATCATCGCCAATCGCGCCGTGGCGGGCACGGCCAGCGTGCTGGCGATGCAATATTACATGTCGGCCACGGCGATGGTGTTCCTCATCTTCGCCTCGGCCATGGGGCATTTCAGCGGGATCGAACGCTTCGCGGTGGACCTGCCGCATTGGAGCGTGGTGGCCCGCTGCGCCTTCATCGGCGTCAGCGCCACATTCGCCCAGTGGTTCATCTACATGGGCACGGTGCGGGCCGGGGCGGGCACGATTGCGCCCATGACTTATGGCCAGCTGCTGATGGCAACCGCGCTGGGCTGGATGTTCTACGGCGACAAGCCCGATCCGATTGCGATGCTGGGCGCGGCGATCATCATCGGGGCGGGGCTGTTCCTGTGGTGGGACAGCCGGCGCCGCGCAATCAAGGGGGCAGCAGCGGCGAAGTGAAGGGTAGCGAAAGATCGGGTCTGCTGATTGCACTGGCCGGCTTTGCCTTGTTCACCTGCGGAGACGCGGTGACCAAGAGCGTGGCCGGGGCATGGTCGCCGCTCGCCATGGCGGCCCTGCGCTTCACGATCGGCGCGGTGGTGACGGGTACGGCGCTCTACTGGCAGGAGGGTGCTGGCGCTTTCATTCCCCGTAATCCCTGGTTGCAGGCCGCTCGCGGCCTGAGCCTGGGCATGGGAACGCTTGGCTTCTTCTGCGCGATCTTCCTGATGCCGCTGACGGTGGCCGTATCGATCACTTTCGTCACCCCGGCGATTGCTGCGCTGCTCAGCCGGCCCTTGCTGGGCGAAAGGGTCCGCCCGGTCACTTGGGTGGCAGTTGTGATCGCCTTTGCCGGGGTGCTGGTGGTACTGCGGCCCAATGTGCTGGCATTGGGCTGGCCCGCTTTCCTGCCGCTGCTGACCGCATTGGGGATGAGCCTGCTGATCATTTCCAACCGCGCCTCCGCCGGGCAGGGCAGTGCGCTGTCGATGCAGTTCTTCGTCGCCCTGGGGGCTGCCATCCTGCTGATCGTGGCGGC
This sequence comes from uncultured Caenibius sp., assembly GCA_963662855.2. GTDB lineage: Bacteria > Pseudomonadota > Alphaproteobacteria > Sphingomonadales > Sphingomonadaceae > Andeanibacterium. The sequence goes on from CAXXWL010000005.1 coordinate 767,357, forward strand.
GATTGCCGGGCATTTGAGCGGCATTGCCATGCTCCATATCGGCTGGCCCGACTGGACAGTGATCGCGCGCGCCTTCGTGGTGGCGGGTACGGGCACGATCGGGCACTGGATGGTTTATGTCGGCACCACGCGGGCCGGGGCATCCACCATCGCGCCTACCACCTATGTGCAGCTTATCGCATCCATCATCCTGGGCTGGCTGCTGTTCGGCAATCATCCCGATATGGTGACGCTGGCTGGTGCGGGGGTAATCATTTCCGCGGGGCTGCTGATGTGGTGGGATACGCGGCGGCGAATGCTCGCGGCGGCGAAGCCGGGGTGAGGGCATTGGGGTGACGGAGGAAGCCGGGTCGATCTGCTGGCTCTGCTCCCGCCCGTTGGGGCATGTGGTGCAGTGGCATCATCCCGTGCCCAAGGCCAAGGACGGGCGTTCGACCGTGCCGGTCCACCCGATCTGCCACCGCACGATCCACGCCAATTTCACAAATGCCGAGCTGGCCCGGCTCGGCGGGGAGCGCGAGGCGTTGCTGGACAATCATGTGGTGGCAAGGTTCGTCCGATGGATCGCTACCAAGCCGCCGGATTTCCACGCCCCGACCCGGACGACACGCTGAGCGGCAGGCTATTCCGGGGTTACATAGAGTTGGGCGATGATTGTCTGCTACGCGTCCCCGGTGTGCGCCAGCTGGATATGCAGCACCTGCCTCTCCTGAATGGCGCCCTTGAAGGCCTCGATCTTCTCGCCGGAATGGGCGGCGTCGGGCTGCATGGGGATACCCAGGAAGGCCATGTTCGACCTCAGCCGGGCCAGCACTGTATCGCCATCTGCTCCGGTGATGGTGACAATGCACACTTGCCCTGAAACCCCGCCAAATGCGGCGGTGCCGTCGCGCTTTACGGCCCCTACCTTCTCGACCTCGCCAAAACCGCGCTCGGTCAGCACGGGATTTTCGGTTAGGGAGAACTGGCTGCTGAGATAGAGCGGGCAGAAGCCATAGGCGAGGTCTGCCGCGATCTCCTCGATGGGGAATGTCCGCTCGCCCCATTTCGCCGAAGCAGGCGTTGCAGCCAGCATCAGGCCACCGACGGCGCAAGCCCACAGCGCGAAAGCGATCGGCGCATCCCAAGTCCCATTCCAAACGAAAAGGGCGGCCCCGCGAGGCCGCCCTTTCAAATGCGTGTCAGCGCAAAGGCCGGATCAGCCTTCCACATGCTCCGCCAGCACGGTCAGGCCATTGGCGCCCACTTCGGCAAAGCCGCCGCGGACCTTGATTTCCTCAGGCTGGCCACCCGCGGTGCGATAGACCTGAACGGCCCCGTCGCGGATGGTGGACATGAAGGGCGCGTGGCCCTCCAGCACGCCGAATTCGCCTTCCTCGCCGGGGACGACCACCATGTGGACATCCTCGGAAAGGACCAGCTTGGCCGGCGTGACGAGTTCGAAGTGCAGAGCCATCCGCTTAGGCGTCCTCTGCCAGCTTCTTGGCCTTGGCGACCGCTTCGTCGATGCCGCCGACCATGTAGAACGCGGCTTCCGGCAGGTGGTCGTATTCGCCGTCCACCACAGCCTTGAACGACTTGATAGTGTCTTCCAGCTGCACGAACTTGCCGGCGATGCCAGTGAACACTTCGGCCACGTGGAACGGCTGCGAGAGGAAGCGCTGGATCTTGCGGGCGCGGGCCACGATCAGCTTATCTTCTTCCGACAGTTCGTCCATGCCGAGAATGGCGATGATGTCCTGCAGCGACTTGTACTTCTGCAGGGTTTCCTGGACGCGGCGAGCGGTTTCGTAATGCTCCTGGCCGACGACGCGCGGTTCGAGAACACGGCTGGTCGAGTCCAGCGGGTCCACGGCCGGGTAGATGCCCAGTTCCGAGATGGCGCGGTTCAGCGTGGTGGTCGCGTCCAAGTGGGCGAAGGAGGTCGCCGGGGCAGGGTCGGTAAGGTCGTCCGCGGGAACGTAGATCGCCTGCACCGAGGTGATCGAACCCTTGGTGGTGGAGGTGATGCGTTCCTGCAGCTGGCCCATGTCGGTCGACAGGGTCGGCTGATAACCCACGGCCGAAGGAATACGGCCGAGAAGGGCCGACACTTCGGCGCCTGCCTGGGTGAAGCGGAAGATGTTGTCCACGAAGAACAGCACGTCCTGGCCTTCTTCGTCGCGGAAATATTCCGCCATGGTCAGGCCCGAGAGAGCCACGCGAGCGCGGGCGCCCGGGGGTTCGTTCATCTGGCCGAACACGAGGGCAACCTTGGAACCTTCCGAGGTCGCATTGCCTTCAGCATCCTTGGCGATAACGCCGGCATCGAGGAATTCGTGGTAGAGGTCGTTACCCTCGCGGGTACGTTCACCCACGCCCGCGAACACCGACACGCCGCCGTGGCCCTTGGCGATGTTGTTGATCAGTTCCTGGATCAGCACGGTCTTGCCCACGCCGGCGCCGCCGAACAGGCCGATCTTGCCGCCCTTGGCGTAGGGGGCGAGAAGGTCGATGACCTTGATGCCGGTGACCAGAATTGCCGCTTCAGTCGACTGATCGACGAAGGCCGGCGCTTCGGCATGGATCGGGGCGAACTTCTCGGCGCCAACCGGGCCCATGTCATCGATCGGCTCGCCGACGACGTTGAGGATGCGGCCGAGCGTCTTGGGGCCGACCGGCACCGAGATCTGCTTGCCGGTGCTGGTCACAGGCTGGCCGCGCGTGAGGCCTTCGGTCGCGTCCATCGCGATGGTGCGAACGGTGTTCTCGCCGAGGTGCTGGGCGACTTCGAGCACCAGCGTGGTGTCGCCGTTCTTCGTCTCCAGCGCGGTAAGGATCGCCGGCAGTTCGCCTGTGAAGGTCACGTCGACGACGGCGCCGATCACCTGGCTGATCGTGCCGCCCGCGACGATGTTGGGCTTGCTCTTGGTCTTGGCTGCGGTGGCCATGTTCGTTTCCTTGCCTTTGATCTTTTAGAGCGCTTCCGCGCCAGCAATGATTTCGACGAGTTCAGTGGTGATCGCGGCCTGGCGGCTGCGGTTGTACTGGATGGTGAGCTTCTGGATCAGATCGCCAGCATTGCGCGTGGCATTGTCCATCGCAGTCATCGATGCGCCTTGTTCGGAAGCGGAGATTTCCAGCAGCGCGCCGAAGAGCTGGGTCTTCAGATAGCGCGGCAGCAGCTCGGCGAGGATCGCTTCCTCATCGGGTTCATATTCCACCACCGCACCGCCGCTGGCGGAAGGAGCCGCCTCGGGAGTGGGAACCGGAATGATCTGCTGCTCCGTCGGATCCTGCACGAGTGCGGATTTGAACTTTGCATAGACCAGATGCGCGACGTCGAATTTGCCGGCTTCGTACATGGCGACCAGTTCGTCGGCGATCTTCTCGGCTTCCGTATAGCCCGGCTGACGGACTTCCGAAGTGTCGAAATTTCCAGCGATCGCATCGGGGAAATTGCGGCGGATGGGCGCGCGGCCCTTCTTGCCGACGAGGAAGAATTCGACCTTCTTCCCTTCCGCGATCAGCGTCTTCGCCTTGGCGACGGCCGCCTTGACGACGTTGGAGTTGAGGCCGCCGCAAAGGCCCTTGTCAGTGTTCACCACCACCAGCAGGTGGCGCTGATCCGAGCCGGTGCCGGCGAGCAGCTTGGGGCTGCTCTCGCTCACGGTGATCCGCGAGGCGAGCGAGCCCATTACCGAGGCGAGACGCTCCGCATAGGGGCGGGCGGCTTCGGCAGCCGCCTGCGCCTTGCGCAGCTTGGCCGCCGCGACCATCTGCTTGGCCTTGGTGATCTTCTGGGTCGACTTGACCGAGTTGATACGGCCCTTGAGTTCCTTAAGGCTGGCCATGACGGCTCCCTATTAGTCCCGTGGGGCTCAGGCGAACTGCTTTGCGAAAGCGTCGAGCGCGGCGACCGTCTTTGCCTTGGCCTCGTCACCAAATTCCTTGGTGTCGCGGATCAGGCCGAGAACGTCGGCGTGGCTCTGACGCATGAAGCTGAGCATTTCGCTTTCGTAGCGGGTTACGTCGGTCACCTGGATGGCGTCGAGATAGCCATTGGTGCCGGCGAAGATCGACACGGTCTGCTCTTCGAAAGGCAGCGGGCTGAACTGGGCCTGCTTGAGCAGCTCGGTCAGGCGCGCGCCGCGGTTGAGCAGCTTCTGCGTGGAGGCGTCGAGATCGGAACCGAACTGGGCGAAGGCGGCCATTTCGCGATATTGCGCCAGCTCCAGCTTGATCGAGCCGGCGACCTTCTTCATCGCCTTGGTCTGCGCGGCGCCGCCAACACGGGACACCGAGAGACCGACGTTGATCGCCGGACGGATGCCCTGGTAGAACAGGCCGGTTTCAAGGAAAATCTGGCCGTCGGTGATCGAGATCACGTTGGTCGGAATATAGGCCGACACGTCGCCCGCCTGCGTTTCGATGATCGGCAGGGCGGTGAGCGAACCGGCGCCCTCCGCGTCGTTCATCTTCGCCGCGCGTTCAAGCAGACGGCTGTGAAGATAGAACACGTCGCCCGGATAGGCTTCGCGGCCCGGCGGGCGGCGCAGCAGCAGCGACATCTGACGATAGGCAACGGCCTGCTTGGAAAGATCGTCATACACGATCACGGCGTGCATGCCGTTGTCGCGGAAAAACTCGCCCATGGCGGCGCCGGTATAGGGCGCGAGATACTGAAGCGGAGCCGGTTCCGAAGCGGTGGCGGCCACGACGATGGAATATTCCATCGCGCCGTTCTCTTCGAGCTGGCGCACGATCTGCGCAACGGTGGAGCGCTTCTGGCCCACGGCGACGTAGATGCAGTAGAGCTTCTTGCTCTCGTCGGTGCCCTGGTTGGCTTCCTTCTGGTTGATGAAGGTGTCGATCGCGACGGCGGTCTTGCCGGTCTGGCGGTCACCGATGATCAGTTCGCGCTGGCCGCGGCCGACGGGCACGAGGGCGTCGATCGCCTTGAGGCCGGTCTGCACGGGTTCGTGCACCGACTTGCGGGGGATGATGCCCGGAGCCTTGGATTCGACGCGCATGCGCTTGTCGGCAACGATCGGGCCCTTGCCGTCGATCGGGTTGCCCAGAGCATCGACCACGCGGCCCAGCAGACCCTTGCCTACGGGCACGTCCACGATGGTGCCGGTGCGCTTTACGCTGTCGCCTTCCTTGATGTTCGAGTCCGAACCGAAGATCACGGCGCCGACATTGTCGGCTTCCAGGTTCAGGGCCATGCCCTGCACGCCATTGGCGAATTCCACCATCTCACCGGCCTGAACGCTGTCGAGGCCGTGGATACGGGCGATACCGTCACCGACCGAGAGGACGGAGCCGACTTCGCTGACCTGCGCTTCGGTGCCGAAATTGGCGATCTGGTCCTTGATGACCTTGGAGATTTCTGCGGCGCGGATTTCCATGTTCAGCCTTTCATCGCGTTCGCGAGGGAATTGAGACGGGTGCGGATCGAGCTGTCGATGCGCTTGGAACCGATGGTGACCACCAGGCCACCCAGCAGTTCCGGATCGACGCTGGTCCGGATCTTGACGTTGCGGCCTTCGCGGGCCTTCAGCTTCTTTTCGAGCGTGATCACCTGATCGTCGCTCAGCGCGTGGGCGCTGCTGACCTGCGCGGTCACCTCGCCGCGCTGGGCGGCGGCGATCGCATGGAAGGCGCGAATGATGGCAGGCAGCTGCGACAGGCGGCGGTTGGCCGCCAGCACGCCCAGGAAGTTGCTGGTGAGCTTGTCCAGCTTCATCGCATCGGCGAGCGCGGCCGCAGCCTTGCCCAGATCGCTGCGGCTCACTTCCGGATTGCGGATGAGGGCGGCAAGGTCGGCCGATTCGATAAGCGCCTTGTCCAGCGCTTCGAGATCGGATTCGACCGCGCTGACATTGCCGGCCTCCGATGAGAGGTCGAACAGCGCCGACGCATAGCGCCCGGCGAGGCTAGCCTGAATTCCGGCGGAAATCTCCACGCGCGAAGGGTCCTTTTGGGTCCGAAGAAACGGTAAACTGTACCCAGCCCAAACGAGGCCCCCGAAGGTGCCCCCAGCTAGGTTGGCGCGCGACTAGCACCGGCATTCTTACAACGCAACCCGACTCGGGCCCGGATATAGACAGGCATGACAGGCCGGGGCGGATGTGCGGCCTTTATCCCGGATGGCAATTGTAGATCACGCGCTCGTTGGGCTGGGAAGGAAGCAGTGCGAAGACCGTGGCCTGGTTGCTGCCCAGCGCCGTCACCGCATCGGGAGCGGCTCCGCATTGCGGAGCTTCATAGTCCGCGCGGGCCTTGCGCACGGCCTCCATTGCGTCATGCGGCAGGAGATAGCGGTCCACCCGATATTCCTGCGTCGCCGGATCGTAGGAATTGACGGAAACGGCAGCTTCGTCGTTCGGAACCAGAATGCGCGCCCATTTCCCATCCTTCTGGCCATATTGGGTGCGACCGTTGACGCAGCCCTGCGGGGTCCAGCTCATGGGGATATCGTCAGTCGCGATGCTGGTGATGCGGCTGCGGTCCAGATTGACGACACAGATCATCCGGGCGGACCCGCCGGCCGGGGCAAGCGTGGCGGTCGCGGTGCCGGGCTTGCCGGATTCTTCGGCGGCCTCCTGCGCCAGAATCCGGTCCACCCGGTCGCCCACTTCGTTGAAGGAGGGACGCCCCAGCCAGGTGGCGAGCGCGACGATCAGCGCGACCGCGGCAGCGCCGGCGGCGATCTTCATCGGGCCAATCTTGCTTTCCTCACGCTCGCGCCAGGCAATGAACCCGCCCGCCACGCCGCAGACCAGCAGCAGGAAGGTTAGCATCATCGCATCCTCCCGCTCGGCGATGACGGCGAATTCCTGCTGGCGCTGGAGTTCCTCGGCTCGTTTCGCATCGCGAGCGGCCCGGGCCTGCTGCTGCTGGACAGCGATCAGTTGCTCGCGCGCGGCCCGGGCGCGTTCCGCCGCGTCGAGTTCGGCCAGCGAGCGGCAGGGCATGCCGTTGACCTGCGGCGTAATCTCGTTGGCGCGCAGGAAGGGGAGCAACTCACGCGTGGAGACGGCGAAGTAGAATTCCGAATCGGTCCCGTCGCTCTCCGCGCCGAAGCTGTTCACGCCGACCACCCGGCCGCAATTGTCCAGCAGGGGGCCGCCGCTGCTGCCCTTGCCGATGGGGGCGGTGTGCAGCAGCGTGTCGAAATCGCGACTGGGCCGCTGGCCGGAGAGGAAGCCGCGGCTTTTCACCGGGGGCTGGGCCTTGAATATGTCGTTCACCCCCAACCCCTGCGCCCGGTCGACATTCATTGGATAGCCGACCGAGGTGACCGGACCCGAATCGGTGTCGGGCGTGCCGGAAATGGTAAGCGGCGGCAGCTTGAGCGGGCTGTTGGTGGAAAGCAGCGCCAGATCGTTGCGCGAGGAGAAGGACGCGATCTTGCCATAGACCGCCTTGCCTCCGTCGGACGGGACAATGGCGATGGACAGATCCCGGTCGGTCCGCGCTTCCTCCACCACATGGGCGTTGGTCACGATCCGTTCGGGCGAAACGGCAAAGCCGGTGCCGTGGGAAACGGGATAGGGCCCGTCGCCATCGTCGCCGATGATGATAACCCGCACCACGCCGCGAGACGCGGCGTCGATGTCCGAAGGATCGGCCAGTGCAGCAGAGGAGGTCTGAACCAGCGCCAGGCCGATGACGGCGGCCAGCGCGCGGCGCAGAAAGCGGAAGGAGAACATTTCGTTAATGTCGCATTCGCTTCGGCGCTTCGCAAGGCGCTTTGGCGGGTGGGCGCGGTTGAACTGCCGAGAGTTCGTTTGAACGCAAGAATCGGGACGCAATCGCCGGGGTGCTGGAATAAGGTGCACCGCATGGAAATCACCGACCCTTCCGCCCTTGAGGCCATGCAGCAGGCTTTCGCCGCGCGCGACCGTTCACAGGACGGGCGCTTCGTGGTCGCAGTGAAGAGCACGGGCATCTATTGCCGCCCCAGTTGCCCCGCCCGGCGGCCTCTGCCGCAGAACACCGCCTTCTACCCGGACGAGGCGAGCGCCGAGGCTGCGGGCTTCCGGCCCTGCAAGCGCTGCAAGCCGGATGAGGCCGCGCGTGATGAACAGGCGGTGATGGCCGCCATCGCCGAAATCCGCGAGGCGGAAGTTCCGCCCACGCTGGAGCGGCTTGGCGCGCTGACCGGCTATTCGCCAACCCATTTCCAGCGGGTGTTCAAGCGCCTCACCGGCCTTACCCCCTCTTCTTATACGCGCGCGTTGCGTGACGCGCGGGCGCGCGAGGCTTTGAGCGGAGGCGGCTCGGTTGCGGCCGCGATTTACGACGCGGGATACGAAGCACCCTCGCGCTTTTACGATGCAATGAAAGGAAGACTGGGCATGGCGCCATCGGCATGGGTGAAGGGCGGGGCGGGCGTGACGATCCGCTGGGCGGTGGTGGAAACGACACTGGCCCCGATGCTGGTCGCAGCGACGGAAAAGGGCGTCTGCCGCCTGTCCTTCAATGAGGGTGAGGAGGATTTGCGGGCGATTTTTCCGGCGGCCGAGCTGGTCGAGGGCGGGGAAGACTTCGCCAAATTGCTGGTTCGGGTGGTTGCCGCCGTAGAGGCACCGGGCAGTGGCGGAGATATCCCGCTTGATGTGAAGGGCACTGCCTTTCAGGAAGCCGTCTGGCGCGAATTGCGCAGGATTCCCAAGGGGGAGACCCGCTCCTACGCCGAAATCGCCGCCGCTGCCGGAAAGCCCAAGGCGGTGCGCGCGGCGGGTGGGGCCAATGGGGCGAACAATGTCGCCGTGCTGATCCCCTGCCACCGGGTGGTGCGCGGGGATGGTTCGATAGGGGGTTATGCCTATGGAACTGCTATAAAAGAGGCCTTGCTGGCGCGAGAACGCGTGCGCTGAAAAGAACCTAAGGGGTGCTCAAACGAAGCTATAGGGATCGATATCGACGTTTACCCGCACGCCAACGGGAAATTTGAGCGAGCCCAGCCATTCGCGGATTACGTCCTGCAGCTGTGCGGAGCGCCGCGCGTTGATCAGCAGGCGGTGGCGATAGCGGCCCCGAAGGAGGCTCAAGGGTGCCGGGGCGGGGCCGAGGATCTGGACGTCTGCCACATTGGGCCGGGTCGCGCCGATCTGGCGGGCCGCTTCGCGCGCTTCGTTCTCATCCTCGCTGGAAACGATGATCGCCGCCCAGCGGCCGAAGGGCGGGGCGCCGGCATGGCGGCGACCTTCGGCCTCGGCTTCGTAGAAAGCGTCGCGGTCCCCGGCGGCGAGGGCGGCGATCACGGCGGCTTCGGGGTGGCGGGTTTGGATGATGACCTCGCCCTTCTTCGCGCCGCGCCCGGCCCGGCCTGCCACCTGCGCGACTTGCTGATAGGTCCGCTCCGCTGCGCGCAGATCGCCGCCTTCGAGGCCGAGATCGGCATCGACAACGCCCACCAATGTCAGCTCCGGAAAGTGGAACCCCTTGGTGACGAGCTGCGTGCCCACGATCACGTCCACCGCGCCTTCCTCCACCGCGCCGATGAAATGGGCGATCTTCTCGGGCGAGTTGAGCGTGTCCGATGTGGCGATGGCCACGCGCGCTTCGGGCAGGATTTCCGCCACTTCATCGGCGATGCGCTCCACCCCAGGGCCGCAGGCGACGAGGCAATCGGGCTCGCCGCATTCGGGGCAATTGGACGGGGTGGGCGTCTCATGCCCGCAATGGTGGCAGGCGAGGCGGTGGGAGAGGCGGTGCTCCACCAGCCAGGCGCTGCAATTGGGGCATTGGAAGCGATAGCCGCAATGGCGGCACAGGGTGAGCGGGGCATAGCCGCGCCGGTTGAGGAACAGCAGCGATTGCTCGCCCCGTTCCAGTCGGAGCTTCATTTCCTCCACCAGCCGGGGCGCCAGCCAGCGGCCGCGCTCGGGTGGCTCCTTGGTGAGGTCCAGCGTCTCGATCTTCGGCAGCTCCGCTCCGCCGAAACGGGCGGGCAGGTCGAGCTTCTCGTAAATCCCCGCTTCGGCCATCTGCAGGCTTTCCAGAGCCGGGGTGGCGCTGGCGAGGATCACCGGAATCGCCTCGAACCGGGCGCGCATCACGGCCACGTCGCGGGCGTTGTAGCGCACCCCGTCATCCTGCTTGAAGCTCACCTCATGGGCTTCGTCCACCACGATCAGGCCCAGATTGGCATAGGGCAGGAACAGGGCCGAACGCGCGCCGACCACCACTTGCGCGGTCCCTCCGGCAATGGCCCGCCATGCCCGCCGCCGCTCGGTGGATTTGAGCGAGGAATGCCAGGTGACGGGCGGGGCACCGAACCTTTCCTCGAAGCGGCGCAGGAAGGCTTCGGTCAGCGCGATTTCCGGCAGCAGCACCAGCACCTGCCGGCCTTTGCGCAGGGCCGATGCGATCCCTTCGAAATAGGTCTCCGTCTTGCCGGAACCGGTCACACCGTCGAGCAGGAAGGGCGCGAAGCCCCCCCCATCCACTGCGTCGGAAAAGCGGTTCGCCACTTCCAGTTGCGCGGGCGAGAGCGAGGGCAGGTGGAAGTCCGGCTGGGCACGCTCGAACGGACGGTCGCAATCGACCTCCACCGGCTCCAGCACGCCTTGATTGACGAGGCCGCGCAGCACACCTTCGGAAACGCCGGCAATTCCGGCCAGTTCGCGGATCGTCGCCTGCTCGCCCTGCAAGGCATCGATCGCGGCCTCGCGCTGCGGGGTCATGCGTTCGGGCGTCTGGTCGGTCAGGCGATATTCGGTCATGGTCGCCGGGCCCTTCAGGGCGCCGCCGCTCGACAGCACCATCCGCGCGACCGAGGCGGGATGGGCGCAATAATAATCTGCCGTCCATTCGATCAGCCGCCGCAGGCTGGCCTTGAGCGGAGGGACGGGCAGCTTGCCCAGCAGCGGGCGAAGCTTGGAATCCGGCACTTCGTCCGCCGGCAGCCGCTCCTTCTCCCACACGATGCCGATGATCTGGCGCGGGCCGAGCGGGGCAACCACCACCGTTCCGGGTGGCGCGTCCATTCCTTCGGGCAGCCGGTAGTCCAGCGGGCCGAGGGCGGCGTTGAAGTGGAGCAGTCTGACGCGGTTCATGATATGTCGCGCTTAATGGGCTCAGGGATGGCCCACCGCAAGCGCAGGGAGGATCGGATGATGGAACGCAATGTGGAAATGATGGATGGGGCAAGGCTCGGCCGCCGCGCATTGTTGCTCGGCGCAGCCGGTGCGGCGCTGCTGGTGCTTCCGGGTTGCGAGACGATGCGGCGTTACAGCCTGGTGGACGCCGTGCGCCGCCTGCTGTTCCACGCACAGGCGAACGCCTTTGCCCGGCTGATGGCGCCCGGCGGCTTCTGGGACAATCAGCTCACAAGGCTGGATCTGCCCGACGTGCTCGGTTCGAGGGGGAACATCCTCACCAGCATTCTCACTTCGGTGGTGTTCAAGGACCGGCTGCAGCGCGAATTCAACCGTGTGGCCGAACGTGGCGCGCGCCGGGCGGCCCCGGTAGTGGCGGATGCGGTGGAGATCATCGGCATCGCCAATGCCAGGGCGCTGCTTGATGGCGGCCCGACCGCGGCGACTTCCTATTTGCGCGGGCAGATGGCGGGCAGCCTGATCGAAGCGATGTCGCCCGAACTGGCCGACGCGCTGCGCATCTCGCAGGAGCCGCTGGTAGGGCAGGCGCTGGCCAAGCTGACGGGCGTGGACGTTTCCACCGTCGCGCGTGATTTCGCGGGCGAAGTGGACGATGCGATCTGGGCCGAAATGGGCCGCGAGGAAGCCGCGATCCGCGCCGATCCTTCCAGCACCAACGATCCGGTGCTGATGACGATGCTGGTGGCTACTTCTTAGGGGAAGGGCTGGTTCTACCTCCCAAACACCGTTCGTCCTGAGCCTGTCGAAGGACGCGCGAGACGTCAATTCTGGGAGGACGTCCAGCGAAGCCAGTTCGCATCGCGCGACCTCACGGCAAATGACGGCGCGCGTCCTTCGACAGGCTCAGGAGGAACGGATGTGGGTTGGTCTGCGCATTGAACTGGCGCTTCCCAGACGATGATTCCGGGGTGGGCGAGAGGCCCACCCCGCGTATCTCACAAACCGTCGAGGCCCTTGCTGACCAGCACATTCACCGCAACGCGGCGGTTCTGGGCCTTGCCTTCGGGCGTATCGTTGCTGGCCAGCGGGTCGGCCGTGGCCATGCCGGTGGGGGTAAGCATGCGATAGGGTTTCCAGCCGCAGGCCTGCTGGAGGTAATTGACCACGCTGCCGGCCCGCTTTTCGCTGAGCGCCTGGTTTATCTCGTCGCTTCCGGTCGAGTCCGTGTAACCGACCACCAGCAGCAGGGCGTTGTCCATCTGCTCGGCCGTGGCTGCCGTGGCGCAGAGATCGTTCTTCGCCTGAGCGGAAAGCACGGCCTTGCCGGTGTCGAAGTTCACATTGGTCGTGCCTTTGACATTATACTGGTCGATATCGCCCATGCGGCCGCGCAGCGCTTCGGTTGCCGCAGTCTGTTCGGCAAAGCGCTGATCGGTGCCGTTGTAGATCATCGATGCAGTCTTGAGATCCTTGCTCTTCAGATCGATCTTGCTGGCCACAAGGCCGCCGTCCCACTGCAAGGTTTCGATGGCGACCGGGAGGCCGTTCAGCAGAGAATCCGCCGCAAGCTTGCTGCGATTGAGGCCCAGGAATCCGCCGCTTGCCTTGATTTTCGTGTTCTCGCTGATGGCCACGATTGTGCGGGTGCCATCGGCGGTGGTGACCTGAAGCCTGTCATTGCTGCGCGCGGAGATGATCCCGGCGATTTCCGGCCCGGCGGTCATTTCCGACGGGTCGGGCAGGCGCTCGCCATATACGTTGATCGGGGCCTCTGCTCCCTGTGCGCCCAGCTCCTGGGCAGACAAGCCGGAAGCCGGAATGGCAAGCGCGGCAAGCAGGATGGAAAAACCTGCATTTTTGGAAGGGACGCTCATTACGCTTCTCCTTAAATCTAGACCAACCGTCCCTGTTTATTCGCGGCTTTTATTTCTGCTGCGACCCACATGCGACCTATCCGGCTGGCACAATTTGTTTCGCCCCACTTCATTAAACGTGCTGCACGAATGCTGCACTTTGAACGCGATTTCTGCGTGTTGAGGTTCACCTTTCTGGCAGATGAACGGCGCAGGCGCTGCTGCCATTTGTGCAGGTGATGCGAGCGCATCTTGCGACAGGCCGACGGCGGGCCGGGAATCGGCCTGTGTTCCCAAGGGTGGCCTAGCCACCGCTTGCGGCATATAGCGACGCCACGAGTCCCACTGCCTGCCTGGAACGAGCCATGAAATTCTTCGTCGACACTGCTGACACTGCCGAGATCGCAGACCTGGCCGCCACGGGCCTGCTGGACGGGGTCACCACCAATCCCAGCCTGATCGCCAAGTCCGGCCGGGATTTCATGGAAGTGACGAAGGAAATCTGCGCCATGGTGACCGGGCCGGTGAGCGCGGAAGTGATCGCGCTGGATCATCCGACCATGATGAAGGAAGCGGAAGTCCTGCGGAAGATCGCGGATAATGTCTGCATCAAGGTGCCGCTCACTATCGATGGCCTCAAGACCTGCAAGGCGCTGACCGGCGATGGCGCGATGGTGAATGTCACCCTGTGCTTTTCCGCCAATCAGGCGCTGCTGGCAGCCAAGGCCGGGGCCAGTTTCATTTCGCCCTTCGTTGGCCGGCATGACGATAACGGCTTCGACGGGCTGGACCTGCTGCGCGACATTCGCCTGATCTATGACAATTATAATTTCGAGACGGAAATCCTCGCCGCCTCGATCCGCCATCCGATCCATGTGCTGGAAAGCGCGCGCATCGGCGCCGATGTGGCCACCATGCCGCCTGCCGTGATCCGCGCCCTGTTCAAACATGTGCTGACCGACAAGGGCATTGAAGGCTTTCTTGCCGATTGGGCCAAGACCGGGCAGACGATCCTCAAATAGGGCGGATTCCCCGCCGGAAGTAATTCAGTGGCCAACGAAACTCCCCTCGACCGCTTCAAGCAGGCTTTGACCGGCGCCGCGCGCGCGATTTCGCGCGATGCGGAACTCGATGTCGCATGGACGTCGGAGGCGCCCGGGATCGTGGGGGATTCGATCAAGGTGCCGATGCCGGGCCGCACCCTGCCGCTGGAGCAGGCGATGGAGGCGCGTGGCTTTGCCGACAGCTATTCGCTGCGGCTGCGGCACCACAATGCCGGGCTCCATAACCGCCATGCTCCGATCGAACCTTCGGCCCGCGCCTGTTACGATGCGGTGGAAACCGTGCGCTATGAGGCGCTGGGCGAGAATAATTACGACGGCATTCGCGGCAATCTGGCCGCCTCGCTCGACATGCGCATGGCGTCCGATCCCATTTCGCGCGCCACCAGCGCCGATGAAGTGCCGATCCAGACCGCGCTCAGCCTGATCCTGCGCGAGAAGCTGACCGGCCAGCCGGTACCGCATGCGGCCGAACAGGGCGTCGATTTCGTGCGCGAGTGGATCGAGGAGAAGGCGGGCGAGGATTTCGACCGGCTGGCCCTGTCGATCGACGATCAGAAGGCGTTCCAGTCGCTCACGCTCGACATGCTGCGCCATCTCGAACTGACCCGCGCCGAAGAGATCGACCAGCCTTCCAATGAGGAAGGCGAGGATCAGGCGGGCGACGAGGCCGGCGAGGACGAGGGCGAGCAGGAAGACGGCCAGAACGAGCAGCGCCAGCAGCAGGACGTCGCCGGCGAGACCGGCGAGGGCGAGAATGACGGCGAGAGCGAGCAGGAAGCCGAGCAGGAACAGGAACTGACCGACGGCGATGTGGGCGATGACGGGGAGGAGGGCATGATGCCCGTCCGCCCGAACCGCCCCTGGACCGACGATCCCTCCACCTTCGATTACAAGGTCTATACCGAGGAATTCGACGAGGTCGTCGCCGCCAGCGATCTGTGCGACGAGGACGAGCTGACCCGCCTGCGCGCCTATCTCGACAGTCAGCTTACCGGCCTGCAGGGCGTGGTGACCAAGCTCGCCAACCGGCTCCAGCGCCGCCTGATGGCGCAGCAGAACCGCAGCTGGGATTTCGACCAGGAAGAAGGCCTGCTGGACGCCGCGCGGCTCGCCCGCGTGGTGATCAGTCCCGGCCATTCGCTGTCCTACAAGGTAGAGCAGGAACAGCAGTTCAAGGACACCATCGTCACCCTGCTGATCGACAATTCCGGCTCTATGCGCGGGCGCCCGATCTCCATCGCTGCGATCAGCGCGGACATCATGGCCCGCACGCTGGAACGCTGCGGGGTGAAGGTGGAAATCCTCGGCTTCACCACCCGCGCCTGGAAGGGCGGGCAGAGCCGCGAGAAATGGCTGGCTGGCGGCAAGGCCGCGCAGCCCGGCCGCCTCAACGATCTGCGCCACATCGTCTACAAGAAGGCCGACGAGCCGATGCGCCGCGCGCGCAAGAACCTCGGCCTGATGATGCGCGAAGGGCTGCTGAAGGAAAATATCGACGGGGAGGCGCTGCTGTGGGCCCATACCCGCCTGCTCGCCCGGCCGGAAGATCGCCGCATCCTGATGGTGATTTCCGACGGCGCGCCGGTGGACGATTCCACCCTCAGCGTGAATTCCGCCGGCTATCTGGAACAGCATCTGCGCAAGGTGATCGACTGGATCGAGAAGCAGAGCCCGGTCCAGCTCGTCGCCATCGGCATCGGCCATGACGTGACCCGCTATTACAAGCGGGCCGTGACGATCATGGATGTGGAACAGCTGGGCGGGACGATCGTGGAGCAGCTGGCCGATCTGTTCGAGGTGGATTGAGGGCAACGAACATCTGAGCTTGCCCCGGCGCAAGCGGAGCTAGTTGGACAGCGCCTGTTCGCGCGCCGATACCGTCCGCCGTCATGCTCTGGATCCCCATCACCATCGGTGCTGCCGTTACGCAGCTGGCGCGCAATGCGCTGCAATCGGGGCTGACCGGAACGGTCGGCACGCTGGGTGCCACCATGGTGCGCTTCCTCTATGCGATCCCCTTCGCGCTGGCGGCCTATGGCGTTGCGGTGTGGGTTATGGGTGAGCCGGTTCCGGGTTTTCCCACCGCTATGGTCGGCTGGACACTGGTGGGCGCGCTGGCGCAGATCGGGGCAACCGCGCTGATGCTGGTGGCGATGCACATGCGCGGTTTCGCCATTGCCTATGCCTATATCAAGACCGAGCCGGTGATGCTGGCGGTGGGCGGCTGGTGGCTGCTGGGCGATGTGCTGCCGCTGGGCGCATGGGCCGGGATCGTGATCGCCACGCTGGGCGTGATGTGGGCCTCGCTCCCGCGTGGTGGCGGGCTTGCCGCCTTGCGCGGGGAAGCCGCGCCGGTGTTCTACGGCCTGCTGAGCGGGGCGCTGTTCGGAATCTCCTCACTTTCCTTCCGTGCCGCGATCCTGACGCTGAAGGGCGCCGCGCCGTGGATGGCGGCGCTGCATGTGATGACTATCGCCCTGTTCGCGCAGACCGCGCTGATGCTGGGCTGGCTGTGGTTCACCGATCGCAGCGTGATCGCGGCGACCTTTCGGGAATGGCGGCCCAGCCTTGGCGCAGGCTTTACCGGCATGGTCGCCACGCTGCTGTGGTTCACCGGTTTCGCGCTGACCGCCACCGCCAATGTCCGCACTCTGGGGCTGGTGGAAATGCCGCTCGCCGCGCTGCTCAATCGCCGCGTTTCCGGCAGGCATCTGGGTGTGCGCGAATGGAGCGGCATTGCGCTGGTCGCGCTGGGCATAGGGCTACTGCTGCGCGCGGTGGTCTGATTGCGTTCAGCTTGCCGGGATTAACGCAATTCGCCATGGCTCGCAGCCAAGGAGAGATGCGATGCGCAAACTGATCGTGATCGGCGCCGTGATTGTGGCGCTGCTGGCCGGAGTATGGGCCTTTGCCTCGCCCTGGATCGCGATGGACAGTTTGCGCGATGCCGCGCGCGAGGCGGATCGCGAAGCGCTGGAACAGAGCATCGATTTTCCCGCCCTGCGCGCCTCGCTCAAAGACCAGATGCGCGCCCAGATCGCGCAGGAGGCCAAGCGGCGCGGGGTGGAGAATCCCATGGAAGGCGCGGGCGCCCTGCTTGCCGCAGGTTTCATCGATGGCGTGGTGGACGGCGTCATCACCCCCGACGGCGTCGGTTCCCTGCTGGTTACCGGCAGCCTCGTGCCCAAGCGCGACGGCAAGCCCGCCGAGGAAATCGACTGGGATGTGGAACGCACCGGTTTTTCCAGCTTCCGAGCCGTGCCCAAGGGGGAGGAGGGCACTGCCTTTCCCGCACTGGTCTTCACGCGCGATGGCCTGTCATGGAAACTGGCGGCAATCGACATTCCCGAACCGAAGCCCGCCAGCGAGTAAGCCCTGCCTGCGCGTCATGCTTGACCAGAGGCCGCCCTTCGGACCAAAGCCGCGCACATGATCGAAGGCGCACCCCTCACGCTGTTCAACAGCCTCACCCGCAAGGCGGAACATTTCACCCCGGTCCATCCCGGCGAGGCGCGGGTCTATAGCTGCGGGCCGACGGTCTATAATTACCCCCATATCGGCAATATGCGCGCCTATGTGTTCGCGGATGTGCTGGGCCGCACGCTGAGCTGGAAGGGCTTCAAGCTCACCCATGTGATCAACATCACCGATGTGGGTCACCTGACGGACGATGCCGATCAGGGCGAGGACAAGATGGAGAAGATGGCCGCCGAAAAGGCGCAGTCCATCTGGGAGATCGCCCGCCATTATACCGAAGCCTATTGGGCCGATATCAAGGCGCTGAACATCCGCCAGCCGGCCGACTGGTCCATCGCCACCAACTATATCGAGGACATGCTCGATTTCGCGAAGGCGATTGCCGACAAGCATTGCTACGAGCTGCCTTCCGGCCTCTATTTCGACGTTTCCACGGTGGAGGATTACGGCAAGCTCGCCCGCGCCGCGACCGATGAGGGCGAGGGCCGGATCGAGGCGGTCGACGGCAAGCGCCACCCGGCGGACTTCGCGATCTGGCGCAAGACGCCCGAGGGCGAGACGCGGCAGATGGAATGGGATTCGCCCTGGGGCAAGGGCGCGCCGGGCTGGCATCTGGAATGTTCGGTGATGAGCGGCAAGCTGCTGGGCTTCCCCTTCGACATTCACACCGGCGGGATCGACCACCGCGAAATCCACCATCCCAACGAGATCGCGCAGAACCAGGCCTTTTGCGGCTGCGGCGGGCTGTCGGAAGCGAGCAATTCCGGCGCCCGCATGTGGATGCACAATAACTTCCTGGTCGAACGCTCTGGAAAGATGAGCAAATCTTCCGGCGAGTTCCTCCGCCTGCAACTGCTTATCGACAAGGGCTATGCCCCGCTGGCCTACCGCCTGCTGTGCCTTCAGGCGCAATATCGCAGCGAGCTGGAATTCAGCTGGGACGGGCTTTCCGCCGCGCTGACCCGCCTCAAACGGATGGTGCTGGCGGTGCAGGCGCTGAAGCAGCGCCATGCCGCCAAGGGGCATAAGCCGGTGGAAGCGCCCGAGGGCGGCTGGACTTTCGCCGGGCTGATCGACGGGATCGGCGGCACGCTCCGCCCGCTGGCGATCCGCTTCGACGAGGCGATTTCCGACGATCTCAACACGCCGGTGGCGCTGACCATCCTTGAGGAACTGCTTTCGCTCAAGAAGATGCCCACCGATGAATCGCTCAGCCTGCTGGGCGCGATGGATGCGGTGCTCGGCCTCAACCTGCTGGAGTTGGAGCGCACCGAACTGCGCCTGCGGCCCAAGGGTGCGGGGATCGAGGAAGCGGAGATCGAAGCCGCGCTGGACCGCCGCAAGGCCGCCCGCGCCGAAAAGGACTTCGCCACTTCCGATGCCATTCGCGACGAGCTTGCCGCCAAGGGCGTGGACGTGATGGACGGCGATCCGCTCGGCTGGGAATGGAAGCTGGGATGATGAAGGCATTGCGCTGTGCAGTTCTGGCGCTCGCCATGGCTCTCCCGGCCAGTCCGGCGCTGGCAGACGAGGACGACGACATTCTCGCCGCTGCGCAGGCCGCCTTCGCCCCGTACCAGAGCGAAGCGCCATGGATGGGCCCCGATTGGGATATGCCGATCTACTCCAGCGAAACCACCGCGCTGATCCGCGAATGGGAAGCGGGCCTGAGCGATGAGGAACCCGAAGAGCTCAATGATTTCAGCTGGCTGTGCCAGTGCCAGGATTTCGATCCGAACAGCTATCTGGTGGAGCTGGGTGTCAACCACGCCGAGGGTGCCGATGTTTCGACGGTTGAGGCGCGGGCGGGCTTCGGTCCCAGCCGGACCGATCTGGCCGAAAGCGAACTCTATATGCTGCGCGAAAATGGGCGCTGGACACTGGACGATATAGTCTCCGAATCCTTCCCCAAGGGATTAAAAGTCGAACTGATCGCCGCGATCGAAGCGCATAAGCAGGCTGCGGCTAATTTCGACGAAGGCACGGAGCAGGGCCAATGACCATCGCCGTCCTTCCCGGTCTTGCCCGGCCGATGCTGGAATCGCGCCTGCCCGACTGGATTGAGCCGCGCTGGTGGCATTCGGTGGAGGAGCTTCACGCGCTGGCGCCGGATGCCGAGATCGGCTGGTTCGACATGCATTACAAACCGCCTTTGCTGGAAGCAGTGGCGCTGGCCAAGGGCCTGAAATGGCTCAATTCCGTCTATGCCGGGCTCGATTTCCTGTCGATGGACGAGATGCGCGCGCGCGGCGTGCAGCTGACCAACGGCACCGGGCTGACCGATATTCAGGTGTCGGAATTCGCGGTTATGGGGATGCTCGCCATCGCCAAGAATTACCGCTCCGTGGTGCGGGCGCAGGATCGGCACGAATGGCTCGCCGCCGCGCCGGGCATTCGCGATCTGGCGGGAAGCCGGGCGCTGATCCTGGGCTATGGCGCGATCGGGCGGAAAATCGGCGAGAAGCTTGCGGGCTTTGGCGTGGAAGTGGTGCCGGTGCGCCGCCATGCCGCCGAAGGCGTGCTGACGCCCGATCAATGGCGCGCGTGGATCGGGGAGTTCGACTGGATCGTGCTGACCGTGCCCGGTACACCGGAAACCGAGGGCATGATCGGCGCGGCCGAAATCGCCGCGATGAAGCGCGAGGCGGTGCTGGTGAATTTCGCCCGCGCCAATGTGGTGGATCAGGCGGCGCTGACTGCGGCGCTGACGGAACGCCGCATCTTCGCCGCCATGCTCGACGTGACGGACCCGGAGCCGCTGCCGCCGGACCATCCTTTGTGGGATCTGGATAATGTGCATATCACCATGCATCTTTCCGGCATTCCCACACCGCAGAGCATGCTGCGCGGGGCGATCCGTTTCGTGGAAAATTGCGAACGCTACCGGCAGGGCGTGCCGCTGGAGCCGCGATTCGACCCGGTGCTGGGCTACTGATCCTCCCCGAAGCGGGGAGGGGGAAGATTTCACTCACGCATCTTCCAGCAGCAGCAATTCCACGCACACCGCCAGTCGCGGCTGGGGCGAGAGCGTATGATCCACTTCCATCACGGCCGCATCGGCGACGAGCTGGCGGGGGATGTCGAATTCATATTCGGGCAGTTCGGCGATGAAATGCTCGCCGGCCTCAATGCCGTCCGCTCCCTCGAACAGCAGTTCCAGCCGGTGGCGCGTGCCGGCGAAGGTGATGCTGGCCCAGGAGGTTTCGCGGTGGCTGGCAATGCGCGCATGGCCGCAGGCGAGGGTCTGCAGCGCGGCGCGCAGCCGGTCTGCAATGGTGCGGCGGCGGATGATGGGAACCTTGTGCGAGGCGCGGGGCAGAGCGGCGGGATCAGCGAGCATGGGGGCTTTCCTCATATTTGTTCATGAAATGTTCCACTATATTTTCCGTGCGAGGGCGCGGAGTTCGGCCATTGCGCAGATCGAGCACGAAGCGCGGATCATGCGCGGCAAGCCTGCCGAATTTGGTGGCCGGCATTCCGGTGCGGCGCAGGAATTTCTCGACCTTGCGAATCAGCATCGTCACTCCTTCGTCGGATTTGCGCGGAGTGCCGGGTGTCTGGCGCCTCCGGTTCGATTCGATGGGTGATTCCTCGCTCGCAAAATCCTACTTGTCTAGGAAAAATACTACGTGTAGGATGCTCGCATGGTAAATCATGTAGGAAGCCCCGCTGCCGACCCACGCGAGCGCCTTGTTGCGCTGGCCAATGAGCGTGGGGTGAGCCTTGCCGCGCTCTCGCGCCTGATCGGCAAGAATGGCACATATCTCCAACAGTTCATCACCAAGGGCAGTCCACGCAGGCTGGCGGAGGAAGACCGGCTGGTGCTGGCGCGTTTCTTCGGCGTGGTGGACAGCGAATTGGGCGGCGTGGCGGAAAAATCCTATGCACCGAAACCCGACAGCGGCTGGGTGGACGTGCCGCGCCTCGCGCTCGATGCCTCGGCCGGGCCGGGCAGCTTCAGCGCGCAGGAAGTGCCGTTCGATACCTTCCGCTTTTCAACCCGCTGGCTGCGGGAACAGGGGCTCGATCCGGCCATGCTGTCGGCCATTGCGGTGGCGGGCGATTCGATGGAACCGGTGCTGCGCGACGGGGACGAGATCCTCGTGGACCGCACGCCGCGTCCCTTGCGTGAAGGCATTCATGTCGTTCGCCTTGGTGACACGCTGCATGTGAAGCGCATCCAGGCCGCGCGGCCCGGCATGCTCACCCTCATCAGCGCCAATCCTGCCTATCCGCCGGTAGATGTGCCGCTGGCCGATGTGGATGTGATCGGGCGGGTAGTGTGGAAGGGCGGGCGGATCTAGGCGCACTTGCATTCCCGCCGCCCTCCCGCCACCTAGGCGGCATGTCCGACGCCAATACTCCGCCCAAATCGCCTCCAATGCGCGCGGCGATCATTCCCGTGACTCCGCTGGAGCAGAATTGCTCGCTCATCTGGTGCGCCAAAACGATGAAGGGTGCGCTGGTCGATCCGGGCGGCGATCTCGACAAGCTGAAGGACGCAGTACGCCGCGCCGGGGTGACGCTGGAAAAGCTGCTCGTCACCCATGGCCATATCGACCATTGCGGGCAGGCGGGCGTATTGGCCAAGGAACTCGGCCTGCCGATCGAGGGCCCGCATGAGGCGGACCGTTTCTGGATCGCCCGGCTGGACGAGGATGGCCGCCGCTGGGGCCTGCGCGGCGAGATTTTCGAGCCGGACCGCTGGCTGCAGGATGGCGACAAGGTTACTGTGGGCGAGGTGGAGCTGGAAGTGATCCATTGCCCCGGCCACACGCCCGGCCATGTGGTGTTCTTCAACCGCCCGAGCCGCTTTGCCATCGTGGGCGACGTGCTGTTTCGCGGTTCGATCGGGCGGACGGACTTTCCGATGGGCAATCATGCCGATCTGATCGCCTCGATCACGCAGAAGCTCTGGCCGCTGGGCGATGTGACCTTCATTCCCGGCCATGGCCCGGTCAGCACATTCGGGCAGGAACGGCTCGACAATCCCTATGTGAGCGATGCGGCGGTGGCAGGCTAGGGTCCGTCCTCACGCGGCATCGCACCCGAGGCGCCCAAACGGACCCCATGGCTGTGGCGGGTTAAACGATCTTCAGCGCCACCAGCAGGGCGAAGACGGCAAGGCCGATCAGCACGAGCAGGGTCGCGGCCATGCCGATCTTGCGAGTCACCGGTACGGCTTCGCTGTCCATGCCCACCGCATGGGCCAGGCGACCGAGGAAATAGATCGCCGCGACATAGGACAGCCAGATGCCCGCCTTGCCCGAAAGCTCGATTCCCGCGATCAGGATCAGCACCAGAGGCGTGTTTTCCGCATAATTGAGCTGGGCGCGCATCCGGCGCATCAGCGCGTCATTATCGCCATGTCCGTGGGCAACACCGAATTTCGCGCGCAGCTGGATGACCCGGAAGGCCAGCCAGACACCGATGATCGCGGCAACTGCGGCCGAAGTGAGCGTAACGGTAAGGTGCATGACGGATGGTCTCCTGGAATCTGGTGGTTGCCCTATATTCCCGCCGATGCTTGCAACGCACGCGAAATTCGCTATAGGCCGCGCCTTCACCGCCAGCCGCGATCCCGGCCCGCACATAAGTGCTCACGCACTTGTGCAATGCCGGACCATCGCTTAGGGCGGCCAGAGAAACCGATCTAGAATTTGCAGGAACAGGTGCCGCGATGGCTGTCCCAAAAAGAAAAACGTCCCCGTCCCGTCGGGGCATGCGCCGCTCGCACGATGCGCTCCCGGTTGAAGCATTCCACGAATGCTCGAACTGTGGTGAGCTGAAGCGTCCGCATAATCTGTGCACGCATTGCGGCCACTATAACGGGCGCGAGATCGTCGCTGTCGGCCTCTAAGGTCGGCCTAACAGGGGTAAGCGCATGAATCTGCCGCGTATCGCCGTCGATGCGATGGGCGGCGATGAGGGCGTGCGCGTGATGGTCGAAGGCGCGGCGCTCGCTCGCCGTCGCCATGACCGTTTCAAATTCCTGTTGGTCGGGGATGAGGAGCGCATCAAGCGTGCGCTCGACAATCACCCCAATCTGCGCGGTGCTTCCGAAATCCTCCACGCGGCCGATGTCGTCGCGGGGGACGAGAAGCCCACGCAGGCGCTGCGTCGTGCGCGGTCCACTTCGATGGGCCTGGCGATCAATGCCGTGAAGCAGGGCGAAGCCGGCGCCGCGGTAAGCGGCGGCAATACCGGCGCGCTGATGGCCATGGCCAAGCTTGCCTTGCGCACCATGCCCGGAATCGACCGGCCCGCACTTGCCGCGCTGATGCCCACTCTGGGCGACAGCGATCTCGTCATGCTCGATCTGGGCGCGAACACCGATTGCGATGCCCGCAATCTGGTGCAGTTCGCGATCATGGGTGCTGCCTATTCGCGGATCGTCACCGGGCGTGAGGCGCCGCGCGTGCGGCTGCTCAATATCGGCACCGAGGACAACAAGGGCACCGAACAGCTGCAGGAAGCGGCCGCCCGTCTGCGTGAGGCGACTGGCCTTTCGCTGCAGTTCGAAGGCTTCGTGGAAGCCAACGGCCTGTCGCGCGGCGATGTTGACGTGGTGGTGACCGACGGTTTTTCGGGCAATATCGCGCTCAAGGCAGTCGAAGGCACGGCGCGTTTCGTGGCCGATCTGCTGCGCCGCAGCTTCCAGAGCTCGCTGCGCTCCAAATTCGGCTTCCTCGTCAGCCGCCCGGCAACCGAATTGCTGCGCCACCATTTGGACCCCAACAATCACAATGGCGCGGTTTTCCTGGGCCTCAATGGCGTAGTGGTGAAAAGCCACGGCAGTGCGAATGCCAAGGGCGTCGCCAATGCCGTTGCGGTGACCGCGCGCCTGCTGGAAGCCAGCATCACCGAACGTATCGCGGCCGACCTCGCCGAAATGGGCGAGGAACGGCTGCGCCATAATGGCAATTCCTCCACCACAAACGGTCAGAACAAAGAGAACGCAGCATGATCCGTTCCGTCGTCAAGGGCACCGGCTCGTCTTTGCCGGTGCACGCGGTGAGCAATGAAGAGCTTGCCCGCACTGTCGACACAAGCGACGAATGGATTGTGGAGCGCACCGGCATCCGCTCGCGCCATATCGCTGGCGAGGGGGAGACGACCGCGACGCTGGCTACCGATGCCGCGCGCAAGGCGCTTGCCGCCGCCGGGATCGACGGGCGTTCCGTCGATCTGATCGTGCTGGCCACCGCCACGCCGGATCAGACCTTCCCCGCCACTGCCACCAGGGTACAGGACGCGCTGGGCTGCAACGGGGGAATCGCCTTCGACGTGGCGGCGGTCTGTTCGGGCTTCCTTTATGCGCTGGGCGTTGCCGATTCGATGCTGCGCACAGGAATGGCCAAGTGTGCAGTGGTTATCGGCGCGGAAACCTTTAGCAAAATTCTCGACTGGGAAGACCGGGCAACCTGCGTGTTGTTCGGCGATGGCGCAGGGGCGGTTGTGCTCGCTGCCGAGGACGTTGCAGAGGATGGTCCCGGGGTGCTTGTCACCCGTCTGCATGCCGATGGGGCGCATAACGAACTACTGTTCACCGACGGCGGCCCTTCGACCACCGGAACGGTGGGCAAGGTGCGCATGAAAGGCCGCGAAGTGTTCCGCCACGCAGTGGTGAACCTTGCCGAAGTGCTTGAGGAAGTGCTTGAAGAGGCTGGATTTACTGCGAACGATCTCGATTGGGTCGTGCCGCATCAGGCCAATGCCCGCATCCTTGATGCAACCGCGCGCAAGCTCGGTCTGGCGCCCGAAAAAGTGATCGTAACTGTTGATCGCCACGCCAATACTTCGGCCGCTTCGGTGCCCCTGGCGCTCGATACTGCGGTGCGTGACGGGCGCATCGAACAGGGCGATCTGGTGATGCTGGAAGCCATGGGCGGCGGTTTTACCTGGGGCGCCAGCCTTCTTCGCATGTGATTTCCCGGCAACTTCGGCTATCCGAAGAAACCGCAGAAATGCGGGCGATATTGCTATGTCTCCACAAAGTGTTAGGTTGTTCATATTGGATCTGTCCAGGCAATCTGAACAGGGGACGGGAAGATGATGCGTTCGGTTGGCACGCTCACTCGAGCAGACCTCGCTGAGGTCATCAATCGCAAGATGGGATTTTCCCGTGCGGAATCGCTCGCCATGGTGGAGGCTATCCTCGACCATATGAGCACCGCGCTGGAACAAGGCGAAAATGTGAAGATCTCCGGATTCGGCACATTTCTGCTGCGCGACAAGAAACAGCGGGTTGGCCGCAATCCCAAGACCGGGGTCGAAGTGCCGATCACACCGCGCCGCGTATTGACGTTCCGCGCCAGCCAGATCCTGAAAGACCGGGTTAGCCAGGGCTAAAAACAGGAAAGCAGGGGCAAAGTGGAAGTTGATCCGAGGTTCAGCGACGGCAAGGATGCCGAGGCGCTGCGCACCATCGGCGAAGTGGCGCGCGCGCTGGGCATCAAGCAGCATGTGCTGCGTTATTGGGAACAGCAGTTTCCGATGCTCAAGCCGCTCAAGCGCAGCGGTGGTCGCAGATATTATCGGCCTGAGGACATCCGCATCGTCGATACAATCGACCGGCTGGTGAATCGCGAAGGCTATACGCTGAAAGGGGCGCGTCTGGCGCTGTCCGGCGGCAAGGCCGCGGCGGTGGAACGGGCGGCGCCTGCGCCGCGCCCGGAACGCGCAACGCAGCCGGATGTGGAGATCGTCCCGCAGTTGCGCGCGATCCGCAACCGGCTGGCCGCCGCGCTGGAAGGCTGACGCCTTCCGGCACGCTCGCTCAGTGGCGACCCTCCGGGCCCAGTTCGGGATCGAGATCGCGCGGGCGGGCGAGGTGGATCAGGCGGCCGCAATTGGGCTCAAGCGCGGCCCAATCGTCGATATCCAGTTCCAGCACGGCGAAAGTGGCGGTGGGGTATTTCTCCGCCGCCGCGTCGAACAGCGCGTTTTCCTCATCCGGTGGGACCAGATCGAAGATCAGTTCCTGCAGGCCGGGATTGTGGCCTGACAGCAGCAAGCTGGCCGGATCGCCTTCCACTGCGCGCAGCAGTTCCATCAGCGTGCTGGAGCTGCCGAGATAGGCCCGTTCCTGCCAATTGATATCGCCATCGATCCCCGCTGCCTCCAGCGTGCGTTTCACCCGTTCGGCAGGGCTGGCGAGCACCTGTTCCCACGCCACGCCATGGTCGCGAATATGCCGGCCCATCAATGCAGCACCCTTGCGCCCACGATCGTTGAGCCCGCGATCGAAATCGCGCAGGCCCAGATCGTCCCAATCGGATTTGGCATGGCGCAGGAGGCCGAGCGTTTTTACCAGGGTGAGGGTCCTTCCAGCGGCGATGCCGAAGGGGCCGGAATCGCGTCGCTTCCCCCAGAAACACCGCCCGCGATCCGATGTAAAGCCTCATCGAGCGTCAGGCGGATGACAGGCGTGCCCTTGGGGAAGGCCGCCGTCAGCCGGGTGGGGAAGGCGGCGGAAAGCACTACGAAATGCCCCTTGTCGTCCTTGCTGCGGATCAGCCGGCCGAATGCCTGCGCCAGCCGCGCGCGAATGATCCGATCGTCGAAGGAACTGCCGCCCCCGGCCGCGCGGCGGGCGCGGTGGAGGATGGAGGGTTTGGGCCAGGGCACCTGTTCCATCACCACGCAGCGCAGCGAATCGCCGGGCACGTCCACCCCGTCGCGCAAAGCGTCGGTGCCCAGCAGGGAGGATCGGGGATCGTCGCGGAAAATGTCCACCAGCGTACCGGTGTCGATCGGGTCGACATGCTGGGCGTAGAGCGGCAGGCCGTTGCGGGCCAGCCGGTCGGCTATGCGGCCATGCACCGCGCGCAGGCGGCGGATGGCGGTGAACAGCCCCAGCACTCCGCCGCGCGAGGCCTCGATGATGCGGGCATAGGCGCCCGCCAGCGCGGCGATATCGCCCTTCTTCACATCGGTGACGATCAGCACCTCCGCATTGGCGGCATAGTCGAACGGGCTTTCATGCTCCGAAATATGCGGCGCCATATCCAGCCAGTTCGCGCCGGAGCGGGCGAGGGCAGCCTGCCATTCGCCGCCATCCTTCAGCGTCGCGCTGGTCAGCATCACGCCATGCGCGGGCTCCAGCACGGTCTGCGCAAAGGGCTTCATCGGATCGAGGAAGCGGCGGTGCAGACCGATATCATATTCGCGCGCGTCGGACCGGTCGACCGCCAGCCAGTCGACGAAATCCGGGTCCGCCGCGCCGCCCAGCCGGTCGAGCAAAGCCTCCCATGAGGCGAGCATGTCGATCCGCCATTTGAGCGAATAGCGTGCGCCTTCGATCCGTGCGCGGCCGGGGCCGTCGAGCCAGTCCGGCGGATCTTCCAGCAGGGCTTCCAGCCGGACGGAGAGCTTCATCAGGGGCGAGCGAATCGCTGCCAGCGCCTGCGCGGCCTGCTGGGCCAGTTCGATGAAATTGCCTTCGAGCTGGGCGGCCTCGGTCTCGATGCCATAGCCCGCTTCCTGCCCGCCGCTTTCGTCGCGCGCATAGGTAACGGCGCGCACGCCTGCGAGCAGTTCCTCCAGCGGGCCGGAGGGCTGGTTTTCCGCCAGTCGCTGCAACCAGCCTTCGCCGGGCAGAGCCTCGGCCGCGGTCACGGCGGCGGCCACGGCCTTGCCGCCTGCCTCGTCATAGGAGGCGATGTCCGCCAGCCGGGCGGCCAGGCCCCGGCGGCGGCCTTTCGATCCGCGTTCCGGCCCGGTGATCCAGCGGCGCAGTTCCACGCATTCCAGCCCGGTCAGCTCCGCCGCAAAGGTTGAATCGGCGGCATCGAACACGTGATGGCCTTCGTCGAACACGATGCGGGTGGGGCGCTGGGCATGGTCGCGCCCGCGCGCGGCATTGACCATCACCAGCGCGTGATTGGCGATCACCAGATCGGCCTGCGCACTGGCCCGCGCGGCGCGTTCGATGAAGCATTTGCGGTAATGCGGGCAGCCGGCATAGACGCATTCGCCGCGCTGGTCGGTCAGGCTGCGGATCGCGCGGTTGCGGAACAAGGTGCCCAGCCAGCCGGGCAGATCGCCGCCGATCATGTCGCCATCCTGCGACCATGCGGCCCAGCGCGCCACCAGTTGCGCCAGCACTGCCGCCTTGCCGCCGAAGCCGCCCTGCATCGCATCTTCGAGGTTCAGCAGGCAGAGGTAATTCTCACGCCCCTTGCGCACCACCACGGGCGGCGATCCGTCCGCGCGGGTATTGGGCCAGGCGCGGCGGCTTTCGCGGCGCAGCTGGCGCTGGAGGTTCTTGGTGAAGGTGGAAACCCACACCGTGCCGCCGGATTTCTCGGCCCAGAGCGAGGCGGGGGCGAGATAGCCCAGGGTCTTGCCGATGCCGGTTCCGGCCTGCGCCAGCAGCATATGCGGTACGCCGCGCCGGTCACGCGGGGAGAAGGTCCAGGCAGCTTCCGCCGCATAGGCGCGCTGGCTCTCCCGCTCTTCCGCGCCTGCGCCGGTCAGCGTGGCGAGGCGGGCGCGCACTTCGGCTTCCGAAAGCGTGACCTGCGCGGGCTGGGGCCGTTCGGGCGCCTCGTCCCATTCGGGCAGGCGCGTGAACAGCCAGCGTTCGGCCCGTTCGGGCTGGCGGATATGCGGCGCGATCACCTGCGCCCATGGCCAGCGCAGCCGCATCAGCGACTGGAGCACGCTCCACGCCCCTTCGCGCTCCGGCCAGTCTGCGCTCTCGCAGGTTTCCGCGAGCTTGCCTGCCGCAAGCTGGAGCAGGCCGGGCACCTGATCGTCGCTCGCCGGTTCCTCCAGCCCCAGCGCATGGGCGAGGCCCTTGGGCGTGGGCACGCAGAACCGCGCGGGATGGACGAAGGCAAACAGCTCCAGCAAATCCAGCCCCGAAAGATCGGGATAGCCCAGCCGTGTCGCCACCAGCGGCGCGTTGAGGATCAGCAGCGGCGTATCTGCCGCCGCCATGATCGCTTCCCCCTTGCCCACCGTGCGGGTGGAGCCATTGGCCGCGCGCAGCCAGCTGCCGGCATGGCTGGCATGAAGCGCGGGCAGGGGGAGGGGCTGAGTCACGCAGCGTCAGTAAGAGGCGCCGTCCACCGGGTCGAGCCGGATTGCGGAAATGTCCGCAGCGGAAACGCAGCGCAGGTTTATCGCGCGCACTTCGCCATTGGGGCTCACTCCCTCGGCAAAGGGTTCGCAGCCGCAGATCGTGCAGAAGCGATGGCCGATGGTGCGGGTGTTGAAGCGATATTCGGCAAGGCTTTCCTCTCCCTTGTCGAGTGTGAACTGCCCTGCGGGGACGAAGGTGAGGATCAGCCCCTTGTCGCTGCAATGGCTGCAATTGCACTCGATGGCATTGCCGGGAAGATCGGCATCCACGGTGAAGCTCACCGCGCCGCAATGGCATTGTCCGGAATAGGGCATGGGCGTTCTCCATCTACGCAGGCGATTCCGCCATGGGGCAGGGGTAGAACACAATGGGAACGCCGGGCAAGGCCCTGTCGGCAAAATGACGGCTAAGCGCCGGAGGCAAATAGATGTCCTGCGTCGGCAAGTCGTTCGGGCGATTGGTCGGATCGGACAAAACGACAATCGGCTCGTCCCGGCTGCTGTTCTCCTCACCCCGTTTCGGAAACAAGAAAAGTCAATTAAATCAATTAAATGTGCCGTAGTTTGAACGCCGGATTAAGGAACGGTTACAGGCCGCCGGGCGTTTTACTTCTCACTATGGAAAGAAAAATCACATCCGCTCGTTGCGCAACTGCCGCGATTGCCGCGGTACTCGTGCTTGGTTCAACCGGGCTGTCCGCTCAGGTCGTCCCCCCTCAGGCGGACCCGCCTGCCGCGCCGCCCCCGGAGATCGTACCGCCGCTGGAGCCGGTCGTACCCGTAACGCCTCAACCGACGTTCGAACCGCCCGCCGTTCCTCCGGCGAGCCCGTCGGCCGCGCCTGCCCAGGCGGTTACGCCGATCGTGCGATCTTCCCCGGTAGTGCAGGCCGTGCCTGAACCGGAGGCGAGGGTCGAAGCTTCGCCAGCGGCAATGCCCACAGGTGAAAGAGTTGCAAGCCCCGCGCGTGAGAGAGCAGCGCCTGTTGCCCCGCGTGCCGATCCCGCACCGCTTGCCCAGTCCGCGCCTGAACCGGCGGGAGTTCCTGCGGAAATCGACGGTGCGCCGGTGGAGACACTTGCGGTTGCCGACGATCCATTCGCAGCGCAACCCGCTGCGCTTGAAGAAGGCAATCGCAGCACGCCGGATAATCCGGTTATCACGGCGATCGACACGGTGGCCTGGGGCGCGGCGGGTACCTTGCTGCTGCTGGCGCTGGGTGCCGGGCCGCTGCGCAGGCGCCGTCCGAAGGGCGAACCGCCGCTGGTGGTGCATCCGCAAGTGGACCGCCCGCTGGAGCCTGTGAGGGCAACGCCGCAGATGGTGGCGGTTGCTCCCACGCTGCTGCCGCACGTGCCCCGGCCGCATTTTGCAGCCCAGTCGCGTCCGGCCCGCGCAGCGGTGGACCTGCCGCGCGTTCTGCCCGCGCAGTTCGAGGAGCGCGATGCCCTGCTCAGGCGGATGCTGGATGCGCCGCCGGACAAGGCCAATCCCTTCCGCTCACGCCGTGCCCGGCTCAAGCGCGCCCGGCTGATCCTGCAATCCATCGGCCGCAGGTTCGAGCGGGCCGATCCATGGATCGATCTCAGCGATTACCCGCATGTCTGGCCTGAACTGGCCCGGCGCAGGCACCTGCAGGCGGCCTGACCTATGCTGTCTGTGGGGGGAGGCGGCCGCTCAGGCGGTCGCTTCCTTTCGCATGAGTCCCGCACTGGGCTGTTCGCGGGCTCTCACCCACGCTCTTGGCCAGAAAACACTTTCCTACAGGCCTGCAAATGGCGTTTATCCTGACCGATGAACAGCCTTGCCTCCACTCCTTGGCCTTACGCCTTTCCCGCCCGTGTTCGCCCGGCCTTGCGTGCCGCGCACACCCCCTGCACGAAAAGCCGAAATGGAAGGTGACACTCCAGACGCCCCCGGGCTGCGAAAAACGGCTTGAAACCAGGCTGTTCGGGGGTGACACGCCTTGCACGAAAAGGGGCATTTTCCTGCCCGGAAGGGTTACACATCACTTTGCGGAAAGGGGGCACGGAGCAACTGCCGCGGGCCGGCTTCCCACCCGGTGTCGCTCCGCATTCGAAGGGCGGCCAGCGGGAGCGCTGCACAGTGTCAACATTGTCAACTTCGGCGGAATTCCGGGCCGAAATCCGCCGATCCGAATCGCCGCACTTGCGAAATCGCGCGCAAGCGGCAATGGACCGCGGCGATGACAGACATTTCCCTGATTGACGCCGCACAGTCCTCCAAGTCCTGGCCCTTCCAGGAGGCGCAGCGCCTCGCCAAACGCTTCCCGGGCGGCAAGCGCGATGCGGCGGGGCACCTCGTCCCCGTGATTTTCGAAACCGGCTATGGCCCCTCGGGCCTGCCGCATATCGGCACTTTCCAGGAAGTGCTGCGCACCACGCTGGTGCGCCGCGCCTATGAAGTGCTGACCGGCGGCCATCCCACGCGCCTGATCGCCTTTTCCGACGATATGGACGGGCTGCGCAAGGTGCCCGACAATATCCCCAATGCCGATCTGCTGACCGAAAATCTGCACAAGCCGCTCAGCCGCATTCCCGACCCGTTCGAGAAGGGCCATGCCAGCTTCGCGCATCACAACAATGCGATGCTGCGCGATTTCCTCGATCGCTTCGGCTTCGATTACGAATTCGTCGCCGCGTCGGACCGCTATGATTCCGGCGAGTTCGATGAAGCACTGAAGAACGTCCTGAAGCATTACGATGCGATCATGGGCGTGATGCTGCCCACTTTGCGCGAGGAACGCCGCAAGACCTATTCGCCCGTGCTGCCGATCAGCGAGAAGACCGGCCATGTGCTGCAGGTGCCGATCGAAGTGGTGGATGCCGAGGCCGGGATCGTCCGGTTCGAGGATGATGGCGAGACGGTTGAACAGTCGATCCTGGGCGGCAAGTCCAAGCTGCAATGGAAGGTCGACTGGGCGATGCGCTGGGTTGCGCTCAGCGTCGATTACGAAATGTGCGGCAAGGATCTGACCGACAGCGTCACCCAGTCCGGCAAGATCGCGCATATCCTCGGCGGGCGTAAGCCCGAAGGGATGATCTACGAACTGTTCCTCGACGCCAATGGGGAGAAGATTTCCAAGTCCAAGGGCAATGGCCTGACGATCGAGGAATGGCTGACCTATGGCAGCGAGGAATCGCTGGGCTTCTACCTGTTCCGCGAACCCAAGAGCGCCAAGCAGCTGCATGCGGGCGTGATCCCGCGCGCGGTGGACGAATATTGGCAGTTCCGGGCGAAGATCCCCGAACAGCCGATCGAACAGCAGCTGGGCAATCCGGTGTGGAACCTGCTGCGCGCCAATGGCTACAATGGCGGGGACGGGGATAGCCTTCCCGTCACTTACGGCCTGTTGCTGAACTTGGTGGGCGTGCTGGGCACTCATGCCACCCATGGGCAGGTGTGGAACTACCTCGGCAATTATGTCCACGATGCCAATCCGGATCATCATCCGGAACTGAACACGCTGGTCGATTGCGCGCTGGCCTATAATCGCGATTTCGTGGCCCCCACGCTGGCCCGCCGCGCACCTGCCGCCAATGAGGCGGAGGCGCTCCGGGCGCTGGATGCTGTGCTGGCGGAAGCGGCGGAAGATGCCAGCGCCGAAGATCTGCAGACGGAAGTCTATGAGATCGGCAAGGATGAACGCTTCGGTTTCGAGAGCCTGCGGGACTGGTTCAAGGCGCTGTATGAAACGCTGCTCGGCTCCAGCCAGGGGCCGCGCATGGGCAGCTTCATCGCGCTGTATGGCGTGGCGAACACCCGCAAGCTGATCGCGGAGGCACTCGCACGGTGAGAAACCCGGAAGATCCCCACAAGCTGGCCCGCGAATTGCTGGGCCGCGAGCTGGCGGATCTTGCGCCCGAGGAACAGCGCGTGCTCAAGCGCGTCGCTGCGGGAACGGTCTATGTCGCGGATTCGGAAGAAATCGCCCAGACGCACGCCACTTTCGGCGATCGTCTGGCGGACCGGGTGGCGGCCGTGGGCGGCAGCTGGGGCTTCATCATCGGCTTTGGCGTGGTGCTGTTCTTCTGGGTGCTGATCAACAGCCAGGCGTTTGCCGCACTGGGTTTCCAGCCGTTCGACCGCTATCCGTTCATCTTCCTGAACCTGATGCTGTCCATGCTGGCCGCGATCCAGGCGCCGATCATCATGATGAGCCAGAACCGCCAGTCAGCCAAGGACCGGATCGCCGCGCGCCATGATTACGAAGTGAATTTGCGCGCCCAGCTGGAACTGATCCGCCTTTCGCACAAGCTGGACCGGCTGGCGCGGGAAATGGGCCATGTCGAAGGTCAGGCTTCTGACAGCGGCAAGGAATAGTACTCCTTGCCCCGCAGAACGCCATGCGCGTAACATCGCTGCCGGGTAAGACGAGGAGGCGGAATTATGACGCAGGCGCGCTATTCATCGGTGGCCATGTTGCTCCACTGGCTGATCGCAATTGCCGTGATCGTGAACTGGCGGATCGCGGAATCGACCGAGAATCTGGAAATCGCGGAAAAGATGCGGGTGATGGACCAGCACAAGGCGCTGGGCATTGTGATCCTGATCCTCACCCTGCTGCGGCTGTTGTGGCGCTTCGTCAAAACTCCGCCGCCACTGGCCTCGACATTGCAGCCCTGGGAAAAGACCATGGCCAAGGGCGTGCATCTGTTGTTCTACGTGCTGCTGATCGGCCTGCCGCTGGGCGGCTGGCTGGGCCAGTCATTCTACGGGCTGGCGCTGGATGTGTTCGGCGCGTTCACTCTGCCGGCGCTGCCGGTGGGCAAGAACCCCGATCTTGGCCACACGATCTTCGAAGCCCATGCCACGGGCGGCACGGTGATGCTGGCGCTGATCGTGCTGCATGTGCTGGGTGCGCTCAAGCACACCTTCATCGGCAAGGACGGCAATCTGTTCCGGATGCTGCCCTTCGGAACGCCCAAGGCCTGATCTTCAGGGCCTGAATATAGCAAGTCCCCCGCCCGAGGGAGGGGGACTTGCCCTTACTGCCGGGCCACTCTCCCGGCAGCAGGAGGGTTGGTTCACCAGAAGAAGTCGTGGATCACATCGACGACTTCGCCGGAATAGATGTCCACCAGCAGGGCATCGTCATAATAACGCACCCAGCGATAGGGGCCGTAGGCTGGCGGCAGGCGGTAATAATAGGGATCGTTGATCCAGTAGCGGTTCGAATAGAACAGATTGTCGAGGAAGATCCCGATGCTCAGCCGCCGGTAATTGTAGTTCCGATAGGGCGAATAATAGTTGCCCAGGCGGTAGACGTGGCGGTGGCTCGCGCGATAATCGCGCCAGTCGTAACGATGATCGTTCCGCCACTTGCGGTCCCAATTGCGGTGATCGCGATTGTGGTTGCGATCATTGTAGGAACTATTGTGGTCGCGGCCGCGATTGGCGCCGTTGCGATCATTGTCGCGGCGGGGATCGGGGCGATCCACGCCGCTGCCGCGCCAGTTGGACAGGCGCTCACGATCCCGGTCGTTGTTCCGGTTCCGGTCGTTATAGCGGCTGCGGTCGTCGGTTCCTTGCGGACGGACATTATTGCCGCGGATGGAACCAGGAGCCCCTGCCACCGGGCCGCGATTACCGTCGTTCTGGCGATAGCCCTGGCGTGGCGGTGTGTTCTGGGGCGCGGGAGCCACCGGGCGTGGGCGGGCATTCGACTGCGGGACAGGCGCGGGCCGCCGGTCCTCGCGCACATTGGGGCGCTGCGGGGCGGGCCTTTCGGCGCGGCGATTGTCGTTCCCGTTATCGCTGCGCACACTCGCCCGGTTGCGGGTTTCTGCACTGCGATTGTCGGAACCGCGCGATCCGCGATCGACAGAACCCCTGTCGCCCGATCCGCGCGACCAGTTTCCGCGATTGTCATTGTTCGGGGCTGCAGCCTGGGCGGGAAGCGCACTTACCACCATGGCGGCGGCGA
This sequence comes from uncultured Caenibius sp., assembly GCA_963662855.2. Taxonomy (GTDB): domain Bacteria; phylum Pseudomonadota; class Alphaproteobacteria; order Sphingomonadales; family Sphingomonadaceae; genus Andeanibacterium. Next base: position 802,842 of record CAXXWL010000005.1, read on the forward strand.
GCGCGGCGAGTCCGCTCGTCCTGAGCAGTTCTCTGATAGTCATGCGGCATCTCCTTCCGTCATGCCGCCGAGTGGTTCGCGGCCCTGTGTAGAGGTGATTTAAGCGAGTCGCGCTGACAGGAAACTGAACCGCGTTGGATGCCTCTCGTTCAGGTTTCTCTCCGATAACATGAAGCAATTTGTCGAATTGTGGCTGTAGTTTTGCTTATTTTGTCGACCTTTTGCCGCCGCGCTATGCGCAATGGACGCCATGGTCCGTCGTGGCTAGGGAGGCGGCATGCGGGCAATTCGCCAGATCAGCCAATGGCTCAAGGGTATCGCGGAGGATGAGGACCTGGAGCTGCCGCAATGGCGACGGCGCCTGGCGACGTTGACCGGCGCGCTGTTGATTGGTCTTGTCGCACTGTTGTTCGCGCGTGCGGGTGACATAGCCCAGAATGCGTTCAACGGGATTTCTAGCTCCCACCCCTATGCTCCGCTCATTATAACGCCTCTGGTCTTTGCGCTGGTGGCGTGGCTCACCGGGAAGATTGCGCTTGAGGCGCGCGGATCGGGCATTCCGCAAGTGATTGCCGCCGCCCGTGATCCTGAAGGGGATGAGGGGCGCGCCCTGATCTCCTTGCGCGCGGGCATCGCCAAGCTGGTGCTGACTGTCGGGGCCTTGTTCGGCGGCGCTTCCGTTGGGCGTGAAGGCCCCACTGTGCAGCTCGGGGCTGCAATCATGGTAGCCGCGCACAAGCTCCTGCGAGTGCGCGTGACGCCAGGTGTGCTAATCGCTGGCGGCGCCGCAGGCGTTGCCGCTGCCTTCAACACACCGCTGGCCGGGATCGCCTTTGCAATCGAGGAGCTTGCTGTTGCCTACGAACAGCGAGTGGCCGTTCTGGCGATGGGCGCAGTCATGATCGCGGGTCTGACAAGCCAGGGCATAGCGGGCGACTATGTCTATTTCGGTCATGTCGGAGCGGACTTGCCGCTGCTGACCGTGTTGTGGGCCGCGCCACTGGTCGGCATTGCCGGCGGCGTGGCGGGAGGCTTGTTTTCGCGTATCTTCCTTATGTTGCGAGGGCCGGGAGGGCGCTGGACGGCAATCCTGCGGAGGCGCCCCGTTTTTACATCGATGCTTTGCGGCCTGGTGGTAGCGGTGATCGGCTTTGCGACCAGCGGCGCGACCTGGGGAACAGGTTATGAGCCGACGCGGCTGATGCTGGCGGGCGGTGGTGGCGAGTTCTGGTTTGGACCTGCCAAGCTGATCGCCACCCTGGCGACCAGCGCGAGCGCGATCCCAGGGGGCATCTTCGCGCCCTCACTGTCCGTGGGGGCGGGTCTGGGCGAACTGATGACCCCGCTTTTCGCACCGGAAGACGCAGGTGCGATCGTGCTGCTGGGGATGGTGGGCTATTTCGTCGGTGTGGTGCGTGCGCCGCTGACTGCCGTGATCATTCTGGCGGAAACCACCAGCAGCACCAGCATGATCCTGCCGCTCTTTGCCACTGCGCTGATTGCAGACTGGGCCGGGGCCAAGGTGTGCAGAGATCGCCTTTATCACACGCTTGCCAAGGGTTTCATGCCGCAACCCAAGCCGGAGGAACCGAAGCTCCATCCGGCCGGGGATTGAGGGCCTGTCGCCTCAGCGCGACAGCTTCTTGTAGGCCAGCTTGGTCGGCCGGTCCGCAGCATCGCCCAGACGGCGACGGCGGTCTTCTTCATAGGCTTCGAAATTGCCTTCGAACCATTCGACATGGCTGTTGCCTTCGAAGGCGAGGATGTGGGTTGCCAGACGGTCGAGGAAGAAGCGGTCGTGGCTGATGACCACGGCGCAGCCGGCGAAGTTCTCGATCGCATCTTCCAGCGCGGCCAGCGTTTCCACGTCAAGGTCGTTGGTCGGTTCGTCGAGCAGCAGCACGTTGCCGCCGGTCTTCAGCATCTTGGCCATGTGGACGCGGTTGCGTTCGCCGCCCGAGAGCTTGCCGACGTTCTTCTGCTGGTCCGCGCCCTTGAAGTTGAACGCGCCGACATAGGCACGGGTGCTCATGTCGTGGCCGTTGACCTTCATGTAATCGAGCCCGTCGGAGATTTCCTCCCATACGTTCTTCGATCCCTCGAGATGGTCGCGGCTCTGGTCGACATAACCCAGGCGCACCGTCTCGCCGATCTCGATCGTGCCGCTATCGGGCTTTTCCTGGCCGGTGATGAGCTTGAACAGGGTGGACTTACCCGCGCCGTTCGGGCCGATCACGCCCACAATGCCGCCGGGGGGCAGCATGAAGGACAGGTCTTCGAACAGCAGCTTGTCGCCATAGGCCTTGGTAATGCCCTTGGCCTCGATGACCTTGCCGCCCAGACGTTCGGGCACCTGGATGACGATCTGGGCCTTGCCGGGCCGGCGGCCGTCCTGAGCTTCCTGCAGCTGTTCGAACTTGCGGATACGCGCCTTGGACTTGGTCTGGCGTGCGGCGGGGGTCTGCCGGATCCACTCAAGTTCTTCCTTGAGGGCCTTCTGGCGGCCGCTTTCCTCGCGCTCTTCCTGGCTGAGGCGCTTGGCCTTCTTTTCCAGATAGGTCGAGTAATTGCCTTCGTAGGGGAAGTACTTGCCCCGGTCGAGTTCGAGGATCCAGCCCACCACATTGTCGAGGAAGTAGCGATCGTGGGTGATCATCAGCACCGCGCCGGCATATTCCTTGAGGTGGTTTTCCAGCCATTCGACGCTTTCGGCATCGAGGTGGTTGGTCGGTTCGTCGAGCAGCAGGATGGAAGGCTTCTGGATCAGCAGGCGGGTGAGGGCGATACGGCGCTTTTCACCGCCCGAAAGGCTGTCCACCGGCCAGTCGCCCGGCGGGCAGCGCAGCGCTTCCATCGCCACTTCCAGCTGATTGTCCAGCGTCCAGCCGTCCACCGCGTCGATCTTTTCCTGAAGGGTGCCCATTTCTTCCATCAGGGCGTCGAAATCGGTGTCGTCCTTCGGATCGCCCATTTCGGCGCTAATCGCGTTGAAGCGATCGACCATGTCAGCCACTTCGCGCGCGCCATCCTTCACGTTCTCCAGCACGTTCTTGCTGGTATCGAGTTCCGGCTCCTGCGCCAGATAGCCGACGGTGATGTTCTCGCCCGGCCATGCCTCGCCCGTGTAATCCGTGTCGATCCCTGCCATGATCTTCATCAGCGTTGATTTGCCGACGCCGTTCGGGCCCACGATGCCGATCTTGGCGCCCTGGTAGAACTGCAGGTTGATGTTCGACAGCACCGGCTTCTGCGCGCCGGGGAAGGTCTTCGTCATGCTCTTCATGACGTATGCGTATTGGGCGGCCATGTTCGTCCTTTGGGGTAGTCCTTTGGCGGACAATCCGGATGTGTGAGGAGTTGTGCGGCAGATAGGGATTGCAAGGCACCGGGGCAAGCATGGAAACCGTCTCTTCGCCGCCCGTTCGGCCTTCCGGGCGGGTTCTTTCCGCCCCTTGCCGGGCTGTTGCGGGCCAAATTGGGGAAAGCGGCGCGAATCCTGTTTGTCATAACTCTGTCATTCGCCTAGCGGGGCGACGCGCGGGACTGCAGGAAGGAAGGGGTGCGACATGGCGTTGAGGCAGATTGCCGTTTTGCCCTATCGCACGGAATCCCCTTTGGTGGACGCGCCGATCAGTATCCTGCTGGTAACCACGCGAGGCACGGGCCGCTGGATGATCCCCAAGGGCGGGCTGGAAAACAAGCTTCCGCCCCACGCCAGCGCCGCGAAAGAGGCAGAGGAGGAGGCCGGAGTGCTCGGCTCCACCTGCCCGACTTCGATCGGGTCCTTTCGCTATCGCAAGAAGCGCCGTTCCGGGGCCACCGTGTGGACCGATGTGGACGTGTTTCCCTTCGCGGTGACGGAAGAGCTTGAGAGCTGGAAGGAACAGCATGAGCGCGAACGGCGCTGGTTCACTCTGGCCGAAGCGGCGGAGGCCGTGGACGAGCCCGATCTGAGGGCGCTGATCCGCAGTTTCGGCGCCAGCGAATTTCGCGCTGCCACCCAGGGGCGCATCATCTTCAATACGATCAGCACGGTCGGTAAAAGGACGGGAATATCTGCCATGTTCGGCTGGATTCAGAAGCTGCTGCCGCAGCAGGGGAATTTCTTCGACCTCTTCGAGCAGCACGCGGCCACTCTGGTGGCAGGGGCGGACGCGCTGGCCCGGCTGGCGCAGGGCGGGCCGAACAAGGCCGAGCACATCCGCGAGATCGAAGAGCGCGAGCATGATGCCGACGACATCACCCGCGAAGTTCTGCACACCGTGCGCCGCACGTTCCTGACACCGTTCGACCGGGGCGCGATTACCGACATGATCGGCGCGATGGACGATGCGATCGACGAAATGCAGCAGACCGCAGGTGCCGTGGACCTCTACGAGATCGACGAGTTCGAGCCGGAAATGCGCGATATGTGTGCGATCATCGTGGATGCCGCGCGGCTTACGGCCGAGGCGATCCCGCTGCTGCGCAAGATCGCCGACAATGGCCACCGCCTGCATGAGCTGACCGAGCGGCTGGTGCGCATGGAAGGCCATGCCGACGAGATCCACGCCGCCGGCCTCAAGCGCATCTACAAGCAGATCGGCAAGAAGGACCCGCTGCAGTTCATCGTGCGGCAGGAGATGTTCAAGCGGCTGGAGCGTGTGGTCGACCGGTTCGAGGATATTGCCAATGAGATCGACGGTCTCGTGATCGACCATTCCTGACGCGCGGGACCTGCCCGGATGGACCACACGCTCGCCCTGCCGCTGCTGATCGGGCTGATTGCCCTGGCGCTTGCCTTCGACTTTCTCAACGGCCTGCACGATGCCGCCAATGCCATCGCCACGGTGGTTTCCACCCGGCTGCTGTCGCCCTTTGCCGCCGTGGTGTTCGCCGCGCTGGGCAATTTCACGGCCTATTGGCTGGTGGGGCTGCATGTCGCCGAAACGGTGGGCAAGGGCATTGTCGACAAGGATGCGGTGACGCCCGCCGTGGTGTTTGGCGCGCTGGTGGGGGCGATGTTCTGGAACGTCGTCACCTGGATCAAGGGCATCCCTTCATCCTCCAGCCATGCGCTGATCGGCGGGCTGCTGGGGGCAGGGATCGCCCATGCCGGCACGGGTGTGGTGGAAACCGAAGGCACGGTGAAGACGGTGCTGGCGATCTTCCTTTCGCCGGTGATCGGATTTGTCATCGCCATGGCAATGATGGTGCTGACCAGCTGGATATTCCGCGGCACCCAGCCGCGCAGGGCGGATGGCATATTCAAGGGGCTGCACCTGCTGTCTTCCGCGGCCTATTCGATCAGCCACGGCGGCAATGATGCTCAAAAGACCATGGGGATCATCGCTGTCCTGCTCTATTCCACCGGCCATCTTGGCGGGGAATTCCATGTGCCCGAATGGGTCGTGCTGTCATGCTATGGCGCTATTGCGCTGGGCACCATGTCGGGCGGCTGGAAGATCATCAAGACGATGGGCACCGGGCTGACCAAGCTCAACCATCATTCGGGCTTCTGCGCCTCCACCGCCGGTTCCTTCGTTGTATTCGGGGCCAGCGCGATGGGCATTCCGATTTCCACCACTCACGCCATTACCGGCAGCGTGGTGGGCACGGGCGCATCGCGCAGAGCCAGTGCGGTGCGCTGGTCGGTGGCGAGCCGGGTGATCGTGGCGTGGTTCATCACCATCCCCGCCAGCGCCGCCGTGGGGGCGTTGTTCTACCTGCTCACCCGCCTTTGGTGACATTGCCCGCGGCGACGGCAGATCGGCCGTCCTGCATTTCCCAATGTTCGACCGTCTCGGGAATTTCGAGCAGGAAATCCCCGCTGAAATCATATGTGCGTGCGCGGTCGATATCGTCGCCGGCAAAGGCCTTGACCGCGTCCCAGCTTTCCCAGTGGCTGACCATGCGGATGCGAGTGATCGTTCCTTCGTGGCGGTGCAGGCACCAGGCGCCGCGATTGCCGGGGATGGCACGACAATCGGGGATCGTCACTTCGCGAATGAGGCGCAAAAATTCGGGTGATTTGAAACTGGGCACGCGGCCTTCCCAATTACGGACGATCATGGGCATGGCTCCGGGTTTGGTTTCTGATGCGACCGTTATCTTTCTATCGTTCGTTAACCATAAGCGCAATTGTCCAACGCGGCCGCATGCATTGATCCGACAGCGATCGGGAATGGCGGGGCGGGCTGGACGGGCTGCGGAAAAGAAAACTGGTCGGGGAGACAGGATTCGAACCTGCGACATCCTGCTCCCAAAGCAGGCGCGCTACCGGGCTGCGCTACTCCCCGAACCTAGTTTTCGCCGCGGCGTATGGTGGGCCCGGCAGGATTCGAACCCGCGACCTAGCCGTTATGAGCGGCCAGCTCTAACCGCTGAGCTACAGGCCCCCTATGCCGAACGTGACGCGCGACCTAGCCCGTAAGTCCCGGCAACACAAGCGGTGCTAAACGTCAATTGCATCCATTATTTGCTGCACATTGGCCGGCCTCACGCCGCGCTGCGCCAGATAGGCGAATATCCGCCGCCACCAGTCATACAATGCGTCGAGATCCTCCTCGTTGCGGACATAGGGCGTGTGGCCCGGATGGAGCGAGGGGCTGTGGAAGGAGAAGACCAGCAGCGGCAGCCCGTCGTCCAGCGCTATGTCCACGCCCCGGATCGCTTCCTCCACCGAAACGCCTTCGGGCGTCAGGGGAATACGCTCCAGCAGGCCGAGCCGCGAGAGCACGCCGCGCAGCGAAGGGGCGCGCCACATCAGCGGATAGAGCAGATCGCCCTGTTTGCGCAGCATTCCCCAGAAAGTGGTGGTAAGCGGCAGTTCCAGCACCGTGTGATCGGCATCGAGCCAATAGGGTTCCAGCGGGTGCTGGCGGTAATCCGCGCCGCCTTCGGACGAATAATCGAATTTCGTGCGGACCGAACTGTCCATCGCGATGCCGCGGTCGCGCAGCATGGCGGCCGTGTTCGGCCCCGCGCCATAGCGGCCGGCCCGGTAGATCTTGGGAACGGTGCCGAAATTCGCTTCGATCGCGTCGCGCAGGCGAGTGAACTTGGCCTGTTCCAGTTCCGCCGGGAGGTTTCCGGCAAAGGAATTGGGGTTGGTGATTTCCTCGTCGAAGGGCGGGTTGACCCAGGGGTGAAGCTGCACGCCCACTTCCGCACATCCGCGTGCCACTGCATCGCCCAGGATGTCCGCCGCAACCGGAGATGTCGCCACTGGCCAGTCGATCAGATAGACCGGGCAGGCACCTTCATTCTCGCAGAATTGCTGGAATTTGGCGAGGCTGGATAGGTGGTTGAGCCCATATCCTTCGCGCTGGATGGGCTTGCTCCAGTCGAATTCCTCTTCCGTATCGACGGTCAGGATGAATCGCTGCCCGAAGCCGGGCCGGAACCCTGCCTTCTCGATTCTTGCCGGCGGTTCGATAATCGAACGCATGGCGCTTGCGGTTCCCCCCAACCTCTTAACCTTCGATAGCGGAATTTAGCCGGTGTCGGCCATCTCGCCGCCCAAGTCCATATCGTTATTGACGATATCATTCCGGATCGACGTGGAAAGCGGCAGGGTCAGGATCAGCAAATCCTCTTCCCGCACCAGTTCGCCGCCCGCCGCGCGCGCTTCCGCACGGGCGAGGCGTAGAGTGAAGCCCGCGCCGAACATGCCCGCACTGACGGCCTGGGCCTGGGCGGGGGCGGTACTCTCGAACAGGTCGTCCCGCCCGGCCAGAGCGGCGGGCAGATCGATTTCCAACCCCGTCTTGCTGCCGTTCTGGGCCAGTACCGCCTGCAATTCCTCGCCGGGGCTCACGGCGCCCGCCAGAGTGGCCAGGATGCGCCAGACGAGCATCTCCGCATCGTTGCGGGCGAGGGGCACCGGGCAGCCATTGCCCGTGGCGAGCAGCGTCAGCCCGGCGCTGCGGGCACGCAGCACCCGGTCGAGCTGAGCGGTGGTGCCCGCGACGATCGCATTGAGATCGCAGGAACCCTGTTCCAGATCCAGCGCGGCGCTTTCCAGCCGTACCAGTCGGTCCAGTTCCTCGAAGCCGGCCAGCATCCGGGCGGCATCGCCTGCGATAGTGGCAGCCAGCGCCCGATATTCATTGGGCGTGGGCCCGAACAGCTGCTGCTGGATGATCTCGGCAAAGCCCTGGATCGCGTTCACCGGGGTGCGCAATTCGTGGATCACCTGCCGCATCCGGTCTGCCGGACTGTCGACCGGCTCGGCCGCGACCTCACCCGGGGCAGGCTCTGCCAGGCGGTGCATCCGGCCGCGATAGCCGGAAAAGCGCCCGCCGCTGGACGAGAAGACGGGCATAGCGTCCATTCGCCAATCGCCTTCGATCGCAGGGGCGCCCTCAAGCACCAGCCGCCCGCCGCGCACCGGTTGGCGGCGGCGCATGGCGGCAATGGTGGGTGCATCGGAGCGGGCAGGGGAATCGCCCTTCCTGCTCGCCAGCGCCATGCCGACCGTCATCGGCGCGACGGCCGCATCCGCCCAGGCAATGCGGCCGTCGGCATCGGTGATGAAGTCGAAGCTGTGCAGAGGCTCTGCTGCGTCCTCGTCAGCCTGTTCGCCCAGCGGAAGACGGGGCGCATCGGCGGAGCGGGAGCCGGAAGCGGGAGTAGAGGCGCGGGCGCGCTGGAAGGCCTCGATCCGGCGCACGATCGCGCGGATGCCGCCATTGCCGTCCTCTGCGCCACCATCGTCCCCTGTCAGGGCAAGCGCGGGATCGAGATCCAGCACCTCGATGGGTTCGACTATCGGCTCGGGGGCAGGCGCAGGGGCAGGTTTGGGGGCCGGACCGGGGCGGCGGGCCAGTGTCATGGCGGGTTCGGCCGCAGCACGCTGCTCCACCGCGTCGGCGGGCGCGGCGCCGTTGGCCAGGACCAGGTCCCTCACGCCCAGAATGGCCAGCAGATCGCGCGTGGGCGGCGGCAGATCCTTGCGCTCGCGCAGATGGGCGCGCACCGCCACCGGCAGGGCGGGGATCAGCGCCTCCCACTGGGCCTCTCCCAGCCGCGCGCTGCCCATCGCGGCAATCGCCACGGGCAGTTCCTGCGAGGCGAGATAGGCGACAAAGGCCGGATTGCGCAGGCGCAGGCCAGGCTCGCGAATCATCATGGCGCGGATTTCGGCCGGGATTTCCGCCGAAAGCACGCTCAGCCGCTCATAGGCGGTTTCGAGCTGGGCATCGTCGGCCCCTTCCGGCGCGCTGCCGGCAAGGTCCAGCAGCTGGCGGAACTGCGTGTGCGCCGCCCGCACGCTACCAGCCTGCATACGCAGAACAGTGGCGAGGCGGTCGTCGAACTGCATCGAATCTCCGATAGCGAGGTAACGCGGGGATAGCCGCGATGCGGTACCAACGTCCTAACAGGTTCCCGCGCAGGGGGAATGTGGCTGGCTACCCCGTTGCAAAGCGGGACATTTGCAAGACAATATAACAATATTGCTGGCCGCGATGCGCAATCGTGCTAGTCCTTGCTGGAAACAGGGGCAAATTCTTCGCAATCACAGCGAAGGGGTTTTCGATTATGGCAAATCTCGACGCGATTGACCGGCGTCTGCTTGCTGAGTTGCAGGCAGAAGGCAGGGTTACCAATGTCGAACTGGCGCAGCGTGTCGGGCTGACCGCGCCCCCATGCCTGCGCCGCGTGCGCGCGCTGGAGGAAGAAGGCGTCATTCGCGGCTATCATGCCGATCTCGATCCTTCCAAGCTGGGTTTCGCCATCACTGTCTTCGCCATGGTCAGCCTGAAAAGCCAGGCGGAGGAAGATCTGCGCGCCTTCGAACAGCATATGCGCGGCCTGCCCGAAGTGCGCGAATGCCATATGCTCAATGGCGAGATCGATTTCATCCTGAAGATCGTCAGCAGGGATCTGCAGAGCTTCCAGGAATTCCTCACCAGCAAACTCACTCCTGCGCCCAATGTGGCCAGCGTGAAGACATCGCTCACCATTCGCACCGCCAAGCAGGAACCGGGCGTCCCGCTCGACTGAGTGGCCTCGCTCCACCGAGGGGTGGAGCCGGAACGTTGGGGGTGGAACGCGGGCTGCACAAGGTCTCAGGCCCGTCGTACTTCCTTGCCCTGATTGCCCAGCATTGCCGGGATCGCGGCGGCCGGCAGCGCCTCCGCATAGAGGAACCCCTGGCCGGTATGGCAGCCCACCGTGGCCAGGAAGGCTTCCTGCGCGCGGGTTTCCACCCCTTCGGCGATCACTTCCAGCCCCAGGCAATGGCCCAGATTGATGACCGTGGTGGAAATCGCTTCCGCATCGGGGTTGCAGCCGATCTCGCCCACGAAGGAGCGGTCGATCTTCAGCATGTCCACCGGGAACTGGTTGAGGTGCGAGAGCGAGGCATAGCCGGTGCCGAAATCGTCAAGCGCGATCCGCACGCCATGGGCGCTCAGCCGCTTGAGCGCGTCTTCCACATAACCCGCGCCGCGACCGAGGAAGACGGTTTCCGTCACTTCGATCTGGATACATGCGGGCGGCACCTTACGTTCCTCCAGACGGGCCATCAGCCGTTCGGCAAAGGAGCCGCGGCGGAAATCGGCGGCGGTGACATTGATTGCGACATGGCCGAAATCGAGCCCGGCCGCGAGCCAGCCCTCCACATCGCACAGTACGCCTTCCAGCATCCGGTCGCTCAGCGGCGCGCTGAGGGCGGGATCGTCGAAGGCGGCCTTCAGCACATCGGGCCCGCGCATCTTCCCGAACTGGTCGCGCCAGCGCAGCAGTGCCTCGAAGCCGACGATGCGCGAGGTGCGCAGCGAAACCTTGGGCTGGTAATGCGGCACGATCGCATCGCGCTGCAGCGCGCGGCGGGCCGATCCGATCATGGTCTGGTGGCGTTCGACCTCCACCATCATCGCCGGTTCGAACAGCTTGAGCTGCGCCCGGCCGCTCGCCTTGGCGGCATAGAGCGCGATATCGGCGGCCTTCATGATCTCGGAGCGGTTGTTGCCGTCACGTGGGATCAGGCTGGCGCCGATGCTGGCGCCGCATTCCAGCAGGCGGCCTTCGTGGCAGAAGGGTTCGCGCAATTGGGCGAAAATCCGTTCGGCCGCATTATGGACGTCCTGCTCCGTGGCGGCGTTCACGATGATGGCGAATTCATCGCCGCCGGTGCGCGCCACCAGATCGCCTTCGTCCAGCGCGGCGCGCAGGCGGTGCGCGAAGGTGCAGAGCAGCGCATCGCCTGCATCGTGGCCCAGCGTGTCGTTGATGGTCTTGAAATTGTCCACGTCCAGGATCAGCAGCGCGCCGGTTTCGGTCTCGCGGAAATTGCCCACCATGGCGTCCAGCCGATCCTGAAGCAGGGCGCGATTGGGGAGGGAGGTCAGCGCATCGTGATGGGCCATCCACAGGGCCCGTTCTTCCGACTTCTTCTGATGGGTGATGTCCCGCGCGACCACGATCAGGCGGCCCGATCCGTCGTTGATGCGGTTCACGATCACGTCGAACCAGTGATATTGCTCGCTGGCGTCGATGCGGTGCGTGAGCACATTTCCTGCCTGGCCGGTTTCGGCCAGGGCGAGCGCAGCCCGTGCGGGGGCACGGTCCTCCTCCGTCAGCATCTCCAGCCAGGAGAAGCCGACGCATTCGCCCAGGTCCGGCGCGCCATCGGGGCGGTTGCAGAAGAGAATGCGGTAATCCTGATCGAGGATCAGCGTATAATCAGGGCTGGAACGCAGGATAGTCTCGTTCAGGCTTTCGCTGCGCTGCAGTTCGCGCAGTGCGGCCGTGCGCGAAACCACCAGCCGGTGCAGCGCGAAAGTGGCCGAATAGATCGCCGCGATATAGATCGGAAGCTGCAGGCTGATCACCGCCAGCAGCGGCTCCTTCGCGAAGAAGCCGGCCACGGCGCAAGGGCCCAGGATCGTGAACACCATCAGTGCGGCAAGGCGCGGCGTGCCGTAATTGCGCAGCACGATGCCGCATACCATCGCCGATGCCGAGAGGCAGACGATGAGCGCCAGGGCCTGGTCGCCACTGAACAGCACGGCCACTGTCCCAAAGCCGACAGAGCCCGCCCAGGTGCTGGAAAGCAGCGCTGCCAGATGGCGTGGCGGCTCTCTTCCGGCGGCCAGTTCCTTGCGGCCACGTATCAACACATGGACGCGCACGATGCCCAGCAGGATTTCGAACGTGAGCCACGCGATGAAGGGCGCAGTGGGAATCCGCCATACGGTGATCCCCGCCACAAAAATTGTGTTGAGCACCCCGCCCAGGAAGATCGGCAGGGTTCCGAACAGGCCCCGCGTCAATTCGGCATGGATGGGCGCAGGCATCGGCGTGCGGGCGCCCAGCATCCACGCCGCGATACTATCCAGAGCTGTCCTGCGCGTGCTCATCTTTTGCGATGTCCCCGTATTTTGGGAGCACGCTAAGCGGCATTGGTTAACAACAAGCGGGGAAAAACCCGCAATTCGTTCCAATTTGTCGCATTTTCCGCAGGATAGCGGCGTTAGTTTACGCGTTTACGAGTGGGAACGCTCTTCCAGCCATTCTTCCAGCCACTTGATCGAATAGTCGCCATTGAGGATGTCGGGCTGTTCGAGCAGGGCGCCGTGGAGCGGAATGGTGGTCTTCACGCCTTCGATCACCATTTCTTCCAGCGCGCGCTTCAGCCGCATGATGCAGCCTTCGCGCGTGCGGCCATAGACGATCAGCTTGGCGATCATGGAATCGTAGTAAGGCGGGATCGAATAGCCGGCATAAAGCCCGCTATCCACGCGCACATGCATGCCGCCCGCCGCGTGATAGGCCGTAACCTTGCCGGGCGAGGGGGCGAAGGTCCACGGATCTTCCGCATTGATGCGGCATTCGATCGCGTGGCCCTTGAATTCCAGTTCTTCCTGCGTGACCGACAGCGGCTTGCCATCGGCGATGCGGATCTGTTCGCGCACCAGGTCCACCCCGGTGATCGCTTCGGTAACGGGATGTTCCACCTGCAGGCGGGTGTTCATCTCGATGAAGTAGAACTCGCCGTCTTCCCACAGGAATTCGATCGTGCCCGCGCCGCGATAGCCCATGTCGGCCATCGCCTTGGCCACGATGCCGCCCATCCGCTCGCGATCCTCGCTCGAGAGGACGGGGGAGGGGGCTTCTTCCATCACCTTCTGGTGGCGGCGCTGCAGCGAACAGTCGCGCTCGCCCAGATGGATGGCATTGCCATTGCCGTCGCCAAACACCTGGAATTCGATGTGGCGCGGATTGCCGAGATATTTCTCGAGATAGACGGTGGCATCGCCAAAGGCGGCCTTCGCCTCGTTACCGGCCTGCGCCATCAGCGTTTCGAGCTGGTCGGGGCTGGTGCAGACCTTCATGCCGCGCCCGCCGCCACCCGAAGCGGCCTTGATGATCACCGGATAGCCGATTTCCTCGGCGATCTTGGCGGCAAGCGCCGGATCGCTGATCGCGCCGTCCGAACCGGGGACCAGCGGCAGGCCCAGCGCGCCTGCGGTGCGCTTGGCTTCCACCTTGTCGCCCATGGTCCGGATATGCTCCGGCTTGGGGCCGATCCAGATGATGCCGTGGGCTTCCACGATTTCCGCGAATTTCGCGTTTTCCGACAGGAAGCCGTAACCCGGATGGATCGCATCCGCGCCCGAGATTTCCGCCGCCGAGATGATCGCGGCGATATTCAGATAGGAATCGGTCGCGGAAGGCGGGCCGATGCAGATCGCCTGATCGGCCAGGCGCACATGCATCGCGTCGGCATCGGCGGTGGAATGCACCGCCACCGTCTCGATGCCCATTTCATGCGCCGCGCGGTGAATGCGCAGGGCGATTTCGCCGCGATTGGCGATCAGCAGTCGGGTAATCGGCATGGCGATGCGGCCTTTACGCGATCAGGACCAGCGGCTGGTCATATTCGACCGGCTGGGCATTCTCGACCAGAATGGCTTTCACGGTGCCGGCGGCGGGGGCCGTGATGGGGTTCATGACCTTCATCGCCTCGACGATCAGCAGCGTATCGCCTGCCTTAACCGTATCGCCCACCTTCACAAAGGCCGGCGAGCCGGGCTCGGACGAGAGATAGCACGTGCCCACCATGGGGGATTTCACCGCATTGGCATGATCGGCTGGCGCGCTTTCCACCGGCGCGGCCGCAGCAGCGGGGGCCGCTGCCGGAGCAGGCGCGGCGGCTGCAACAGCCACCGGCGCGGCGGCGACAGCCCCGCGCGAGACGCGGATCTTGCGATCGCCATCTTCCACCTCGATTTCGGTAAGACCGGTATCGGCCAGCATTTCAGCCAGCTCGCGAACCATATCAGTATCGACATTCATCCGGCCATTACGGCTGGAAGCGCCCTTGCTTTCGCCCATTCGTTCCTCGTGGGTATCCAGTTTTGCGGCCGCTATGCGCAGACAATGGCGGGCTGGCAAGGGGTTGCGGCCCGATTTCCCCCTTGGCCGTAGCGCGGGACGCCGCCTTTCAGAGCGTGGCGGCGTGTTCCAGCGCCACCAGATAGCTCTTTGTTCCCAAGCCCTTGATGGTCTTCACCGCGGCCATGCCGATGTAGGAAATATGGCGGAAATCCTCGCGCTTTTCGGGGTCCGAAAGATGGACTTCGATCACCGGTGTCTTGATGGACTTCGCCGCATCGAGCAACGCAATGGAGGTGTGGGTATAGGCGCCGGGATTGATGAGGATGGCCTTCGCCCCCTCGGCCTGCGCCTCATGCATCCAGTCGATCAGATGGCCTTCATGGTTGGACTGGCGCATGTCGATCTCCAGCCCCAGCTCCCGCCCGCGGTCTTCCAGCATGCCCGCGACATCGTCCAAAGTCTCGGTGCCGTAGATCTCCGGCTCGCGCATGCCGAGCAGGTTCAGATTGGGGCCGTTGAGGACATAGATGGTGTTGGCGGACATGAGTGCTCTCCTTGGATGCGCGCCATAGCGGGAAGGGGGGCGAGGGGAAAGGTGGCTACCCAAGCGGCAGCGGGCCAAAGGGCAGCGGCGCGAGGTCAGGCTCGATCCACACCTTGCGCGCCGCGACGCTGAAAAGCGTTTCCCTTGTCCAGTAGGACAACAGCCAGCCTGGGGTGGCGAGACTGGAATTCATGAGCGAGCGCAACACCAGATGGAGCGGCGTATCGGGTGCGAAGTTGTCCAGATGGCTGCTCGCGGCCCGCATGGAGGCGAGGGTGATAGTGTGATGATAGCCGCCAGTGTCGGTGTTGGCGGTGCCCGTCGCTTCGTTGTAGCGCGTGATCAGCACCCTCATTGCATCCGGTGCCGCCAGATCGCGGCGGTTCCGCAACAGCCACAGCGCCAAGGCGAAGTGGCCCGCATGGGTCCATTCCGCCTTAGGCAGGGTTCGGTCGATCATGCGCGTTGCGAGATGTTCGATTGCGCTGTCGTCAGACAGTGATTCAGGCAATGACATGGGCCTTTGGTCTTATCGGAGAGGCATAAATGACGGGGAATCCCGCCGATCGGGCTGTGGGACGCAGGCGCTGCGCGCAGGCCATGGCTTCCCGGGTTCCGGTGAATTGATAAGCCGCAATCCCTTGTTCGGCCAGACCGGCTAGGGACGGATCGGGGCATAGCTGCGAAAGGGAATGAGCATGATCGACCATATGGGAGTGAGTCCCGCGAACATCGAAAAGGCCCGGCAGTTCTATGACGCCGCGCTGAGGCCGCTGGGCATCGAAAATGTGATGGAAGTTACGCCCGAGCAAACCGGCGGCTATCACGGCATCGGTTATGGCGTGGGCCATAAGCCGTTCTTCTGGCTGTCCAGCGACAGCCGCCATGCCACTCCGCCCGGTCCGCGCGGCGCAGGCATTCACATCGCGTTCGAAGCCGAAAGCAGGGCGGCGGTGGACGCCTTCCATGCCGCCGCAATGGCGCAGGGCGGGCGCGACAACGGCGCGCCGGGCATCAGGCCTCATTACCACCCGGCCTATTATGCGGCCTTTGTCATCGATCCCGACGGGGTGAATGTGGAAGCTGTGTGTCAGAAGCCGGAATAAGGCCATCGGCCGATTGATTGCGGATTCTAATTCCCGTCCGCATCGACCATGAACACCACAGGCTTGCCGCGAGATGCGGGTTCCCACCCGGCCAGCAAGGCTGCGCGAATTCCGCGCGAGACAATTGCATCGCTCACCTGGATGCGGCCCCGCTGAAGTCCTTTCATCAGGCGCTTCGGCGGGGGGAATTCCAGCAGTGCCTCTCGCTGCGTATCTTTCTGCAGCAAGGCAAGCGTCATGCCCTTCCAGCCCTGGGACTCGCCCCATTGCGGTTCGCTGCGAAGCTCCCATTCATAGTGGAGCCCGTCGACCTCTACATCGCCTGAAAGCCTGTGCATGTTTGCCATGCCGGCACGCCTAGCAGGTCTGCGACCGCAAACCACCCGGTGGGCTGAATTATAGGCGTGCGCGCCCAGCAAGGCTGCGCCCGCCCTTCGCGCGATTTCCCTCTCCCGTTGTCGGGAGAGGGTTCAGGCCTGGCCGCTCAGCGGTTCCGGAAGTTTTCCAGACCCTTCACCACGCCCACCTTCTCGGTCGGGTTGGAGGCATTGGTCTTGACCTTGGGGGCCTTGGGCTTGCGGGCTTCGCGGTTAGATTTCTTCTGTGATTTGGCCATGGGATATTCCTTTTGTGCGGAGTGCGTCAGGCGGCGATTTCACTGGCGGCCATTTGCCTGTGCGGCAGGGGCAGGGAGTGCGTGTAATCATTGGCCGCCCGGGTCGTCAGATGGGTTTCGAGCAGACCGAGGATCGCATCGTCATCGGTTGAATCGAATTTGCGGGCGAACAGGTCGGGGCTGCGCGTCAGGCTGTCGATATCGGCTGTACCATAATTTCGCGGGCGCAGCTTGATATCTCCATCGGGCACCCAGTCGATCATGCGCAGATCGTCATTCACCACCTCACCGCGACCGTCGTGGTTCATGATAACGGTCTGGAAGAAGGCCTCGTCAGCGATGAAGCTGTTGCGATAGAAGCGCTTGAAGCGCCTTGCCCTTGCATCGTGGCAGACGAATTCGCAGAAGCCGCGCGTTACGGCCTTCCATTGCGTGCCGATAAAGGGCGTCGCGTCGGGGAGGAACTTGCGCGCAATTCCGGTGCGGTGAATCTTGCCGGCCAGTTCCACGAAATAATGGCTCACCCGGTTCATCGTGTCGGGCCGCTCGCTGCGCTGGCAGACCGCGCGGATGAACTGCTTGCCGGGATGGGCCTTCAGGAACTTGCTGATGTAGCCCTGGCTCTTGAGCGGGAAATCCTGGCCGGACAGATTGATGTAATGGCCCCAGCCTGAATCCATCTTCAGCAAGGCGGCCATGCCGCGCAATTCCGCGTCCACCAGGCTGTAGCCGCCCCATAGCGCATTGCGCGCGGGCAGGATTTCGGCCCCCTGATAGGGTGCGAGGAACTGGGCGATATCGTCTGCCAGCCCGGTGCCGGAACTCTTGTCGACATGCACGACGTAGGAATTGCCGGGCAGGTAGATCGAGCGGAACAGGCGCTTGAACTGCTCGGGATAGCGGTGGACGAGGATGAAATAGGCGATCATCGCGCAAGTCTCCGGCGCGTGTGATCGTAAGGCTGCCAAGGCCTGGATCACGCGCCAATGCTTCCTGTCTCAGGAGAGCCAATCAAACGGATTTTGATCGAAAAGAGACAACGCCGGACGATATGCGAACTGGCGCATGGGCGTCGTTTCAACATGGTGTCGCCGGCGGGCGATTGTAAGGGGGGCCTGCGAGTAAGCCCAGGCACCCCGGTGGCCTAGCGCTCCACGCCCTTGACCTTCCCCCACTGGCGCGCCGCCGTGTAGCCGAGATAGCCGGTGCCGAAGAGGGCGTAGAGCGGCTCGGGCAGGCCGTTGAGATAGGCGTTCATGCCCTGTGCGATGTCGCGCGCCACTTCGGGGCGGAAGGCGGCGATCAGGCCCATGGGGATGGCCCACAGCAGCAGGACGTAGATCACGTAGAGAAAGCTGGGCCGGGCGCGGCTGGTCCATGGGTCTTTGGAATTGGCTTCCGCCACGATGGCCGAGAGCTGGGCCTGGATCAGCTCCATCTCCTGCGTGCCTTCCAGCTTCATCAGTTCCAGCTTGGCCTTTTCCCGCGCGGCCTTGTCGGGAATCACCTTGTCGATGATCGAGGATATCGGGCCGATCAGCACGTCGAGGATTGCCATGGGTCTGCTCCTGTGAATTGCGATTCGCAGGATGAAATAACCAAAATGGTTCGTGTAGGAAAATGGAAAGTCCGATTTGGCGTGGTGGCAGTTCTATCCGCCCGTTCTGTACCTTCTATCCGCCCTCTAGGTCCTTTTGAGCACACGCCAGATGCTTGCGTATAGTCACCTGCTCCGGCGATGTTTAGGACGGGCGCAAAGCCTATCTGACAGGGGATTTTCGCATGAAACTCGCACGGTTCGAGATTGCCGGACAGACCGATATCGGAATGGTGGAGGACGAAGGCGTAATCAGCCTCTCCGCCGCCGGATGCCAGTTCCCCGATCTCCTCGCGATCATCGCCGGAGGGGAGGCCGCGCTCCAGGAAATCCGCGAGCTGACCGACGCGATCGCCCCGCATCACCGGCTGCAGGATGTGAACCTCCTGGCCCCGCTGCGGCCCGGAAAATATCTAGCGATCGGAATGAATTACGCCAAGCACATCGCAGAAATGGGCCGCGATTCCGCGCCGGCCCATCAGTACTGGTTCAACAAGCAGACCACCTGCATTTCCGGCCCCTTCGATCCTATCGATCCGGGCGTTTCCACCATGGTCGATTACGAGGTTGAACTGGGCGTGGTGATCGGCCGCAAGGCCAAGGGAGTCCGGGCCGAAGATGCCCTGTCCCACATCTTCGGCTATCTGGTGGCGAACGATATTTCCGCCCGCGACTGGCAGAAACACACGCCCACTTTCACCATGGGCAAAAGCTTCGACACCCACGGCCCCATCGGCCCCTGGATCGTGACGGCGGACGAGGTTCCCGATCCGCAGGCGCTGGCGCTGCGCTGCTTCGTGAATGGCCAGAAACGGCAGGAAAGCACCACTGCCAACATGATCCACCCGATTGCGAAGCAGATCGAATATCTCTCCACCGCCTTCACGCTGGAGCCGGGCGATCTGATCGCCACCGGCACGCCGGAAGGGGTGGGCATGGGGATGAATCCCCCGCAATTCCTGCAGGAAGGCGATGTGGTGCGCTGCGAGATCGATGGCATCGGCGCAATCGAAAATCGCCTGCGCCGGGCCGGCTAAGCCGGTAGTTCATTCGCGATTTCGGGGTGAGATAAGTCCACTGGTCGGGACGAGAGGATTCGAACCTCCGACCCCCACACCCCCAGTGTGATGCGCTACCAGGCTGCGCTACGTCCCGACAGTGGAGGCGCGCCCTATAGGCAGGTGTCTGCGATCATGCAAGCGCGGGTTCCAGCATTTTGATCTGCTTGCCGGAAAGGCGGGGAAACATCGCCGGGCGGGGCAGCCGCGTTGCACCCCCATGGCTTTGCTGCTAGGCGCGCAACCTGTCTGCCGGAGCCTTGAAATCCAACATTCCGGCACCAATTGGACACAAAATTTCAGCCTATGTAATGAGGGGCGTGCCTGATGCTTGATTACCTTTCCGCCAGCGCCGGAGGCAGCGGCATGCAGCAATTGATGGGCTTCCTGCCTATCGTCGGCATGATCGTGATCTTCTGGTTCCTGATCCTGCGCCCGCAGATGAAGCGGCAGAAGGAACATCAGCAGAAGGTCCAGGCGATGAAGCGCGGGGACCAGGTCGTCACCGGCGGCGGTCTCGTCGGCAAGGTGGTGAAGGTCGATGACGTCTATGTCGAAGTCGAACTCGCCCCGGGCATGAAGGTGAAAGCCGTCAAGCAGACCATCACCGATGTGCTCGCGCCGGGCGGCACGCCCGCCAACGACTGATCGGATTTAAGGCGATGCTCGACTTTCCCGGCTGGAAGAAGGCTTGGCTCTGGTTCCTCACGCTGCTGGCGATTGCCGCGGCGCTTCCCACAATCGGCGCGCTGAGCGGCGTCAACGTGCCCGGCCCGCAGGTAAATCTGGGGCTGGACCTTGCCGGTGGCAGTCAGATCCTGCTCGAAGCCGACACCGGGCAGGTCGCTCGCCAGCGGCTGGAGAGCATGGAGGAAGACGTTCGCCGCGCACTGCGTCAGGCTTCGCCCAGCATCCGCATCGGCGACCTTTCCAGCAGCAACGGCCGGATCAGCTTCCTGCTGGACGATCCCGCACAGGTGGACCGCGCGCGTGAGGAAATCCTGCCGCTGGTCAACGGCAGCGGGCCGGTGCGCGAATGGAACCTGGAAGTGGTGGATGGCAGCCGTTTCGTGCTGACGCCCACCAAGAACGGCATTGAACAGGCTATCACCAACGCGATGGATACGGCGACCGAAGTGGTCCGCAAGCGTATCGACGCATTGGGCACGCGCGAGCCGACCATCATTCGCGAAGGCGATACCCGCATTTCCGTGCAGGTTCCGGGCCTTAGCGATCCCGAAGCGCTGAAGTCTCTGCTGGGCCAGACGGCCAAGCTGGAATTCAAGCTGGTGGACACCACCGCGCTGCAATCGGACATCGCGCAGGGCATCGCTCCTCCGGGCAGCGAAATCGTGCCCTATGCTCCCGGCACGCCGCTGGCGGGCACCGCGATCGCGGTGAAGCGCCTCGGCGGCATTCGTGGGGATTCGCTCACCAATGCGCAGCAGAGCTTCGAACAGCGCACCAATCAGGCGGTGGTGGACATCACCTTTGACCAGGCAGGCGGCAAGAAGTTCGCCGATCTCACTTCGCAGAATGTGGGCAAGCCCTTCGCCATCATCCTCGACGGGCAGGTACTTTCGGCCCCCAACATCATTGAGCCGATCCTGGGTGGCAGCGCCAATATTTCCGGCAACTTCACCACCGAAAGCGCCAACCAGTTGGCGATCTCGCTGCGTTCGGGCGCGCTGCCGGTGGACCTCACGGTAATCCAGCAGGGTACGGTCGGCCCGGAGCTGGGCGCCGATTCGATCCGCAAGGGCCTGCTGGCCATGGTGGTCGGCTCGGGCGCGGTGCTGCTGCTGATCGGGTTCACTTATGGCCGGCTCGGCATTTACGCCAATATAGCGCTGGTGCTGAACGTGCTGATGCTGCTCGGCGTGATGGCGGTGTTCAAGACCACGCTGACCTTGCCCGGCATCGCCGGCTTCGTGCTGACCATCGGCGCGGCGGTGGACGCCAACGTGCTGATCAACGAACGAATACGCGAAGAACGAAAACGCGGGAGACGCGTCGTCGCCGCGGTCGAAACCGGTTACAAGGAAGCGAGCCGCGCGATTTTCGATGCGAACATCACCAATGTGATCGCCGCGGTGCTGCTGTTCGCCTTCGGCTCCGGCCCGGTGCGCGGTTTCGCGGTGGTGCTGATGATCGGCATCGTCACTTCGGTGTTCACTGCCGTTACCCTGACCCGCATGTGGGTTGCCGGCTGGCTGCGCAAGGCGCGGCCGAGCGACCTGGCCGTTTGAGAAGGAACGGATAGATGCGACTGCTCAAACTCGTTCCCGACAATACGAACATCCACTTCCTGAAGTGGCGTGTGCCGTTCTATTCGGTCAGCGTTCTGCTGATCCTGGCCAGTATTGCGCTGGTCCTCACCAAGGGTCTCAATCTGGGCGTCGATTTCGTCGGCGGCCAGCAGATCCTGGTGACCTTCACTCAGAGCAAGGAAGCACCGGTTGGCGAACTCCGCGAGCAGGTGGCCGGGCTGGGTTATGGCGAACCGGTGATCCAGATCGCGGGTGCCCCCAATGAAGTCTCGATCCGCTTCCCGCTTCCGGAAGACGTGGCCGAGAATCCTGCTGCTTCCGACGCGATGACTACGAAGGTGGTCAACGCCATCAAAGGGCAATTCAAGGATGCCCGGATAGACGACCTTTCCTCGGTTTCGGGCAAGGTTTCCGGCGAGTTGTTCACCACCGCGATGTATGCGCTGGGCTTCGCCATGCTGGCGATCTCGATCTACATCTGGGTCCGGTTCGAATGGCAATTCGGTGTCGGGGCGCTGTTCGCGCTGGTGCATGACGTGTCGCTGACGATGGGCATGTTCGCGTTGTTCCAGATCGAATTCGATCTCAAGATCGTAGCCGCGATCCTGACTATCATCGGCTATTCGCTGAACGATACGATCGTGGTCTATGACCGTATTCGCGAGAACATGAAGAAATACCGCAAGATGCAGCTGCCCGAGTTGCTGGACCTTTCGGTGAACGAAACGCTGGCGCGCACGGTGATGACTTCGCTCACGATCCTGGTCGTGCTGGCAGCCTTGTTGCTGATCGGCCCAGCCAGCCTGTTCGGCTTCACTGCCGCGATCACACTGGGCATCTTCGTGGGCACCTACAGCTCGGTCTATATGGCCGCCCCGATCCTGATCTGGCTGGGCGTTGATTCGCACAGCTTCGTCCCTGACGAGAGCCTGGCGGACAAAACCGACAAGCTCGCTCGCGGCGAGATCTGACCTGTTTTCCGTTCGTGCCGGTTCGTTCCGGCACGAACGGCTCAGGCCGCTACAAGCCTGTCGTAATAGTCCGCCAGCGCGGCGCCGTTTGCTTCCCAGCTGAAGCGTGCAGCGTGGGCCGCTACCGCGTGCGGGGCAGGCGGGTTGGCCAGCAGAGTACGCACTGCATCGACAATGGCGCCGGCATTGCGCTGCACGATCAGGCCGGCTGAAGCGCTGCGCACCAATTCCCGCGCGCCGCCGACATCGCAGATTACCAACGGAGTACCGCAGGCGAGCGCTTCCACCCACGCATTGGCCAGCCCTTCGCTTTCGGACGGCAGCACCATTACATCGGCAGCGGAAAGAATGATCGGCAGTCGATCGTGATCCACGCTACCGAGGAAATGCACCCGGTCTGCAATCCCGAGTGCGGCCGCCTGACGGCGCAGATTGCCTTCGTCCGGGCCTGTGCCAACCAGGGCGAGTGAGACGTTCTCCAGCCCGGTCAGCGCATCGATCACCAGTGCCTGCCCCTTGCGCGGGATCAGTGCGCCCACACAGGCCAGCAGCTTGCTGCCCGCATCCGTGCGCAATCCGTAATCGGCCGCCAGCGTAAGGCGCGAATTGCTTCGGCCCAGCGGCTGGAAGCGCGAGCGATCCAGCCCGGTGCGGTGGATCGTGATCCTGTCACGCGGGAGGCCCAGCGATTCCATATCGGTCGCCAGGGCATCCGACACGGCCAGCAGACCGGCGGCCTGATCGCCCGCCTTGAGCATGGCCCAATTCGCCCAGGGTTTGCCGCCCCAATAATGGATATCCGCCCCGCGCGCCTTGATCGACAGGGGCAGGCCCAGTTCCCTCGCTATCTCGGCGGCAGCAGTGCCATCGGGATAGAAGAATTGCGCATCCACAATGTCGAAGGGCCGCTCCGCATGGAGTCGACGGGCGAGCGGCAGCACGGCCCTGACGATTGCAGAGGGATTAAATCGTCCGCCGAATTTGGGCAGCAGAGTAAAGCGCAGGCGACGGACATCCACTCCGCCTTCGGTTCCGCTCGTCATCGCGGCCATCAGCCTGCGATAATGGCCGAAAGCGATGGGCGGGATGCCGATGGGGTTGACCACCGTCACGTCCCATCGGCCAGTGGCCGCCAGCGCTTCCATCTGCCGCGCCACGAAAGTGCCGAAGCGCGGGGTAAGGGAATTGGGATAGAGCGTGGCGAGCGAAAGCACTCGCCGCGGGGCAGGCTTCATAATTTCCGCACCAGCATTTCCGCCATTGCGATCCATTCGGGGCTGTCGATCACGATCTGCCGCTGGCCAGCGCCGGGCGGGAGGATACCCACCATATTGCCCTGCCGGTCGATCAGCCGACCGAAGGCGAAGCGTCCGCCCTTGCGCGGCACCAGCACGTCGCGATTGACCATGCGCGGGGCTTCCTCAATCGAGAGCTTGCGCAGCCAGATCTGATCGCCGGGACGATATTCGCCCGCGCCGGCCTCTACGGCGAGACACAGCAGCGGTGCGCCGCTTTCTAGTTCGGTCGGCAAAATTGCATCGCGCGGGGAGGTGAGCCCTTCCGCCCCGGCATCGGTCAGCCGGGCGACGATCCGGGGCTGGGCGGCAGCTTCGCCGCGCACCAGCATTTCCGGTTCCACCTCAAGCGCGGCAGCGATGCGGTTCATCCAGGTGAGCGACAGATTGCGCATTCCGGTTTCGAGCCGGCCGATGGTCTGCGCCGTGGTGGGAGGCACGCAAGCCGCCGCCACATCGGCCAGCGTCATGCCCTTTTCCTTGCGGATATCGCGAATACGATTGATCACGACCGGTCTTCCTCCCTCAAATAACCAAATCGGTGTTTTCTTCTTTCCTACAAGAACCGGATATTGGCAAGGCCCAATCGCTCCGGATCGGAAGGCAAGGAGGATAATGCCATGAAGCCGCAACTCGTCGAACGTGAACTCACCGAGGAAGGCCCTCGCCGGCAAGGTGGGGCCGGTCCGCGCCGCCGCAGCGTGAAGATCAATCTGGCCGAATCGCCCCTTTCCTGGCTCCGCGCGCGTGGTCATCTGAGCGACCGGCTGTTCGCCGCAGGGGAATGCCTGCGCGCCGATTACGAGCGTGCGGGGATCGCGCAGAGCGTAACCATGAGATGGGACGCGGTGCGGGTGAAGGGCGGGAGCGAGCGCGGGCTTCATCCCACCGAAAGGCAGATAGCCGCACGCGCGCGCTTCGATGGCGCAGTGGCGGAGGCGGGCAGCGGACTGGCGGATATACTGTGGCGCGTCGTCTGCGCCGGGGAGACGCTTCCGGCCGCCGAAAAGGCGCTGGAATGGCCTGCGCGCAGCGGCAAGCTGGTGCTGCGGATTGCGCTGGAGCGGGTTGCGGCCTTCTACCGCATTCCCTGATTTGATGGGCCCGGGGCGTGTACAGGCGGGATATCCACAGAAGCCTTTAGGTTAACGGCCTGTTGAGGTTCGATTTTCAGAGTCCGGTTACCGCATCCCTTCACGATCCCGCCTGTGATCCGCAGAAGCTTTACGGCGCTCCTTTTCCTCGTCGCCTATAGCGGCCTGGCCCTGATTGCCCTGCCAATGGAGGGCAGTCAGGGGAATGCGATGCTGTTGTGGCCTGCTGCAGGCCTGCTGATCGCCATCCTCCTCCACGCGCCGCGCCAGCAATGGGCGTATATTCTCGGGGTGGCGGGGCTGGGCAGCGCCTTGGCGGCATTGGTTGCCGGAGAAGGGATGCTGTTCGCCGCCATCTGCGCAGTCGCCCATCCGGCGGAGGCGTGGGTGGCCACGCGCCTGCTCACGCGGCGCAAGCGGCGGGAAAGCGAGTTGCTGCGCGAATGGCTGGCCGATGCCGCCTCGATCGGAGTGATCGCTCCGGTAGCGGGAGGGCTGGCGGTGGCCACGGTGATGTCACGGATGGCCGGCTGGCCGTGGCTTGACCAGTTCACGAGTTACGTCTTTGCCCATTCGCTGGGAATCATGGTGTTCTTCCCCATGTTCAGCCTGATGGTGGGCGGAAGCCTCGGCCGCTGGCTGGAACGGCAATCTCCCGCGCGCCAGCTGGAAATGGCAGCTTTTCTCGGGCTGGTGGCGATCACTGCCTGCGGGGCAATGTGGCAGGGATGGAGCGTGGCCTATCTCGTCCCCCTGCTCGTGGCGATGATCGCCACCTGCCGCTTTGGGATGACGGCAGCATCTCTATCGATTTTCGTCCTTGCCCTGTCGTGCTGGGGCGCGCTCGAGGCGGGGACGCTTGTCGAGCCTGAGCTTCCCGTCGGGCTGCCCGGCGGGCCCCAGTTCCTGCAGTTCTATTTCGCGCTGTCCGTGATCTGCCTTCAGCCGCTGGCCGGCCACATCACCCAGAACCGCCGCCTGGCCAATGCGTTGAAGGAGCAGGATCGTGCCTCGGCGGCCGTGGAGCTTTCGCTGGAGGCCAAGGATTTCGCCATCACCGAAACCCAGGCGATGTATCGCCTGCTGGCCGAGAATATGAGCGACATCATCATCAAGACGGATCGGGAAGGCTTTATCCTTTACGCCTCGCCCAGCGTCGAGAAGATGACCGACCTGCACCCGGTGGAATTGCTGGGCAAGCATGTGCTCGACCTGATCCATCCCTCCTATATCGCGTCCTTCCAATCGGAGCTGGACGGTGTGGTGAACGATGGAGCGCCAGCCTCTGCCTGGCACGAATTCCTGGGCTTTTCGAGCGCCGGAGGGGAGCGCTGGTTCGACACGAAGATACGCGGCTGGCGCGAGGATGACGGGCGGATTTCCGGGGCGATCATCACCCTGCGCAGCATTGAGGAGCGCAAGGCGCTGGAGCAGCAGCTCTTCGCCGCGATCCTGACCGACCCGCTGACCAAGCTGACCAACCGGCGCGCATTCAATTCGATGCTGCAATATCACCTCGATGCGCCGATCGACGGCTGCCTGGCGATTTTCGACATCGACGATTTCCGCTCGATCAACCGCAATTTCGGGCATGATGTGGGCGACAAGGTGCTGACCACCGTGGCGCGGCTGCTGCGCAGCCTGATGCGCAAGGATGACATCATCTCCCGCATCGGGGGCGAGCGTTTCGCGGTACTGCTTTCCCGGGCCAGCCCGGAACAGGCCGAGGCGCTTTGCCAGCGCGTGGTGCTCACCCTGTCCGACATCAGCGGCCCTGACGGCGTAGGAGGCCCGCGCGCCACGGTGAGTGCCGGGGTGGCGCGGATCAAGGATACGCTGGACGAAACGATGAAGCGCGCCGACGCCGCCGTGGTGCTGGCCAAGGCCAAGGGGCGCAACCGGCTGGAAATGGCGACCAATGGCCCCAGTCGTTGGAGCCCGGGCGAAGTGCCCTGGATCGAGAATTAGGGCATCGGCTGACTGAGCGTACCGGCCACGGCGCGGCGCAGGGCGGGCAGTACATCGGCTTCGAACCACGGATTCTGCCGCATGAAGATCGTGCTGCGCCATGACGGATGGGGCAGCGGGAAGAGGCGCGGGCCGAATTCGGCAAAGCGTCGCACCCGCTCCGCCATGGTCAGTTTTCGAGTTTCCGGCAGATAGCGCAATTGCGCGTGAGCGCCCACCAGCAGGGTCAGGCTGATGTCCGGCATCTCGGCCAGCACCCGCTCATGCCACAGGGGCGCACATTCGGGGCGAGGGGGCAGGTCGCCGCTCTTGCCCTTGCCGGGATAGCAGAAGCCCATCGGTACGATAGCGACATGGGCGGGATCGTGCAGTTCTTCGGGTGTGAGCCCCGTCCATTCACATAGCCGCGCGCCGCTGGCATCGTCCCATGGAATGCCGCTCTCATGCACTTTCGTCCCCGGGGCCTGCCCGACGATCAGGAGGCGCGATGTCGCAGAGAATTGCACTACTGGCCGCGGGCCGAGCGGCAAATGATCGGAACAGACCGCACAGGCAGCGATGCTCCGATGAAGATCGCTCACCCTTCGACCTGCTCCGCCAGTTCCAGCCAGCGCATTTCCGCCGCTTCTTTCTCCTCGCGCGCTTTCGCTATGGCATCGGAGAGCTTGGCGAAGCGCGCCGGATCGCGGGTGTAGAGCGCCGGATCTGCCATTGCGGCCTCGTCGCGCGCGATGGCAGCTTCCAGTTCCTCGATCCGCTTGGGCAAGATCTCGTAATCGCGCTGGTCCTTGTAGGAGAGCTTGGCGCGCTTGGGCGGCGGGGGAGGGGGCGGAGCGGCGGCGCTTTCCGAGGCCTTCGGCTTCGCCTTGCCAGAAATGGTGCGTTGCTTGCGCTTGGCTTCCCAATCGGCATAGCCGCCCGCAACGATGTCCACCGTGCCGCTGCCGTCGAGGCCCAGAGTGACGGTGACGGTACGGTCCAGAAAATCGCGGTCATGGCTGACGATCAGCACAGTGCCTTCGTAATCCGCGATCACTTCCTGAAGCAGGTCCAGCGTTTCGAGATCGAGGTCGTTGGTCGGCTCGTCCAGCACCAGCAGGTTGGATTCGCGGGCGAATTCGCGCGCCAGCAGCAGACGTGAGCGCTCACCGCCGGACAATACGCCCACTTTCATGTCGACGATGGCGGGATCGAACAGGAATTCCTTGAGATAGCCCTGTACGTGCTTGCGCACGCCGCGCACATCCACCCAGTCGCCGCCCTCGGCCAGAATCTGGCGCACGGTCTTGTCGGGGCTGAGCAGGCTGCGCTGCTGGTCGATCATCACTCCAGATAGCGTCTTGGCCAGCGTCACTTCGCCTTCGTCGGGCTGAAGCTCGCCGGTCAGCATCTTGAGCAGCGTGGTCTTGCCCGCGCCGTTCGAGCCGACGATGCCGATCCGGTCGCCGCGCTGGATGCGCAGGTTGAAATCGCGGATGATGGTCCGCTCACCGAACCTCTTGGTGACATGCTCGGCCACGATCACCGACTTGGTCTTGGTCGCGTCGGACTTCAGCGCAAGCTTGGCCGTGCCGCCGGGGGTGAGCATGGCGGCGCGCTGGGCACGCATTTCCCACAGCTTTTCCAGCCGCCCCTGATTGCGTTTGCGCCGGGCGGTGACGCCGCGTTCCAGCCAGTGCGCCTCCAGCTTCAGCTTGGCGTCGAGCTTGTCGGCCGCGCGGGCTTCCTCGGCGAAGACCTGTTCTTCCCATGCCTCATAGCCGCCGAAGCCCACTTCCTTGCGGCGCAGGCTGCCCCGGTCGAGCCACAATGTGGCGCG
Source organism: uncultured Caenibius sp. (assembly GCA_963662855.2). GTDB lineage: Bacteria > Pseudomonadota > Alphaproteobacteria > Sphingomonadales > Sphingomonadaceae > Andeanibacterium. The sequence goes on from CAXXWL010000005.1 coordinate 831,508, forward strand.
GGTCAGGCGGGTAAGGAAGGTACGGTCATGGCTGATAACGATGAATGCGCCCTTGAAGCGGTTCAGCCAGTCTTCCAGCCAGTCGATCGCAGCGAGGTCCAGATGGTTGGTCGGCTCGTCCAGCAGTAGCAGGTCGGGATCGCTGGCCAATGCGCGGGCGAGCGCGGCGCGGCGCCTTTCGCCGCCGCTGGCGCTCTTGGCCACGCGGCCCATATCGATACCCAACTGGCCGGCAATAGCCTCCACCTCGTGCCGCGCGGGCGCGTCCGGGCCGGAAAGGGCGTAATCCATCAGCGTGGCGTGGTCCGAAAAATCCGGGTCCTGTTCCAGCATGACCACGCGGGTGCCGGGCTTGACGGTGCGCCTGCCCTTGTCGGCCTCGATCAGATTGTCGATCAGCTTGAGCAGGGTCGTCTTGCCGGCGCCATTGCGCCCGATCAGGGCCAGCCGGTCACGCGGGCCGACATGCAGGTCTATATCCTGGAACAGCCAGCCGCTGCCCTGGACAAGACCCAGTCCTTCCCAGCTCAGTATCGGTGGTTCAGCCATGGGCCGGGCCAGTAGCGGGGCTGGGGGGCTGCGTCCAGCTTGGCGGATATTCGGGCAGGCAGGCGCAATAAGGGAAGGGCTTGCCGGATGGCGCGTGGGGCGGCATTGCGCATGCGGTCTGGGTCGCGCCTAGATGAACGCCACAGTTTCGCCTTATTCACACATTGTTCAAAGCACTCTCCCTAGGCACAGCCCCACCATGTTCAGGTTGATCGCTTCCCTATTTGCTCCGCTCACGCTCGGCGCGCTTGTTGCGTCGGGCACGCTCGCCCCTGCGGCCGTCGCCCAGACGCAGAATCGCGACGAACAGGGCGAAGCGCGCAAGGATATGCGTGCGGGTAATGTGCTGCCTCTGAAAGAGATCGAGCGGCGCATCGTCCCCCAGATGGGCGACATGCAATATCTCGGCCCGGCCTATGATTCGGTGGCCAAAGCCTATCGGCTGAAATTCATCAAGAACGGCAAGGTCGTGTTCGTAGATGTCGATGCACGTTCCGGTCGCGTGCTTTCGCGCAGCGAATAGACGGGCGGCATTGGCTGTTGTTTGCCGTCTCTTGGTTGACGCATTCCGCACAAGGAACCAAAGCAGGTCGCAGTACTTGCACCGTCCGGTCAACGGACGGACCACACAGGGAATGACGCGATGCGGATCCTGATCGTCGAGGACGAACCCACTCTCGGCCAGCAGCTCAAGAACACGCTGGAACAGACCGGTTATGCCGTGGACCTCTCCACCGATGGGGAAGACGGGCATTTCATGGGCAGCACGGAGGATTACGATGCCGTGATCCTAGACCTCGGCCTGCCCGAGATCGACGGGCTGACCGTGCTGGGCATGTGGCGCAAGGAAGGCCGCGGCTTTCCCGTGCTGGTGCTGACCGCGCGTGACAGCTGGTCGGACAAGGTGGCCGGGCTGGATGCCGGGGCGGACGATTATCTCGCCAAGCCCTTCCAGACCGAGGAACTGATTGCCCGCCTGCGCGCGCTGATCCGCCGTGCTTCGGGCAATGCTTCTTCCGAGCTTACGGCGGGCGACGTGCGGCTGGACACCCGTTCCGGCCGCGTCACTCTGGCGGGGGAGCCGGTGAAGCTCACCGCGCAGGAATACAAGCTGCTGAGCTACCTGATGCACCACAAGGGCAAGGTGGTCAGCCGCACCGAACTGATCGAACATATTTACGATCAGGATTTTGACCGCGATTCGAACACGATCGAGGTTTTCGTTACCCGCATTCGCAAGAAGCTGGGCTCAGATGTGATCACCACCATCCGTGGACTTGGATATAGCCTCGACGACCCCCAAGACGCCCCCCGCGAATGACGCTCGCCCGATGACGGCGCCTGTGAAGGGCGCCGCCCCGGGAGAAGGCGCCGTCGCTGCGGAGGCTGTTTCGGGCGACGTGCCGCATACGGGAAGCCTTGCCCGGCGCATGATGCTGATCGCCGCCGGCTGGATCACGATCCTGCTGCTGCTGGGCGGCATCGCGCTCGATCGCACGCTGGCCGGCCTTGTTACCCGCAGTTTCGACGAGCAGCTCGACTATGTGCTGACGGCGATGGTCGCCTCGGTCGAGGTCGGTGCGGATGGCGATGTGTTCTTCATCCGCCCCTTGGGCGACCAGCGGTTCCTTGAGCCGAACAGCGGATTCTACTGGCAGATCAGCGGCGAGGGGCATGAGGATTTCGCGTCGAATTCCTTGTGGGATCGCAGCCTCAAGATCGACAGGAAGCAGTTCCTCGCCGAACCGCAGATTTATGATAGCGACCAGTTCCCGGGCGAAAAGCTGCGGGTGATGGAACGCACCATCCTGCTGCCCGGCAGCGATACGGAATGGTGGTTCGTGGTTGCCGCCAGCCGCGACGATCTTGACGCGCAGATTTCCCGCATCCGCTCGATCCTGTTCTGGAGCTTCGTGGTGCTGGGGCTTGGCCTGTTCCTGATGGGAGGCTTGCAGACCTGGTACGGCCTTGGCCCGCTGCGCCGCGTGCGCCTCGCGATCAAGCGCATGCGCACCACCGGGGCCAATCGCGTGACCGATCCGCTGCCGCTGGAAGTCCAGCCGCTGGTGGAGGAACTCAACGCGTTGCTCGCCCATTCGGAAAAGCAGGCGGAAGAGGCGCGCACCCATGCGGGCAACCTTGCCCATGCGCTCAAGACTCCGCTCACCGTGGTGATGAACGCCGCCACCGCCAAGGCGCCGGACCTTGCCGATACGGTGATCCGCGAGGCAGCAGTGATGCGCCGGCAGGTGGACCATCACCTCGCCCGGGCTCGCGCCGTGGGCCGTCGCGCCGTGGGCCTTTCGCGCGCCAATGTGGGCGAAAGCGTGGAGGCGGTGCTGCGCGCCGTCACCCGGCTTTACGACACCACCCGTTTCGACCTTGCCGGAAACCGCAACGCGCATGTCGCGATCGAACGGCAGGACCTCGACGAAATTCTCGGCAATCTGATCGAGAACGCGGCCAAATATGGCGGTGGCAGCGTGTTCGTGACGATCGATGCCAATCCTCGCTCACGCGATTGCGTGATCCAGGTGGAGGATGACGGCATGGGCATCCCCGAAAGCGAGCGCATCCGCATCTTCGACCGCGGCGCGCGGCTGGATACCGGCAAGCCCGGCACGGGCCTGGGCCTTGCTATTGTGCGCGATGTTGCGGAAATCTACGGCGGCAGCGTCACTCTGGGCGAGAGCGAGGATCTGGGCGGTCTGCTGGTGGAACTGCGCCTGCCGAGAGTGGGTTAGGCCTTAACAACACCCGCTCCGCCTGAGCGGATGTTGTGAGGGGAAAATTACTTCCCGTTCTTCGCCTGAATATGATGCCGGATCACTTCATCGATCACGAAGCGGATGAATTTCTCGCTGAATTCGGGATCGAGATCGGCCTCAGTCGCCAAGGCGCGCAGGCGTGCGATCTGGCGCTCTTCGCGGCCGGGATCGCTGGCGGGCAGGTTGGACGTCGCCTTGTATTCGCCCACCGCCTTGGTGATGCGAAAACGCTCTGCCAGCATGTGAATCAGCGCGGCATCGATATTGTCGATGCTCTTGCGGAAGCCGGCGAGGGTGGGATCGGGTGCTGTTTCGTTGCTCATCACTGTCGCTGATTGGGACGATTGGCTGGCCATGGCGACGGTGCCTAGCACACATTCCACGCTTGCCAAGCGGCCTGTCAGCTTCCATGGGCACCACGCATGAGCGCAGAGGTTATTCAGCTTCCCCGCAAGGAGCCGTCGCTGGCGCCGATCCTGTCCCTCACCGCTACGGCAATGAACGCCGTCAACGCGGTGATCCTTGATCGGATGCAGAGCGAAATCCCGCTGATTCCGGCGCTGGCCGGGCATCTCATTTCGGGCGGTGGCAAGCGCATGCGCCCCATGCTCACCCTCGCCGGGGCAGAGCTGATCGGCTATCAGGGTACGCGCCATCATAAATTGGCCGCCGCTGTGGAATTCATCCACACCGCCACCTTGCTGCATGACGATGTGGTCGATGGCTCGGACATGCGCCGGGGCAAGGCTGCCGCAAACATCATCTTCGGCAATCCGGCCACCGTGCTGGTGGGCGATTTCCTCTTCACCCGCTCTTTCGAATTGATGGTGGAGGATGGCAGCCTCAAGGTGCTGAAAATCCTCTCCAACGCATCCTCGGTGATTTCCGAGGGCGAGGTGGACCAGCTCACCGCCCAGCGCCAGATCGAGACGAGCGAGGAACGCTATCTCTCGATCATCAGCTCCAAGACGGCCGCGCTCTTCGCCGCCGCCAGCCGCATCGCCGCCGTGGTGGCGGAGCGGGGGGAGGCGGAGGAACAGGCGCTCGACGATTACGGCCGCAATCTGGGCATCGCCTTCCAGCTGGTGGACGACGCGCTGGATTACGAGGCCGACGCTGCCGAAATGGGCAAGGACCGGGGCGACGATTTCCGTGAGGGCAAGATGACCCTGCCGGTGATCCTCGCATATGCGCGCGGGACCGAGGAAGAGCGCCTGTTCTGGCGCGCGGCGATTGCCGGGCACCGGGTTTCCGATGCCGATCTCGCCCATGCGGTGGAACTGATCAAGCGACACGATGCCGTTAACGCCACCCGTGAACGCGCCCGTCATTTTGCGGAACGCGCGATCGACGCCCTGTCCATCTTCCCCGCCACCAAGGCGCGCGAAGCCATGGTGGAAGCGGCGCAATTCGCGGTTTCGCGCGGCTATTGAAATTTAACGCGACTGACGGCCATTCGCTGACCCGTTTGCCCTGAGCTTGTCGAAGGGCCGCTATTCTCTCTAAGCATGGCGCCGAAAGGAAAAACGGTGCTTCGACAGGCTCAGCACGGACGGACTGAAGATGGCTGAGCAATTGCCCATCCACGCCGTCCTGCCCGATCTCCTCGGCGCCCTGCGCGAATGCAGTTCCGCCGTGCTGATCGCACCGCCGGGCGCGGGCAAGACCACGTCGGTCGCCCCGGCGCTGCTGGGGGAGGATTGGTGCGCCGGCAAGATCATCCTGCTCTCCCCCCGCCGCGTGGCCGCGCGCGCCGCAGCTGAGCGGATGGCGGAACTACTGGGCGAAAAGCCCGGCGAAACGGTCGGCTACCTCACTCGCCTCGACAGCAAAATGTCCGGCAGGACGCGGATCGTGGTGATGACGGAGGCGATCTTCGTCGCGCAGATTCTCGACGATCCGGAGCTTTCCGGCGTGTCGGCAGTGCTGTTCGACGAAGCGCATGAGCGGCATCTCGACAGCGATCTGGGCCTCGCCCTGGCAGTCGAAAGCCAGCAGGTTCTGCGCGAGGATCTGCGGCTGATCGTCATGTCGGCCACGATCGACGGCACGCGCTTTGCGGGTCTGCTGGGCGATGCGCCGGTGGTGGAGAGCGAGGGCAAGGCCCATCCGCTGCGGATCGAATGGCGCGGCGCCCGCCCGGAACTGCGGATCGAGGATGCTATGACTTCCGCCATCCTCGCCGCCTGGCGGGAGGAGCAGGGGGATATCCTCGCCTTTCTGCCCGGCGTAGGCGAGATAGAGCGAACGCGCGAGCGGCTGGCGGAAAAGCTGCCCAATGTCCCGATCCTGCCGCTGCATGGACAGGTGGAGCCGCAGGGCCAACGCATAGCCATAAAACGCGATGTCGAAGGCCGTCGCCGGATAGTGTTGGCCACCTCCATCGCGGAAACTTCGCTCACGCTTGATGGCGTGTCCGTGGTGGTCGATTGCGGCCTTTCCCGGCGTGCCGAGTTCGATCTCGCGGCTGGTGTGACGCATCTTGTTACCACGCGCGCGAGCCAGGCTTCCGCTGCCCAGCGCGCGGGCCGCGCGGCGCGGCAGGGGCCGGGCGTTGCCTATCGCCTGTGGGAAGAAGGCGCCCATGCAGGGCGCCCCGCCTTCGATCCGCCCGAGATGCTGACGGCTGACCTTGCCCCGCTGGTGCTGACGCTGGCGCAATGGGGCGCGGGCGACCCGGCCGCGATGGCGTGGATCGATCCACCGCCCGCCGCAGCGCTTTCCGCCGCGCGCGGGCGGCTTGTGGCGCTTGGCGCGCTGGACCGGGAAGGGCGGATCACCGATTTCGGGCGCAAGCTCGCCCAATTGCCGATGGAGCCGCCGCTCGCCGCCATGGTGCTGTTCGGCGCAGAGGCGGGCGATGCACGCGGCGCGGCGCGGCTGGCGCTGCTGCTGCAGGAGCGCGGGCTGGGCGGGCGGAGCGAGGATCTGGCGCAGCGCCTGTCCCGCTGGAACGGCGACCGTTCGCCCCGCGCAGAGGCTTCGCGCAAACTGGCCGATGGCTGGGCGAAGCGGGCTTCTGGTCTTATCGATGGCAAGCCCGGCTCAGGGCGGACGGATATCGTGGACCTGGGCGTCCTCCTTGCTCGCGCCCTGCCGGACAATCTCGCCCGCCGCCGCGATGCCTCGGGCGAAAGCTGGATCAGCGCGGGCGGGCGGGGCTACACGCTCGATCCCGCATCGCCGCTGGCCCGGGCGGAATGGCTCGCCATCGGGGATGCACAGGGCAGAGCGCAGGCCGCGCGGATCACGGCCGCCTGGCCGCTCTCCTCCGAAGAAGTGGAGCGCGACCTTGCCCGCATGATCGAGCGCCGCTCCGTCCTCAACTGGAATGCGGCGGAGGGCAGAGTGGAGGCGCGGCTGGAGCGGCGGCTGGGTGCGATCACTCTCGCCAGCGGCCCCGATCCCAAGCCGGACCCTGCCGCAGTTGCCGCTCTGCTTGTTGATAAGGCGCGGGAAAACCTTGCGGATATCCTGCCCAAAACCCTGATGGCCCGCGCCCGCCATGCCGGGCTGGAGGCGCTTTCGCTCGATGTGCTGGCGGAAGAGGCAGGCGAATGGCTCGCCCCGCTGCTGGCAGGGCGGCGCGATCTGAACCTGTCCAAAGGCGCATTGACCGAGGCGCTGCTGAATCGGCTCGACTGGGATTCTCGCCAGAAGCTCGACAAGCTCGCCCCGCGCGAATGGACCAGTCCGGCGGGAACACATCACGCGATCGATTATGACGCCGATGGCGGCCCCAGTGTGGAAGTGCGCGTGCAGGCGCTGTTCGGGCTGGACCGGCATCCCACTATCGGCCAGCCGCCCCAGCCGCTGCTGCTCCAGCTGACCAGCCCCGGCGGGCGCCCGGTGCAGGCCACGCGCGATCTGCCCGCCTTCTGGCGCGGAAGCTGGCGCGATGTGGTCAAGGACATGAAAGGCCGCTATCCCAAGCACCGCTGGCCGGACGAACCATGGACCGAAGCGCCGAGCCTGAAGACCAAGAACGCCTTCAATGCCTCAACGGGCTCTTGATTCGACTCGCGAATTTCACGAAAGGCTCAAATCCATGAGCGCACGCATCTATCAACGCCCGAAAAACGCCATGCAGTCCGGCAAGGCCCTGCTTGGCCAGTGGATTCTCGAATTCGATCCGGCCGAGGCGAAGAAGCCCGATCCGCTGATGGGCTGGGCCGGCAGCGGCGACACGCAGCAGCAGGTGCAGCTGAAGTTTCCGACGCAGGAAGAGGCGCAGGCCTATGCCGCGAAGCACGGCATACCGGCCCGCGTCCACGCCACCCCGCGTCGCGCGCTGAAGATCCAGGCTTACGCGGATAATTTCAGGTAAGAATCGGTCCCTCCTCTTAGGAGGAGGGGGCTGGCAGGTTGCATTTTCACGAATCCCCCGCCATATGCCCGCCCGGGAGTCGGTCGGACGTTTGCGTCCGCCAACCTGGTCAGGTCCGGAAGGAAGCAGCCACAACGGTCAGCGGCGGGTCGGCCGGCTCCTTTTCTCACTGACAATTCAGCGCCGACCCCCTACCTAGGGCCCATGGCCGATTCACCCGACACCGAAGGCGAAGAAGATACGCTGCCAAGCGCGGCGGAGCTTGAGGCTGCGGGGCAATCGGCGCTGTTCGGCGGGCCGGTCGATTCCGGGCCGGAAAAGCCCGCGCCACTTGCTGCTGCGGCTGCTGCGGCCCCCGTTGCCCCCCCAGTTGCTGCCAAACCCGTGGCGGCGCAACCCTATCGCGTGCTGGCCCGCAAATACCGTCCGCAAACCTTTGCCGAGCTGATCGGTCAGGATGCGATGGTGAGGACATTGGCCAATGCCATCGCGCGCGATCGGCTGGCCCATGCCTTCCTGATGACCGGCGTGCGCGGGGTGGGCAAGACCTCCACCGCGCGCCTCATCGCCAAGGCGCTCAATTGCGTCGGGCCTGACGGGCAGGGCGCGCCGACTATCGATCCCTGCGGCCAGTGCGAGCCTTGCGTGGCGATCGCCGAAGGACGCCATATCGACGTGATCGAGATGGACGCCGCCAGCCATACTGGCGTGGACGATGTGCGCGAGATCATCGAAGCGGTGCGCTATGCCGCCGTATCGGCGCGCTACAAGATCTATATCATCGACGAAGTTCACATGCTGTCTCGCAATGCTTTCAATGCCTTGCTGAAGACACTTGAGGAGCCGCCGGCCCATGTGAAGTTCCTCTTCGCCACGACCGAAGTGGACAAGCTGCCGGTCACTGTCCTGTCCCGCTGCCAGCGTTTCGATCTGCGCCGCATTTCCGCGCCGCTGCTGCAGGACCATTTCGCAGGGATTTGCGCCAAGGAAGGCGTGGAGGCGGAGGCAGATGCGCTGGCCATGGTTGCCGCAGCTGCCGAAGGTTCGGTGCGCGACGGGCTTTCGATCCTCGATCAGGCGATTGCCCATGCCGATCTCGAAGGCGGCGGAAATGTCACGGCCGAGCGGGTGCGCGACATGCTGGGACTGGCGGATCGGAGCGCGCTGCGCAATCTGTTCGCCGCGCTGCTGAATGGCGATCCGCAGGGCCTGTTGGCGCTGGTGGACAATCAATATTCGCTGGGTGTCGAACCGCTCGCCCTGATGCGTTCGCTGATGGATATCTGCCATCGCATCACGGTGGCGCAGGTTGGCCGCAGCGGGGTGGAAGCGCCTACCGCGGAAGAACGTGCGCTGATCGAGGAATGGGCGGAAAAGCTCAGTGCCGGTCAGCTTCATCGCCTGTGGCAATTGCTGCTCAAGGGCCATGACGAAGTACGGCAGGCGCCCGATCCGCTGGTGGCGGCGCAAATGGCGCTGCTGCGCGTGATGCACGCGGCCGATATGCCCGATCCCGGCACTCTGGCGAAGAAGCTGGAAGATATGGCAGCAAGCGGCGCCTTCTCGTCCGCCCCAGTTGCGCCGTCAGGCGGGCAGGGTGGAGAAAGCGCCCCGCAGGCGCGCGTTGCGGCTCCGGCGGTGAATTGGGTGGAACTGGTCGATCGGGTGGAACATTCCGGCCTTCCGGGCCACATGACCCTGTCCAACAAGATGAAGCTGCAGGTGCGGGTGGTGGAACTCGCGCCCGGCAGGCTGGTCTATGCGCTGGCCCCTCCGTTCAAGGAGGATATGTCGGCCGAATTGCGCGATGCCTTGCTGAAAGTAACCGGTGAACGCTGGGATGTGGAACTGGCCGCCACGGGCGGCGCGCCCACGCTGGTGGAAGCCGTCGATGCCGCCAAAGCGGAGGAAGAGCGCCGGGTCCATGCGATCCCGCTGGTCAAGCTGGCGAAGGAAATCTTCCCGGACGCCGAACTGGTGGAAGAAGAAGCCCCTGCCGCTGCGGGTCAGCGCAAGTGGGGCCGTTAAGACTGAATTTGAATATTCAGAGGTAATATAATGAAATCGATGGAAGAAATGATCAAGGCCGCGCAGCAGGCGGCCGAGACGATCCAGAAGCAGATGAATGACGCGCAGGTCACGCTCGACACTATCGAGGTGGAAGGCGTTTCGGGCGGTGGGCTGGTGAAGATCCGCTGCACTGCCAAGGGCCGTATCCTGGGCGTTTCGATCGATGACAGCCTGATGGTTCTCGAGGACAAGCAGATGCTGGAAGACCTCGTTACCGCCGCCTTCAACGATGCCCGGGCCAAGGCCGATCAGGCAGCCAATGCGGAAATGCAGAAGATTCAGGGGAGCATGGGCCTGCCGCCGGGCTTCAACCTGCCCGGCATGGGCTGAGGCCGGGAGGCAAAGGAACCGCCCGGCGACATATGCCGGGCGGGTGCCTTCATCATCCCTCGGTCGCTTCGGAGGCCAGCAGATAGCGCCAGATTAGCGCGCCCAGCGCTCCGCCGGCGAGCGGGGCGACCCAGAACAGCCAGAGCTCGCCCATTGCCGCCGTTTCGGCAAACAGGGCAACCCCGGTGGAACGGGCGGGGTTGACCGAAGTATTGGTCACCGGGATCGACACCAGGTGGATCAGCGTCAGCGCAAGGCCGATGGCCAGTCCGCCGAAACCGGCAGGCGCCGCTTTCGATGTCGCGCCCAGGATCACGATCAGGAAGCCCGCCGTCAGCACCACTTCGATGATCAGCGCGGCTTGCAGCCCATAACCGCCGGGCGAAAGATCGCCGAAGCCGTTGGAGGCGAACCCACCCGCCTCGAACCCGGGCTTTCCGCTGGCAATCGCATAAAGCACCACCCCGGCGATTGCGGCGCCGCATACTTGCGCGATCCAATAGGGTATCAGATCCTTCCAGCCGAAGCGGTTGGCCACGGCCAGCCCCAGCGATACGGCGGGGTTGAAATGCCCTCCTGAAATTCCACCCAGCGCATAGGCCATGGTCAGGACGGTAAGGCCGAATGCCAGCGCGACGCCCGCAAAGCCGATCCCCAGTTCCGGGAAGGCGGCGGCCAGAACCGCCGATCCGCATCCTCCGAATACCAGCCAGAATGTGCCGACAAGCTCGGCAGCGAGTTTCCTGGTCATCTCCATTGCTCCTCTCCTCCAAGTGAGGAGGGGAGGGTAAGCCCGACTGGGGGAATCCCGGAAACGAATTCTGGTCCGGGGTAGAAGGCCGGTGAAGGCGTGCCTTCAGCGCCCGCCCAATATCGTTCGGCTGCGCATTTTGCGCTCCACAGCCTGGAACAGCGCATCCAGATCGTCGGCATCGACATCCAGCAGCTCGTCCCATTCCTCCAGCACGGCATCCAGATCCTCGCGCCGGTAGAGTGTTTCACTCGCCGGGGATGGGGGCTTGGGCATGGAGTGGGGCCAGGCATGGCCGGTGAGATTATTGTAGAGCCAGCCCACCAGCACCAGCACCGCGACATTCGCGGCAAAGGGCAGCATATGGCCATAGCCCCATTGCTCCGGCCCGGTCGCGCCCAGCGCGCAGAGCAGGGCGCAGGCGCCGCCCGGCGGGTGGAGGCAGCGGGTCAGCGTCATCAGCGCAATCGCCCCGCCCACCGCCACGCCCGCCGCGATCCAGGGCGAGCCGAAGATGTGCCCGGCGATCAGGCCTGCCAGCGCGGAAATCAGGTCCCCACCGATCACTGGCCAGGGCTGCGCCAGCGGGCTGGCCGGAACGCAGAACACCAGCACAGCCGAGGCCCCGATGGGCGCAACCAGCCAGGGCAGGGCGCTGCCGCCTGGGGCGAATCCGCCCAGATGTTCGATCGCAAAAGTGACGGCGCCGGCCAGGAATATGCCCAGCGCCGCGCCGATCGCACCGCGCAGCCAGCCGAGATGGCCGAGGGCGGGCTGGCGTTCCAGCGCCGCATTATGTCGCAGGATTCGGGCAAGCATGGGCTGGTTCGGATCGGAATATCGCGGAAGTTGACAGCGATGCTCGAAGGGGCCTCATGCGCAGGGGAAAGACGGGCAGGGCGGTAGTGCGCCTGTTGCCGCCGTCAAGTTCCGGCCCATGCGAAACCGGGTTTTCCAATGGGGCTGCATCCGGCCTGGGTGGCCATGAAGTCAAATAAGTATATGATAATAATGATATTTATTCCAAAATCCGGTCTGCGCCGATAGAGGCCCTACAGTGTCAACTGTGTCAACTTCGGTCGGAAACCAAACGGGAACGTGAATGCTCGGCCCCCCATTGCAGCCAGCGGAGGGGCTTCCCATATTCCCGGTTAAATGATGGGAAATCCTTCCCTGAGCCCTATGCGGGGCGCGTGAAATTTGGATATACCGGCGTAATGAACCTCTACCCCCTGCTTCCCCTGCGCGACATCGTTGTCTTCCCCGGCAGTGTCGTGCCGCTCTTCGTCGGGCGCGAGAAGTCTGTTGCGGCACTTGAGGAGGCGATGGCGGGCTCCAAGGATATTTTCCTTGTCGCCCAGCTGGACCCCGGCTGCGACGATCCCGAGCGTGACGATCTTTATGACATGGGCGTTGTCGCCCAGGTACTGCAGCTGCTGAAGCTGCCCGACGGCACGGTGCGCGTGCTGGTGGAAGGGCAGCAGCGCGCGAAGCTGGAGAACCTGCGCGAGGAAGGCGCCTTCGTTGTCGCCCAGGTCGAGCTTCTCGATCCGGAATTCGCCGGCGGCACCGAAGTTGCCGCGATGATGCGCAGCGTGGTCGAGCAATTCGCGGAATATGCCAAGCTCAACAAGAAGGTGCCCGAAGATCTCGAGCAGGAACTTGCCGAGATCGACGATGCCTCGCGTCTGGCGGACATGGTGGCGCATAATCTCAACGCCAAGGTGGCCGACAAGCAGGCTTTGCTGACCGAGCGCGATCCGATGAAGCGCATGGAAATGGCCTATGGCTTCATGGAAGGCGAACTGTCCGTCCTGCAGGTGGAGCGCAAGATCCGTGGCCGCGTGAAGCGCCAGATGGAGAAGACCCAGCGCGAGTATTACCTCAACGAACAGCTCAAGGCGATCCAGAGCGAGTTGGGCGGCGATGGTGAGGAAGGCAATGAAATTGCCGAGCTTCAGGAGAAGATCGACAAGCTCAAGCTCTCCAAGGAAGCCCGAGCCAAGGCGCTGACCGAGCTCAAGAAGCTCAAGACTATGCAGCCGATGAGCGCCGAAGCCACCGTGGTGCGCAATTATCTCGACGTGCTGCTGGGCCTGCCCTGGGGCAAGAAGTCGAAGCTCAAGAAAGACCTCGGCCGGGCGCAGGCGATCCTCGACGAGGATCATTATGCGCTGGACAAGGTGAAGGATCGGATCGTCGAATATCTCGCGGTTCAGGCCCGTTCGAACAAGCTGAAGGGGCCGATCCTGTGCCTCGTCGGCCCTCCGGGCGTGGGCAAGACCAGCCTTGGCAAGTCGATCGCCAAGGCGACCGGGCGCGAATTCATCCGCCAGTCGCTTGGCGGCGTGCGCGACGAGGCCGAGATTCGCGGCCACCGGCGCACCTATATCGGCTCGCTGCCGGGCAAGATCGTGTCGAACCTCAAGAAGGCCGGCACGTCCAACCCGCTGTTCCTGCTCGACGAGATCGACAAGCTGGGTCAGGATTTCCGGGGCGATCCCTCGGCGGCGCTGCTCGAAGTGCTCGATCCGGAACAGAACTCGAAGTTCCAGGACCATTATCTGGAGGTCGATATGGACCTTTCGGATATCATGTTCGTCTGCACGGCCAACAGCCTCAACCTGCCGCAGCCGCTGCTCGACCGCATGGAGATCATCCGGCTGGAAGGCTATACGGAAGACGAGAAAGTCGAGATTGCCGAGCGGCATCTGGTCGAAAAGCAGGTGAAGGCGCATGGGCTGAAGAAGGGTGAGTTCACCCTTGAGAACGAGGCTCTGCGCGACCTGATCCGCTATTACACCCGCGAGGCGGGCGTGCGTACGCTGGAGCGCGAGATCGCCCGGCTGGCGCGCAAGAGCCTGCGTTCGATCCTGGAAGGCAAGGCCACCAGCGTGACGATCACGCCGGAAAACCTCGCCGACTATGCGGGCGTGCGCAAGTTCCGCCACGGCATGTCGGATGAAGATGCGCAGGTCGGTGCGGTGACGGGCCTTGCCTGGACCGAGGTGGGCGGTGAATTGCTGACCATCGAAAGCGTGACCACGCCCGGCAAGGGCGAAGTGCGCACCACGGGCAAGCTTGGCGAAGTGATGAATGAGTCGATCCAGGCTGCCTTCAGCTTCGTGAAGGCGCGGGCGCCGGCCTATGGCATCAAGCCCTCGATCTTCCAGCGCAAGAATGTCCATATCCACCTGCCCGAAGGGGCGGTGCCGAAGGACGGACCTTCGGCCGGTATCGGCATGGTGACCTCGATCGTTTCCTCGCTCACCGGAATCCCGGTGCGCCCGGATGTGGCGATGACCGGCGAAGTCACGCTTCGCGGGCGGGTGCTGGCGATTGGCGGCCTCAAGGAAAAGCTTCTTGCGGCGCTGCGTGGCGGCATCAAGACGGTGTTGATCCCGGAAGAGAACCGCAAGGATCTCGCCGAGATTCCGGATAATGTGAAGCAGGGGCTGGAGATCATCCCGGTCAGCCACGTCGATCAGGTGCTCGAACGGGCGCTGACTTCGATGCCCCAGTCGATCGAATGGAGCGACGAGGACGATCTGGCCAGCCAGCCGAATCCCGCTCCGGTCGGCTCCGGACCTTCCGCGACGGCTCACTGAGAATCGCGTCAGGGGCCTGTTAGGGCCCTCCCGGAACGGGCGATTCGAGGCCATTTCCCCCCGTCATGTCAGTGATGTGACGGGGGGCAGCCGCAATTGTGACGTCAACTTTCCCTCAACTCGCCGCAATCCATGCCGAAACTGTGAAAAAACCGCGCTTTTGCGTGTGTTTTGCCTTTGACAGGGGCAACAAAAATCGCTCAATTCACCGCCACCCGAGAGGCGATTCAAAACCATAGTCAAATCCGGCACATCTCAGAGGGGGTTCCTTTACGATGAACAAGAACGAACTGATCGGCGCTGTTGCCGATGCAAGCGGCCTTTCCCGCAGCGACGCAACCAAGGCAGTGGAAGGCGTGTTTGACACGATCACTGCAGCGCTCGCCAAGGGCGATGAAGTGCGCCTCGTGGGCTTCGGCACTTTCTCGGTTGCCAAGCGCAAGGCTTCGACCGGCCGCAATCCGCGTACCGGCGAACCGATGACCATCAAGGCTTCCAGCCAGCCCAAGTTCAAGGCTGGCAAGGGTCTCAAGGACTCCGTCAACTAAGCGGACGTCACCGGCGGCCGCAACGCCTCGCGGTCTCCAGGAAAAAAGCCGCGTCTGCCGATGGGCAGACGCGGCTTTCTTCTTGTCCGGGCCATGGGCGCCTTGCCCACCCGCTGCCCGCCCTTGCAGGGCAGGCGGGACGGGCAGCCTATCAGTTGGCGATCTGGATCAGCGCCATCGGCGCGGTGGCAGTCCGGCGGCTGATCTTCCAGCTCAATTGCTGGCCCTTGGGGGAGGCCTGCGGGCCTTCATCGGTGTTATTGGCCATGATCGCCCCATCGGTGGTGATGGTGAAAGTGCCGTTCAGTTCGGGGATATTCGGTGCATTCTCCTTCGCCGAACCGTCTGCCCCATAGAGCGAGGCGAATTGCAGCAGCCCGCTGGACGAGCTGGAAGAGCTCGATTGCACCGCAAATCCGGGCGCATCGATCCGCACTATCGCGCCATCGCGCCGATTGACGATCACGAAATTGTTCGACAGCGGGGCGCCTTCCATCACCGGGAAGGTGAAATCGTGGGTCAGCCTGCTGGTGACGGAGAAGTCCACCAGATAGAGCCCGTCGCCCTTATATTCCACGCTGTTCCAGCCGTGCTGGCGGCGCAGGCTGGCGGCCAGTTCCTCCGCAGCGGCCGGATCGGTCGGGTCGATCCCCCCGAACAAGGTACCGAACGCCTTTGCGTTGCGGGCATCCTCAGCCTTCTTGTCGGCCAGATTCTGCTGCCAGTCGCGCTTCTGCTGCTCGATATCCTCGGCCGAGCATTCTTCCTCGTCGATATTCTCATCATAGCAGGTCGAAGGTTCGAACGGCGGATCGCCTTCCGCCTCATTGCCGATTTCGGCCAGGCGGCTGAGCCCCAGAATATAAATCTCGCCCGTGTAGCTGAAGGTGAAGGCCCCGTCCTTGCGCAGATCGAGCGCCGAATTGAACTTGCCGGGCGACAGGAAGCATCCCATCAGCAACAGGGCCAGGCCCACTGCCAGCACGGCCCCGCGCGCCGCCCTGCCGAATTCCGTCATTGCCGTCATTATTCTGCTCCCTCGATCAGGCGCTGCTGCGCGAAGCGACCGCATAAAGCGCGATGGCAGCCGCATTGGATACGTTGAGGCTTTCCATCTGATTACTGATGGGCAGGCGGGCGAGGGCGTCGCAATGGGAGGCGACATTGGCGCGCAGCCCTTCGCCTTCGGCGCCCAGCACCAGCGCTACCGGGCCGGAAGGGAGAACATCCCCCAGCGTCGCCTCGGTTTCCCCAGCCAGGCCGATGCGCCAATATCCGGCCTCGGCCGCTTCCTCCAGCGCGCGGGAAAGGTTCACCACGCGAATCCAGGGCACGATTTCCAGTGCGCCAGAAGCCGATTTGGCAACTACGCCGGATTCGGGCGGAGAATAGCGGTCCTGCGTCACCACCGCACATGCATTGAACGCGGCGGCCGAACGCAGGATCGCGCCGACATTGTGTGGATCGGTAACCTGATCGAGCAATATAAGCGGGCGGGCAGGATCGCCGTCCAGCACTTCGTCGAGGTGAGGGCCGTCCAGCGGCTCGCATTCCAACACCAGCCCCTGATGGGGCGCATCGCGCGCGACCAAACGGGCAAGATCCGCCCCATCGGCATATTCGATGGGGAAATCGGCCGGCAGCTCGCCATCGAGCGATTCGATTCCCTCACGCGTCGCCCACAGCTTGCGGTGGCGGCGTTCCGGGTTTTTCAGCGCGGCTTCCACCGCATGGCGGCCCCATAGGCGCACAGAACCCTGCGTCCCCCGGCCACTGCCCCGACCGCCTTGCATCCGCCCGGCACGCCCGCGCAACACCCGCTTTTCCCCACGCTTCGCCATCTTTGCTCCCTGTTTGGCGCCTTTCGCCAAAATCTTCCTGGCGCTCCTGCCAGTCGCCCCATTGACAGGCAAGCGTCGCTTCGCCATTGGGGCGCCTCTCGGCTGGACCGGCGCTTTTCGAAGGGCCGATTTTACGGGGCAACCCGGCACCGGCATGGTGTGGACAGGTGGCCGAGTGGTTAATGGCAGCAGACTGTAAATCTGCCCGCGAGAGCGTACGCTGGTTCGAATCCAGCCCTGTCCACCACCGCCGTCTTCAGCAAGATCGAGTAGCATAATCCCGGGCCGAGCCGCCCGGGAACGGTTCGCCCGTGTATGCCCGATAGACCTTGCCCACCGTTTCCGGCATCAACGCCGCGGCATCCATCATTGGGTGGAGGGCAACATGGGTTGTCGGGCTGCGCACTAACCCTTAGGAGGCACCCATGGCCGGTGAGATACTCGACAACAAAGGCCGGGGCGAAGCAGCGTGGGGTTGGCCCGCTATTCATCCCGAGGGTCGCAAATTTGGGCTGATCTCCGCGGTGATCAGCCTCGTGTTCCTGCTCGGTCTCGATTGGGAGATCGTCGGGTGGCCGCTTGTGCTGCTCACTTTCGGCGTCTTCGCCTTTTTCCGCGATCCCGAGCGTGTGGTTCCGCAGGATGATAGCTATATCGTCTCGCCCGCCGATGGCCTCATTACCCTGATCCAGGAAGTCGAGCCGCCGATCGAGCTGCAGATGGATGATGGCAGCGGTTCGCGCGGGCTGGGCGGCGGCAAAGTAACGCGCGTTTCGATCTTCATGTCGGTGTTCGACGTGCATATCAACCGCGCCCCGGTGGGCGGCTCGGTGCGGCGGGTGATCTACATCCCCGGCAAGTTCATGAATGCCGATCTCGACAAGGCGAGCGAGGAAAACGAGCGCCAGCATATCCTGATCGAGCGGGCCGATGGTCTGCAGATCGGCTTTACCCAGATCGCGGGCCTCGTGGCGCGGCGGATCGTGCCTTTCGTCAAGCCGGGCGACATGCTGGCCGTCGGCCAGCGCGTGGGCCTGATCCGCTTCGGCAGCCGGGTTGACGTCTATCTTCCAGCAGGCACTGATCCCAAGGTGCTTATGGGCCAGAAGGTGATCGCGGGCGAGACGGTGCTCGCGGAAATCGGCAAGCGTCAACTGATTGAGGGTGTCAGTCAGTGAGCGGCGGGGGCGAGGACGATTCGTTCGATCCGGTCGGCCCGAAGGCCTCCGAAAGCGAGCGCGCGGTAGCCGGGCACAGGGCGCCAGGCCTTACCCTGCGGGCGGTTCTGCCCAATGCAATCACGGCCGGGGCTCTGTGCGCAGGGCTTACCGGCGTGCGTTTCGCGATCAATGGAGATTGGGAACGAGCGGTGTTCGCGGTCGTGCTGGCTGGTCTGCTCGACGGGATCGACGGGCGCATCGCCCGCTTGCTCAAGGCGCAGTCGCGCTTCGGCGCGGAGCTGGACAGCCTGGCCGATTCGCTTTCCTTCGGCATGGCTCCGGCGCTGATCCTCTATCTGTGGTCGCTCGAGGGCCTCCCACGCTTTGGCTGGTTTGCTGCCCTGTTTTTCGCCCTGTGCTGTGCCCTACGCTTGGCGCGCTTCAACGCGCGCATCGACATGGATGAGCAGCCGCACAAATCCGCAGGTTTCCTTACAGGCGTTCCGGCGCCGGTCGGGGCGGGACTGGCCTTTGTGCCGCTTTATCTCTGGATGGCGACCGGGCAGGAGCTTTTTCGCGAGCCGATTCTGGTCGCCCTATGGGTCGCAGCCATTGCCTTCCTGCTGATTTCTAACATCGCCACGCTGAGCTGGACGTCTTTGCGTCCGCGCCGCAGCGCACGGCTGGGTGTGATCGCAGTGGTCGGCATCGCATTTGCTGCTCTGCTGACCGAACCTTGGTGGACCCTGGCGGCGATCTGCGCCTTCTATTTGGCGCTCATGCCTTGGGGCATCGTCAGCTATGGGCGGATCAGGCGGCTGCGCGCAGCCCGGCAGGCAGTGGAGCGCGAGGCGTAAGCTCGTTCGAGCTGATCAGCCGCAGTCGCACTGGCCGCTGCTCCACGATCTTCAATTGGGCAATCACCACATCGTCGCAATTGGCGAGAGCGCGGCGCAGCGTTCCGAATGCAGCGATGCCGCGCGCATAGGAATGGGCGAGAACGACGAGGGAAACGAGGCCGGCAGTCGCAAACAGCAGGGTAAGGGCAAGAACCGTCATCGAATCCGCTCCATTCATCGCCCCAAAGCCCGGATAGAGCTGTGCAAGGCTTGTGGATAAGCTGTGGAGAGTGCTAGAAGATCTATATCGCAAAGCTCGTCCACGGGCTTGATGAGAACAATGTTCTTCATTTGTTCTGGTGTGTCAAGCGCATTTTGTGCAAGGTGACAGTGCCCACGGCGACAGGCTTGGCTTGGCCATGCCGGATTCACGCTGGATTTCGGTGACAATCGCAGCTAAGGGCGGGGCCGTTCAGGCCGTGATCGACGGATTTTCGTCGTTTCGGCCGGGGCAAATTCACATGGAAGGCCCACATACCGGTGCCGCAGGCGGGATCTCCGCCCGGTTCCAGCCTTCCAGCGGAATAACCGGAAAGGAAATATCTATGGCGGCTCCTACCGTCAGCATGCAGCAATTGATCGAGGCCGGCGCGCATTTCGGCCACCAGACCCACCGCTGGAACCCGCGGATGAAGCCGTACATCTTCGGCGCCCGCAACGGTGTTCACATCATCGACCTGTCGCAGACCGTGCCCCTGATGGCGCGCGCGCTTGAATTCGTTTCCGGCACCGTGCGTGCGGGCGGCAAAGTGCTGTTCGTCGGCACCAAGCGCCAGGCGCAGGACCCGATCGCCGATGCGGCCCGCGCAAGCGGCCAGTATTACGTCAACCATCGCTGGCTGGGCGGCATGCTCACCAACTGGAAGACGATCAGCCTCTCGATCAAGAAGATGAAGACGATCGAGGAACAGCTTTCGGGTGACACTTCGGGTCTCACCAAGAAGGAAATCCTCGATCTTACCCGCAAGCACGAGAAGCTGCAGATGTCGCTCGGCGGCATTCGCGACATGGGCGGCATTCCGGACGTGATGTTCGTGATCGACGCCAATGTCGAACAGCTGGCGATCAAGGAAGCCAACGTGCTTGGCATTCCGGTCGTCGCCGTGCTCGACACCAATGTCGATCCTTCGGGCATCGCCTTCCCGATCCCGGGCAATGACGACGCCAGCCGCGCCGTGCGCCTTTATTGCGACGCAGTGGCTCAGGCAGCCACCAACGGCAACAATGAGGGCGTTGTCGATTCGGGCCGCGATATCGGCGCGATGGACGCTCCGCCGGCCGAAGAAATCGTTGAAACCACTTCGGATGCCGTCGTCGAAGCTCCCGCTCAGGCGGAAGCCGGCGAAGAAGCTTCGGCCTGACCGTAACCGAACTGGCATAATTGCCGTTTAGCGCGCCGGGCCAGTCGATTGGCCCGGCGCCACGGCACATATTCAAGAGGACAGAACAATGGCTGCATATACCGCCGCTGACGTGAAGGCCCTGCGCGAGCGCTCTGGCGCCGGCATGATGGACTGCAAGAAGGCTCTCGACGAGACCAATGGCGACATCGAGGCTGCCGTCGACGCTCTGCGTGCCAGGGGCCTGGCCGCCGCCGCCAAGAAGTCGAGCCGCACCGCCGCCGAAGGTCTGGTCGGCGTTGCCGTGGAAGGCACTCGCGGCGTTGCCGTGGAAGTGAATTCCGAAACCGACTTTGTCGCCAAGAACGACCAGTTCCAGGACTTCGTGCGCAAGACCACCCAGGTTGCCCTGGGCGTGGACGGCGACGATGTGGAAGTGCTCAAGGCCGCAGCCTATCCCGATGGCGGTACGGTTGGCGAAAAGCTCACCAACAATATCGCCACCATCGGCGAGAACCAGCAGGTGCGCCGCATCAAGACCGTTTCGGTCAGTGAAGGCGTGATCGTACCCTATATGCACAATGCCGTCGCCCCGGCTCTCGGCAAGATCGGCGTGCTGGTCGCGCTTGAAAGCTCGGCTCCCGCCGATGCTCTCGAAGCCCTTGGCAAGCAGCTTGCGATGCACATCGCCGCCGCTTTCCCGCTGGCGCTGAATGCTGACGGCCTTGATCAGGAACTGATCGCCCGTGAGCGCGCGATCGCCGAGGAAAAGGCCGCCGAAAGCGGCAAGCCTGCCGAAGTGCAGTCCAAGATGGTCGATGGTGCGATCGCCAAGTTCGCCAAGGAAAACGCTCTGCTTTCGCAGGTCTTCGTCATGGACAACAAGACCCCGATCCAGCAGGTTGTCGATCAGGCGGGCAAGGAAGCCGGCGCGAAGATCGTGCTGAAGGACTATGTCCGCTTCCAGCTGGGCGAAGGTATCGAGAAGGAAGTCAGCGACTTCGCTGCCGAAGTCGCCGCCGCAGTCGCGGGCTGAGCCACTTCCTGTGAACAGATGATCCCCGCGCGGCATGCGCCGCGCGGGGATTTTCATACCCGGTCAAGGCGCGCCCACCCCTTGGCAGCGCCCTCCGTCGCTCTATAAGGGCGGCGCCCAGGCAATTGCGCGAGTTCCCTATCCCATGGCCAAGCCCGGCTTCAAACGTGTCCTGATCAAGCTTTCGGGCGAAGTGCTGATGGGAAATCAGCAGTTCGGGATCGATCCCTCCTTCGTGCTGGAACTGGCGAAGGAAGTGAAAGCGGCAAAGGAAACTGGGCTGGAAATCTGCCTTGTCATCGGCGGCGGCAACATTTTCCGCGGCATGGCAGGCGCAGCGCAGGGTATGGACCGCGCCCAGGCCGACTATATGGGTATGCTGGCCACGGTGATGAATGCGCTGGCGATGCAGAGCGCGCTAGAGCAGATCGGCGTTCATACCCGTGTCCAGTCCGCCGTGCAGATGGATCAGGTGTGCGAACCGGTGATCCGTCGCCGGGCTGAACGGCATCTGGAAAAGGGGCGGATCGTGATATTCGCCGCTGGTGTTGGCAGCCCCTTCTTCACGACCGACAGCGGTGCCGCGCTGCGCGCTGCCGAAATGAAATGCGATGCGCTGCTCAAGGGAACCAGCGTAGACGGGGTCTATGATTCCGATCCCAAGACCAATCCCGATGCGGTGCGGTTCGACACGGTCAGCTATGACAAGGTACTGGCCGACAATCTCAAGGTGATGGACGCCTCCGCTGTGGCATTGTGTCGCGAGAACAATATCCCGATCGTGGTCTTTTCGATCCGCGAACAGGGCAATCTCGCGCGCGTTCTGGCGGGCGAGGGTGTACGGACCACGGTGCAATAGACGGTAATCTGGGGAAGCCCTGACAATGGCAAAATACGATAAGGCAGATCTCGAACGGCGCATGGCTGGCGCGGTGGAATCGTTGAAGAGCGATCTGTCGGGCCTGCGCACCGGCCGTGCCAATACGGCGCTGCTCGATCCGATTCAGGTGGAAGTCTACGGTGCGATGATGCCGCTTAACCAGGTGGCGACCGTCTCCGCACCCGAACCGCGCATGCTGAGCGTGCAGGTGTGGGACCGTTCCAACATGAACCCCGTGGAAAAGGCCATCGCCAAGGCCGGGCTCGGCCTCAATCCGATGATTGACGGGCAGACCATCCGCCTGCCGATCCCGGATCTCACCGAAGAGCGTCGCAAGGAACTGGCCAAGCTCGCCGGGCAATATTCGGAAAAGGCGAAGATCGCGATCCGCAACGTCCGCCGCGACGGCATGGAAGCGCTGAAGGAAGACGAGAAGAAGAAGGAAATCGGCGAGGACGAGCGCAAGCGGTCCGAAGACGATGTCCAGAAGCTCACCGATCAGTACATCAAGCTGGCTGACGAGGCTGCTGCGCACAAGGAAAAGGAAATCCTCAGCCAGTGACGGACCAGTCCTCCTCTCCATTCGCCGCGAGCGAAGGCGAGAGGCGCGATGGCGAGGGATATGTCGCGGCATCGTCCGGCACCGACGGGCCACGCGCTGCGCACGGCGCACGCCACGTGGCGATCATCATGGATGGAAACGGACGCTGGGCGAAGCGGCGGCATCTGCCGCGCGCGGTGGGCCATCAGCGCGGCGTGGAATCGGTGCGCAGGCTGGTGCGGGCCGCCCGTTCGCTGGGGCTCGAATGCCTGACGCTCTACGCTTTCTCTTCCGAGAACTGGAAGCGCCCGCAGGACGAGATTTCCGACCTGATGGGGCTGCTGCGCCGTTTCATAAAGGGCGATCTGCCTGAGTTTATCGCCAATAACGTCCGGCTGAAAATCATTGGCGATTACAAGGTATTGGAGCCGGACATTGTCGCTATGCTGGAGGACGCGATCGCGCAGACCACAGGCGGCAGCGTGACCTTGGCGGTGGCGCTCAATTACGGGTCGCAGCAGGAGATCGCCCGTGCTGCTCAAGCGGCTGCTCAAAAGGGCACAGTGAGTGTTGAAAGTATCTCAGAGCACCTCGACACGGCCGATTTGCCGCCGCTGGACTTGCTGATCCGCACATCGGGCGAAGTGCGCCTCTCCAACTTCCTGCTGTGGCAGGCAGCCTATGCGGAGATGTATTTCACTGAGGTGCTGTGGCCCGATTTCACGCCCGCCCATCTGGAAGAGGCCCTTGCGGCCTTTGCCGGGCGGGAACGCCGTTTTGGCGGGCGCTGACATGAGCAGCGAGATTCCGGGCAGGGAAGCTGCAAAGCCGAAATCGGACCTCAAGGTCCGGGTGATTTCGGCGGCGGCAATGTTGCTTGTAGCGGGCACCGCCTTCTGGATCGGCGGGCCGGTGCTCGACCTGTTCGTGGTTGCGGTGTCCTTCGCGACGTTGCTCGAGCTGATGAAGCTGGTGGAGCAGGCAACGGAAAGCCCTTTACTCCGCATTCTGGGAACGCTGGCGGGCGTCGTCTATGTCGGCGCGGCGGCAATCTCTCTGATCGTCTTGCCATCAATCCTCGTGGCGATGGCCGTGGGGGTGGTGATCTTCACCGATACGGGCGCCTATTTCGCGGGCCGCCGTTTCGGCAGGCGCAAGATCGCGCCTTCGATCAGCCCGTCCAAGACCTGGGAAGGGCTGATCGGCGGGATGATCGCGGCCGGGATGTTCGGTGCGCTGGCGCTGGGTTTCGCAGTGCTGGCGGCTTCGGCCCTGTCGTCCGTGAAGCCCGAAATTCCGGTGAAGGCCATGCTCACCGGCGCCGCGATGGGCGCGACCCTGGCGGTTGCGGCGCAGGCGGGGGATTTCCTCGAGAGCTGGCTGAAACGCAAGGCAGGAGTTAAGGATTCGGGCAAGCTCATCCCTGGCCATGGCGGCGTGTTCGACCGGGTGGACGGGTTGCTGCCCGTGGCGATCATCGTAGGGCTGGGCGCGTTGATCTACACAATGGCGGCTTATTGATGCGGACCATTTCGATTTTCGGTGCGACCGGTTCCATCGGCGCCTCAACGCTGGACCTGATCCGGCGGGAGCGGGACAAATGGCGAGTCGTGGCGCTCACCGCCAATGGCAAGGCATCCGAACTGGCCGCCCTGGCCATCGAATTCGATGCCGAAGTGGCAGTTGTTGCGGACGAGGCCTGCTTGCCCGCCTTGCGCGAGGCTTTGGCGGGCAGCGCGGTCGAGGCTGCGGCGGGGGCGCAGGCCCTGTGCGACGCGGCCGCGCGCGGAGCCGAGATGACGGTGGCGGGAATTGTCGGCTGTGCCGGCCTTGCCCCTACGATGGCAGCGATCCGGCTGGGCGGGAAAGTCGCTCTGGCCAATAAGGAGGCGCTGGTTTCCGCCGGCGATATCCTGCTGGCGGAGGTCGAGAAATATGGCGCTACCCTGCTGCCCACCGATTCCGAGCATAATGCGATCTTCCAGTGTCTGCAGGGCAATAATATCGCCGATGTCACCTGGATCACGCTGACCGCCAGCGGCGGGCCTTTCCGCGACTGGACGATGGAGCAATTGCGCGCCGCCACGCCCCAGCAGGCGTTGAAGCACCCCAATTGGAGCATGGGGGCGAAGATCACGATCGATTCCGCCACCATGATGAACAAGGGGCTGGAATTCATCGAGGCGCATCACCTGTTCCCGGTTGGGCTCGACCGGTTGCGGATAGTGGTCCACCCGCAAAGCGTGATCCATTCGATGGTGGAATATCGCGACGGATCGACCCTGGCCCAGCTCGGACCTTCGGATATGCGAGTACCGATAGCCTCCTGCCTTGCGTGGCCGGACCGTATGGACACGCCCTGCAAGCCGCTGGACCTGCCAGCGATTGGCCAGCTCAGCTTCTTCGCGCCCGACGAGGAGCGTTTTCCCGCCACGCGGCTCGCTCGCGAGGCGGTTCAGGCGGGCGGGGCGGCTCCGGCGGTGCTCAATGCGGCGAATGAGGTTGCGGTCGAAGCATTCCTTTCCGGTCAGATAGCGTTCACCGATATTTCGGCAAAGGTGGACAGGATGCTATCTCGCGCTATCCCTTCCGCGCCCGCCACGCTGGACGAGGTGCTGGCAGTGGATGCCGAAACCCGTGCGCTTGCGCGCGAAATGCTGGAGCTTGCCTGAGTATATGGAATCTCCGTCTGTCTGGATGTGGATTGTCGGTTTCCTGCTGGTCCTTGGGCCGCTGGTCACGATTCACGAACTTGGCCATTATCTGGTCGGTCGCTGGTTCGGCGTTAAGGCGGACGTGTTCTCGATCGGCTTCGGTAAGGAGTTGACCGGCTGGACCGACCGGCGCGGCACGCGCTGGCGCGTTTCGGCTTTGCCGCTGGGCGGCTATGTCCAGTTTGCGGGCGACATGAATCCCGCCAGCCAGCCGAGCGAGGAATGGCTGGCGCTGCCGGCGGAGGAACGGAACAAGACATTCCAGGCCAAGCCCCTGTGGCAGCGGGCGCTGATCGTCGCGGCGGGGCCGCTCACCAATCTGCTGCTGGCGATTGCCGTTTTTGCGGCGTTCAATCTTGCCATGGGCAAGCCCGATGCGGCGGCCGTAGTGGGGCATTTTGCACCCCAATCCGCCGCACGCGATGCTGGCATGAAGCCGGGCGACCTGATCGTGGCGATGGACGGCGATCCGATCCGTGATTTCTTGGATGTGCAGGAACGCACTCTGATATATCCCGGCAAGCGCGTGACCGTGGAGGTAGAGCGAGCAGGCGAACGGATTTCCATTCCGGTGACCATTGGCGATGTCACTATGACAGACACGATGGGCAACAAGCAGCGCGTGGGCCTACTGGGCATCGCGACCGAGCAGAAATATGTGGCCGTCGGCCCGGTGGAGGCTGTGGCTCTTTCGGTGCGGCAGACGCGCATGATCTTGACCAGCATGGTCACAGGGCTGGGCCAGATCGTGACCGGCGAACGCTCGGTGAAGGAATTGGGCGGCCCGATCAAGATTGCGCAATATTCGGGCGAAAGACTGTCACAGGGGCCGATCGCATTCGTGAGCTTGGTGGCGATGATCTCAATTAATTTGGCATTCATCAACCTCTTGCCAATTCCGGCGCTCGACGGCGGGCACCTGGCTTTTTACGCGGCTGAGGCAGTCCGCCGCAAACCGCTGGGTCTGCGCAGTCAGGAATGGGCGTTCCGCACCGGCGTTGCTTTCGTGCTCGCGCTGATGCTGTTCGTTACGATTAACGATATTGCTTCGCTTCCCTTTTTCGGAAGTTGAGCGGGAAAGGACGTCTAACCAGCCCATTCACCGGACATTTGCTTGATTGGCGACACGGCATCGGGCAAGGGCGGCGGTTATATGCCGCCAGGGGAAACCCAGCGGTAATGGGCGGCGGTTGGCCGTATGGGGACGTAAAACACCGTGTCGAAGATTGGACGGGAAATGGGCCTTCACGGCAAGAAATTCTCTGCACCGAAAATCGCCGCGGCACTGCTCGGCGGAACTATTCTGGCTGGCCAACCTGCGGTGGCCTCTGCACAAGACCAGACTAGCCCTTCAACTCCAGCTCCGGCTGAGGTCGCTCCGGTGGCGCAGCCTGTTCAGGCGATCCGCTCGCTGGTGGTGACGGGCGCCCAGCGTCTCGAGCCTCAGACGATCCTGAGCTATATTCAGCTGCGGGTGGGCGGTGCCTATACGGATACTGCGGCCGACCAGGCGCTGAAGGATCTCTACGCGACCGAGCTGTTCGCCAATGCCAGCATTCGCAACGATGATGGCAATGTAACGATCGAGGTGCAGGAAAATCCGGTGGTCAACCGGATCATCCTGGAAGGCAACAAGCGCCTGAAGGACGACAAGATCACGCCGGAGATCAAGCTTGCTCCGCGCCAGATCTTCACCCGTTCCAAGGTCCGCGCTGACGTTGCGCGCATCATCGAACTGTACAAGCGCCAGGGCCGCTTCGCCGCCGTGGTCGAACCCAAGAGCGTGCAGCTGGCGCAGAACCGCGTCGATATCGTTTACGAGATCACCGAAGGGCCCAAATCCAAGGTCCGCCAGATCAACATCATCGGCAACGACAAGTTCTCCGACGGGGAATTGCGCAGCCAGATGATGACCAAGCAGTCGCGCTTCTTCCGCCTGTTCAGCTCGGGTACCAGCTACGATCCCGATCGCCTGGCCTTCGACCAGCAGAAGCTGCGCCAGTTCTATCTGACCGAAGGTTACGCTGATTTCCGCGTTGTCTCGGCGGTTGCGGAGCTTACCCCTGACAAACGCGACTTCATCATCACTTACGTGGTGGAAGAAGGCGATCGCTACAAATTCGGCGACGTGAAGGTGGAGAGCCAGCTTCGCGACTTCGACGAGGGGGTGCTGACCAGCTCGCTCGCGGTCAGGAAGGGCAATTGGTACAATGCCAAGCTGGTGGAGGACACGGTCGAAGGGCTGACCGAGACCGCCGGCATTTATGGCTATGCCTTTGCCGATGTGCGGCCGCAATTTACGCGCAGCCGCGAAGATTTGACGATGAATGTCACCTTCGTCCTGAACGAGGCGCCGCGCGTCTATGTCGAGGCGATCAACATCAACGGCAATACGCTGACGCAGGACAAAGTGGTGCGCCGCGAGTTCCGTCTGGCCGAGGGCGATGCATTCAACTCGCTGGCGGTCAAGCGTTCGACCGCACGCATCAACTCGCTGGGTTACTTCCAGCAGAATTTCGAAATTGCCCAGAACCAGGGTTCAGCCCCTGACCGGATCGTGCTCGACGCCAATGTGCAGGAACAGGCCACCGGCGAACTCCAGCTTTCCGCCGGTTTCTCCAGCCTCGAGAGCTTCATCCTGCAAGGTTCCATCAAGCAGAGGAACTTCCGCGGTCGTGGCCAGACTGTGGGCGCCAGCGTCAATTGGTCGCGCTATTCGCGCTCGGCCACGCTGAGCTTCACGGAACCCTATGTGTTCGACCGCAACATATCGATGGGTGTCGACATCTATCGGCGGGACACGAACAATTGGAACTATTACAACAATAACCGGAACTCGACCTTCAAACAGGCGACCACCGGTTTCCAGATCCGCGCCGGTGTGCCGATCACGGAAAACGCTTCCGTCATTGGCCGCTACACGCTGAACTTCGATGATGTGACGTTGGATAAATCGCTTTATTACAGCGATCGCGTGACTCCGGGTAAGCTGGAATGCGATGTGCTGCTGGCAGGCCGCTACCTGTGCGATGCGATCGGTTCACGGAGCAGCTCGATTATCGGCGCGTCGGTCGTCTACGATACGCTCGACAATCGCGTGCGCCCGACAAGGGGTGAGACTTTCTCTCTCAGCCTTGATGTCGCGGGCCTTGGCGGGACTGAAAAATACGCCAAGATGCGCCTGAACGCGGCCAAATACTGGCAGCTGGCACCGGGCTGGGTGTTCACCCTTTCGGGTGAGGGCGGCTATGTGAAGGGCTTCAAGAGCCGCGGCCCCGGACAGGACAATGTCCGTCTGACCGACCGGTTCTTCCTGGGCGATCCGCAGATTCGCGGCTTCGACATTCGTGGTGTCGGCCCGCGCATCCTGCGCGAGTTCTACGTGCTGGACGGCAACAAGAATCCGGTTTGCGGCGATGGCACTGCGCGCGACACCTGTACCGATGCGGATGGCGGCTACACCTTCTACAGCGATCCGAAGAACCCGATCGACGATCCTCTGGGCGGCAATGCCTATTATCTCGGCCGGGCCGAACTGGAGATCCCGTTGGGCTCCGGTGCACGTGAAATGGGCCTGCGCCCGTCGATCTTCGTCGATGCGGGCGCTGTGTTCAGCGTGAAGAAGCCGATCCTGACCGATACGGGCGCGACCTATTTCATCGCTTCGCGCGATGCCGCGACCGGGCAGCCGCTCTACACGCAGATCAACTCGGCCTCGCTGGTCGACGGGGTTTGCACTGCCGACAGCGGAGGCGTCACCTCGGTGACCAATCCGGTGAATCCCAACCCGCCAGCCTGTCTCAACGGCAATAATGCCAATGCTCCGCTGGGCAGCACGAATTCCGGCTTCAAGGAAACTTTCCTGGGTGACTCCCCAAGCCCGCGCATTGCGATCGGCTTCGGCGTCAACTGGAACTCGCCCTTCGGTCCCTTCCGGATCGATATTGCCAAGGTCCTGATGAAACAGCCTGGCGACGATACCAAGATGTTCACGTTCAACGTAGGAACCCAATTCTGATGAAGTCCATTCTCAAGCCGGTTCTTGCAGCCGGCATCGCATTTGCAGCAGTGAGCCCGATGGTCGCAGCACCGGCCTCCGCCCAGGCGGTCAAGGGTATCGGCGTGATCGATCCCAATGTGGTGATCAACGGCAGCGCGGCCTTCAAGGCGGCAGAGGCCCAGCGCCCGCAGACCTATCAGCAATATTACCAGCAGGCGAAGACCCGCAAGGATCAGATCGACGCCCAGATCGAGCCGCTGGTCAAGAAGTTCGACGCGGACCGCGCCGCGCCGAATCCGAACCGCGAGGACCTCTCAAAGCAGGCCGCCGCGATCAACCAGATCGATCAGCAGGGCGAGCGCGAATTGCAGCAGATCCTCGCCCCGGTCGCTCTGAGCCAGGAATATGTGGACGAGCAGATCAACGAGGCGCTGTCCAAGGCGATCGAAAATGCGGCCAAGAAGAAGCAGATCACGCTGATCCTCAACCGCGCGACGGGCGCGGTCGTCTATCGCGACGCTGCCTACAACATCAATCAGGACGTGATCGCCGAACTCGATGCAATCCTGCCGGTCGCCCAGATCGTGCCGCCGCCGAACTGGCTGCCGCGCGAATTGCGCGAACAGCTGGCTCGCCAGCAGGCTGCCGCAGGCGGTCAGCCCGGCGCTGCCGCAGCGGGTACGGCTCCCGCCGCACCGGCCGCCCCTGCCACTCCGGCCGGTCCGCCGGCTGAATCGCGCTGAACAGCCGATCTCGCAGGGGCTGACCAATGAGTGAAGAGTCGGGCGCACCGGCCTATGACATCCGCAAGGTTCTCAATGCCTTGCCTCATCGCTATCCGTTTCTGCTCGTCGATCGTGTGCAATCGCTCACGGTTGGCGAGGAGATTCACGCGATCAAGGCGGTGAGTTTCAACGAACAGTTCTTCCAGGGGCATTTCCCCGGTCGGCCGATCATGCCCGGCGTCCTCATCATCGAGGCGCTGGCGCAGGCGGCTGCGATCCTGGCGATCGAGACACTGGAACTCGCCGGTAGCGGCAAGCTTGTCTATTTCATGACGATGGAAGGGGTTAAGTTTCGCACTCCGGTTGAGCCGGGCTGCCTGCTGGACCTGCATGTCGGCTTCATCCAGAAGCGGGCACGAGTATGCAAGTTCTGGGGCAAGGCGATGCTGGGCGACAAACTGGCTTGCGAGATGCAGTTCACAGCCATGATTGCCGATCCGCCGGCGGAAGAAGGCTAATCCTTGCAATTTGCGGTTTGCCCCTGTAGGGGCGCCGCTTTCCGAACTTCAGCAGGGCCGGTCGGAACCGTCCCGGCGCATACGGAGTGATACCGCCATGAAGGCCGATACCCATCCCGATTACCACACCATCACGGTTAAGATGACCGATGGTACCGAATTCCAGACTCGCTCCACCTGGGGCAAGGAAGGTGACACGATGACCCTGGAAATCGATCCCACCAGCCATCCGGCCTGGACTGGCGACAGCAAGCGTCTGCTCAACGAAGGCGGCCGCGTTGCCCAGTTCAACAAGCGTTTCGGTGGTCTTACCCTCAAGAAGGGCTGATCCGGCCCCGCAAGGGATCGTCAGGATCGAAATCGCAAAGGGCGGCACCTTCCGGGGGGGCCGCCCTTTTCTTATGCCCGTTCTGCTCCGGTCAGGGTGCTATTCCGGTGCGCGTTCGAAACGCAACACTCCTGCGCGCCGCCGCACGCCCCCATTGTCATTGGGGTGATTCTGGCCGTCCACCACCGGAACTTCGGTGAAATCATATGGGCTGATTCCCGCAAGGCAGGCGACATTCACGCCATATTTGTCCGGGAAGGAGCGCGTCTGGTGGAAGCAGTGAATCCCGCATGTCGAACAGAAATGGTGCTTCGCCACGCCGGTGTTGAAGCTGTAGCAACTCAGATGATCCGCACCCTGTGTCACAGTGAGCGCGGCCAGCGGCGCATAAACAGTCACCGCGCCCTTGCGCGAGCAGATGGAGCAATTGCAGCGCGTCCCGCTCAATTCCGCAGGCAGTTCGCCGGGAAGCTCGACCGTGAAGTTCACGGCACCGCAATGGCATGATCCCTGATGGATGTGCATCATTGCTCCCACCCCCAGGGCCGTTCGCGATACCATTTGGTGATCACATATTTCAGGCCCTTGCGCACCTTCATTGCGTGGTGAAGCGTGGCGGCGTTGCAGGTCCCGTCAGGCCGGCGATTATTCCAGCAGACGAGGCGCCCTTGTTCAGGCTGGAACATCTTGTCCACCACCTTGAAACGGGTCGCGCCGCCAGCCTCGACATCGTTGAGATAGACCATGAAGGTCCAGGTGCGTTGCCCCGCTACGGAGCAATATTTTTCGAAGTCCCCGCCGCCCGGCTCGAAGTAATCGGTGTGGGCTTTGAATTCCTGCCCCACCTCATAGCGCTGTCCCTGTACGGGTTCGCCATGGGCCGGATCGATGCCGTTAAGCGCGAACAGGAGTTGTTCCAGTTCGGCCACCTCAGGGGCGGCTGGATCGAGATCGCAGGTCTCACTGGTGCGGAAATAATGGTCCCCATTCGGGTCCGCGATGGTGGAAGGGCGGCGATTGGCATCGATCATACGCATCAGTCCATCGCACAGATCGGGCGAGAGGAAGCCGGGCAGAGTGAACATCTCCGCACGCGGAGTGGGTACCTGCCGCACGCCCGCATGGGCACGCAGGATTGCGCTGGAAGATTCTCCGGGAGCAGGCATGGGCGCGACGATAGAGCCGCCTTTCGGGCGATCAAGCGCGAAACTTTCCTGTTCACCGCGCGGGATGCGCGTTTTTCACTTTGCAATTGCCGCGCTCTGTGCAAGAGGCTCGCCGCCTTGCAGGAAGCGGCTTGACTGTACCTGCGGGTTTGCCTGACAGCGCGTAAGTTCAGCATGCTTGTAGGCTTGTGGCGATTGTAGCTCAGTTGGTTAGAGCGCCGGTTTGTGGTACCGGAGGTCGCGGGTTCGAACCCCGTCAATCGCCCCATTTCCCTGACAGTTCAGGCCCGGTTTAGGGCGATGGTGGATAGTGCCGCCAGATTATGGCCGGTTCTGCTTGCCTCTGTCCGGTCTCCCTGCCAAAGCACCGCCAGCCAACCGGACAAATGCAATAATGCACGGCTTTGCCAATCCTGCCCGCTTTCTGCGCATCGCCCGCGCGCTTACCGTTCCGTTGCTGGCCCTTGGCCTGCTGCTGACGGGCGGCGCGCTGTTTTATGGCCTGTTCTACGCTCCACCTGAGCGGTTGCAGGGCGATAGTGTGCGCATTCTCTTCATCCACGTTCCTGCCGCGTGGCTGGGCATGGCGGGGTGGAGCGCAATTGCCGCGGCGAGCTTCGTGGAACTGGTCTGGCGTCATCCTCTGGCGGGAATAGGCGCGCGAGCGGCTGCCGTACCGGGCGCCTTCTTCGCCTTTCTTTGCCTCGCGACCGGGTCGCTCTGGGGCCGCCCGGCATGGGGCACATGGTGGGTGTGGGACGGGCGGCTGACCAGCATGCTGGTGCTGCTGTTTCTCTATTTCGGGTATATCGCGCTGGCCGGTGCTTCCGCGCGCGAAGGCGGGACGAGCCGAATCGCGGCGATTTTTGGCCTTGTCGGCGCGGTGAATATCCCGATCATTCATTATTCGGTGCTGTGGTGGAATTCGTTGCATCAGCCTCCCAGTCTCACCACCGGTGGTTCGACCATGGCCGGTCCCTTTTTGTGGGGTCTGCTTACTGCCACCCTTGGCTTCACATTGATCTTCGGCGGCGTTGTGCTGGCGCGGATGCGCGGGATCCTGGCCGATGTTCAGGCGGAAGCGCGGCTGCGGCGCAAGGCGGAAGGCGGAAGGAACCTGATCGATGCGTGAGGGATTGGACCACTGGGTTTTCATCACCGCTTCCTATGCATTGGGCATTGGCGGCACTCTGGCGCTTGTCGCATGGAGCTGGATCGAAATGAAACGCGCGGAAAAGCGTCGGGATAAGGCTCGCGGCAAATGAACACCGGTTTGAAAGCCAAGCATCAGCGGCTGGTGCTGATTGTCATCGCGCTGGCGGTGCTGATCGCGGCCGGTCTGCTGGCCGCCTGGGCATTGCGCAGCCAGGCGAGCTATTTCTACGTGCCCAGCGAAATGGTCGCCAATCCGCCGGAACCGGGGCAAGCCGTGCGTTTGGGCGGTATGGTGCAGGCCGGCTCGCTCAAGACCGCTGCCGACGGCGTCACGATCGACTTTGTGGTCGGCGATGGCGATGCGAAGGTTCCTGTGCGTTATTCGGGAATTGTGCCCGACCTGTTCACCGAAGGCTCGGGCGTGGTGGCAGAAGGGCGCGTAGACGCCACCGGGACCTTTGTTGCCGACAATCTCCTTGCCAAGCATGACGAGAATTACGTGCCGCGCGAATTGCATGACATGACCGAGGCGCAGAAGCGCGCAGCGGTGGAAGAAACCTCCAAGTGAGAATGGGCCAATGATCGCCGAATTCGGCCTTGCCGCGCTGTGGCTGGCAGCGGCGCTTGCCGCGATGCAGCTTGTCGCGGGCGCGCTGGTGCTCCGCCGGGATGAGCCTGCACTGGCCGCGCTGGTGCGCCCTGCCGCCGTGGTTCAGGGCGTGCTCGCCGCTCTCTCTTTTGGCGCGCTGATCCTGTTGTTCGTGGAAACCGACCTGTCGGTACGGCTGGTGGCGGAGAATTCCCACACCGCAAAGCCGATGATCTTCAAGATCGCCGGGGCATGGTCGAACCATGAAGGCTCGATGCTGCTGTGGGTCGCCGTCATGGCGCTGGCTGGCGGGCTGATCGCGCTGGTCGAACGCCGCCTGCCGGAGCGGACGATGCTGGCAACGCTCGCTGCGCAGGCATTCGTCAGCGTCGGTTTTTATGCCTTCCTGCTGTTCTCCTCCAATCCTTTTGCCCGGCTTTCGCCGGCAGCACCGGAAGGGTTGGGGCTCAACCCGCTGTTGCAGGACGTTGCTGCCGCTTATCATCCGACCACACTCTATTTCGGCTATGTCGGCCTTTCGGTGGCTTTCAGTTTTGCCGTCGGCGCGCTGCTGACCCGGCAGGTGACGCCCGACTTTGCCCGCGCGATGCGCCCGTGGGTGCTGGGTGCGTGGATTTTCCTGACGATTGGCATCACGGCCGGTTCCTATTGGGCTTATTACGAGCTTGGCTGGGGCGGCTGGTGGTTCTGGGACCCTGTGGAGAACGCCTCTCTGATGCCGTGGCTCGCGGCCACGGCCCTGCTCCATTCCGCCAGCGTGCTCGCCGCGCGCGACGCATTGCGCGCCTGGACGATCATGCTGGGCGTGGTCGCATTCTCGATGAGCATGGTCGGTACCTTCCTGGTCCGTTCGGGCATCCTCACCAGCGTCCACGCCTTTGCCGTGGACCCTGAGCGGGGCAGCTTCATCCTTGCCCTGCTGGTGCTCTATATCGGCAGTGCGCTCACCCTGTTCGCCCTGCGCGCCGGGACGGTTGCCGAAGGGGAGCGCTTCTCAGTCACCAGCCGTGAAGGCGCGCTGGTGGTGAACAATGTCGCCCTGAGCGCGATCCTGGCTATCGTGCTGGTGGGCACGCTCTATCCGCTGCTTACTGAGGCGTTCGGCATCAAGGTCTCGGTTGGTCCGCCCTATTTCAATCCGGTGAGCGCGCTGTTCTTCCTGCCGATGCTTGTGGTCCTCGCTGTCGGGCCTCTGCTTCGCTGGCGGCGCGATTCGCTGGGGCGGGTGCAGAAGGAGATTGTGCTGACCGCAATTGTGGCCGTGTTGGTGCTGGCAGGCGTGTGGTTCAACAGTTCGATCGGGCTGCTGCCGCTGCTCGGGCTCGCACTGTCCATCGCGGTCGGGCTGGCCAGCATCATGCCTTTGCGCGGTCGTTCGCTGCGCCGTCTGCCGCTGGCGGTTTGGGGCATGGTCTTCGGCCATCTCGGCATTGCGGTGGCCCTGTTCGGCATGTCGGCCGATAGCGCCTTCACCAAGGAAAAGCTCGTCGCCGCAACTCCGGGCGAGACGATGGAAGTCGGCCCCTGGAAAGTGACGCTTGAAGCGGTCGAACCGGTGGCGGGGCCGAACTGGACCGCGTTGGAAGGAGTGCTTGCCGCCTCCTATCAGGGCGGTAAGGCGCAGATGATGGCGCCGCAATCGCGCGAATTCTGGTCTCCGGTCCAGCAGACGAGCGAATCCGCATTGCTCACTCGCTGGAATGGCCAGCTCTACGCCGTGCTGGGCGAGGAGATCGAGGGTAGCCGCTGGCAGCTGCGTCTGTGGTGGAAGCCGTTCGTGACCTGGATCTGGTATGGCGGTCTGCTGATCGGCTTCGGCGGATTCCTGGCCCTGCTCGGCCATGTGCTGGACGATATCAAGCGCCGGGGTCTGCAGGCGCGGATCGCCCGCCGCCGTCGCACCGCAGCGGATGACGAGGCTGAGGCATGAAGGGCGTGCGCTGGACCCTATGGCTGCCACTGGCGCTGTTCGTGGCATTCTTCGTGCTGGTGGCTTCTCAGCTGATGAATCCCGCATCGACCACGGTCGAAAGCGCAATGATCGGCAAGCCGTTGCCTGAGTTTACGCTCAAGCCCGCCAGCGCCGATCGTCCGGGCCTGGCGACGCAGGATATGCGCGATGGCCAGCCCAGATTGCTCAACGTCTTCGCCAGTTGGTGCGTGCCTTGCGCGGCAGAGGCGCCGCAGCTTGCCGCGCTGGAGCGGGGCGGGGCCAATATCGTGGGTGTCGCCATTCGCGACCGGCCGGAAGATGTCGCGGTCTTCCTTGCCGAACATGGCAATCCTTTCAGCCGCATCGGGGCTGACGATTTGTCCGAAGTGCAGGTGGGCATCGGCTCATCCGGCGTGCCCGAGACCTTCGTGATCGATGGCAAGGGCGTTATCCGTTACCAGCATATCGGCGATATTCGCGATGCGGATGTGCCCATGTTGCTTGAGAAGCTGAAGGAGGCCGCACAGTGAGGGGCCTTTTTGCCGCAATAACGCTTGCGCTGGCTCTGACAGCCCCGCTTGCCGCGCAGGATTCGCTGCCGCCGGCGCCCTATGCCTATAAGCAGCTCGACGATCCGAAGCAGGAGGCCGAGGCCAAGGCGCTGATGGAAACGCTGCGCTGCCTCACTTGCCAGGGCCAGTCGATCGCGGATTCCGATGCCCCTATGGCCGGTGACCTGCGCCATCAGGTGCGCATGCGGATCGAACGCGGCGAGACGCCCGAGGCGATCCGCGCCTGGCTGATCGAACGTTATGGCGAATACATCAGTTTCAAGCCGGAAGTGACGAGTTCCACCTGGCCGCTATTCGTGCTGCCGGTGCTGCTGCTGCTGGTTGCCGTTTTCGTGTTCCGCAGCAAGCTGGGGAAAAAGGCATGAGCTGGATCATTGCCATTCTGCTCGCCTCCGCCTGCTTTGCGGGCTGTGCCTTCGTGTTCAAACTGCCCCGCAAGAGCTGGACCGTGCTGCT
Source organism: uncultured Caenibius sp. (assembly GCA_963662855.2). Classification (GTDB taxonomy): domain Bacteria; phylum Pseudomonadota; class Alphaproteobacteria; order Sphingomonadales; family Sphingomonadaceae; genus Andeanibacterium. Next base: position 868,333 of record CAXXWL010000005.1, read on the forward strand.
TGCAGCGTTGGCGCTGGGACTGGCGGGTTATGCGCTCCAAGGCTCTCCCAGCCTGCCCGGCGCGCCAGGCAAGGCCCGTGTCGATCAGGCCGAAGAAGGCTGGGCATTGGTGGACATGCGCAAGCAATTGGTGAGCGACGCGGAGAGATCGAAGGACCCCATGATGGTCACGGCCGATGCGCTGGTCCGCAAGGGGCAATATGCCAATGCTTCCAGCCTGTTGCGCGGCGCGGTGCATGACAATCCCAAGGATTCCGAAGCCTGGCTGGCGCTGGGTAATTCGCTGACCTTCCAGGCTGACGGGATGCTCACCCCAGCGGCGCTGCTTTCCTATCGCCGGGCGGCTCAACTGGCACCCGACAGCGCGGGTCCGGCGTTCTTCGTGGGCTGGGCGCTGATCCGCCAGGGTAAGCTGATAGAAGGACGTGAAGTGTGGGCCGGACGCCTCGAATCCATGCCCGCGGGTACGCCCGGACGAGAAGTTCTGGAAAAACGACTCGCCGATTATGACGTGATCTTGCGCAAGCTGGTTGAAGAAGCACAGAAATCCGGGAATTAGTCGAAGCAATCCGCCTTGTTGCAGCGCGGAATAGGTGCTGCTAAGCGCCGTCGCCCGCCTGCCGACAGTTTTTCGGTGTTCAAAGGCGAAAATGGGGGCGCATTAACTCGATGAGTGACGCCGATACGCCGCAGCAACCCGAAGCCGCTCCACAGCAGGCTCAGGGTCATTTTGCCGGCCCTCACGGGCACGATCGCCAGTCCGCCGCGTACAAGATGGCGATTGGCGCCATCGGTATCGTGTTCGGCGACATCGGCACCAGCCCGCTTTACGCATTCCGCGAGACCTTCGCCGGCCATCACCCGCTTACGGTGGACCAGATTCACATCCTGGGTGTGGTGAGCCTGATCTTCTGGTCGATGACCATCGTCGTCACGATCAAATATGTCGGCTTGCTGATGCGGGCGGACAATAAGGGGCAGGGCGGCACGCTGGCGCTGGTGGCGCTGGTTTCGAGCTACATTGCCCGGTCGAAATATGGCTGGATCGCTGTGTTGCTGGGCGTCTTCGCCACGGCGCTGTTCTATGGCGACAGCATGATTACCCCGGCGATCTCCGTGTTGTCCGCGGTTGAGGGGCTTACGGTGGTGGAGGCAGGTTTCCAGCCCTTCGTGCTTCCCATAGCGTTGGCGCTGCTGATCGGCCTGTTCCTGCTGCAAAAGCGCGGGACGGCCAAGGTTGGTGCGCTCTTTGCACCGGTGATGATTATCTATTTCACCGTTCTGGCGGTGCTGGGCATCGTCCACATTGTCCAGTCCCCCGAAATCCTCATCGCTCTCAACCCCTGGTATGCGATCCAGTTCTTCATTGCCGATGGGCTGACGGCGTTCCTCGCGCTTGGCTCGGTGGTTCTGGCGGTGACCGGTTCGGAAGCGCTTTATTCGGACATGGGCCATTTCGGCCGCAGGGCGATGCGTGTTTCCTGGTTCGGTTTCGTCATGCCCTGCCTGCTGCTGAACTATTTTGGCCAGGGCGCCATGATCATGGGGATGGAGCCTGCCGTCGCTGCCGAGGCGATCAAGAACCCGTTCTTCGTCCTCGCGCCAGAGATATTGCGCCTGCCGCTGGTTCTGCTGGCCGCCACGGCTGCTTTCATTGCCAGCCAGGCCGTGATCACCGGGGCCTTCTCGGTCACTCACCAGGCGATCCAGCTCGGTTTCATACCGCGCCTTTCGATCCGCCACACCAGCGTGACCGAACAGGGCCAGATTTACATCCCCTTCATCAACTGGGCCCTGATGGTGGCGGTGATCGTGCTGGTGCTGAACTTCCAGACCTCGTCCAACCTCGCCGCAGCTTATGGTATTGCAGTGACCGGCGCGATGTTGATCGACACCTGTCTGATCGCCGTGCTGGTGGCGCTGGTGTGGCGCTGGAAGTGGTGGGTATGGATGCCGGTGGTGCTTGGCTTCCTGGTCATCGATGGCGCCTATTTCGCTGCCAACATCACCAAGGTGCCGGCTGGCGGTTGGTTCCCACTGGCGATCGGCGCGGTGGTGTTCACGCTGCTCACCACATGGGCGCGCGGGCGCAAGCTGATGCGCGAACGCATGGCCGAAGTGGAACTGCCGCTCGATATCTTCGCCAAATCGGCCCATGCCAGCACGCAGCGGGTGCCGGGTACCGCGATCTTCATGTCTGCGGCCACCAGCGGCGTCCCGTCCGCGTTGCTCCACAACATCAAGCACAACAAGGTGCTGCACGAACGGGTGGTGGTGCTGACGGTGAATATCGCGGATGTGCCCTATGTCGATCCGGAGGAGCGGATAGAGATCACCGATCTGGGGCAGGGCTTCTATCGTTTGGTGATCAATTACGGCTTCATGGAAGAAACCGACATTCCCGCCGCTCTGAAGCAGGCGGGCAAATGTGGCGGAAAGTTCGACATGATGCAGACCAGCTTCTTCCTGTCGCGCCAGACGCTGCTGCCTTCCAAGAAGCCGGGAATGCCGCGTTGGCGTGAGCGGCTGTTCAGCTGGATGCTGCGCAATGCGGCGACGCCGATGGATTTCTTCCGGCTGCCGACCAATCGTGTGGTGGAACTGGGAAGCCAGCTGGAAATCTGACACCCGACATGAAAAGGGCGCCACTGCCGGAGCAGGGCGCCCTTTCCTTTGGCACTGACGAGCGGGTCAGCCCAGATTCGCGCTCACCATGCAATAGAGCATCGGCAGCGACAGCAGCGTGTTGAGGCGGCTGGCGATCATGGCGCGCGGCGCGGCGACGGCCTTTTGCTCAGGTGTTGCCTCGACAATGCCCAGCACCTTCTTCTGGTTCGGCCAGATGATGAACCATACGTTGAAAGCCATCACCAGTGCGATCCACATGCCGGCGCCGATCAAATTCACCGCACCTTCGCCGCTGAAGCTCATGGCGGTATGAAGATAGCCATTGATCTGCGCGATCAGGAGACCGGTCACCACGGTGAGTAGCGCTGCCCAGCGGAAGTAGAACAGCGCCTTGGGAGCAATGAAGCCCGTGACTGCGCCTTTCTGCTCGGCCGGAATGGAAGGCATGGTCGGCACTTGCACGAAGTTGAAATAATAGAGCAACCCGATCCACAGGATGCCGAATACCAGATGCAACCAGCGCAGGATCGAATTGGCATCGACCGCGACGCTTGATGCAAATGCCGCAATGATCGCAAGCGCGGCGATAAGCCCTGCGATCATAACGAGTTGTAGATTCCCGAAAAGTTTGGCCATGTCGTTTCCCCCGAATGCCATGTTACGACTTATGTTCTGGCTGTCGTCCACCCGAAATTCGTGCAGCGACAGCCTCGCAGTGTATCGTCAAAGATGACGCCACGGCAAGACGGCAGGAAATGGGGCTTTCCAGAGGCCCTTATTGGGGGGGAAGGGTGGTTTCCTCTTCTTCCACCGCTTCCATCGCCAGGCCGTGCTTCAGCAGCATCGGCAGCTGGGCGAAAGTGAAGAGGAAGGATATGCCGGCGAAGACAGGCACTTTCACGGTCAGCCAATCTCCGAAGCTCAACGTCAGACGCAGGGCTTCGTTGAGCGCGGCGAGGACGAAAAAGAAGATGCCCCAATTGCGCGACAGCTTCAGCCAGCCTTCGTTGCTCAGCCCCTCGAAGGCGGCTTCCAGCAGCCATTGCAGCAGCGCCTTGCCCTTCCACCAACCGGCCAGCAGGACCGCCCCGAAGAACAGGTAAAGCACCGTGGGCTTGATCTGGACATAGAAGGGATCACGCAGCAGCACGGTAAGGCCGCCGAAACCGACGATCAGGATCGTGGAAAGCCACAACATCCGCGAAACCTTGCCCAGCCGCCATTTGGAGACGGCCAGCGCGATCACCGAGGTGATGACGAAGGCGATGGTCGAATGAACTACGGCCAGGACCACTCCGATGGAGTCTTCCTTGTCGGCCGGGGCGTAATAGCGATAGGCGCCCAGGAACACGATCAGCGGGGCATAATCGATCAGCAGGCTGAGCCAGCTCGAACCAGCGCTCTTCTTCTTCGCTGGCGCGGGGGTGGGTGCTTCATTCTCGGCCATCATGCCACTCCCGCAATCACGCGCGCGACCAGATCGGGGTCGAACGGGCGCAGATCGTCAATCTTTTCGCCTACCCCGATCGCATGGATCGGCAGGCCATATTGCTCGGCCGCAGCAACCAGCACGCCGCCGCGCGCGGTTCCGTCGAGCTTTGTCATGATAAGGCCGGTCACGCCTGCCACTTCCTTGAATATCTCGATCTGGGAGAGGGCATTCTGCCCGTTGGTCGCGTCGAGCACCAGTACCACGTCATGCGGAGCCTCCGGATTGAGGCGGCCGAGCACGCGGCGGATCTTGGCCAGTTCGTCCATCAGCTCGCGCTTGTTCTGCAGGCGGCCCGCCGTATCGACGATCAGCACATCGGTGCCCTGTTCGGTCGCGGCCTTGACCCCGTCGAACACGATGCTGGCGGGATCGCCGCCTTCCGGGCCACGGATGATCGGCACATCCAGCCTTTCGGCCCATACGCCGAGCTGGCCGATAGCTGCAGCGCGGAAAGTGTCGCCTGCCGCCAGCATCACGCCGTAATCCTCTTCTTGGAACAGGTGGGCCAGCTTGGCTATAGTGGTGGTCTTGCCGCTGCCGTTCACGCCGATCACCAGGACCACCTGAGGGCGCGGGAAGGCCGTGATTTCCAGCGGCTTTGCCACGGGGCGAAGGATTGCGGCGATTTCCTCGGCCACGGCGTCCTTCAGCTCGTCTCCGGTGATGTTCAGGCCGAAACGCTTCTCGGCCAGCTTGGCACGGATACGGGCGGCGGCGCTCGGCCCGAGGTCCGAGAGGATCAGCGCATCTTCGACATCGTCCAGCGTCGCATCGTCGAGCTTCGCGGTCCCGACGGCGGCGGTGAGGTTCTCACTCAGCTTTTCGGAGGTTTTGCGGAAGCCGCCGAACAGGCGCTCGGTCCAACTCTTCTCGCTCATGACAGCAGCCCTTCCTCGAGCTTGGCGGGGGTAATGGTAACGACAGTGCCCGGCGTGGTGCCTTCCGGCAGGCGCACCCGGGCGAAGTCCGGCGAATAGCCCGTGCCATCGCGTTCTGCGAGCACGCTGAGCGGCTTACCCACCAGCGAATACAGCCATGCCTCGCGCATCCGGCCAGCCTCTTCGCGCAGCTGGGCGGCGCGGGCTTTGACGAGCGCGGGTTCCACCTGCGGCATGCGGGCGGCGGGTGTGTTGGGGCGGGGTGAATAGGGAAAGATGTGGCCGTGGACGATGCCCAACTCGCGGATGATCGAGCGGTTTGCCTCATGCATCGCTTCGTCTTCGGTCGGGAAGCCGGCGATGATGTCGGCGCCGATGGCGATGTTCGGCCGCCGCTGCCTGAGCCGGGCGACAAGATCGAGCGCGTCGGCGCGGGAATGGCGGCGCTTCATGCGCTTCAGGATCAGGTCGTGGCCGTGCTGTAGCGAGAGATGGAGATGGGGCATCAGACGGGGCTCGCTGGCGAGGAGTTCGAACAGTTCCGGATCGATCTCCACACCGTCGAGCGAGGACAGGCGCAGGCGGTTTAGTTGAGGAAAGGCATGCAGGATCGCCCCTATCAGCGAGCCTAGAGGAGGGGCGCCGGGGAGGTCGTGGCCCCAGGAGGTGACGTCTACACCTGTAATCACAATCTCTGTCGCGCCCAGTTCCAGATGGCGCTCCACCTCGCGCAGTACGGCGGCGACGGGCAGCGAGCGGCTGGGGCCGCGCCCCTGGGGGATGACGCAGAAGGTGCAGGCATGATCGCAGCCGTTCTGCACCGCCACGAAGGCGCGCGTGCGGTTGACGGGGGCGAGAGTGGCGGGCGGCGCGACATTCCACGCCCGCGCGTCGAGCTTCGAGGCGTTGGGCACCAGCCCATCGACCTCGGGCATGGCGGCCAGCGCCTCGCGCTCGATATCGGCCGCGCAGCCCGTCACCAGCAGGCGCGCGTCGGGATTGGCGCGGCGGGCGCGGCGGATCGCCTGCCGGGTCTGGCGCACCGCTTCGGAAGTGACGGCGCAGCTGTTGACCACCACCACATCCCGCTCATTCGCCAGCAGGGCGCGGATCGTCTCGCTTTCCGAGATGTTGAGCCGGCAGCCCAGCGAGATGACTTCGGGTGCGCCCGCTGCGCTCATGCGAAATCCGCCGGGTTGAACGTGCCGCGGAAGCTCTCGGCGGCGGGCCCGGTCATGATGATGCGATTGTCTGCGCCCCAGGCGATAGTCAGCGTGCCGCCGGGCAGGGTGACGGCGACTTCGCGGTTCACCAGCCCCTTCTTCATCGCTGCCACGGCGGTGGCGCAGGCACCAGTGCCGCAGGCGCGGGTAAGGCCGGCGCCGCGTTCCCACACGCGCAGCAGGATCGCGTCGCGGCTGACGATCTGCGCGACATTGACGTTAACCCGTTCGGGAAAGATCGCGTCATGCTCGATCTGTGGGCCCAACCGGTCGAGATCGACCGCATCGGCATCCTCCACAAAGAAGATCGCATGCGGGTTGCCGACATTCACGGCCATCGGATTTTCGAGGTCTTCCCAGGCGACCGGCATCGATGCGGTGTCCATCGCATAGGCGAGCGGGATTTCGTCCCAGCCGAAGCGCGGCGTGCCCATATCTACCGAGATGCCGCCATCGGTGGGGCGGGCCTGCAGGATGCCGCCGACAGTCTCGATCGTGGCCGCTTCGCCATGCAGCAGGGCCACGGCGCGCGTGGCATTGCCGCAGGCGCCCACTTCGCTGCCGTCATTGTTGAAGATGCGCATGCGGAAGCTGGCCACGTCGGACGGCTCCAGCAGGATCAGCTGATCGCAGCCGATACCGGTCCGCCGGTCCGCCAGCGCGCGGGCCAGATCGTTGGTGATCGGCATCAGCGGATCGCGCCGCGCATCCAGCACGACGAAATCATTGCCCAGGCCATGCATCTTGATGAAGGGAACACGCATTTCGCTGGCGCATCTAGGGCCTGAGGGGGCAAACCGCAATGGATGTGAGGGGATGAGGCAGGGCGGCCCAGTGGCCTGCCCCGATAATCCGGCTCCGTCCGTCCGCCAGTTGCGGATCAGCTCGCCGCGCGCTTTTCCGGTTTGGGAACGTCGTGAGCTGCAGCCTCGACCTCGGTCCGATCAGCCTCTTCCTGCACTTCGGGGGCCAGCATCCGCTTGTCCTTCAGCCGGGCGAAAGTCTTGGTGGCGTCTTCGGGGCGGCCGTAGAGATAGCCTTGGCCCTTGAGCTGACCCATGGTGCTCAGCGCCTTCAGCACTTCCGCATTCTCGATCCCTTCGGCGGTGATCGGCAGGTCGAAGCCTCGGCCCAGCGAAACGATCGCTTCCACGATCTTCGCATTGGCGCCTTCATGCGCGAGTTCGGTCACGAAGCTGCGATCGATCTTCAGCCGGTCGAAGGGAAGCGAGCGCAATTGGGCGAGGCTGGAATAGCCGGTGCCAAAATCGTCGAGGCTGATCTGAACGCCCTGGTTCTTGAGGCTGGTCACGACCGAGCGGACCACGCCGATATTCTCGTGCAGGCAGCTTTCGGTGATTTCTATGTCCAGCCGATGCGGCGGGAAGCCGCTTTCCACCAGCAGGCGCAGCAGCTTCTGCGAGAACCACGGATCGCGCAATTGCAGCGGCGAAATGTTGATCGACAGGGTGAGGCGCGGGTCCCACTTCTTCGCATCTTCCAGCGCCTGGACGATGAGATGTTCCGACAATTCGGCAATCACGCCGATATCCTCGGCAATGGGGATGAATATCTCCGGGCTCACCAGTCCGAATTGCGGCGAGTTCCAGCGGGCCAGCATTTCGAAGCCCACCAGTTCGCCGGTCGCCAGATCGATCTGCTGTTCGTAGAAAGGCACGAATTCGCCGCGTGGAATGCCCGCGCGGATGCCGGTTTCCAGCTCGTTGCGGAAACGCAGCTCGCTTTCCATCGTCGGTTCGAACCAGGCGTAGCCGTTACGGCCGCGCTTTTTGGCGTGATACATCGCGATATCGGCGTGATGCAGCAATGTCTGGGCGCATTCCTCGGCTGCGGCAGGATCGGGATTTTCGATCGTGCGGGCGATGCCGATGGAGAGGGAGGTTTCGATATCTTTGTTATCTACCTGCACAGGCGCGCTGACAGTGGAGATGAGGCTGGCGGCCAGCTGATCCAGCTTGTCGGGCATGCGCCGCTCGTAAGGGACCACGCAGGCGAATTCGTCGCCGCCCAGCCGGGCCACGGTGCCGCCCAGCGGCAGCATGGCCTCGATCCGGCGGGCGACTTCGGTCAGCACCGCATCGCCGGCCTTGTGGCCGTTCACATCGTTGATTTGCTTGAAATTATCGAGATCGACCATCAGCACGGCAACGCCCTGGTTGCTCTCGGCCACTTCGGTGACGAGCTGCGCGGCGGCGGGGATGAAGCAGCGGCGATTGAGCAGGCCGGTCAGCGCGTCGGTCTGGGCGAGCTGCCGGGCCTTTTCCTCGGCCCGGCGCCGTTCGCGCACTTCGTTTGCCAGTTCGATATAGCGGCGCCAGCCGAAGATGATCAGCGCGATGTTCAGCAGCAGCGCATTGGTCAGCACCAGATCGGGACGTTCCCCGCTGCCCATCCATGACCGCACAATCGCGGGCAGAACCGATCCGCCCGTGCCGACGAACAGGATCAGCGCCGCCACGGCAATGCCTAGCGTGATGATATCGCGGTCTGCACGGCCGAAGCGTTCAGTGCGGTTACCGTTCGTTTCGAGGTTCGAATTCAAGTGCTATTTCCCTGACTCCTGCCTGATCCTATTGGCAGAACGCGCTGAAATTTCGGTTAATGCGCGGTCTGGTGGGTTGTGCCCGCGCGCGCGGTGGCCATGCGTCGGCGCGCGCGTTATGGGCCGCATGGCTGCAAGAAGGAGGAACGCGATGGCGCGCTGGTGGTTGATGAAGTCCGAGCCCGATGCCTATAGCTGGGACGATCTCGTCGCCGAGGGCGAGGGAACGTGGGACGGCGTGCGCAATCACCGCGCGGCGAACAATCTGCGCGCCATGAAGGTGGGCGATCAGGCGTTCTTCTATCATTCCAATATCGGGCTGGAGATCGTGGGAATCGTGGAAATCAGCGCCGAAGGGCTGACCGATCCGACCGACCCGGAAGGCAAATGGGCTGCCGTGAAGGTGAAGCCGCTGAGCAAGCTGGCAAAGCCCGTCACGCTGAAGCAGATCAAGGCGCTGCCGGAACTGGCGGAAATGGAACTGGTGCGGCTTTCGCGACTGTCCGTGGCTGAGCTGCGACCGGAGGAGTGGGAAAAAGTTCTTTCTCTTTCAGAGGCATAATCTCGGAACTGAAAGTCCTTTCCATCCGTTCCCCTTGTAGAGCGGCCACCCCCCGGCCGCGCTGAAAAGGAGAACTTCGATGGGTGAACTTACCGATAAGGCAAAGGGCATCGCCAACGAAATCGCCGGCAAGGTGAAGCAGCAGTCTTCCGATCCCGAGACGCGGGCAGAAGGCAAGCTTCAGGAACGCAAGGGCGAGGCGCAGAATCTCGTCGGCAAGGTTAAGGGAGCGCTTGGCGACAAGATCTGACCTGACGCCAGTTTGCTTTGGAAAGGCCGCCTTCCGGGGCGGCCTTTTCCTTATGTGCGATCAGCGATTGCGCAGGCCCGTAACCGTCGCCCCGGCGGCGGTCAGCCGCTCGATATCGGTCACCAGATGCAGCAGGCGCAGGCCCGAGCGGCCCATGGCGTCGGCCAGAGCGGGGGCGAATTCCTCCGTCGTTTCCACGCGCGCTGCCCAGCCGCCATAGGCGCGGGCGAGGGCGGCGAAATCGGGATTGGCCAGCACGGTGGCGGAAATCCGGCCCGGGAACTCGCGTTCCTGATGCATGCGGATGGTGCCATAGGCCGAGTTATCGACCACGATCACCAGCAGATCCGCGCCATGCTGGACTGCGGTGGCCAGTTCCTGCCCGTTCATCAGGAAATCCCCATCGCCCGCCACGGCCAGCACCATGCGTTCCGGCATGCGCAGCTTGGCGGCGACGGCGGCGGGAACGCCATAGCCCATCGCCCCGCAGGTGGGCGCGAATTGGGAAGGGAAACCTTCGTAACGCCAATAGCGGTGCCACCAGCCGGAGAAATTCCCCGCGCCGTTGCAGATCGCCGTATCGGCGGGGAGAGTCTCGCGCAAAGTGGCGAGGCAGCGCGCGAGATCGAGCGCGGTGCCATCCGAACCGGGCGTGTTGAACGCTTCCCATTCGGCATGAGCCTGCGCCCCGGCATCGAAGGGGATGATCTCGTCCTCGCCCCACAGGGCGGCGGCTTCTGCGAATTCAGCCATGTCGGCACAGATGGCGAGGTCCGGGCGATAGACGCGGCCCAGTTCTTCCGGCTCAGGATGAACATGGATCAGGATCTGGCCGGGATGTTCGGGCGTGACCAGCTCATAGCCATCAGTCGTCGCCTCGCCCAGCCGGGCGCCCACCACCAGCAGCAGGTCTGCGGATTTGATTCGTTCGACCAGCTTCGGATTGGGGCCATAGCCGAGATTGCCGGCATAGACCGGGGAACTGGGTGGGATCGCGTCCTGCCGGCGGAAGGCCGTGGCGACGGGAATGCCCACCCGCTCCGCGAATTGGGTGAAATAGTCGCGCGCCTTGGCGTTCCAGCCCGCGCCGCCGACGATCGCCACCGGGGCGGCGGCATCCGCGATCAGGCCGAGCATGGCGTTCAGTGCGTCACCGCAAGGGGGCTGGGCGGGGCGCACCACGGCGGGCCGCGCGCTCTTGCCGGTGACATTCATGCTCAGCATGTCTTCCGGCAGGGCCAGCACCACGGGGCCGGGGCGGCCGGACATGGCCACGGAATAAGCGCGGGCGATATATTCGGGAATGCGGGCCGGATCGTCGATCCGCGCGGCCCATTTGCTGATCGGGCCGAAAAAGGCCGCGAAGTCCATTTCCTGGAAGCCCTCGCGGTCGCGCATGGTCGAATCGACATCGCCCACGAACAGGATCAGCGGCTGCGAATCCTGCATCGCCACATGCACGCCGATGCTGGCATTGGTGGCGCCCGGCCCGCGGGTGACGAAGCACACGCCGGGCTTGCCGGTAATCGTTCCGTCGGCACAGGCCATGAAGGCGGCGCCCCCTTCCTGGCGGCAGGTGACGGTGTGGATCGAGCCTGTATCGTGCAGCGCATCCAGCACCGGGAGGAAGCTCTCCCCGGGGACGGTGAAAATCCGGTCGCAGCCCTGGGCGGCGAGGCAATCGACGAGCAGGCGCGCGGCGCTCAGCGAGATAGTTTCATCCATTACCGTCCTCTAGCGGGGCTGCGGGCGGGCGGCAACGGGGGGAATTATGCGGAGAGCTTTGCGGGCAGATGTCCCGCCTTGTGACAGTGGATAAGGGCTGCTTCCACATGGTTATTTTCAGGTTAAGACAGACTCATGCGACGCAGCCTTGTCATGACCGACGATACCGCCCGCCACCCGTTCCGGGCGAGCCTTCCGCCGCATGTGAAATCGGGGCGTGCGCCGATCCTGCCGAGACATGGAGGCAGGCGCCAGGGTGACAGGGGGCCGGGGCGCTGGACCATGACCGACCTGCGCGAATTCCTGATGGCCTATTGCGCCTGTTTCCTGGCGGTCAGCGCCTTTATCGCCTGATCGCTCAGGCCGATTTGCAGCCCGCCAGCTCGGCCTTGTAGAGCACAAACCCCAGCCATGCCGAAACGAGGCACATGCAGGCACTCAGCAGCACCTGCTCCGTCAGCGGCACTTTCAGCGCGTTGAGGCTGATGGCCAGCAACGAACCCACCACCATCGCGCCCGAATTGACGATGTTGTTCGCCGCGATGGTGCGCGCGGCCTGACCCGGATCGACCTTGGTGGTGAGGAAGGCATAGAGCGGCACTACGAACATGCCGCCCGCAATCGCGATCAGCAGCAGCATCCCCAGCACGGCGAAGGCCAGCGGGTGGGAGAGGAACTCCGCCACGCCCATCAGCTCCGTGCCGGTCGTCCCGGCCTGCCACGCACGGCACACGACCCAGAAGCCGGCCACGAAAATGCCCATGAAGATCACCGAAATCGGCGAATAGCGCGCGGAAACGCGGCCCTTGAGCAGGGCATTGATCGAAACCGAACCGATCGCCACGCCGATGGAGAACATCACCAGGAACAGGCTGGCCACTTCCTTGGATGCCAGCAGCACATTCTTGGCCAGAGGCGGGAACTGGATGAACAGCACCGCCCCGATGGTCCAGAAAAAGCTGATCGCCATGATCGCCAGGAACACTTCGCGTTCGTGCATCGTGTCGCGGATCAGGTTGTAGGAAGACCGGATCACATGCCGGTCGATCTCCTGCCTTTCGCCCAGCGGCTCGGCAGGGGGCACCTGACGGCTGGTGAAATAGCCGACAAGGGCAGTCAGAACCACGCAGGCCGCTGCCCATTCGACCGGGATCCACCCGGCCAGGATCGTGCCGAACAGAATCGCGATATAGGTCCCGGCCTCCACCAGTCCGGTGCCGGCCAGCACTTCGTCCTTTTCCAGATGCTGCGGCAGGATCGCATATTTGATCGGGCCGAAGAAAGTGGAATGCACCCCCATGGCGAACAGCGCCGCCAGCATCAGCGGGATCGCCACATTATGCGTCATCATGCCGTGCCAGGCGAGTACCAGCCCGGTGGCGCCGCACAGCATGATGAAGATTTCCGCCAGCTTCACCGCGCGGATGATCCGCGCCTTGTCGCGCATGTCGGCAAGCTGGCCGGATATGGCGGAAAGCAGGAAGAAGGGCAGGATGAACAGGGCCGATGCGATGGCGCTGAACTGCGCTTCCGCCGCTTCGGAATTATAGACGCTGTACACCACGAACAGCACCATGGCGTTCTTGTACAGATTGTCATTGAACGCGTTGAGGAGCTGCGTGACGAACAGCGGCAGGAAGCGCCTTTGCCTCAGCAGATGCGTTGTGGTCGTCATTCAGCCCCGGCAAGCAACCTCTTGGTGCAAGGACCTCTAGCGGCATGGACCCGGGGGACAAGGGGCAATCGGCATTTTCGCATGCGAGCCTGCACTACCAGCGGCTCCGTCCCGGCGCTTCCAATTCGACGGGACAGACTCTAAAGGGGCACACGACATGCTCTCGCTGCCCAACCTCCTCACCCTGTCGCGCATCGTGGCGCTGCCCTTGCTGGCCTTCCTGCTGTGGTGGCCCAATTGGCATGTGGGATATGGGCTGGCCTTCGTGCTGTACTGCCTGATGGGCATCACCGATTATTTCGACGGCTATCTCGCCCGGTCGAGCGGGACAGTCTCGCGGCTGGGCATCTTCCTCGATCCCATTGCAGACAAGATCATGGTCGCGGTGGTGATCCTGGTGCTGGCTGCCCAGGGCAGGCTGCGGGGGGAATATCTGGGAGATTTCCACGTGATCGCGGGGCTGATCATCCTGGTGCGCGAAATCGCGGTGTCGGGCCTGCGGGAATTCCTCGGCGGGCTGCAGGTGTCCGTGCCCGTCTCCAAACTCGCCAAGTGGAAGACGACCTTCCAGCTCGTGGCGCTTGGCGCGCTGATCCTGGCGGGCGCACTGCCGGGCGAGCCGTGGGTCCACCTCGTGGGCCTCATCAGCCTGTGGGGCGCCGCGATCCTTACGGTGGTGACCGGCTGGGGCTATCTGCAGGTAGGCATCCGGCACATGGATTGAGGGGGCGGTCGCCTCCTCCTCCGCTCACTCCCCGCGTTCACCTTCCTTGAGCTCGATCTTGCGCGAAATGCGGCGCGTGTCGTCAAGCGAGCGGGTGGCGAGGCGCGTTTCCAGCAGGAAGGAAAGCAGCCCGCCGAACACCATCGCCATGGCCGCGATCCAGCACAGGGCCACATAGGTCCCCATCGGCGGCTTCACGAAGGCGCTGATGAACATCAGCGTGACCACCAGACAGATCAGCAGCGCGGCGGCGGTGCAGAAATTGATCGAGATATGCGCGAATCTCCGCCGCTTGCGCAGAACGGGAAGCTGGCCGATCTCCTCATCGGGGATTTGCTGCTCCTCCCGCTGTTCCAGGAGATGCACACGCTCGACGATCCAGGTAAGCCGCTGGTTCATCACATTGAGATAGGCGCCGATCGCGGCGAGCAGGAAGGCCGGGGTGAGCGAAAGCTGCACCATTTCCTGCACCCGCGCCGTGCTGGATGTGCGGGCGAGCAATTCCCCCGCGAGGGTGCCTGATGCGAGATAATGTTCCACGCGCGCTTCCTAGCCCCGGGCCTCGCCGGGTTCAACTGAGCCCGGGGCAGGGCGCGCGAAGTTACGATGCGGGTGCGTATTCCGGCTGCAGCTCGAAAGCCTCGCCCGTTTCCACCAGAGTCTTGAGGCGGGAAAGGGTTTCCGGCCAGCCGCCGGTCACCTGCTTGCTGGTGGCTGTGTCGCCGCCGAAATCGTCGTGCGTCAGCACCAGCTTGCACGCCTCGCCCGCAAGCTGGACGATTTCCCACGTCACGCGGGAAGGATTGTCCGCTGCCACTTCAGGCGACCATCGCGCATGGAATGTCATGACCAGACGGGACGGAGGCACCAGTTCGAGGATTTCGCCGGCGATCACCACCCGGTCCGCCATCATGAACTCAATCGATCCGCCCACCCGCCACTGGGTGCGCGAGGCCATGTTGAAGTGCTGGTAGAGCGGTGTCTTCTCGTCATCGGTCAGGATGTCCCACACTGCCTGAGCCGCGGCGCGAATGTAGATTTCATAAACGCGAGTGGGGCCGTTCATGTCCGTATCCTTTGCTTCCGCCTGTCGCTTGAGTGCCGCCATCGTTTCCAGGAAGGGCGCCGCATAACGCGAAATCCATCGCTCCCCGACTTCGCGAATGGGGATGGGATTGAGGTAATGCAGCTTTTCGCGCCCAACCTTTCTGGTGGTGACCAGGCCGGCTTCTTCGAGAATCCTGAGGTGTTTCATCACCGCAAAGCGAGTGACCGGCAATTGCCGCTCAAGCTCGCCCAGCGTCTGGCCGTCGCGTTCGAACAGGCTGTCCAGCAGAGCGCGTCTGCCGGGGTGGGCCAGGGCATCGAAAACCGCGTCCATGGAGGAATTAATATGTGACCATATGGTCACCTGTCAAGCATGCGGGGTTCAACCCACGCGCAGTTCCTCGGCCAGCAGGCGGAATTCGTCGGAACGGGGGGAATTGCGACGCCACACCAGCGCGATCTCGCGGCTGGCATTGGGCGACTTGAGCGGGCGGGCGACCACATGGGTGCCATGCAGGATGCCTGCCTCGATTGCCATTTCGGGCACGATGGTGACGCCAAGGCCGTTATCCACCATCTGCACCAGCGTGTGCAGCGAAGTGCCGATCATGGTCGCGCTCGCCCGAAGTTCCGGGCGGTTGCAGGCGGCGAGGGCGTGTTCCTTGAGGCAGTGCCCGTCTTCCAGCAGCAGCAGCCGCGCCTCGTCGATGAGCGACGGAAGGACTTCCGCCGGAGGATCGCGCGGGTCGTTCTCTGGGAAGGCGACATAAAGCCGGTCCAGCCCCAGCGATTCCATCTCCACTTCGCCGGTGGCGAAGGGCAGGGCCAGAAGCACGCAATCGGCCCGCCCGTGATGGAGAGATTCGATGGCTGCCGCGCTCGGCTCTTCGCGCAGGAACAGCTTGAGTTGGGGGCGCTCTTTCCTGAGGCGCGGCAGGATGCGCGGCAGCAGGAAGGGGGCGATGGTGGGGATCACGCTCATGCGCAATTCGCCCGCCAGCGGCTTGCCTGCGGACTGGACCAGATCGGCCAGTTCCTCTGCCTCGCGCAGCAGGCGGTGGGCCTTTTCCACCACCGCATTGCCCAGCGGAGTGAAGCGCACCACGCGGCGGCTGCGCTCCACCAAAGTCACACCAAGCAGCGATTCCAGCTCGCGGATGCCGGCGGACAGGGTCGATTGGGAAACGAAGCAACTTTCCGCCGCTCGCCCGAAATGGGCATGCTCATGCAGCGCGACGAGATATTGCAGCTGCTTGATGGTGGGCAGATAGGTGCTCATTCCCGATCCCGAATGACTGAACCGCTCGTCCTGAGCCTGTCGAAGGACAGGATTTCTTCTCCGAAACTCGCGGCAGGCCAAGACCCAAAAAGCTGCCCTTCGACAGGCTCAGGACAGGCGGAGGAAAGAGACTTCACTCCGCCTCGACCTCCACGGTCACCACTTCCTCCAGCCGAGTCATCTTGAGGCGGCCCTTTTCCACCGCGAAGGCGAGGCGGCCTTCCACCAGTTCCAGCGCATCGCGGCCGAACACCTCATAGCGCCAGCCCGACAGGATCGGCAGGTCGCGCAGCCCGGCGGCGAGCGACTCCAGTTCGTCGGAGCGGGTGAGCAGGCGCGAGGCGACGTCGATCTCGCGCGAGCGGATCTTGAGCAGCAGCTTGAGCAAATCCGCCACCAGCGCGCCTTCCTTGCCCAGCGGCGCGCCGCGCTGCGGCTTCTCCGGCATTTCTTCCGCCGGAAGCGGCTCGGCATTCTTGAGGACGCGCATCAGGCGTTTTCCGATCTCGTTTTCGCGCCATGCACCGGAAAGGCCCCGCACCTTGGCGAGGTCTTCCTGCGATTTGGGCGGATGGCTGGCGAGGTCGGCCAGGGTTTCGTCCCGCATGATGCGGCCGCGCGGGATGTTCTTGTCCTGCGCTTCCACCTCGCGCCATGCGGCCAGCGCCTTGAGGCGGCCCAGTACCTGCGGATTGCGCGAAGGCGCGCGGATGCGGTGCCAGATCTGGCTGGGATCGTTACGGTAATTCTCCGGATCGGCCAGCTTTTCCATCTCGGCATTCAGCCAGACGCCGCGCCCGGTCTTGATCAGCTTCTTCAGGATGCGGGGGAAGATCTTGGAGAGATAGGTAACGTCGCCAATGGCATATTCGATCTGCCGCTCGGTCAGCGGGCGGCGGCCCCAATCGGTGAAGCGGGCGCCCTTGTCGATCTGGTCGCCCATCCAGGCTTCCACCAGATTGGCATAGCCGATCTGTTCGGACTGGCTGATCGCCATCATCGCGATCTGCGTATCGAAGATGGGATGCGGGGTCTTGCCGGTGAGGTTGTAGATGATTTCCACATCCTGGCTGCCGGCATGGAATACTTTGAGCACATCCTCATTATCGGTGAGGAGTTCCAGCAGCGGACCAAGATCGATGCCGGGGGCCATCGGATCGACGGCGGCGGCTTCCTTGTCATCGGCGATTTGCACCAGGCACAATTCCGGCCAATAGGTGTTTTCGCGCATGAATTCGGTGTCGACCGTCACGAAGTCGGCCTTGGCGAAGCGGGCGCACAATGCAGCCAGTTCCTCGCTTGTGGTAATCAGGTCGTGTATCTTCATCGCGACATTTCTTTTTGGGCCCTTTCGGGAACCCGTGTTGGTGGCCCCGGCAGGGGCCTGCGGCTTGACAAAATGGCGGCCTTCGCCTCAAGGGCCAGCCCGGCTGGCTAACCCTCGGGCCGCGGCTTCCCCCTGCCTTATTGATGGCCGAATGGAAAGAGATTCGATGCACCTCTATCGTTCCCACACCTGCGCGGCGCTTTCGAGCGCGAATGTCGGCGAGACCGTGCGTCTCTCGGGCTGGGTGCATCGCAAGCGCGACCATGGCGGCGTCTTGTTCGTCGATCTGCGCGATCATTATGGCATTACCCAGATCGTGGCGGATGAAGACAGCCCCGCACTCAAGCTGCTCGACGGGCTGCGCGTGGAAAGCGTCGTCACCATTGATGGCGAAGTGAAGGCCCGCAGCGCCGGCACCGTGAATCCCAACCTGCCCACCGGCGAGATCGAGGTTTTCGCCCGTTCCGCCACGGTGCAGAGCCGCGCGGAAGAGCTGCCGATGCCGGTGGCCGGGGAACAGGAATATCCCGAGGAAACGCGCCTGCGCTATCGCTTCCTCGATCTGCGCCGCGAGACGCTGCACGCCAATATCGTGAAGCGCACGAAGATCATCTCGGACATGCGCCGCAAGATGGAAGCCATCGGCTTCACCGAATATGCGACGCCGATCCTGACGGCTTCCTCGCCCGAAGGCGCGCGCGACTTCCTCGTGCCCAGCCGCATTCACACCGGCAAGTTCTACGCGCTGCCGCAGGCGCCGCAGCAGTATAAGCAGCTGCTGATGGTGGCCGGCTTCGACCGCTATTTCCAGATCGCCCCCTGTTTCCGCGACGAGGACCCGCGCGCTGACCGTCTGCCGGGCGAGTTCTATCAGCTCGACCTCGAAATGAGCTTCGTGACGCAGGAAGAGATCTGGGAAACCATGGAGCCTGTGCTCCAGAGCGTGTTCGCCGATTTCGCCGAAGGCAAGGCCGTTACCCCGGCGGGCAAGTTCCGCCGCATTCCGCATGCCCAATCGATGCTGGATTACGGTTCGGACAAGCCCGACCTGCGCAACCCGCTGATCATCAAGGACGTGACGGAGCATTTCGTTGAATCCGGCTTCGGCATCTTCGCGGGCATCGTCGGCAATGGCGGCGTGATCCGCGCGATCCCGGCTCCGGGCGCGGGCGCGGGCAGCCGCAAGTTCTTTGACGACATGAACAATTGGGCGCGCGGCGAAGGCTTCTCCGGCCTTGGCTATATCAACATCAAGGACGGCGTCCCCGGTGGCCCGATCGCCAAGAACCATGGCGAGGAAAAGACCGCCGCGCTGATCGAAGCGCTCGGCCTCGGCCCGAACGATGGCGTGTTCTTCGCCGCCGGCAAGGAAGAACAGGCGGCCAAGCTCGCCGGTCTCGCCCGCATTCGCGTGGGCGAGCAGCTCGACCTGATCGACCAGGACCGTTTCGAACTGTGCTGGATCGTCGATTTCCCGTTCTACGAATGGGACGAGGACAACAAGAAGGTCGACTTCGCGCATAACCCGTTCTCGATGCCGCAGGGCGGGATGGACGCGCTGGAAAACCAGGACCCGCTGACCATCAAGGCCTATCAGTACGATCTCGTCTGCAACGGTTTCGAGATCGCCTCAGGCTCGATCCGTAACCAGTCGCCCGAACTGATGATCAAGGCCTTCGAAATGGTGGGCCTGACCAAGCAGGATGTGGAAGACCGTTTCGGCGGCCTCTACCGTGCATTCCAGTATGGCGCCCCGCCGCATGGCGGCATGGCTGCCGGTGTGGACCGTATTGTGATGCTGCTGTGCGGCGCGCAGAACCTGCGCGAAGTGGCGCTGTTCCCGATGAACCAGCGCGCCGAGGATCTGCTGATGGGTGCGCCCACCCCGGCGGAGCCGAAGCAGCTGCGCGAATTGGGCGTCCGCATTGTGGAGCAGCCCAAGGGGTGATAGCCCTTCGCTCTTAACGGGGCGAAGGAGGATTCCTTGCGGTTCAAGGCCTTGTCAGGGCAGATCGCACCAGCAGGCGCTGGCGAGCCATGTCCTACAGTCTGAGCGCAGATGACCGCACGCTGGGCGATGCCCTGCGCCGGATCGCGCATCGGCAGATCGGCGAAGCGCTCGATGCGATCCGCAAGGACGATCCCGCCAAGGCCGTCCATGAGGTTCGCCGCCGGGCCAAGACGCTGCGTGGGCTGATCCGCCTGTTTCGCACCGGCTTTGACGAATTCACGGATGCCGATGACGCCATTCGCGCCATTGCCCGGCCGCTTTCGGCCACGCGCGATGCGAAAGTGATGCTCGATACGGCGGACATGCTGGCGCAGCGGGCCGATGGCCATGCCGCGCGGCATATGTTCAAGCGCATCCACCGCCGCCTCGATGCGGAACGCAAGGAGAAGCGGGATGGGCAGCGGGTCGACGATCTGCTCCATGCCGCGCGTGAAAGGCTGAAGCACCTCGAGGACCGGGCGGAGATATGGACTGTCGACGGGGAGGGCTGGGACGTTGCTGGCGCGGGCGCGGCGATCACCTATGGCAATATGCTCAGGAACGGCGCGCGGGCGCTGTCTGGGCATAGGCCGGAGGATTTCCACGAACTGCGCAAGCATGTGCGTTATCATTGGTGCCACGCCCGCCTGCTGCGCCCGCTCTGGCCGGAGGAGATGGACGCGCGGGCGCTGGTGGCGGATGAACTGGCCCATGGGCTGGGTCGGCATCACGATCTTGCTGTGTTCACCGGATGGATCGCTCGCGAGGCGACCCATCTTGGCCCTGCCGAGGAACTCGCACCGGTCCTCGCTCTCGCCGTGCAGGAAAGCGCGGCGCTGGAAGACCGGGCGCGCGAATTATGCGGGCGCCTGCTCGCCGAAACCGAGGCTTCCTTCATCAGGCGCTGGCACGCCCTGTGGAAGAACTGGGAATCGGCGAGCGGCTGAGGTCCGTCAGACCAGTTCGGCCAGTGATTCCGGCTGGAAGCCCTGCAGGTCGGCGTAATCGCCGCTTTCCACCTTGGCCGCCCAGTTCGGATCGGTCAGCAGGGCACGGCCCACGGCGATCAGGTCGAACTCGTCGCGCTCCATGCGTTCGATCAGCCTGTCGAGCGGCGAGACTTCGGAACCTTGCCCGGCAAAGGCGCCGAAGAATTCGCCCGAAAGCCCGACCGAGCCGACGCTGATCGTCGGCGCGCCGGTGATCTTCTTGGCCCAGCCTGCGAAATTAAGGCCATGCTCGCCATCGATCTCGGGGAATTCAGGCTCCCAGAAGCGGCGCTGCGAGCAGTGGAGAATATCCGCCCCGGCGCTCACCAGCGGGCTCAGCCATTCTTCCATTTCCTTGGGCGTAGTGGCGAGGCGAGTGGCGTAATCCTGCTGCTTCCACTGGCTGACGCGCAGAATCACGGGGAAGTCCGGGCTCACAGCCGCGCGGATCGCCGCCACTACCTCGGCCGCGAAGCGCGATCGCTCGCCAATGGTCGCGCCGCCATAGCGGTCGGTCCGCTCATTGGTGCCGGGCCAGAAGAATTCGTCGATCAGATAGCCATGGGCGCCGTGAATCTCGACCGTGTCGAATCCCAGCCGCTCCGCATCGGCGGCGGCCTTGGCGAAGGCGGCGACGGTATCGGCGATATCCTCCTCGGTCATCGCCACGCCGCGCGGCTTGCCGGGAGCGAGCAGGCCGGAGGGGCTTTCAACTGGCGCGTCGGGTTCCCAGCCTGAAGGTGTCATGGTCGATCCGGTGTGCCAGATCTGCGGGCCCATCTTGCCGCCCGCCTCGTGAACCGCGTCGATCACGCCTTTCCAGCCCGCCAACGCCTTTTCGCCGTGGAAAAACGGAATGCCCGGATCATTGCGGGAAGATGGCCGGTCGATCACCGTGCCTTCCGACAGGATCAGGCCGACATCGCCTTCGGCCCGGCGGCGGTAATATTCCGCATTCGCCTTGCCGGGAATGCCCTCCGGCGCCTTGGTCCGGGTCATGGGCGCCATGACGATGCGGTTCTTCAGTTCCAGCGATTTGAAGCGGAAAGGCCGGAAAAGCGTAGCGGTGGAGGCAGGCGCGAGAGTGGACATGCAGGGGGACTCCGCAAGGAAGAAAGGGTGCAACTTAGGTATGCCGCCCTGCGGTTCGGTCAAGGCGCGGGGGGCGGCAAGCATTCCTTTGCCTGCCCCAAGGCGGGTTTTGGAGCTTTCCACCAGCCGAAGCGGCAGGTTGGCCCATGGCACTTGCAAGGGCGCGCGGGCTTCTTTAGGGGCGAAAGCCGAGAGATTAATGTTCCTTCGAGAGGGATTTCCATGAGCGATACCGCCGAACGCGTGAAGAAGATCGTAGTCGAACACCTTGGTGTCGAAGCCGACAAGGTCACGCCCGATGCCAGCTTCATCGACGATCTGGGCGCCGACAGTCTCGACATTGTCGAACTGGTGATGGCGTTCGAAGAAGAATTCGGTGTCGAGATTCCCGACGATGCGGCTGAGAAGATCGCTACCGTCGGCGACGCCAACAAGTACATCGAAGATCACAAGGGCTGATAACCCTTACGCCCCTTAGCGTATGGTCCCGCCGGACGTGACGGGGATGGAAGGCTCGGCCGTTAAAAGGCTGGGCCTTTCGTGACTTTGGAGAGTGATATGCGTCGTGTGGTTGTAACCGGTCTTGGCCTCGTCACCCCTCTGGGGGCCGATGTGGAGACCACCTGGTCCAACATCCTTGCCGGCAAGAGCGGTGCGGGTTTCATCACCAAGTTCGATGCGTCGGACCAGAAATGCCGCATCGCCTGCGAGGTCAAGCCTGCGGATCATCCGTGGGGCTTCGATGCCGACAAGCGGGTGGATCACAAGATCCAGCGCCAGGTCGATCCCTTCATCGTGTTCGGGATCGATGCCGCCGGTCAGGCGATCGAGGATGCCGGGCTGCTCGACATGGACGAAGCGACGCGCCTGCGCGCCGGTTGCTCCATCGGTTCGGGCATCGGCGGCCTGCCGGGGATCGAGAAGGAATCGATCGTCCTTTACGAAAAGGGCCCCAGCCGGGTTTCGCCGCATTTCGTGCATGGCCGCCTGATCAATCTGATCTCCGGCCAGGTTTCGATCAAATATGGTCTGATGGGCCCGAACCACGCGGTGGTGACCGCCTGTTCGACCGGCGCCCATTCGATCGGCGACGCTGCGCGCATGATCAAGGACGGCGATGCCGACATCATGCTGGCAGGCGGCGCGGAAGCGACCATCTGCCCGATCGGGATCGCCGGCTTCGCCCAGGCGCGCGCGCTCAGCACCGCCTTCAACGACCAGCCCGAAAAGGCCAGCCGCCCCTATGACAAGGATCGCGACGGCTTTGTGATGGGCGAGGGCGCGGGCGTGGTGGTGCTCGAGGAATATGAGCACGCCAAGGCACGCGGTGCGAAAATCTACGCTGAAGTGGTGGGATATGGTCTGTCGGGCGATGCCTATCACGTCACCGCGCCGCATCCCGAAGGCTCGGGCGCGTTCCGCTCCATGGAAATGGCGCTGCGCAAGGCCGGGATGACGCCTGAAGATATCGACTACATCAACGCCCACGGCACCTCGACCCCGCTGGGCGACGAGCTGGAATTGGGCGCGGTGCGCCGCCTGTTCGGCGATGCGATGGGGCATGTCTCGATGAGCTCCACCAAATCCGCCATCGGCCACCTTCTGGGCGGCGCCGGTGCGGTTGAGAGCATCTTCTGCATCCTGGCGCTGCGCGATCAGATCGTGCCGCCCACGCTCAATCTGGACAATCCATCCGATGGTTGCGCAGGGGTGGATCTGGTGCCCTACACCGCCAAGAAGCGCACCGTGCGCGCGGTGCTGAACAACAGCTTCGGCTTTGGCGGCACCAATGCCAGCCTGGTGATGAAGCAGGTCGACTGACACATGGCGCGGCGCCGCCGCCAGAACCCGCTGAAGCCGCTTGCGGTTATCGTTCTGGCGCTGGCGGCGGCGCTGGCCGTGTTCGGCTGGGGCTGGTTCGGCCCCGGTCCACTGGAGGAGGAGACGAGCTTCGTCGTCCCCTCCGGCGCATCGCTTTATGGCGTGGCTGACCGACTCGAGGCGGAAGGGGCGATTTCTTCCGCCGACGCCTTCCGCCTGCGCGCCAAATTCTTCGCCAGCGACGAACCGATCAAGGCCGGCGAATTCCTGCTGCCTGCCGGCGCCAGTGCGCGCCGGATCATGGCGATCCTGCAGGGCGGGGAAGTCATCCGCCGGATGATCACCATCCCGGAAGGCATGCCCTCTATTCTGGTTTACGAACGGCTGATGGCGGAAAAGCTCCTCACCGGAGATATTCCCGTTCCGCCGGAAGGCTCTGTCCTGCCTGACAGCTACGATTTCGCGCGCGGGGAAAGCCGAGCCTCCGTGTTGCAGCGGATGCAGGCGGCCATGGCGAAGGAACTGGCCGATGGCTGGTCTAAGCGATCTCCCCGCACGGTAGCCAAAAGCCCGCGCGAGGCGCTGATCCTTGCCTCCATCGTGGAGAAGGAAACCGGCGTTGCTTCGGAACGCAAGATGGTGGCGGGGCTCTATTCCAACCGTGTGCGCACCGGCATGCTGCTGCAGGCAGACCCGACGATCATCTATCCGATCACCAAGGGCAAGCCGCTGGGCCGCCGTATCCGCCAGTCGGAAATCGCGGCGGTGAACGATTACAACACCTACACTATGGTGGGTCTGCCCAAGGGGCCGATCACCAATCCCGGCCGCGAATCGATAGAGGCGGTGCTTTCGCCCGCCCAGACCAGCGCGCTCTACATGGTGGCGGACGGGAAGGGCGGTCACGTCTTTGCCGATACGCTGGAACAGCATAATGCCAATGTCGCGCGCTGGTTCGCCTTGCGTCGCCAGCGTGGCGAGATCGAATAGAGCACTTCACGCCAGACCGGGGAATCAGAGCCATGTCCGCCAACATCCGTATCGCAACCATCGCTCTTCCCATGCTGCTTGCGCTGTCCGCACCGGCATTCGCCCAAGGGGAGCCGGCAAGCGATCCTGCGGCAGCCTATAATCAGGCGCTCACCTGCGAAGTGATCTATTCTCTCCTCAGCGATGATCCGGAGGACCAGAGCGGCGAAGCCGAATTTGCCGGTTTCCTGGCCGAGACCTGGCATAAATACATCTCCACCACCTATCCCGAAGGCTTCGAGGAGCGGCATGATTCGGAATTCGGCGCGGTTGCCGGAAGTCTGGTCGAATCGCTCAATGCGATGGACGATGCGAATTTCGACGCGGCGGTCGATCAGCTCCTGACAACCTGCGAGGCGATGGAGAGCGAGGCCAGCGTGGTGGGCTGATGCCCAAGCACAGCTGAGACTACGGTAATGGGTTCCGCCCCGCTTCTGATCACCACTGAACTGCCGGGCGACATATTGGCCTGGGCGGATGGCTTGCGGCGAATCCATTATCCGCCGGAGCGCAACCGCCTGCGCGCCCATGTCACACTGTTCCATGCATTGCCGCCCTCCGCCGAAGCGGAGATACGCCGGCTACTGGGCGATCTGGCGCGGGGGAAAGCGCCAGATGCGCGGATCAGCGGGATCATGAACCTTGGCACGGGCACCGCCTTCGATGTCGATTCCACGGGCATGGTGGATTTGCATGCGATCATGGCTGACCGGCTTCATGGCCTGCTGACGATGCAGGACGATCGCAAGCTGCGCCTGCACATCACGGTGCAGAACAAGGTCGAACCTGCGGTTGCCAAGGCACTGCAGGCGGAGCTTGGCCAGTCTCTGGAGCGGCGCGCATTCCGCTTTCGCGGCTTCGGACTCTACGCCTGGGAGGACGGATTGTGGCGAGAGATCGCACAATATCCGTTTCGCGGTTGACCGGGGCAAAACTCCAACCTAAATGCGCCGCCTGCCCACCGCGATGCGGTGGCTGGCCCTCGGGCAATTGACCTTGGGGCGGAGTAGCTCAGCCGGTTAGAGCAGCGGAATCATAATCCGCGTGTCGGGGGTTCGAGTCCCTCCTCCGCTACCATCCCCATTCACTTTGGCAATTTTTGCAACCATCTTGCGCGGTCACTCAGTCTTGGGCGCTGGGGTATCGGCCTTGCCAAGGCGCGCGGCGAGACCGCGGGCCAAGGCCTGTCGCGGAATGCGGCCCATGGCGTTGCGCGGAATCCGCTCGACACTGAACAGGGCAAAGGGGAACTGGCGCGGGATCAGGCCGCGCATCCTGGCCTTTGCCGCCTTCGGATCTGTTCCCGGTTCGAGCACGGCAGCCACGGCGAGCAGATCAGCCCGGTCGAGTTGCAGCGCCATCACACAGATGTCCAACACCTCGGGCAGCGTCGCCAGCCGTTCCTCAAGCAAGGCTGGCGACAATTTGGCGCCTGCAAGGTTGATCGTCTCCGACAGGCGCCCGCTGATTGCGAACAACCCGTCCGGATGGAGTACGCCGATGTCGCCGGGGTAGAACCAGCCATTGCGGAACGGGGCATGCGGCCCGGTCTGCGGCGGGATTCCGATATAGGAATCGCACATGAAGTCCGACTTCAGGCGGACGATGCCGGGCTGGCCTGCGGGCTGTTCATTACCTTGGCCGTCAACGATCTGAAGGGTGATTCCCGGCTCGAGCAGGCCAACGGCGCCGGGGTCGCGCTCCACCAGCGAAGTGTCTCCGGCAGCAACCCGGCCGATCTCGGTCGCGCCATAACTCATTCGCAGATCGGTGCAGCAGCGGGAGAGAATCTCGTTGCGCATCAGCGGCGGCACGCGTCCGCCGAACAGTTCGATCATCCTGCTGTCTCGCCCCGGCCATTCGCCGGGAACCAGTGTGAGCAATTCCTGCATGCGGAAGGGTGAGGCGGCAAGAAAGGTGCTGGATGCCGTCAAATCGGCGAAATCGGGCTGCTCGTCGCCCATGGAGGCCAGCAGTACCGTTGCGCCGATCTGCCAGGCTGCCAGGGGATAGCGCAGGCCGGTGGTGGTAATGAGGCCCAGCATGGTGAGAAGGACCGTATCGGGCGTGATGTCGCCGATATCGCGCACCTGCTTCAGCCGAGCGGCGAATAGCGGTGCATCCCAGCGGACGACCTTGGGCGTTCCGGTGGTTCCAGATGTCGAGAGCAGACGGACCGATTTCGCCTCCAACCCTGCGAGGTCTCGCGGTTCGCCCAGAAGCCGGACCTGTTCGGCCAACGGTTCGGCCCCCTTCGGAGCAAAGAGCAGTTTGCGCGCAGGGGCGGCATTGGGACTGAGTGTGTCGAGCTTGCCCACCGCAGCGGCATAGGGCCCGATCGCGCCCGTCGCCGCGATCTTGGGCGGCATGCCGTCGGTCGAATTCACCAGCCCGGCACGGATCGCACCCAGCTGCATGATCCAGTCCCAATAGCTCGTATTGCCGATGTGGCTGGGGTGCAGTGTCACCCGGTCGCCTGGCTCCAGCCCCTGGTCGAACAGCCATTGCGCCATGGCATCGATATCAGCGCACAGGCGGCCATAGGTGATCAGCGTTTGCCCCGCACGGACGGCGATTCGCGCGCGATCATGGGTGTAAATGGGGTGGAGGATGTGCATGGGTGATAGCCATTCCCGCTCGCCGTCGTCGAGATAGGTTGTGCGCAATCGGGGATGGCGAAACAAGTGCGAGCGGCGCTGCATTGCGGATAAGGGTGGGGCGGGCGGCCAAGGACAGGTGAGCTTTCCCCAGCCCAAGCTACGCTGAGATTGTCCGGGGGCAGGCAAGACACTACATGCCCCGCAGGCAACAGATACACGGATTCCAACGCGACATGGCGACCCATACCACACGCATGCTGATTATCGGTTCCGGCCCGGCGGGGCTTTCGGCCGCCATCTATGGCGCGCGTGCGGGTATGGAGCCAATCGTGGTGCAAGGGTTGCAGCCGGGCGGCCAGCTGACGATCACCACCGATGTGGAGAATTATCCGGGCTTTCGCGAAGTGATCCAGGGCCCGTGGCTGATGCAGGAAATGCAGGCCCAGGCCGAACATGTCGGTACAAGGATGATGTGGGACACGATCGTCGACATCGATATTGCCGGCGGCTCGCCCTTCAAGGCCATAGGGGACAGTGGCGACGAATATATCGGCGATGTGCTGGTGATCGCCACCGGCGCCCAGGCCAAATGGCTGGGCGTGGAAGGCGAACAGGCGCTGTCGGGTAAGGGCGTGTCGGCTTGCGCGACCTGCGACGGTTTCTTCTTCCGTGGCAAGAAGGTGGCGGTGATCGGCGGCGGCAACACCGCCGTGGAGGAAGCGCTCTACCTCACAAACCATTCCGACGATGTGACCCTGATCCATCGCCGCGACGAATTGCGCAGCGAAAAGATCCTGCAGGACCGGCTCCACGCTAATCCGAAGATCAGCACCCTCTGGAACAAGGCCGTCACTCGTTTCGTAGCGGGCGATAACGGCGCGCTGCATCACCTCGAACTGACCGACACGGTCACCGGCGAGACGAGCACGCTGGAAGTGGAGGGCGCTTTCGTGGCCATCGGCCATGCGCCCGCCACGGAGCTGTTCAAGGGCAAGCTGCCGATGGACGAGAGCGGCTATCTGCTGGTCGAACCGGGCACGCCCAAGACCTCGGTTCCCGGCGTCTTCGCTTGCGGCGATGTGATGGACCACACCTATCGTCAGGCGATCACGGCCGCCGGCACCGGCTGCATGGCCGCGCTCGATGCCGAACGCTTCCTTGCCCACCGGGATTTCGAAAAGGCGAAGGCAGAGGCCTGATCCTGCCGGACGCGCATGCGTCCATATTCTTCTCTGCCACGGGATTGTGCAGCCGCAGCAAACGCGTAAGAAGTATCCTCTGAAACCGGGGTAAGAACCAGGGGAGCCCTTCGATGCGTCTGCTTTTCACTGCCACTGCGCTTGTTCTCTCGCTCCAGCCGCTCACCGCGATTGCCCGCCCGGTCACTCCCGAGGATCAGGTGAAGGAGCTTCTCATTTCGGAGCCGGACCTTTCGCCTTCGGGCGATGTGGCGGTCTATACGGTGACAGGCACCGATATGGATGCGGATGAGCCGGTGTCGCATATCTGGCTTGCCCCGTGGGATGGCAGCGGGCCACGCCAGCTCACCTCGCGCAAGGGGGAGAGCGAGAGCAATCCGAAGTTCAGCCCCGATGGCAGGCAATTGGGCTTCATCTCTTCGCGCAGTGACGAGAAGGAACAGGGCCGCCTGTGGATCATGCCCATGGCGGGCGGCGAAGCGAAGGCACTTGAGGGTATCGAAGGCTCGGTGGAGGATTTCGCCTGGTCGCCCGATGGCAAGCGCCTTGCCCTGATCGTGTTCGACAAGCCGGAAGAGCCGAAGAAGAATGCCGATGGCGAGGAAATCCCGCCGCCGATCGTGATCGACCGCTATCAGTTCAAGGTCGATGGCGTCGGCTATCTCGGCAAGGAACGCTCGCGCCTGTGGCTCTACGATCTTGCCACCGGCAAGGCGCAGCGCATGGCCGATGGCGATTATGACGAGGCGTTTCCGGCATGGTCGCCCGATTCCACGCGCGTCTCCTTCGTCTCCCGCCGGGGGCCGGATGCCGACCGTTCGCATGATTACAACATCTATGTCGCGCGGGTGGACGCGCCGGGTGCAGCGCCTTTGCAGCTCACCACTTACGAAGGGGCGGATGCGAATCCCGATTTCGCCTCCTATCCCGTATGGAGCCCGGACGGTTCGAAGATCGCCTATGTGCGCGGCGGCGATCCCAAGCTGATGTGGTATGCGGCGAGTGATCTGGCAGTGATTTCCGCCAGCGGTGGCGAGCCGACGATCCTGACCAAGGGTCTGGATCGCAATGTCTACAATCCGGAATGGACGGCCGACGGCAAGGCGCTGCGCTTCATCGTGGAGGATGACGGACAGATGAAGCTCTCCACCGTCCCGGCGAGTGGTGGCAAGGTGGCGGCGGTGGCGGGCGGCGAGTTCGTGCTGCGCAATCCCAGCTCGGCAGGCACGCGCACGGTGGTGACCTATTCCGCGCCGACCAAGCCCTATGAGCTTTACGCGCTGGATGCGGGCAAGCTGCGCCCGCTCACCAGCCACAATGCCGAATGGATGAAGGGCATCGATTTCGCCGATGCGAAATTCACTTCCTACAAGAGCAAGGACGGCACCGAAGTCCACGGTTTCGTGATGGTTCCCGTGGGTACGAAGCCGGGCGAGAAAGTGAAGACGATCCTTCACCCCCATGGCGGCCCGGCGGCGCAGTATGATTATAGCTTCGATATGTGGCAGCAGGTCTTCGCTGGCGCGGGCTTTGCGGTGCTGACACCCAATCCGCGCGGCAGCACCGGGCGCGGCACGGTCTACGCGTCAGGCATCAATGCAGCCTGGGGTACGGTGGACGTGGAGGACGATCTTGCCGCCGTGGACGATGCGGTGGCCAGGGGCATTGCCGATCCGGAAAAGCTTGTGGTCGGCGGCTGGTCCTATGGCGGCATGTCCACCAATTATCTGATCACTTCGGACCAGCGCTTCAAGGCGGCCATGTCGGGCGCGTCGATCGCCAATGTCCTGCTGGGTTATGGCACGGACCAATATGCGGTCGAATATGACGTCGAACTGGGCAAGCCTTGGGAGAACACGGAGGTCTGGATCAAGAATTCCTACCCCTTCCTCCATGCGGACCGGATCCAGACGCCCACGCTGTTCATGGTCGGCGGGGCGGACGTCAATGTGCCGACATGGGCGAGCGAGCAGATGTATCAGGCGCTGAAGGCCCGCAAGGTGGACACCGAACTGGTGATTTATCCGGAACAATATCACGGCTTCACCCGGCCGAGCTACATTGTCGACCGGATGCACCGCTGGCTGGGCTGGTACGCCAAATATGTGAAGTGAGCGGCCTCAGCGCGCGTTGCGTGGGACGAAGAACGGGGCGGCGAGCAGTCCGAACAGGAAGCCGCCCAGATGCCCCTCCCATGCAACGCCGCCCGATTGGCCGGCCAGCAACGCGGGCAGGGTGAGGATCGCGATCAGGAAAAGGTTGGTCTTCACAAAGTCCACCAGCGCACGGCCCGTCTCGCGTGACCACAGCGGCATGGTCCCCGGGACGCCGGGCGGATAACGCACCAGGAAGCCGGCGAAGCCGAAGATTGCGCCTGAAGCGCCCAGCATCGGCACGTCGCCATTAGGATGGATCGCCAGAAACATCGCCAGGCCCGCCAGTCCGCAGGTCAGGAACAGGGCAAGATAACGCAGCCAGCCGGCTGGCCCTGTACCCAGGCGGAAGGCCACATAGGGCGAGAGGCTGGCAAGGGCCATGCTGTTGAAGGCGATATGCATGAAGCCGCCATGGGCGAACATGTGCAGAAAGATGTTCGGCCAATGCCCTGCACGCAGGATTTCGGCCGAAATCGCCCATTCCACCATCACCGTGCCGCGCGGCAGGTGCCACACGAACGCACCCACCAAAAGTGCGATCAATGCCCAGCCGGGCCATTGGGCGCTGAGGGGCAGGGCAAATGCGCCTTGCCCCTCAGTCTCTATTGAGGATTGTTCCGGATAATCGTCGTCCGGGCGCAAGATCAGGTGTCGCGCACTGTGCCATTGGCCGCAGAAAGGATCGCGCGCACGCTGGCGGAAGCAACGTCCTCGTCGATCCCCACACCCCAGACCACGCGGCCATCGGGCAGGGCGCATTCGACATAGGCTGCGGCCTGTGCATCGGTGCCCTGGCCCAGCGCATGCTCGGTATAGTCGAGCACTTCCATCTCGAGGCCGAAGGTCTCCTCCAGCGTTGCCAGCACGGAAGAGATCAACCCCTTGCCGCGACCGGAAACGCTTTGCGCCTTGCCGTCCACTTCGATCGTGCCGGTGAATATCCGCGTACCGTCCGCCGCGCGGCCTTCATTGTAATCGACCAGCCGGAAACGGCGCTTCTCGACCTTGATGAAGTAGCTTTCGCGGAACACCTGCCAGATATCGGCGGCATTGAGTTCGCGGCCGAGTTCGTCGGCGATGCGCTGGACGTGCTTGGAGAAGTCCGCCTGCAGCTTCTTGGGCAGTTTCAGACCTTGATCCTGCTCCAGCACCCAGGCGAAGCCGCCTTTGCCGGATTGCGAATTCACGCGGATCACTGCCTCGTAGCTGCGGCCCAGATCGGCGGGATCGATCGGCAGGTAAGGCACTTGCCACAGCCCGTCATTGCGCTTGGACTGCGCTTCGAAGCCTTTCTTGATCGCGTCCTGATGGCTGCCCGAGAAGGCCGTGAACACCAATTCGCCGCCATAGGGGTGGCGTTGGTGGACCGGGATCTGGTTGCAATATTCCACCGTCTCAATGATGGAATCGATGTCCGAGAAGTCCAGCCCCGGGTCGACGCCCTGCGTGTACATGTTGAGGCCCACGGTCACCAGGCAGCAATTGCCCGTGCGCTCGCCATTGCCGAACAGGCAGCCTTCCACACGGTCCGCGCCGGCCATCAGGCCCAGCTCGGCCGCGGCAACGCCGGTGCCCCGGTCATTATGGGTGTGCAGGCTGATCGCCACCGTTTCGCGCCGGGGGATGTTGCGGCAGAAATATTCGATCTGGTCGGCATAGATGTTCGGCGTCGCCGCCTCGACCGTGGCCGGCAGGTTCAAGATCAGTTGGTGATCCGCCGTCGGCTGCAACACGTCCATTACCGCTTCACAAACCTCCAGGCTGAAATCCAGCTCGGCGGTGGAGAAGGTCTCGGGCGAATATTCGAAATACCAGTCCGTATCGGGATGTCGGGCGGCCTCGTCGCGCAGGATTTTCGCGCCCTTGATCGCGATTTCCTTCACATCCGCCTTGCTCATGCGGAACACGATGTCGCGCCATGCGGGGGATACGGCATTGTAGAGATGGACGATCGCCTGCTTCGCGCCCTGCAGGCTTTCGAAGCTGGTGCGGATCAGGTCTTCGCGAGACTGGGTGAGCACCTGCACGATCACATCGTCGGGAACGCGGCCGGACTGGACCAGCGACTGGATGAAGTCGAACTCGGTCTTGCCTGCAGCGGGGAAGCCGACTTCGATTTCCTTCAGGCCCACTTCCACCAGCATGTCGAAGAAACGGTTCTTCTTCACCGCGTCCATCGGATCGATGATCGACTGATTGCCGTCCCGCAGGTCGGTGGAGAGCCAGCGCGGGGGCGCGGTGATGGTGCGCGAGGGCCATTGCCGGTCCGTGATCGGAACCTGGGGGAAGGGCCGGTATTTCTCGCTAGGATCCTTGAGCATCGCCATGGGAATTGCCTTATCGCCTGTTGCGCGCACGGCAAGGTGCGCTGCAGTTTCGACCGAAGATTTTTGAATGGCCCTTAGGCGGGGTGCCACGCGCAAAGGGCGCAGCCGGGAAGACACGCCTAAGGGCGTGTAAGTCGAAGCAGGCTAAGGAGCGCGGGGTTCGTCATCCATCAGGCAGATGGACAATCGCGCGGAGGATTTCAAGGAAAAGGTTTGGCAGGCGGGCCAAAAAGCCCGAGCCGTCATTGCGAGCAGCATCGCCGCTCGCAATGACGAGATAGGCTTACTGCTGCTTTTCGAAAGCCGCAGCGATGTCGAGGTCGACCGTGTCGGTTACCATCGGCACGGCATAGTTGATGCCGAACTCCGAACGCTTAATGCGCGCGGTGCCCTTGAAGCCGACGGTTTCCTTCTTGCTGAAGGGGTTGGCGCCTGCACCAGTGAATTCGGCATTGATCGTCACGGGCTTGGTCACGCCATTGAGCGTGAGGTCGCCCGCGATGGTTGCCTTATTGCCGCCGGCGGACTTGACCGAGGTGGACTTGAAGGTGGCATCGGCAGGGGCCGCGCCGAAGAAGTCGGCCGGTTTGCCGTCCTTGCCTGCCGACAGCAGGTGGCCGGTCAGGCCCGCATTGGCAGTGGTGACCTTGGAGACCGGGATCGTCACTTCGACGGAGCTGGCCGCCACGTTCTTTGGATCGAGCTTGAGCGTGCCCTTCACGTCCCCAAACAGGCCGAAATAGTCGGAGAAGCCGAAGTGATTTACCTTCCAGCCGACCAGCGTATGGCCGGGGTCGGCAGCATAGGTGCCGGCCGTGACGAGCGCGGCATCAGCCTTGCCGGGGCCGCCGAGATCGCCGTTCTGCGCCTGCGCGGCAACGACATAGAGCAGGGCTGCGCCGGTAACCGCCGCGATACCCATCTGAACTTTACGCATCCTTGATTTCCTCCCTTTGAGTTTAGCCCATGGAATGGATGGTCCGCACTTTGGCGTGCCGGTTTGATAAAGTCTACTGCGCATGCGCCCGTTCGCGCACGCCGGATAAAACAACGCCGCCGGCGGGGATATGATCCCGCCGGCGGCGCATCTTTCCGTAATCCGGAATGTGGCTCAGTTCTTTTCCTGATCCACCAGCTTGTTGGCGCCGATCCAGGGCATCATGGCGCGCAGGCGGGCACCGGTCTGCTCGATCGGGTGAGCAGCGGCGGCCTTGCGGCTTGCCTTCAGCTCGGGCTGGCCGGCGCGATTGTCGAGCACGAAGTTCTTCACGAAGCGGCCGGACTGGATGTCTTCCAGAACCTTCTTCATTTCCCACTTCGTTTCTTCGGTGATGATGCGCGGACCGGTGACGATGTCGCCATATTCGGCCGTGTTCGAGATCGAATAGCGCATGTTGGCGATGCCGCCCTCATACAGCAGGTCCACGATCAGCTTGGTTTCGTGGAGACATTCGAAATAGGCCATTTCTGGGGCGTAGCCCGCTTCCACCAGCGTTTCGAAACCAGCCTGGATCAGGTGAGTGATGCCGCCGCACAGCACGGCCTGCTCGCCGAACAGGTCGGTTTCGCACTCTTCCTTGAAGTTGGTTTCGATGATGCCGCTGCGGCCACCGCCAACGCCCGAAGCATAGGCGAGGGCGATGTCATGCGCATTGCCGCTGGCGTCCTGATGGACGGCGATGAGGCACGGCACGCCGCCGCCCTTCACATATTCGCCGCGCACGGTGTGGCCCGGGCCCTTGGGCGCGATCATGATCACATCGATGTCGGACGGAGCTTCGATCAGGCCGAAGTGAATGTTCAGACCATGGGCGAAGGCGAGGGCGGCGCCCTTCTTCATGTTGCCCTTCAGATCGTTTTCCCAGATCGCGGCCTGATGTTCGTCCGGCGCGAGGATCATCAGGATGTCGGCCCATTCGGCTGCTTCCCTGTTGCTCAGCACCTTGAAGCCGGCAGCTTCCGCCTTCTTGGCCGATGCCGAACCCGGACGCAGCGCGATGGCCACTTCCTTCACACCGCTGTCGCGCAGGTTCTGAGCATGGGCGTGGCCCTGGCTGCCATAGCCGAGCACGGCGATCTTCTTGCCAGTGACCAGGTTCAGGTCCGCATCGGCGTCGTAATACACTTTCACGTCAATTATCCTTTCGCTTCGCCGCCTGCGCGGCGACACAATCAATGATCAGGACCCGTGCCGCAGATCTGCGGGAATTTTTGAAACGTTGAAATCCAGATCCGCCGCGCGGGCGGATATGAGCATCTGCTGGCAACGCTGGGTGAGCCCGTATTCCACCAGCCCGTTCCGTTCAACCGTATAGAAACGGCATGCGGCCGCCTGATATTGCATCCAGGCGTCTTTTTCAGCGACCAGGGCCTTGCCCGCAGGAGTTCCGGTGCCGCCAACTGCCGCCAGAGCGGCGAACCAGGATTTGCCCAGTTCGTCCCATGCCCATCCAACCTGCTCGTCTAGGCAGGCGCGGGCTTCGGTTTCATTGGCAGTCCGAGAGATGCAGGGATCTATGCCGGATGTCGAAGCGACGGGAGTAAGAGCCGTGTCCTCCGCCTGCACTGCAGCAGGCAAGGCGATGGCGGCCATTGCCGCCGCCAGCAATGTCGGCCGCAGGGAAATCATGAGCCACCCGGCCCACGCATCATGCCGACCACACCGGTGCGGCCGACTTCGACCAGCCCCAGTTCACGCATCAGCGTGATGAAGCTGTCGATCTTGTCGGGCGTCCCGGTGAGTTCGAAGATGAAGCTCTGCGTCGTGGTATCGACCACCTTGGCGCGGAACACGTCGGCCAGGCGCAGCGCTTCCACGCGGCTCTCGCCCTTGCCGGCCACTTTAACCAGCGCCAGTTCGCGCTCGATATGCGGGCCTTCCTCGCTGAGGTCGATCACCTTGTGCACCGGCACCAGCCGTTCGAGCTGGGCGTGAATCTGGTCGATTACCGCAGGAGGCCCGTTGGTGACGATGGTGATGCGGCTCACCGCGTGGTTCTCGGAGATATCGGCCACCGTCAGGCTGTCGATATTGTAACCGCGCGCAGTGAACAGGCCGGCAATCTTGGCGAGAATCCCCGCCTCATTGTCGACGATGATGGTGAGCACGTGGCGCTCGGATGCGGAATGCTGGATTTTCATCACGGGGGCGCCCTTACACCAATGCCTTTGCTTCGTCTTCCATCGTGCCCGCAACCTCGTCGCCATAAAGCAGCATCTCGGTATGCGCGGCGCCCGACGGGATCATCGGGAAGCAGTTTGCTTCCTTGGCAACGCGGCAATCGACCATCACTGGCCCGTCATGCTCGATCATCGCCTTGATCCCGGCATCGAGCTGGCTTTCATCCTCGATGCGAATACCCTTCCAGCCATAGGCTTCGGCCAGGGCGACGAAATCGGGCAGGCTGTCCGAATAGGAATTCGAATAGCGGCTCTCATAGGTCAGTTCCTGCCACTGGCGGACCATGCCCATGAATTCATTGTTGAGGATGAACACCTTCACCGGCAGGCGGAACTGGCTGGCGGTGCCCAGTTCCTGGATGTTCATCTGGATCGATGCTTCACCGGCAATGTCGATCACCAGAGTATCGGGATTGCCTAGCTGCGCGCCGATCGCGGCGGGCAGGCCATAGCCCATCGTGCCGAGGCCGCCCGAGGTGAGCCACTTGTTCGGCTTGTCGAAGCCGAAATATTGCGCGGCCCACATCTGGTGCTGCCCGACCTCAGTGGTGATGACGGGATCATGATCGCGAGTGAGGGCGAACAGGCGTTCGATCGCATATTGCGGCATGATGTCGCCGCTCTTGCTCTCGGCCGGATAGGCAAGGCTTTCACGCGCGCGCCAGCCTTCGATCCGGGCCTTCCATTCGGAAAGGTCGGTTGCCTTGCGCTTGCCCCACACGGTGATCAACTGCTCCAGAATCGTGGCGCAATCGCCCACGATGCCCAGATCGACGGGAACGACCTTGTTGATCGAGGAACGGTCGATATCGATGTGGATCTTGGTCGAGCCGGGGGAGAATGCGTCCAGACGGCCCGTAACGCGGTCGTCGAAACGCGCGCCGATGCAGACCATCACGTCGCACTGGTTCATCGCCAGATTGGCTTCGAAGGTGCCATGCATCCCCAGCATCCCCAGCCAGTCGGCATGGTCATGCGGGAAGGCGCCGAGGCCCATCAGCGTGCTGGTGACCGGTGCGCCCGTGAGCGACTGGAAGTGGCGCAGCAATTCGGTGGCCAGCGGCCCCGAATTGATGATGCCGCCGCCAGTGTAGAAGATCGGCCGCTTGGCATTGGCGATCAGTTCCACCGCCTCTGCGATGTCTTCGACGCTGCCTGCTGTCTGGGGCGAATAGCGGATCTTGCGCTGGATTTCCCCATCCTGCCACGTCGCAGTGGCGACCTGGACGTTCTTTGGAATGTCGATGACGACCGGGCCGGGGCGGCCGGTAGTGGCGATCTGGAACGCCTCGTCAATTGTCGCGGCAAGGTCGGACGGGTCCTTCACCAGATAATTGTGCTTGGAACAATGGCGCGTGATGCCGATCGTATCGGCTTCCTGGAACGCGTCGGAGCCGATCAGATTGGTGGCGACCTGCCCGGTGATGACCACCAGCGGGATCGAATCCAGAAATGCGTCGGCAATGCCGGTGACGGCATTGGTCGCACCCGGGCCGGAGGTGACGAGCACCACACCGGGCTTGCCGGTGGAGCGGGCATAGCCTTCCGCCGCATGAGCCGCGCCGGCTTCGTGCCGGACGAGGATGTGGCGGATGCGATGTTCGGCAAACAGCTCGTCGTAGATCGGAAGCACTGCACCGCCGGGATAGCCGAACACAAATTCGACGCCCTGCTTCACCAGGCTTTCGACCAGGATTGCCGCGCCGCTCTTTTCCTCGGCCACGTAGAATTCCTTTTTCCTCGGGCGCCGGAATCGTCCGGGACCCCTCCTTGAAATTATCCCCGCGCAAGGTCTCGCGGCGGGGCCTCCTCTAAAAAACCGACCCGGCGCAGTTGGCTGCGCCGGGTCGCCTCTCCATCGGTTTGCATTGGCCCAATGAGCCAAACTTGAGGAGGCTGCTAGGGGATCGTTTATAACGCGTCAAGGGCTAATTGAGTAACAATCTATCAAAATATACCTCAGCGGGGAAATCGTGTGACTCGAATCTTTGCCAATCGGCCGGAAACTGGTGCTTTGCCCATGTGTATTGCCGCTTCACGTAATTTCGTGTCGCCTGAGAGCCTTTTGATTGCGCTTCCTCAAGGCTCCACTCTCCGCGCAGGAAACCGGCGATCTCCGGCACACCGATCGCGCGCATGACGGGCAGGGCAGGGTCGAGCTGGCGCGCGAGCAGGGCCTCGACCTCCTCGACCGCGCCGCTCTCCAGCATCCGCGCAAAGCGGGCGTCGCAGCGGCTGTAAAGCTTGTTCCGCGGCGAGAGCAGTACGGCCGCGTGGAGGTCGACCATGCTCGCGATACCCCCCTCGCTCCGCGCCTGCCAGTGGGTGAGGGACTTGCCCGTGGAGCGCACCACTTCCAGCGCGCGGGCAATGCGAGTGGTGTCGCCCGCGCCGAGCCGGGCGGCGCGTTCGGGGTCTTCGACCTGGAGCGCGGCATAGGCTTGCGCCACCGGGAGGGCGCGCACCGCCTTCCGCATAGCGGGGTCGATTTCCGGCACGGGCGCAATGCCGTCCAGCAGAGTGCGGATATAGAGGCCGGTCCCGCCCACCAGGATCGGCACGCCGCCTTGCGCCTGAATCTCCACAATCTCCCGCTTGGCCGCACCGGCCCAATCGGCGGCGGAGCAGGCATTGGCGCCGTCCCACGCGCCGAACAGGCGATGCTCCACCCCCTGCATCTCCTCTGCCGAAGGACGCGCGCTCAGCACCGCGAGGTCGGCATAGACCTGTGAGGCATCGGCATTCACTATCACACCCCGGCGGCCGCGATCGGCAAGCGCGAGGGCGAGCCTGACGGCGAGATCGCTCTTGCCGCTGGCGGTCGGCCCTGCAATGAGCGCCAGCGCCGGCAAGTGGCCGGACGAATTCGGAGATTGATCCTTGCTCATTGCCCGGCTGATAGCAGACCCTGCCACTCTTTCGGCAAGTCTAGATGCTGCAAGTGTCGCGCTGGAACGCGAAGGGATGCGTCTGGCCATGGCGCAGATGCTGGATTTCTGCGGCGGTGTGCTGGAACTTTCGCTGCCTGAGGGTGACGATATTGCCCTGCGCGCGGTGCTGGACGAACATTTCCGCCCGTCGGACCTGATCGTTGCCGAAGCCGATTTCCAGATTCCCAATCTGTTCGTCTCAGACATGGATTCCACCATGATCCAGGCCGAATGCATTGACGAACTGGCCGATTTTGCCGGGATCAAGCACCAGATCGCCGCCATTACCGAGCGGGCGATGCAGGGTGAACTCGATTTCGAAAGCGCGTTGCGCGAACGCGTGATGCTGCTGCGCGACCTTTCGGAAGGGGCGATCTTCGAATGTCTCGACACGCGGATCGAACCGATGCCCGGCGCGCGGGTGCTGGTCGAGACACTCAAGAGCAAGGGATGCCGCACGGTGCTGGTCACTGGCGGCTTCCACCAGTTCGCCGATCCGGTGGCCGAATTGCTGGGCTTCGAGCGTGTGGTGGCCAATTGCCTTGCGATCGAAAGCGGGGTGCTGACTGGCGACCTTGTGGGCGGCATCACGGATAGCGGTGTGAAGAAGGCCGTGCTGCTGGAGGAAATGGCGGAATTGGGCGAAAGCGCCGTGTCGCTCGCCACGGGTGATGGGGCGAACGATATCCCGATGCTGGAGGCTGCGACCTATGGCATTGCCTATCGCGCCAAGCCAACGGCCCGCGCTGCCGCCAATGGCTGGATCGACCGGGGCGACCTTACCGCCATCCTCAGCCTGCTGGGCATTCCGGAAACCGACTGGGTAAGCTAAACCCGCCTGCATGGACGGAAACAATTCGCGCGGATGGCGGAGCATCCGTCATCCGCGATACATGCTTTTCCTGGCGCTGCTGGTTCTTGCAGCCGGGCCTTGTCTCGCTTTCCTGAAGGCCGGCGAAGCCGTCGTCGCGACTTTCGATATCGCAGTTCTGGGTTTCGTTCTTTCCTGCATTCCGCTCTGGCGCAAAGGTGGGCCGGAGGAAATCAGGCGGCAGGCCCAGCGCGACGATGCCGGACAGGTTCTGCTTCTGCTGCTTACGTCGCTGGTGACGGTTGTGGTCTTCACAGCGCTGGCGACACTCAAGCTCGAATCGGAGAAGCTGGGGGCCGGGGGTGTCCTGCTGGTGGTCGCGACCCTGATCGCGAGCTGGAGTTTCGCCAATCTGATCTACGCCTTCCATTATGCACGGCTGTATTATTCCCAGGCGCGTGGGGCAGATCACGGCGGGCTCGATTTTCCGGGACAGGAGCAGCCCGAATTCGCCGATTTCGTCAATTTTGCCTTCGTGATCGGAATGACCTGCCAGACGGCGGATATCGCCATTCAGTCCTGCCGCATGCGGAAAGTCACAACCTTTCACGGCCTGTTCGCCTTTGCATTCAATCTTGGCATTCTGGCGCTGTGCGTGAACGTGTTGGCCTCTTTGGGGCCCAGCCAATATTGACACTAGTGTAAGTAAAGCCCATTCTTACACTATGAACACCGCGTCTCCCTCTCGCGAAGCGCTTCTGTGCGCCGCAGGCGAGTTGCCGCTGATCGATGCACATCGCCCGCCGGTGCGCTATCGTCCGGTTAAAGCGTGGCACCATTTCCAGGAGTTGGTGAAGAACAAGGAAGACACTTCGGAGGTCTTCCGCATCTTCGAGGCGTTGCCTTGGAAGGGAATGCCGGGCGCTGCGCGGGCCTTCCTCACCAGCGAACGGGGCAGGGCGGTGATCGCGGGCGAACCCACGCTAGTCGATCTGCTGGACGATCACGCCGCCTTGCGCCGCATGCCGAGGGGGAGTGTGGCCCATGCTTATTGCGGCTTCATGGAAAGCGAGGGGCTTACCGCGCAGGGGCTGGTCGACGAATTCGATCGCTTCATGGCGGACCGGCCTGAATATCGGGACCAATTCACCCTTTATCTCAACCGGCTACGTGACACGCATGATCTGCTGCATGTCCTAACCGGATATGGGCGCGACGCGCTTGGGGAACAATGCGTCCTGGCATTCACCTACAGCCAGCAACCCGCGCCGGCGCATTTGCTGATTGCCTATGCTGGTGCATGGGAAATTGCCAAACGTGCACCCGGCGCCCCGATATTCCGCGCCGTGCGCGAGGCGCAAAGGCTCGGCAAGGCGTGCCCACGCGTGGCGGAACTTTCCATACGAGACTGGCTGCCGCTTCAGTTGGATGAGGCGCGCGCCAAGCTTAACATCACGCCGCCCCGGTATTACCGCGAGTGCCATCGGATATGGCGCGAGGGCGGGCTGGACCCCTACGGTGTGTTGAAACCGCAGGCGGCCTGAGATGCCGTCATCCCGGCTTGCGCCGGGATGACGATTGGGCTCAGCCTTCCATCCAGTCCTTGAAGAAGCTGTCATTGGCTTCGCGCAGTATGTCGAGCGGAACACCCGCAACGCTGCTGCCGCCAACGGTGCCGAGTCGCTGCGCGCCGGGGATTTCCACTCCGGCAGGCGCGGTCACGACATAGCGGCCCTGATCTTCGCCAAAGGCCTCCGCGGCATCCAGTTCGATGTCCAGTTGAGCACCAAATCCGCCGGCCAGCGCCATTTCCGCAATGGCAACTAGCAGGCCGCCATCCGAAATATCATGCACGGAGGTGACTGCCTGTGCCTTCACCAGTGCACGGACTTCCTCGCCATGCTTCCGCTCGGCTGCAAGGTCCACGGGCGGGGGCGCACCTGCTTCGCGGCCGTGCAACTCGCGCAGCCACAGCGACTGACCGAGATGGCCGGCCCCGCTTCCGATGAGCCAGATCGCATCGCCTTCCTTCTTGAAGGCGATGGTGGCCATCTTCGAAT
This sequence comes from uncultured Caenibius sp., assembly GCA_963662855.2. Classification (GTDB taxonomy): domain Bacteria; phylum Pseudomonadota; class Alphaproteobacteria; order Sphingomonadales; family Sphingomonadaceae; genus Andeanibacterium. Next base: position 909,890 of record CAXXWL010000005.1, read on the forward strand.
AATCGTCCAGCAGGCCGACGCCGCCGATGGCGGGGGTGGGCAGGATCGCGCTGCCGCCGCCGGTGGCCTTGGATTCATTATAAAGCGAGACGTTGCCGCTCACGATCGGGAAATCAAGCGCACGGCAGGCATCGCCCATGCCCTGAAGGCAGCCTGTAAACTGCGCCATGATTTCCGGGCGTTCCGGATTGGCGAAATTGAGGCAATTGGTCACCGCCAGCGGCGTACCGCCTACCGCGCAAATGTTGCGATAGGCTTCTGCAATCGCCTGCTTACCGCCTTCATAGGGGTCGGCATAGCAATAGCGCGGCGTGCAATCGGTGCTGATCGCCAACGCCTTATGTGTTCCGTGGACGCGGACAACGGCGGCATCGCCGCCCGAAAGCTGCAGCGTATCGCCGCCGACCTGGCTGTCATACTGCTGCCAGATCCATGCGCGCGAAGCGAGATCGGCGCTGCCCATCAGCTTGACGAGATCCGCACCGAGATCGGTGCTGGCGGACACATCGCCTACTTCGCCGGGTTTCGCCCAAGCCTGGTAATCCTCGCGGCTGAGTGACGGGCGATCATATTCCGGTGCATCGTCGGCCAGCGGGCCGAGCGGAATGTCGCACACCACTTCGCCGTTGAATTCCAGAACCATATGGCCGGTATCGGTCACTTCGCCGATCACTGCGAAGTCCAGTTCCCACTTGCGGAAAATGGCTTCGGCCATAGGCTCTTTGCCGGGCTTCAGCACCATGAGCATCCGCTCCTGGCTTTCGCTCAGCATCATTTCGTAAGGCGTCATGCCGGTCTCGCGGCAAGGAACCATGTTCATGTTGAGCCGGATGCCCGCGCCGCCCTTGCTGGCCATTTCGACCGAAGAAGAGGTGAGGCCAGCTGCGCCCATGTCCTGAATCGCCACGATGGCATCGGTTGCCATGAGTTCGAGGCAGGCTTCGATCAGCAGCTTTTCGGTGAAGGGATCGCCAACCTGCACGGTAGGACGCTTCTCTTCTGAATTTTCGCCGAAATCGGCGCTGGCCATGGTCGCGCCATGGATGCCGTCACGCCCGGTCTTCGATCCGACATAGACGATCGGATTGCCGAGGCCGGTGGCGGCCGAATAGAAGATCTTGTCCGTATCGGCGACGCCTACCGTCATCGCGTTGACGAGGATGTTGCCGTCATAGGCAGGGTGGAAATTCGTCTCGCCGCCAACGGTCGGCACGCCCACGCAATTGCCATAGCCGCCTATTCCCGCGACCACGCCGGAGACGAGATGCTTCATCTTGGGATGGTCCGGTCGGC